>SCNI01000003.1 GCA_005502775.1 Microbacteriaceae bacterium 3FA27C10
GCGCCTGCGGGGACGAGGGGAAGCGAGACGCGGAAGGTGGCGCCGCCGCCGGGGGTCTCGCGGGCTTCGACGGTGCCGTGGTGGGCGGCGACGATCGAGGAGACGATCGCGAGTCCGAGGCCCGACCCGCCGGTCTCGCGGGTTCGCGAGGAGTCGGCGCGCCAGAAGCGCTGGAAGATCTTCTCGCGGATCTGCGGGGGGATGCCGTCGCCGTGATCGACGATGTCGACGGTCGCGAGCTGGGCGGCCTGGTCGACCTGCACAGAGAGCTCGATCGGGCTGTCGGCGTCGGTGAAGCGCAGCGCGTTGCCGATCAGGTTGGTGAGAACCTGCCGGATCTTGTTCTCTTCGGCGAGCACGATCGGACGCAGCTCGACCGGCTGCGGGCCTGCAGCCTCGGTCGGTACGGACTGAGGCGCCGGAGCGGGCGTGCGCCGCGAGGCACCGAATCCGCGGCCGGCCGCGGAGCGCGCGACCGGGCCGGTCGCGGGCGCCGAGGCGGAGTCCAGCTCGGTGATGGGGCCCGTCTCCGTTCCGTCGCCGGCCGCGCGGGGCCGCCGCCGGAGGCGGGCGAGCGCGCTGTTGGCGAAGGTGATCGGGCGGGTGGCCGTGCTCGGCTTCTCGGACGCGGCCGCTCCGGAGTCGGCCGCATCCGTCGCCGTGCCGTCGAGGGCCGGCGCGAAGGTGACCGAGGACGGGCCGTGCGGGGTGATGACCGAGACGACGCGGCCCGGGCTCGCGGCTCGCGCATCCATCGCCGCATCGAGGGTGAGGGGGACGAGATCGACCGGGGCCAGCTGCAACGGCCGGGTCTCGTCGAGGCGCGCGAGCTCGAGCAGGTCTTCGACCAGGGTGCCCATGCGGATCGCCTCCTTCTCGATGCGGTCCATCGCCTGCGCCACGTCCTCGGGAGTCTGCAGGGCGCCCATGCGGTAGAGCTCCGCGTAGCCGCGCACCGAGACGAGCGGGGTGCGCAGCTCGTGCGAGGCGTCACCCACGAAGCGGCGCATCTGGTCGATGGTGCGGGCGCGGTCGGCGAAGGCGCTGTCGATGCGCGAGAGCATCGTGTTGAGCGAGCGGTTGAGGCGGCCGACCTCGGTGTTCGGCGTCGCGTCCGACATGCGCCGGCTGAAGTCGCCGCCGTCGGCGATCGCCGCCGCCGTGCGCTCCACCTCCCGCAGCGGGCCGAAGGTGGAGGTGACGAGCAGGCGTGTGAGCATGGCGCCGAGGATGACGACGCCCACGCCGAAGGCCAGGAAGATCGAGAGGTAGGTGGCGGTGGTCTTCTCGGTCTCGGCGAGCGACTTGGCGATCACCACGTTGCCGAGGTTGCCGGAGCCGCCGAAGAGATAGACCGTGGTGGCCACCGCATGCCACTGCGTGCGGCCGTCGGCCGACTCCACGCTGAAGACCTTGCCGCCCAGCGCGTTCGCGGTCTCGAGCGAGACCTTCACCGAGGGCATCGCCTGCGTGTCGTCGCCCGACCAGTTGCTCACCAACAGGTTGCCCGAGGCGTCGAGCAGGCCCACGAAGTAGTCGGTGGGGGCCGAGGTGATGTCCTGGATGCGGAACGAGTCGGGCGCCGCGTCGGGCCCGAGGAACGGCGACGGATCTTTCGCCGCGGTGTCGAGCTGGCTGTCGACCTGCTGCAGCAGGTAGGTGCGCAGCACGATCATGGTGCCCACGCCCGAGACCACGAGCCCGAAGGTGAGCATGAGCACCGTGACCCCGGTGATCTTGCTGCGGAGCGAGATCGCGTTCCACTGCTTCAGGATGGCGTTGAGCATGAGGAGAGAAGGCTATCGCGCCGCCGGCGCGGCAAGCTCAGGCTTTGCTGACCTTGAGCATGTAGCCGAAGCCGCGTTTGGTCTGGATGAGCGACTCCTCGGTGTGGGCGTCGAGCTTGCGCCGCAGGTAGGAGATGTAGCTCTCCACGATGCCGGCGTCGCCGTTGAAGTCGTACTCCCAGACGTGGTCGAGGATCTGGGCCTTCGAGAGCACGCGGTTCGGATTCAGCATGAGGTAGCGCAGCAGCTTGAACTCGGTGGGGGAGAGCTCGATGGCGGCGTCGCCGACGAAGACCTCGTGGGTGTCCTGGTCCATGGTGAGGTCGCCGGCGCGGATGATGGCGTCTTCGTCGGCCTGCATGGTGCGACGCAGGATGGCCTTGATGCGCGCCACGATCTCGTCGAGGCTGAACGGCTTGGTGACGTAGTCGTCGCCGCCCACGGTGAGGCCGGTGATCTTGTCCTCGGTGTCGTCTTTCGCCGTGAGGAAGAGGATGGGGGCGGTGTAGCCCGCCGCGCGCAGTCGCTTGGTGACGCCGAAACCGTTCATGTCGGGCAGCATGACGTCGAGGATGATGAGGTCGGGCTCCTCCTCGAGAACGGCGGAGATGGTCTGGGCGCCGTTGGAGACGGCACGCACCGCGAAGCCGGCGAAGCGCAGGCTCGTGGTGAGGAGGTCGCGGATGTTCGGTTCGTCGTCGACGATGAGGATGCGGGGGCCGGTCATGAGCTTATTCTCTGCGGATTCGCTGAGCGAAAGCTGGGAGCATCTGGGGCGCTAGGCGGCGATGGTGTCGGCGTCGACGATGGTGTACGCGTAGCCCTGCTCGGCGAGGAAGCGCTGCCGGTTCTGCGCGAATTCCTGGTCGACCGTGTCGCGCGCGACGAGTGTGTAGAAGCTCGCCGGCAGTCCCGACTCCTTGGGCCGCAGCAGCCGGCCGAGCCGCTGGGCCTCCTCCTGCCGTGAGCCGAACGAGCCCGAGACCTGGATGGCCACGCTCGCCTCGGGCAGGTCGATGGAGAAGTTCGCGACCTTCGACACCACCAGGATGAGCTCCTCGCCGTCGCGGAAGGCCTGGAACAGCCGTTCGCGTTCGGCCACCGGCGTCGCCCCCGTGATCTGCGGGGCGCCGAGCTCCCGCGAGAGCTCGTCGAGCTGGTCGAGGTACTGACCGATGACCAGGATGCGCTCGCCGCGGTGCCGTTCGATCAGCGCGCGGGTCGCATCCAGCTTCACCGGCGCGGTGGCGGCCAGCCGGTAGCGCTCGTCGTCGGAGGCGGCGGCATAGGTCATGCGCTCGGTGAACGGCAGGTCGACGCGCACCTCGTAGCAGTTGGCCGGCGAGATGTAGCCCTGGGCCTCGATCTCCTTCCAGGGGGCGTCGAAGCGCTTCGGGCCGATGAGGCTGAACACGTCGGCCTCGCGCCCGTCTTCGCGCACGAGGGTGGCCGTGAGGCCGAGGCGGCGGCGGGCCTGCAGATCGGCGGTGAGCTTGAACACCGGCGCGGGCAGCAGGTGCACCTCGTCGTAGACCACGAGGCCCCAGTCGAGGGCGTCGAGCAACTCGAGGTGGGCGTAGTTGCCCTTCCGCTTCGAGGTGAGGATCTGGTAGGTCGCGATGGTGACGGGCTTGATCTCCTTCACGAGCCCCGAGTACTCGCCGATCTCGTCTTCGGTGAGGGTGGTGCGCTTCAGCAGCTCGCTCCGCCACTGCCGGGCCGAGACGGTGTTGGTGACCAGGATGAGCGTGTTGGTCTTGACGGTGGCCATCGCCCCGGCGCCCACCAGGGTCTTGCCCGCGCCGCAGGGGAGCACCACGACGCCGGAGCCGTGCTCGAAGAAGCTGTCGACCGCCTTCTGCTGGTAGTCGCGCAGGTGCCAGCCGCTCTCGTCGAGACCGATCTCGTGCGGGGTGCCGGGCGTGAACCCGGCCAGGTCGTCGGCCGGCCAGCCGAGCTTGATCAGCTCCTGCTTGAGCTGTCCGCGGGCCCAGGGCTCGATGCTCCAGGTGTTCGCGTCGAGACGCTGGGTGAGCAGCGGGCCCACCTTCTTGCCGCGGGTGATCTCGGCGAGCACGGCCGGGTCGGTCGACTTCAGCAGCAGAGGCCCTTCCGCCTGGCGCTCGATCACGAGCTTGCCGTAGCGGTCGATCGTCTCCACCACCTCGACGGAGACCGACTGCGGCACGGCGTACTTCGAGAAGCGGTCCAGCGTGGCGAGGATCTCGTCGGCCGTGTGACCGGCGGCCCGCGCGTTCCAGAGACCGAGCCGGGTGATGCGGTAGGTGTGCACGTGCTCGGGCGCGCGCTCGAGCTCGGCGAACACCGCGAGCTCGTGGCGGGCGGTCTCGGCGGCCGGATGCGCCACCTCGAGCAGCACGGTGCGGTCGCTTTGAACGATGAGAGGGCCGTCTGGCATAGCTGCCAAGTCTAGGCGCTGACCCTGGGCATCCGGTCGGTGCGGGGGCTCAGGCCGCAGTGACCGCCACGATGTTCGCCACGGGCACCGTGCGCTCCACCCCGGCGCGCACGTCGACGCAGCGGAGGCGACCATTCTGGAGGCTCAGCGGGGTGACCTGGAGCTGGGTGGTGCTGCCGTCGGGCATCCGCACGTCGATGGTCATCGGGCTGCGGCTTCGCACGGCCTTGTCGAGCAGGCGCGTCATCCAGGCGGTGGAGTCGTCGGACGACTGCTCCGAGGCCGAGCGCAGCCGCAGCACCAGCTCGGACACCGCATCCGCCCTCGTCGCCGCGGGCCCGGGACGGGCCGGGGTGGCGATGCGGCTGCGGCGCATCACGAGCTCGTCGCCGTTGACGTCTTCGGCGAGCACCGGGTAGCGGGCGTCGGCGAGCATCCAGTAGACGGTCGTGGCGTCCACGCGGCTCCAAAGGGCTCCGTCGCCCTCGCGCCGGAGCCCCAGCGGGCTCAGCGACTGGTCGACCGCGATCGCGCCGAGCAGCGCCGCGTCGGTGGTGTGCACGATGGTGCGCGGACCGCGGTCGGGATCGTCGAAGCGGCGCACCCGCACGAGCCCGTGCCGGCGGCCGCCCTCGCCGATGAGGTAGTCGACGGCTTGGGGGAGCCCGGTGAGCGAGATCTCGCCGAGGAAGTCGCGCAACGACAGCTCGGTCTCGCCCGAGGCGAGCGCCCGATCGATGCTCTGCTGCGAGATGCGGAAGGCCGAGGCGACGCCGCGGGTCTCGATGTCGGCCAGCTTGCGGAGCCGCGAATCGATGGTGGGGGAGAGCGGGCCGGGTGCGATCACCGATAGGTCGTGCTGGAGGTAGACCTGGCCCACCTCGGCGGGGAGCTCGCCGTCGAGGGGGATCGCGGCGGCCTCCGCCGGCGCCGGGTCGAGCGCGGCGCGGCCGAAGGCGGAGGGGCGGCCGTCGATCGCAGCGCCGAGCAGCGCGGCGACGTGATCGAGGTGGTCGAGACGCTCGGTCATGGCCGCATCGGCGGCCGGGAACGCCGCCGTGAAGGCGGAGCGGAGGTTCGCGCCGCTCGACCACTCGGGTGCGGCGGAGCCGAGAGCCAAGCGGTACGGCGCCTCCTGCTCGGCGAGCCAGTTGCGCGCGAGCTCGAGCCAGCGGCGGCCGGGCGAGTGCAGGTTCCAGGCATCCGCCGCCGTCGTGGAGACCAGGGTGTCGCCGTCGACCGTCACGAGGCGCGCGGCCGTGGCGAGCTCGATGAGGGCCCCGACGTCGACGGGGTCCACGCCCAGCACGATCGCGAGCCGCTTGTCGTCGGTGGCCGAGACGCCGCCGCGGGCACGGATGCGCAGGGGCGCCATCCGCAGCTGTTGCACGAGCTCGGAGACCGCGGAGAGCACGGTGAACGCGCGCTCCGCTGCGGCCGCGCGATCGGCGCCGGCCGACCGGGCATCCGGTTCGGTGCTGACGGGGCGCACCGGACTCGCGGGTGCGTCGTGCAGCACGGCGGCAGCGGTCGCGGCGACGGACTCGTAGACGGCCGTGCCGTCGGGCGTCGGATGCGCCAGGGCCGCATCCCAGAGCCCGGCGGCGTCGCGGGGCTCGTCGCCGGCGCCCGTGCCGGCGAGGAACTCGAGGGAGGAGCGGTCGATCGCGCGGAGGGCGAGCCGCACCGACGAGGGTTCGAGCAGGGCGTCGGCCAGGTCGAAGAAGTCGCGCACGTCTCGTGTGGCGACCTGTCGTCTCACCAGGAGCTCGGTGAGCGCCCCGTCATCGAGGGCGCCGAGCCGGCGGGCGAGGGTGAGCGAATCGCTCATCGACTCCCGCGAGCGTCGCGCAGGCGTTTGCGGATGTTGATGACGAGCAGCACCATCATCAGCACCAGGCCGATCGGCAGGCCGATCAGCGGGAGCAGGAAGACCGTCGGCCAGATCCCGCCGCTGAAGTCGCGCACTCCGACTCCCGTGGCGACGAGGATCGCGAGGAATGCCAGGATCGAGAGCCCGATCGTCGCGAAAACCATGAAGGTGAGCGTGCGTTCAGCGCTGCCCACCGGAGTCTTGTCACCATCAGTCACATCGACAAGGATACGTCCACCGGTAGGCTGGGCAGTGGCCACGAGCGGTATTCGGGCCGATTACACGAGGAGATTCACGATGCCAACCGGCAAGGTCAAGTTCTACGACGACGAGAAGGGCTTCGGCTTCATCAGTTCCGATGACGGTCAAGAAGTGTTCCTGCATGCGTCAGCCCTGCCTGCCGGTGCGACGGTGAAGGCCGGCACGAAGCTCGAGTTCGGCATCGCCGACGGCAAGCGCGGCGCCCAGGCGCTCTCCGTGCGGGTGCTCGAGGCCCCGCCGAGCCTGGTGAAGCTCACGCGCAAGCCGGCCGACGACATGGCGGTGATCGTCGAAGACCTGGTGAAGGTGCTCGACTCCATCGGCGGCAACCTCAAGCGCGGCCGCTACCCCGACAACGCCCACAGCCGCAAGATCGCGGCGCTGCTGCGCAAGGTCGCCGACGAGCTGGACGCCTAGTGCCGTCTGACGAGACGCCCACCGGTCCGACGCCTGTCGAGCCCGGGAGCGAGACCGCCGGCACGGCCGCGGAGGCGTCCGAGCCCGTCGAGGTCGAGGTCGGGGTCGTCGATGTCGAGCTGATCGAAGTGGTCGAGCTCGACGCCGACGACCAGGTGATCGATGTGATCGACGTGGTGGAGCTCGCGGTGGAGAAGCCGGTACCGGTCACCGACGAGGTGCTGCTGGCCGCGGTCGACGTCGCCCGCGCCGCGCTGCAGGAGATCACCCCGGCGGCGACCATCGGCGACGTGGTCGGCTCGATCGCCGAAGAAGACCACGTGCTCAGCCTGCTGTTCGACTCGAAGCTCCCGGGCTACCCGGGCTGGCGCTGGACGGTGACGCTCTCGCGCATCGACGAGCAGTCGGAGCCCTCGGTGCTCGAGGTGGAGATGCTGCCCGGCGCGGATGCACTCATCGCGCCCGACTGGCTGCCCTGGTCGGAGCGGCTCGCCGAATACCAGCTCGCCCAGGAGCTCGCGGCCGCGACGGCCGGCGACGAGGAGGAGTCGGACGACGACTTCGACGACGACGACTCCGACGAGGACGACGACTCTGAGCACGACGACGAAGACGATGACGAGGATGACGCCGAGGGCGATCTCGACGACGCCGACGATCTCGACGACGACGGTCTGGACCTCGACGACCACGTCACCGACGACGACGAACTCGCGGCCGGAGCCGATGACTCCGACGACGATGACTCCGACGACGATGACTCGGACGACGACGATCCACACTCGGAAGGCCGCTGGGACGACCGCTGACGCGCATCCGGCCTGAACACGCGAAGAGCGAGGAGCGGAACCCCTGTGGGTCCGCTCCTCGCTCTTTCTCGTGCGGCTCCTGTCGAAGCCCGGAGCTCAGGCGCCGATGTTCTCCACGACGTACTCGATCGACGAGATGAGCTGGCGCACGTCGGACGGCTCGATCGCCACGAAGGTCGCCACGCGCAGCTGGTTGCGGCCGAGCTTGCGGTAGGGCTCCGTGTCGACGATGCCGTTCTGGCGCAGCGTCTTGGCGACGGCCGCCGCGTCGATCGAGTCGTCGAAGTCGATCGTCACGACGACCTGCGAGCGGTGCTCCGGGTTCGCCACGAACGGGCGGGCGTAGGAGACCGACTCGGCCCAGTCGTAGAGGGCCGACGACGACTCCGTGGTGCGCGCCGAGGCCCAGGGCAGGCCACCGTTGTCGTTGATCCAGCTCACCTGGTCGTCGAGCAGCACGAGCGTGGTGATCGCCGGGGTGTTGAGCGTCTGGTTGAGGCGCGAGTTGTCGACGGCGTTCTTCAAGCTGAGGAACTCGGGGATGTAGCGACCGGATGCGGCCACCCGCTCCACACGCTCGATCGCGGCCGGCGAGAACAGACCGATCCACAGGCCGCCGTCGGAGGCGAAGTTCTTCTGCGGGGCGAAGTAGTAGACGTCGGCCTCGGCCGCATCGAAGTCGATGCCGCCGGCGGCGCTCGTGGCGTCGACCACCGTGAGGGCGCCCTCGTCGCCGTGAACGCGCTTCACCGGGGCCATCACGCCGGTGCTCGTCTCGTTGTGCGGCCAGGCGTAGACGTCGACGCCGTCGAGCACCTCGATCTCGCCGCGGGTGCCCGCCTCCGTCTTCACGACGTGGGGCGCCTCGAGCCAGGGGGCTCCGGCGGCCGCGGCGAACTTCGAGCCGAATTCGCCGAAGGAGAGGTTCTCGGCGCGCTTCTCGATCAGGCCGAAGGATGCGGCATCCCAGAACGCGGTCGATCCGCCGTTCCCGAGCACCACCTCGTAGCCCTCGGGCAGGGTGAAGAGCGAGGAGAGCCCCTCGCGCACGGAGCCGACGAGGTTCTTCACGGGGGCCTGGCGGTGGCTGGTTCCGAGCAGCGAGGCGCCGCGCGTGAGCAGGTCTTCGAGCTGGGCCGGCCGCACCTTGGAGGGGCCGCAGCCGAAACGGCCGTCCACGGGAAGTCGGTCGGTGGGAATCTGGATCTCCGGCATGAAGTCCATAGTATCGACGCGGCTGAAGCCCTGCTGTCAGCGCAGAACACTAGGCTGAGTGAGGTACACCTCACAAGCCGTAGGAGCATTCGTTGGCAGATCTCATCGACACGACCGAGATGTATCTCCGTACGATCCTCGAGCTCGAGGAGGAGAACATCAATCCTCTTCGCGCGCGCATCTCCGAGCGCCTCGGGCACTCCGGGCCCACCGTGTCGCAGACCGTCGGCCGCATGGAGCGCGACGGCCTCGTTGTGGTCTCGCTCGACCGGCACCTCGAGCTCACCGAGGTGGGCCGCAAGAAGGCCATCTCCGTGATGCGCAAGCACCGGCTCGCCGAGCGTCTGCTGAGCGACGTGATCGGGCTCGAGTGGGAGCTCGTGCACGACGAGGCATGCCGCTGGGAGCATGTGATGAGCGAGCAGGTGGAGCGGCGCATCCTCGACATGCTCGACCACCCGACGGAGTCGCCTTACGGCAATCCGATCCCCGGGCTCGACGCCTTCGGAGACGCGGCATCGGTGCCGTTCACCCGCGGCGTCGTGAACATCGTGACGCTCGTGCACGGAGCCGTCGGCCCGCAGACCAAGACCATCCGGCGGCTCGGCGAACCGGCCCAGGTCGACCCTGAACTGCTGCTCCAGCTGAAGCAGGCGGGTGTGGTTCCGGGCAACACCGCGGCCTTCACCGCGGTCGGCTCCTACGTTCTCGTAGAGGTTGAAGGTTTCGGTGAGGGGCTGGAACTCCCCAACGAGGTCGCAAGCCATATATTCGTTGGTATCTAGTCAGAGAACCATTCCCGAGCGTTACGGAATTGTTAGAAAAGACACCGTCCAAAGTGACAAACGCCCGGTCCTCCCGTATTCTCTAACGAGTTCGTCGGCCAACCTAGGGCCGCGAACGCGGGCCAAGACACCTCGATTCCCGTCTCTTGGTCGCTGACGGCGCACGCAATTCGGTGTGGACGGGAGCAGTGCCCTAGCTGCGAGAGGTGCCGGAGGACTTGATTTTGGCCCCATATGGTGAGACGCCCGAGACCGGGCGGAACCACGAAGACCCGAAGACACCCGAAAGCCCCTCACAGCCTCTGACCCGCCGTGAGTTGCGCACCCGAGAGGGTGCACCCGGTGCCGAGCTCGAGCTCGCCGCGCCGCCGGTTCCCGCCCGTCGTGCTCCGAGCATCCGGATGCCCCGGCTCCCTCGACTGAAGCGCCCGACCAAGAAGGGCGCCGTCACCGTCGTGGTGATGACCTTCGCGGCCGGCCTGATCGCCACCATGGCCCTTCCCGCCTACGCCTTCGGCGGTGGCGGCAGCTTCGACCAGGGTGTGGCCACCTCGGGCCCGCTGAGCGGCGCACAGACCCTGCAGGTGCCGGCCGACGCCTCCGCCGCACTCGCGGTCAGCCGCGACAACTACACGGCTCCCACCACCGAGCAGCTCGCCGCCTCGCGTGAAGCCGCCGCGGCCGCCGTGGCCGCCACCGAAGCCGCGAACAATGCCGCGGCCGCCGCCGCGACCGCTGCGGCCTCGGGTGCCACCGCCAACAGCGCCTTCACCGTGAACCCGCCCTCGGGCTCCTACAGCGGTGCCGCGATCATCGCCTTCGCGCAGCAGTTCGTGGGCGTCGTGCCCTACGGCAGCGGGGCGAGCCCCGACACGAGCTTCGGCTGCGACGGGCTCACCCAGTACGTCTTCGGGGCCTTCGGCATCTATCTGCCGCGCACCGTCAGCAACCAGGCGGCCATGGGCATCCCGATCTCCCCGGCGGATGCGCAGGCCGGCGACCTGATGATCTACCCGATCGGCCACGTGGGCATCTACGACGGCGCCGGCGGCATGATCGACTCGCCCGACTGGGGCCGCTACGTGGAGCACCGCCCGGTCTGGGGCAGCTACTACTTCGTGCGGATCGTCGCCTAGGGCGTGTAAACACTTCGTTACCGACACATGAATCGGCGTGCCACGAATATGTGGCACGCCTTTTCTGTCGTACCCTGTAGCTCTGATCGTCCTCGAGATCTGGAGAGCCTGATGACACAGGGTAGGAGCTTCCGCACCACGGAACGTCTCCTGCTGCTCGTGCGCAGGCACACGAGTGGACTGAGTCAGAGCCAGATAACTGGTTCTGTGAGCAAGGCGCTGTCATTGTGACGGCGCCTTTTTTGTTGCCCGCTCGTCTCCCGGCCCCGTCGTCGGTGTGTGAAACGTCGAATACCTGGAAGCCGTCCAGGTCTCTTCGAAAGGGAGAGCATGCGAACACTGGTCCTCAACGCAGGGTATGAACCGCTCGGCGTCGTCTCGTTCAAGCGGGCGCTCGTTCTGGTGATGAACGAGAAGGCTCGCGTGCTCGCGAGCGACGACGACCACCCGGTCTTCGGCATCGGGGGCGCCTACGAGCGCCCGGCCGTGATCCTGCTCACCCGCTACGTGCGGGTGCCCATGAACCGGATGATGCCGGTGTCGCGGCGCGGCGTGCTCCGGCGCGACGGCCAGCGCTGCGGCTACTGCGGCGCATCCGCCACCACCATCGACCACGTCCAGCCGCGCTCGCGCGGCGGCAAGGACACCTGGGAGAACCTCGTGGCCTGCTGCCTGCGCTGCAACAACGTGAAGGGCGACCGCACGCCCGCCGAGATGGGCTGGTCGCTGCGTTTCGCGCCGCGGATGCCGCATCAGGCGGGGTGGACGATCAAGGGCGCCGAGCGCGCCGAGCCGCAGTGGGAGATGTTCCTGGCCGACGCGGCCTAGGGCGAGCGTTCGCTGCTACAGTCCTGAGCCCAGAACGCGGCCGAGCGCGGTCACGATCGCCGTGCCGCGAGGGTCGTCGGCCTCCATCCGATTGCTCAGGAAGGCGAAGCCGATCCGGTGCTTCCGGTCGGCGAAGGCGACCTGACCGCCGGCGCCGTCGTGCCCGAAGCTCTCGGGGCCGAGGTAGCGCCGAGCGGCCGAGTCGAGCTGGAACCCCATGCCCCAGCGGGGCCACGGCGGGGGTGCCGCGAAGATCGGCGCCCCCGAAGTGTGTTCGCGGGTCGCCGTGTCGAGGGTCTCGTCCTCCAGGAGGCGGTGGCCCTCGGTCTCGTGCACGGTGGCCGACCAGATCGCGGCGAGAGCCCGGGCGGAGGCGATGCCGCCGGCGCCGGGAATCTGTGCTGCCTGCACATCCGCGCGGTTGAAGCCGTCGTCGTCGCCGACGAGTTCCGGGGGCAGCGCGCCGCCGAGCGTCATGGCCCGGCCGAGCCAGTCGACGTCGACGAGCCGTGCTTGCGCGGCCTGCCGGAGGTTCAGCTCGCGCAGGGTGGGCCCGACGACCAGGTGCGCCACCCTCTCGTGCAGTTCCTCGGGCAGACCCAGCCAGGCGTCGATCCCGAGCGGTACGGAGACGAGCTTCGACAGCTGTTCGCCCGGCGGGAAGCCGCTCACCCGCCGCACGAGTTCGCCCGTGATCCAGCCGTGCGTGATCGCGTGGTAGCTCCACGCGGTTCCCGGCTCCCACAGAGGCTCCTGCGCCTCGAGCAGGGCGACGGCTCTGCTCCAGTCCAGCAGGTCGTCGCGCGTCCAGTCCACCCGTGGTGCCGACAGCCCGGCCCGGTGCGCGATCGCATCCTTCACGCGCGTCGCCGCCTTGCCGGCCGCGCCGTACTCGGGCCAGTAGTCGGTCATCCGCGCCTCGTAGTCGAGCCGGCCCTCCTGCACGAGCCGGGCCAGGAGGATCGACATCACCCCCTTCGTGCAGGAGAAGATGACGCTCGGGGTGTCGCCGGTCCATCGGCGGCCGGTACGACCGTCGGCGATGCCCGCCCAGAGGTCGACCACGGTCTCGCCCCGGTGACGGATGCACAGCGCGGCGCCGGTGTCGACGTCGTGTTCGACGGCGAGCCGGAAGGCCTCGAGCACAGGCTCGAACCCGGTGGCCACCGCGCCGTTCACGGATGCTCCGGAGCCGCTCATCGGACGAGCTCGCTCCGTCGGGCCACCAGGCGGCCGGTCTCGTCCCAGTGCACGGGCACCGGGTCGGACAGGCGCCCGACGAACTCGCCGTCGGAGCCGATGTTCTCGAAGCCGAGGAGCGCCCATCCGCCCTCCGGGAGGCTGACCACCCGGCCGGCGTACAGTTCGTCGCCCGTGACGGCGTGGGCGCCGCTCAGCGAGAGGAGAGCTCCCGAGAACAAGCCCTCGTCGGGAACGGGCAGGGCCCAGACCCCGCCGGGATCGCCGCTACGCGCACCGGCGAGGTGCCCGGAGTCGCAGGAGAACATCAGAGCCTGGCGACCGTCGATCTCCACCAGCTGCAACACCTCCAGGTGCGCGAAGCCCTCGCCCGGGGCGCTGAGCGGCGAGGCCGCCTTCCAGGTGAGGAGATCGTCCGAGACGGCGTGCCCGATCACCCCGCGATCGCGCGGATCGACGTCGTCGGCCACCGAACGGGAGCGCGCGGTGACCAGCATGTGCCAGCCGCCGTCCGCGCCCGGGACGACCCAGGGGTCGCGCCAGGCCTGCTCGTGCCAGGTCGCATCCGGGAGCGTCTCGTACCAGGCCGGGTCGGCGGAGAGGGGAGATTCACACTCCTTGGTCCAGGCGTGCAGATCGCTCGAGGTCGCCGCGAGGATGGTCTCGACGTTGGTCGATGACGACTCCTCGAGGAATCTCGAACCCGTGTAGAACATCCGCCACCCGCCGGAGGGATCGCGGAGCACGCTTCCGGTCCAGGTGGCGGTGGCGTCGGCGTCATCCGGGAGCCCGTGCTCGAGCACGGGCCCGAGATCGGTCCACGTACGCAGGTCCGTCGACGTCGCGTGGCCGATCGCCGCGTTGCGGTGGCGCTTCTCCGGGTCGCCCAGGTGCTTGGGGGCATGGAGGTAGTAGAGGTGCACGGTGTCGCCCTCGCGGATGGTCCAGAAGTCCCACACCCAGGCGTGCGGCAGCGAGAAGGTCACGGAGGGCCTAGCCTTTCACGGCGCCCTGGAGCAGGGCGCCGATGAACTGTCGTTGGAAGATGATGTAGACGATGACGGTGGGCACCATCACGAGCAGCGAGGCCGCGAACAGCAGCGGCAGCGCATCGATGTACTGGCCCTGGAACGCGCCGAGCGCGCCCGCCATGGTGCGCTTGTCGGGGTCGTCGATCATCACCAGGGGCAGAAGGAACTGGTTCCAGGTCCAGAGGAACAGCAGGATGCCGAGCGCCGAGAGCGCCGGCCGTGCCAGGGGCAGCTGGATGCTCCTCAGTTCCTGCCAGATGGTCGCGCCGTCGACGCGGGCCGCTTCGGAGATCTCGCGGGGCACCCCGATGAAGTGGGCGCGCATCCAGAACACGCTGAAGGGCATGTAGAGCCCGATCAGGGGGAGGATGACCGCCCACTGGGTGTTGATGACGCCGTAGGAGGTGAGCTGGTAGTACAGCGGGATCACGATCGCCTCGAAGGGGATGGTGAGGCCCACGATCATGGCGATCAGCACCACCCGTCCGCCCGGGATGCGCAGGTTGCCGAGAGCGTAGCCGGCGAGGGTGGCGAAGAGCAGGCTCACCGGCACGACGATCGCCACGATGAACAGGCTCGACAGCATGAGTGTGCCGATCTTGCCCACCACGAACGCCGTGACGAAGTTCTCCCAGTGCGGGTCGGTGGGCCAGGCGAAGCCGTTGGGGATGCGGTCGGGCGACTGCAGCGCCGCCGTGAGCATGCTCGCGAAGGGGAGCAGGGTGAGCAGGAGGATGACGACGAGCATGATGCGCCCGACGACCAGTTCGGTGCGGTTGACGATCACAGGTCACGCTCCCGGGAGAGTCTCTGAATGGGGATGACGATGATCAGCACGAACACCAGCAGCACGATGCCGAAGGCGGAGGCGAGACCCACCTGGCTCTGCACGAACGCCAGGCGGAAGATCGAGATGCCCGGCACGAGGGTGGTCGTGCCCGGGCCGCCCTTGGTGGTGGTGTAGATGATGTCGAAGGTGCTGAGTGCGGCGATGACCGTGATGGTCACCAGCACGGCGATCTCCTGGCGGAGACCAGGCAGGGTGACGGTGATGAACTCCCGGAACCAGCCTGCTCCGTCGAGCCGTACCGCTTCGTAGAGCGATCCGTCGATCTTGCCCATGCCGGTGAGCAGCAGCACGGTGCAGAGGCCCGTGAGCACCCACGAGCCGATGAGTCCGACGGCCGGCAGTGCGGTGTCGAACTCCGCCAGCCACGAGCGCGAGAGGAAGCCGAGGCCCACCGCGTTCAGGATGGAGTTGATGGTGCCGGACTGGGCGTACATCCACGACCACGCGATGCCGGCGGCGACCAGCGGAACGATCTGGGGCAGGAAGAGGATGGTGCGTGATGCTGTGGCGAAGGGGCCCGGCCTCATGGTGCGCAGCAGGCTCGCGAGGGCGAGACCGGCCACGATCGGTATGCCGGAGAAGAACAGGATCAGGATGAGCGCGTTGAAGATCGGCGCGAGCAACTGCGGGTTCGTGAAGATCTCCACGTAGTTGCCGATTCCCACCCAGGTGGATGCTCCGATGCCGTTCCACTTGTAGAAGGAGTACTGCACGGCGGTAATCAGGGGGTAGATCACGAAGCAGAGGTAGGCCAGCAGCGCCGGGAGCAGCATCAGCCACCCCACGGCGAACAGGCGGCGGGAGGTGCGACCGCGGCGACGCCGCGGTGCACGGGCCGGCTCGGCCGGGGCGGTGTGCGCCGCCCCGGCCGAGCCGCTGTCGCGTGCGGTGGTCACTTGGCGGCGAGATCGTTCTCGTAGAAGTCCTGCGTCGCCTTCAGGAAGTCCGCCGGGGTGATCTTGCTGGTGAGAAGGAGCTGCTCGTTGGGCTGCAGCGAGCCCTGGTAGATACCCGCGGTCGAGTTCGCCATGAAGTCGGTGAAGCCGTCGTCGGCGCCCACCTGGGCGGAGAGCTCGAGAGCCTTAGCGATCAGGCTGCCCTGTTCGACGGTGGGCAGGGACTGCGCCGGGTCGCCGCCGGGGGAGGCGCCGGTGACGTCGACGACGATCTGGCGGGCCTTGTCGTTCGTCGCGATCCAGTTCAGGAAGAACGCGGTGGCGTCGGCGTTCTTCGCCTTCGCGGGGATGGCGAAGGTGTTGCCGGTGCCCATGGCGACGTAGCTTCCGCCCGCGGTCACGGGCGGCATCAGGAAGAACTGGGCGTTGCCCGTGCCGAGGCCCTTGTCGACGTTCGCCGCATCCCAGTTGCCGTCCCACATGAACAGTCCCTGGCCGGAGGTGAAGTTGGAGACCATCGTCGTGTAGTTGATCGCGTTGACGTCCGACGGGAGGTACCCCTTCTGGGCCCACTCCTGGAAGGTCGTGGCCCCCTGGAGCGCGGCGTCGGTCTGGATCGTCGCGCCGGGCTTGTTGAACATCCAGTCGACGAGCGGCTGCTTGTCGCCGTACTGGTTGATGAGCGCCTGCAGCACGAAGGTGCCCACGCCGTCCTGCATGCCGGTCTGGATGGGCAGGACGCCCGCGTCCTTCGCCTTCTGCAGGTCGGCCTCGAGCTCGGCCAGGGTGTCGGGGACCTTGGTGATGCCGACCTGGTCGGCCAGCTTCTGGTTCATGTAGATTCCCGTGACGCTGTAGCCGATGCCGAACTGCCACAGCGAGCCGTCGCCGCGCACGCCGCTGTCATCCATCCGCGCACCGGCGAGCTGGCCCGCGGGGAACTTGTCCCAGCCGTAGGCGTCGAAGTAGGGGTCGAGGTTGGTGAGCAGCCCGTCCTTCACCGTCGTGCCGAGGGTCGACAGGCGGATGAGGTCGGGCGCATCGTCGCTGGCGAGCAGGCGCGGCGAGTTGGCCAGGAGGTTCTGGAAGCTGTCGCGCTTGATGTCGAATTTCACGTTCGGGTACTGCTTGGTGAATCCGTCGGCGAGATCGGAGGTCACAGGGAACCCGGTCTCGTCCTGGATCGTGATGGTGATGTCGCCGCTCGGCGCGGCGGTGTCCACGGTGCCGCTCGCCTGCGTGGCGGGGGCGGACGATCCGGGTGCGCAGGCGGCGAGACCGAGCAGCAGAGCTGCCGCGGTGGCTGTAGCGGCGACGGCGCGCCGCCGGGTGAATGTCAATGCCATGGTGACTCCTTCGTCAGGACGGGTAAGGCGATTGCAGGGCCGGATCTCGATGCTAAATGCATTTACCACCGGTTGCGGATATACTTACTCGCTCAGGCTGACATGTCAAGTAGGCGACGGTGCCGGGTGTCGACGGGGACGAAAGGGGGCTCATGTCCGCAAAGCGCACGACGTTGGCGGATGTCGCCCGGCTGGCCGGGCTGTCGCCGACGGCGGCGTCGCTCATCCTCAACGGAAAGCCCGACACCCGGTTCTCTGCCGAAGCGCACGCCCGGGTGCATGCAGCTGCCGCCGAGCTGGGCTACCGCCCGAACATCGGGGCCCGCGCACTGCGCACAGACCGCACTCTGTCGATCGCGTTCATCTCGGACGTCGTGGCCACGACCCGTTTCGCCAGCGGCCTGATTCAGGGGGCGCTGGAGGAGGCCGAGCGTGCCGGCCACGTGGTGCTCGTGATGGAGACGCGGGGCGAACCCGCCCGGGAAGCCGAGGCGATCGAGGCCGTGCTCGACCGCCAGGTCGACGGCATCATCTTCGGCACCATGCGCGCCCGGGAGCTGTTCGTGCCCGACCTCCCGGACTCCACCAGGGTCGTCATGCTCAACGCGACGAACCCCCGCTACGGCGTCTCGGTGCTCCCGGACGAGGAGGCAGGGGGACGGGCTGCGGTCGACCTGCTCGCCGCGGCCGGGCACTCGGAGGGCATCGCCCTGATCGGCCAGAACGACGAGGTCGAGCGCGACCTCTTCCGTTCCGCCACGGTCGCTCGGCGCATCCATGGCCTGCGCTCCGAGCTGGCGGAGCTCGGGTTGAGCCTCGTGGCGGAGGAGTCGTGCTGGGACTGGGAGCCCCACCACGGCTACGAGCTGACGGCGGCGCTGCTCGACCGCCGCTCCGATGTGCGGGCGCTGCTGTGCATGAACGACCGGCTCGCGTTCGGCGCCTATCAGGCCTGTGCGGAGCGCGGAATCGCGGTGGGGCGGGATGTCTCGATCGTCTCGTTCGACGACGACGAACTCGCCTCCTATCTCCGCCCGGGACTGACCACGATCGGGCTCCCGCACGTCGCGATGGGCCGCGAGGCCGTGCGCCTTCTGCTCTCCGACGCCGACGCAGGGGAGCGTCTGATCCCGATGCCGGTGGTCGAACGGAACTCGATCGCCGCGACCGGTTCGGAGAGTGCCCTCGCGTGGCGTGCTCGGCAGAGACTGGAGGGGCTCCGGCATGTCGGCGGAGAGCGACCGGGCGCGCTGTGACGCGTGCGGCGGTCTCCCGTCCGGACTGGGTGTTGCGCCTCGCTCCGCAGATGCAGAGCGGGCGGATGCCGGTGAGCCGGTAAACTTGGCGGGTCAGCCTCTGTAGCTCAATGGAAGAGCAGTTCCGTCCTAAGGAAAGGGTTGGGGGTTCGAGTCCCTCCAGGGGCACCGTTTTGCGAGGCCTCAGATCCCTGTAATCACGCGGATCGGGGGCCTTTCACCTTCTCTAGGTGACGGTGTTTGCCCACACTTTTCCAGCGTCGCGCCTGAGGGGTCGCCAAACCTGTACCATTATTGGTACGGTAATGGCGGAGAGGTGAGCAGATGGGCTATCGCCAGGATCTGTGGGAGATCGCAGCATCGCACAACGGCGTGGTGACCCTCGCCGAGGCCGAGGATGCAGGTGTGCCCGCCGTCGAGGTGCGGAAGCTCGCTGCTCGAGGCGCGCTCCACGCTTACGGGCAGGGCGTCTATGCGCACCGCGACGTGCCGAAGACGCCGTTCGCTCAGCCGACGATCGCCGTCGCTCTAGCGGGAGATCGAGCATTCTTGCATCGCGAATCTGTTCTCGATCTTGTCGGCCTCGGCCAGTTCAACCCACCGAAAGTACGCGTGGGGACTCGCCGTCGGGTGAGGCGCACTCTGCCGGACTGGATGGAGTTGGAGAACCGACCTGACTTGCTCGACGAGGATCTCACTCGCTACGAGGGCATCGCGGCGACAACCGTTCGGCGGGCGCTTGAGGACATGCGAGACCGGATGCCACCTGACCGGTGGGAAGCTCTGATTGACGCGGGGCTCAGGAGGGAGCTGGTCGGCGAGCGTGAGGCCTCTCTCTGGAAGGCCGCTTCGGCATGAATGGGGTCACACCGCCGCTGAACATCACGCAGCTCAACGACCGGCTCACGCAGGTCGCGACGGAGTTGGGCATCCCCGTCGCGCGAGCACGGGTGATGCTGTGCACGCTGATCGTGTCGCAGATGCTTCCTGATGCCGTCGCGGTTAAGGGCGGGATGGGTGTGAAGTTGCGACTGGGGGAGCGGGGCACGCGGGCGACGTCCGATCTCGATGTCTCCACACGCGTCCGCGGCGAAGAGTTCGAGGAATCATTCCGCGCGCGTCTGGCTGAGGGGTGGGGAAGTGTTCCGGCCTCGAAGGGCGAGCTGCGGCGCAACCCGGATGCACCGGATCGTGTTGCGTTCACCGCGACCGTGCGTGCAGTGAGGCTCCATGATCCGGGGCTGGCCCGACCGGACTATGTGATGCATCCATATCGGGTGTCGATCGCCTTCCTTGGCAGTGCGTGGGGCGCGCTCGATGTGGAGGTTTCCGACCCTGAGGTCGATCCGTACCCGCACGCGCGGATGGAGATCGACGGAGGACTGGTGCAATTCGGTGCCTTCTTTGGATTCGGTGACCTGCAGCCAGTCGAACTGGTCGAGCTGGAGTACCAGATCGCGCAGAAGATCCATGCCGTCACCGATCCTGCCTACGTGCGAGCGCATGACCTGGTCGACCTTCAACTGCTCTGGAACGCTGGGCCCGATCTGCCGAGTCTGAACATCCTTTGCGCGCGCACATTCGATTGGCGACGACAGCAGGCTTGGCCGCCGCTTCCGGTGCGCCCCATGGGCGGGTGGGAGCTTGCTTACTCCGACGCGCGCCGGGAGACCGAGGTTGACGGTCGGACGCCGGTGTTGCCGGACGTCGCTACTGCGCGCGAGTGGCTGAGCCGGATCATCCGCGTCATCGCGTCCTTGACTGACGGCCTCCCTGAAAGCACTTGATCTGGCGCTCAACAATCCGGGACTCGGTGCCCACATTCTGCCCACGCTCCAGCGCCAAAGCGCGTGATTCAACGCCATCTGTATGATTGAAGATGCCCGGAAATATGCGGGACTTGCGACTTCGCGCCGGCATTCTTGACCGGAGACAGGGGTTCGAGTCCCTCCAGGGGCACAACTGGTGCGCGCGTCGTGGGGTGTGCCTCTGCGAGGGTCGGGGATGTCCGGCCCTCCCGAGGTTGGGACAGGTTCTGGAGACGACGAACACGATCACGCGCGCGACGAGTCACGCGACGGATGGCATCCGAGGTGGCTCCGCCCCGCGGGAGCGGGCGCTGTGGCTCGACGTGGCCCGGGGCGCGTGCGTGATCGCGGTCGTGATGCTGCACGTGCGCATCTTCGTCTACGACCCGCTCACGCCGCCGACCGCGGGGACCCGGGCTTGGCGGGAATTCACGGAGTTCTTCGGGCCGTTCCGGCTGCCACTGCTGTTCACCATCTCGGGGCTGCTGGTCTCGGAGCGGGTGCGCAACGGATGGGGCGACCGCCGCAACGCACTGAGGGTCGCCTCGTCGTACTGGATCTACGTCGTGTGGCTGTGCGTGTTCGGCGCCATGTCTGCGGCGGTCGCCGTGTCTACGATGCCGTTCCAGATGGCGTCGATGCACGACTTCCTGCGGCAGTTCGCTCTGCCCGACACCACGCTCTGGTTCGTGTTCGCCCTCGCGCTCTACGTCGTGGTGCTCACCTCGCTGCAGCGTCTCCCGTGGTTCGTGGTGCTCGGCCTCTTCGCCGCGCTGGCGGTGGCGTCGGGGCTCGTGCCGGCATCCCACGCCGAGGAGCAGTGGCTGCACATCATCTACTTCTCGGTGTTCTTCGCCGCCGGGGTGTACGTGCCGAAGCTGTTCGTCTGGTTCTCGCGCGGGCGCATCCCGGTGAAGCTGCTGGGCACGCTCGGCGCGTTCGTGGCGTTCCAGCTGCTCTGGCAGCTGACCGAGCAGGGCGAGGTCTTCGAGACCTCGGCCCGCTTGCTGCGGGACACGGCGGCGGTGGCCCTGGCGATCGTGGTCTGCGCCATCGTGAGCCGCATCCCGGCCGTCGCGCAGCTGCTGGCGAGGGTGGGCCGGCGCACGCTGCCGATCTACATCCTGCAGCTTCCGGTGATCTGGGCGCTCTGCCTGCTGCCGGTGGTCCCGGCGCTGTTCGAGATCCCGGTGGTGCGCTATCTCGGGCCCGTGTTCGGCACGACGGTCGTGGTCGGTGTCTCGCTCCTGGTGTTCCGGCTGATGGAGCGCACCCACCTCCGCTACATGTTCCGGATGCCGCGCCGGTTCAGTGACCGCATCGTGCGCGGGCGGGCGACTGGCATCCTGGAGCGATGAGCGAGTTCGCGGCGCGCGCCGACCTCACGGTGGGGCGCGTCATCACCGACGGCGTGACGACCCGGGTCACACGCATCACGGCCGGGGCGGGAGGTGACCTCGACCTCGACGGCGACGGGCGGCGCGACGCCGAAGACGGCGGCTCCTCGGCGGGATCGCGCGGCCGGGCGTTCGTTCTGGTGCCGGGCGTCGGTGTGGCCGCCACATACTTCGAGTTCCTCGCGCCGGCGCTCGCCGAGCACGGAGACGTCTACGCCCTCGATCTCCCCGGCTTCGCCGGACTCCCGCGGCCGGAGGAACAGCCCACGGCCGCGTTCTTCGCGCGGCACGTCGTGGGCGTGCTCGACCGCTACGACCTGACCGACCCGGTGCTCATCGGGCACTCGATGGGCACCCAGGTGGTGGCCGAGGTGCTGGCCGTGCGGCCGGGGCTCAGCCACGCGGTACTCGTGAGCCCGGTGATCAACGAGGCGGAGGCCTCCGCGCCGGTGCAGGCGGTGCGCTTCGCGCAGTCGGCCGTTCGCGAGACGCCGCACCTCGCGGTGACGGCGCTCTCGGCGTACATCCTGTGCGGGGTGGTGTACTTCCTCACCGTTCTGCCGCACCTGCTGCGCTACCGGCTGAGCGAGCGCATCGGCCTGGGCGACGCGGCACTGCTGCTCATCCGGGGCGAGCTCGACCGCACCTCGCCCCGGCGGTTCCATTCGCGCCTCGCCCGGGAGGCGAAGGATGCGCGCACCTGGGAGATCGAGGAGGCGGCGCACTCCATCATCAACGCCCACGCCATCGGGGTGGCCGAACTCACCGTGCGCCACGTCGAGGGAACGCTGCCCCGCCGCGGCAGGATGGCGGCCCGCGACGCCGAGGTGCCGCCGGCCCGGCACGCCGACCTGTCGATGCTCCTCGGCGCGACGGGGAGCCGGATCGCCGAGTGGGTGAGCGCGCTGCGCGGCGACGAGCGGGGGGTGGCCCGGGCCAAGCGGGAGCACGCCCGCATCCTCTGGCGCGCCTATGCGGCGGAGCCGCGCCGCCGCTGAGTCATTCTCAAGGCCGCGTGTGACCACGTCCACCTGACCAGGAGGCGAAAGCCAGGGGCTGGAGCTAGAGCCTCCGAAATGCCTCGCCTGGAGGATGAAGCGTGGGTTCCGCCAGTCCTAGTGCGCGATAGTAAGCCCCAGTAGATCTCACAGCTTGGCCCTCTGTCAGGTAGCCGGTCATTGCTCCGGGAATGACCGGCGAAACGTAGATGAATCGAGAGGGCAGCTCTCGCTGGACCAGGTCGAGCGTCTGGGCGGCCTTGGCCGTCGTGAACTTACTTCCGCCTGCAAGCGCCACTTGAAAGAAGAGTGCTTGGATTCCAAATGAAACCAGCGCGAAGTAGCTGGTGTGTGAGGGGCGTGAGAGGTTCTGCGCAGAAGTTGACGGTTCGATCGATGCCCAACTGCAGCGCCCTGCTGGGAAAGCATATTCGTCGCTGACCGCGAGATGAGCGAATACTGTCTCCGGACTCATTTGCGTGCGAAAGGCCTGATTGAAAAGGATGCGCGGGGCTCTACCATCAGCCGGTTCTTGCAAGGTACGCAAGAGAGCCCTAGTTGCCATCCAAAGCGCCAAGCGAGGTCGTCGGGCGATAGGCACCGCAATCGTCTTGGCCAACGCGAGGTCAACGATTAGGTCCTCCACCTCTTCTTCCAAATCGTTGAGCCACCCATTGTTGCAGGCCTTGCATACCTGGTTGACCGTCAGCATGAATGGCGAGAGCGGAATGCTCTGACGCGGCTGTCGCACGCCTCCCACGGTTCGATCAAGCAATATGCGATCAAACGTTGGAATCAGCCCGTTGAATTTATCCCGGAGAATGTGCTCTTTCGATCTTTCGCCGGGCAGCTCACAGAACACACACACGAATTCAGCCAAGATCTGTCCTGCCGTCGGCCTGTGCCTGGAGCTCGGTGCGGAGGTCCGCTTCGAGCGTGGGCACGTCTCGTTCCACGGTCGCGCGGATGATCGCGAGGTCGATGTGGGCGTAACCGTGGGCGATCCGGTTGCGTGTCGACCACATGGCGTTCCAGTGCCCGCCCGAGACGCGGTCGCGCGTCGCGATGCTGAGCTGCGACAGGGATTCGATCGCCGCGGAGAGTCGAAGGCTCACCGCGTCGGCAACCGTTTCGTCGTCGAGGTCAGCGCGTTCGATGTGGCGTCGCAGGGTTTCGAGGTGGTCGAGCGCATCGGCGATGGACTCCGGTTCGGTGCGGCTCACAACGGCACGGCCTCTGCGAGAGCCCGGTCGCTCAGGTTGTTCCGCAGACCGTTTGCCGGGACCACGTCGACCTGCGCTCCGAGGAGCGCGGCGAGCTCGGATTCGAGGTCGGCCAGCTCGAACAGGCTGGGCGGCGTGCCGAAGTCCACCAACAGATCGATGTCGGAGGCCGGGCCATCGTCGCCGCGCCCCACGCTGCCGAAGACCCGCACGTTCGAGGCGCCGAGGCGGGAGAGGTGCGACAGCACCTCGGCCCGGTTCCGCTCGAGCGTTCGCGCGAGCAGGCTCGTGCCGTGGAAGCGGAGAAGACGGGAGATCTCGGGCTGACTCCGCCCCATGGCCTCGGCGATCTGGCGCTGCGTCAGGCCGGCAGCCGCACCAGCGCGAGCGCCGTCGATGAGGAGACGACGTGCTTGCTCCCGAAGCTCGTCGGCCTTCCGCGCATCCGCGCGAAGTCGATCGATGGATGCACCCTGCATATAGCAAATGCTATCACCGATCGGGCCTCGGGAAGGGGGCGGCTGAAGTTCTCGAGGGCGATGAACTCGGGCTCGGGGCCGCCGCGGGTGCCGGTGTCGAGGGCGTCGATGCTGGCGATCTCCGAGGCGCTCAGCTCGAAGTCGAACACGTCGAAGTTCTCGGCGATTCGCTCCGGCTTGGTGGACTTCGGAATGGCCGAACGGCCCTCCTGGATGCCCCGGCGCAGCATCACCTGCGCGGCCGACTTGCCGTGCGCTTTCGCGATCACCAGCAGCGCGGGGTCTTCGAGGGCGCTCCGCTCGGAGTCGCGGTAGGAGGTGATGCCGCCGATCGGCGACCAGGCCTGGGTGACGATGCCGCGCTCGGCGCCCAGCGCTTGCACCGACTTCTGCTGGAAGTAGGGGGCAGCTCGATCTGGTCCACGGTCGGGATGACGGTGGTCTCTGCGAACAGCTGCTCGACGTGCTCGACCATGAAGTTGCTGACACCGATGGCCCGCACGCGCCCGTCGGCGAGGAGCTTCTCGAGGGCGCGGTAGGCGTCGAGCGTGAGGTCGAAGCGGCGGGGCAGTGCCTGGTGCAGGATGAGCAGATCGATCGTCTCGACGCCGAGCTTGGCTGCGCTCTTGTCGAAGGAGTGCAGGGTGGTGTCGTAACCGTAGTCGCTGATCCACACCTTCGTCTCGATGAACAGGTCCCGTCGACGCACGCCGGAACGACGGATGCCCTCGCCCACCTCGCGCCGGTTGTCCGCCTCGACGCTACGCCCGTCGAGGCCGCGCAAGGAGGCTCCGCGCGTACCTGTCTGGGGTCGGGCGGCCCGGGGCAGGCGGAAGGCCCGCCAGCGGGTGCTGACGGGCCTTCCGGGGTGGTGCGCGGGGTGGAGACTACTTCGTGTTGACCGTGATCTTGGCCACGCCCACGAGCAGGCCCTCCTTGACGGCGGTGGTGCCGAAGGTCTTGTTCAGCAGCGCCGCGGCGTCGGCCGAGACGTGAACCGTGGTGCCCTCGAGGATGGCGGTGTCGTTCGAGCCGGTCTGCAGGGGCTTCAGGGTCGAGCCGTCGAGGTCGAACAGGAAGGCCTGGGGAGCGGCGACCGTGCCGTTCACGGACACGTCACCGTAGAGCTTCGAGGTGCCGGGGTCGATGGTGAAGTTGGTCAGCTCCACGACGGTGCTCCCCGCGGTGAGCGAGAGGCCCGAGCCCTGGTGCTCGATGGTGCCCTGCACGTAGGGGCGGTAGGCCTCGTTGGGGTCGAAGTACTTCACGTTTCCGCCGGTGATCGGGAAGGCGAGCACCCCGCTCGTGAGGGTGGCGGTTCCGACGGTGCCCGGGGTCAGGCCGAGGGAGGTGAGGGCGTCGAGGAAGCCCTTGTCCACGGTGACCTCGGTGTCGACTCCGCTGAGCTTCGGGATCGACGCGACCGGCGTCGGCGTGGCACTGACCGACGACGAGGTGGTGGAGCTGGAGGAGCTGCTCCCCATCGAGCAGGCGCCGAGACCGAGCGCGAGGAGGCCGGCGGTGACGATTCCGATGGAGGCTTTGGTGATCGTACGCATGAGATGACTTCTTTCTGTTCAGTCGTGGTTGCGAGACACAATGGGTTCGGTGCCGAGCCCCGAACAGATGGGTTCCTTTCTCATCTCCAGGAAACGGTCAGGTTCGTGCGGCCGCCGACACGGGCGCGGCGCACGCCGAAACGGTGCCGGCGCATCCAGACGACGGCCACCAGAGCACCGGCGGCCAGGAGCGTCAGCCGGGCGATCCAGAGCTCCGGCAGCAGCAGCCCCGCGGTGAGCGCGAGCGGCACCGCGAGCCACTCCCAGCGGCCCGTCATCACGATGAACGGCACGAGCAGCAGCGCGTACCAGGAGTAGTGGGGCGTGACGATGAGCATCGTGCCGCCGATCATCCAGAGCTGACCGGTGAACGGCGACGCCGGATCGCTGCGCCGCCACACCACGACGGCGAGCAGCAGCATCAGCAGGGCCGCCACGACGACGGATGCGCTCCCCGGCGCCACGAGCGACACCAGCGCGAAGCGGGTGCCGTCGTCATAGCCCTCCTCGGAGAGGTAGCCGGGCAGGTAGCCGATCACGCCGATGCCCGAGAGCAGCACGTAGGGAACGTAGAGCACCGCGAAGGTGAGGCTGGCAGCCACGATCACCTTCCACGGCTGGCGCCGCAGCAGCGCGGGCGCCGCGATGACGGGAACGAGCTTCACGGCGATCGCCGCCCCGAGTGCGATGCCGCCCCGCCACCGCCGGCCGCCGGCCACGAGCAGGGTCGCCACCAGCACGAGCAGCGCGGCGAGCACGTCGACGTGTGAGTTCGTCACCGCCTCGGAGAGCACGAAGGGGCACCACGCCCAGAGCGCCGCCCAGCGCGGGTCGAGTTCACGCTTGCGCAGCGCCAGCAGCAGGGCCGCCGTGACGCCGAGCGAGAGCAGCAGGCCGGAGGCCTGCAGAGGCCAGTAGGGCGCGTCCGCCGGCACCACGGCCCGCACGGCCGCGAAGTAGAGCTCGGCCGCGGGCGGGTAGATGGTGGGCACTTGCGGCCGGTTGATCGTGGTGCAGAGAACCGAGAAGTCGGGCACGTTCAGCGTGCGCGCCACCCGGCTGCCCTCGCCCACGCACTGCGGGTGCCCGCCGTCGTCGAGCACGGGCGCCGGGTAGAGCCAGTCGGGGCGGAGCGAGGCGTAGGCCTGATCGGCGGGCGTGTGGTCGTAGGGGGAGTGCCCGGCCACCTGCACGATGCCGTCCCAGGCGTAGCGGGCCGAGTCGGTGCTCGTGGTGGGCGGGCCGGCCAGCGCGGCGCCACCGAGGGCCACCGCCCCCACCAGCACGAGCACCACGGATGCGCGCCCGCCGCCCGCGCGCCCGGTGCGGAACAGCAGCAGCACGGCTGCCGCGAACACCACCCAGGAGGCCACGGCGAAGAACACGAGGCCGCCGGCGTCGGCGGGGTCGAAGAAGCCCACCGAGGTGGTTCCCAGCAATGTAAGCGCGGTGAGCGCCGCGAGCAGAACGGCGGTGGCCACGACCGCGGCGGTGCGCCGCCCGCGCGAGCGTCGGGTGGCGACGTCGGCAGACGCGGCCGGCTTGCTCATCGGGCGGCCGCCCGCCGGCGGGCGAGCGCCAGGTAGGCGCCGCACGCGAGCGCCGTGAGCACGGCCACCGCCGCCCAGGTCAGCGCGAGGTTCAGCGAGTAGTCGAGCGGCAGCACCGTCGGGTTCGCCGTGCCCAAGGTCTTGGCGTAGATCTCGGGCAGCACGAGCAGGGTGAGAATCGCTCCCACCACGATCCCCGCCTGCACGATCGCGAGCAGCGCGAACGGCACCCGCCGCCCCCGCTTGCGGGCGAGGATGCCCACCCCCACCACGATCGGCGAGAGCACGGCGTCGTGCAGGAGGATGGCGCCCAGCATCCAGACGCCCACGCCGACGATCTGCACCGGGGTCTGCTTCAGCAGCAGCACCGCCGCGCCGAGCGCGAGCCCGAGTACGCCCACCGCGACCAGTGTCGCCCGCACCGCGCGCATCCGGGAGCCGCCGGAGGCACCCGAGGGGCCGGGCCCGGTCACGACGTCACCTCGAGGGAGCTCAGCCACTTGGTCTGCAGCACGCCGGGCCGGCCGGGCGCGATGATGCGCGCCGGGTAGCCGTGGTCGAGGTCCAGGGTCTCGCCGTTCAGCTCCAGCGCCACGAGCGTGGTGTCGTCGCCCACGTATTCGGCGCCCATCTGGGTGACCCGGTAGCCGCCCTCCTTCTCGAGGCTCGTGATGGTGAGCGCCGCGTCGGGGGCTGCACCGACGGAGGCCGCGAGATCCTTCACGCGCACGCCCGTCCAGGTGGCCGTCTGGCTCCAGCCCTCGACGCAGGCGATGGGGAGCTCGACCTGCGTCTGCGGAAGAGCGAGCAGCTGGGCGCGGGTGAGGGCGAGCATCCGGTCGCCGTTGGCGACGGAGAGGGTCCAGTCGGGGGCGACGGCCGATTCGGTGACCTGGGCGGCCGCCGCCGTGCGGTTGACCGGCAGGCCCTGGGGACCGGTTCCGGATGCGCGCGGCGCGAACAGGTTGAACGGGCTGAGCGCGGCGAAGGTCTGGCCGGCGGTGAGGAGCACCACCGAGGCGGTGGAGAGACCGATCGCGGTGAGGAAGCCGCGGCGCGAGACGGCGGGCTCGGCGGCGGGGGTGTCGTCGATCCAGCGGAACAGGCGGCCCGTGAGGCCCCGGGTGGTGATGTCGGTGGTTGCGCCTGCGCGCTCCGGATGCCCGCCGCTGGCGAGATCGGGGTCGATGCCGGCCTCGGGGTGGGCGGCCTCGGCGCGCTCGGCGGCGAGCCGGGCGATGCGGGCGTCGACGTCGGTGCGGGCCGCGAGCAGCGCATCCGCGTGTTCGTCGTCGGCGAGGGCGGTGGCGGCCCGGCGCTTCGTCCAGTAGCGGGAGATGATCGGCAGCTTGATGCCGATGTGGATGGCGAGCGAGCCGATCACCACGAAGGAGAGCGCGAAGTGCACCTCGCGGAAGCCGAACGGCCACGGATACCACTGATAGGTGTTGAGCAGTCCGATGGTGATCTGCACGAGCGAGGCGCCGACGAACAGGGCGATCGACGCCCGCTCCAGCAGATGCACGAAGCCCTTCAGCGGCGGGGTCTGGAACAGCTCCGGGAACACGGTGTAGAGCTTGCCGAGGATGAGCGGGAAGCAGGCGATGCCGGCCACGATGTGCACCCCCTGCGTCAGCTGGTAGAGCTGCGCCGGCTGGGTGGGGAAGCGCATCCAGGGCAGCGGTTCCTGCAGGAAGTGGCTGTAGAGCCCCGTGCCGAAGCAGAGGAGGAAGGCGAAGCCGAGCAGCCGCCCGAGAACGACCGCCATCCGGGGGTTCCTCGCGGGCGCGGCGACCGTGCGGCGGAGGCGGTTGAGCAGGCGTTGCATGGGGACTCGGTCTCGTCGGGCGGGCACGGGCGTCGGCGCGGATGCGCGGGGCGCTGTCGGGCGGGTGCTCAGTCGAAGCTGTGCTCGGCCACGAGGCGGCGGCTGAGGGCGCCGAAGGTGCGGCCGAAGCGGCCGTCCGGAACGAGTTCGGCCACCTCGAGGGCGTCGGCGACGGTGTCGATGTCGGTGAACTCCGGCAGCAGGTCGACCGTGAGGCCGGCGGCGCGCAGGCTCTCGAGCTGCAGCCGGCCGGTGTCTTCCTGCGAGGTGGGCACGCCGCGCACCACGGCGCCGTTGGGGTCGCGCATGGCGAGGGCCCACCATCCGCCGTCGGTGGCCGGCCCCATCCAGGAGTCGATGCCCGCGTGCCAGCCCGTGAAGAGCGGTTCGAGCGAGGCTCGGCTCACCTGCGGGGTGTCCATGCCGATGAGCACCATCGGCCCGTCGATGGTGTCGAAGACGGCCGCCATGCGCTGGGCGAGCGTGCCGGTGATCTGCGGGAGCACCTCGAAGCCGTGGGCGGAGGCGGGCACGACGTCGCCGTCGAAGGCGAGCACCCGGCGGGTGAACGGCATCGAGCGGATGGCGTCGAGCGTGTCGGCGAGGCTCGCGGAGGCCACCTCGGCCGCCTCCTCATAGCTCAGCGGCGGGTGCAGCCGGGTCTTCACTCGACCGGGCAGGCATTCCTTGGCGATGACGACGGCTGTGAGCATGAGTGGATCCCTCGTTCGGTGCTGCGTGAGTGGCGTAGTGGGTATTCGGCGCGGAGGCTCCGTCGGTCTGGTCGTGCAGGGGATGCTCAGGAAAAGGTCACGCGCGCGGGGCCTCGCGCAGCAGCCGGGACATGTCCCGGATGGCCGTGACGGTGCCGCGGAGGGTTCCGGTCACCTTCGAGCGGCCGATGCGCGGGGTGTAGGGGGTGGGCACCTCCCGCACGACGAGGCCGGCTTCGGAGGCGCGCAGCAGCATCTCGAGCGGGTAGCCGCTGCGGCGGTCGCGCAGCTCGAAGGCGAGCAGCTGCTCGCGCCGGGCCGCGCGCAGCGGCCCGAGGTCGTGCAGGGCGATGCCGGTGCGGTGGCGGATGAGGCGTGCGAGCACCCGGTTGGCCACGCGGGCGTGCCACGGCCAGGCGCCGCGCACGGTCGGGCGGCGGCGGCCGAGCACGAGCCCGGCGGAGCCGTCGTCGAGCAGGGCGACGAGGGCGGGGAGCTCGGCCGGGTCCATCGAGGCGTCGGCGTCGCAGAACGCGACGACCGGGGCTGTGCTCGCGAGCAGGCCGGCGTGGGCGGCCGAGCCGAAGCCGCGGCGAGGCTCGCTCACCACGAGGGCGCCGGCCGCGCGGGCGACGGCCGCCGTCGCATCCGTGGAGCCGTTGTCGACGACGATGGCGCGGTAGCCGGCCGGCAGGCGGCCGAGCACCCAGGGGAGGGCGCTCTCCTCGTTCAGGCACGGCAGCACGACGTCGACGGCGATGGCGGTGGGGACGGCGGATGCCCCGGCCGCGTCGGTGCGGTCGGCGGCGAGGGTCATGAGCGCACCGCCGCACGCAGGGGAGCGGTGGCGAACTCGCGCATGCCCTCGTCGAAGTCGACGACGGCGTGCCAGCCGAGCTCGGCACGGATCCGCTCCGAGGAGGCCGTGATGTGGCGCACGTCGCCGAGGCGGAACTCGCCGGTCACCCGCGGGAGCGGTCCGCCGGCAGCGCGGCTGAGGGAGGCGGCGAGATCGCCGATGGTGTGCACGACCCCCGAGCCCACGTTGTAGGCCCGGAACTCGCCCTCGCCCGGGCCGCCCGTCGTGGTGACAGCGGCGAGATTCGCCGCCGCCACATCGCGCACGTGCACGAAGTCGCGGCGCTGACCCCCGTCTTCGAACATCCGCGGCGCCTCGCCCCGCTCGATGGCCGAGCGGAACAGGGAGGCCACCCCGGCGTAGGGCGTGTTCTGCGGCATGCCGGGACCGTAGACGTTGTGGTAGCGCAGCCCGATCGCGCGGCCGCCGGTCGAGCGTGCCCACGCGGCGGCGAGGTGCTCCTGCCCGAGCTTGCTGCTCGCGTACACGTTGCGCGGGTCGAGCGGGGCGTCCTCGTCGATGAGCGCGGGCGAGAGCGGCAGTCCGGTGAGCTCGTCGAGCGGTTCGAAGCGGCCGGCCTCGAGGTCGCCGGGCCGGCGGGGCCGCGGGCGCACGACGCCCAGGGGGCCGAAGTAGCTGCCCTCCCCGTAGACGACCATGGAGGAGGCGAACACGAGCCGGCGCGCCCCGGCCTCCGCCATCGCGCCGAGCAGCACGGCCGTGCCGAGCTCGTTCGACGAGACGTAGTCGGGCGCATCCGAGAAGTCGACGCCGAGGCCCACCTTGCCGGCCTGGTGGCACACCACGTCGACGCCCTCGAGGGCTGCGGCGACCGCATCCGGGTCGCGTACGTCGCCGACGCGCAGGTCGACGCGGGGGTCGAACGCCGGATGCGCCTGCTCGCCCTTGCCGCCGGCGCCGACCGGTGCGTGCACGTCGTCGCGGAACGAGTCGAGCACCCGTACCCGCCAGCCCTCGTCGAGTGCCTGTGTCACGATCGCGCCGCCGATGAACCCGGCACCTCCCGTGACGAGCAGGCGGCCGGGAGAGGATGCGGGCAGCGGCGAAGAAGCGGTCATGCAGGGTGTTCGGAGCAGACTTCCCCGGCGTTTGGTGCGAGTGTTCACACCGCTGCCATTGCAGCGGGGAGCCGACGTAGGGTGGAGGCGTGGCACGCGAATTCCTGCACGACGCCGAGCAGCACCGCTACTCCCTGCGCGTCGACGGCGCCATGGTCAGCGCCGTCGACTACGTCTCGAACGAGGGCACCGTCTCGTTCACCCACACCTTCACCGATCCGAAGCAGCGCGGACACGGCTACGCCGGCGAGATCGTCGCCTTCGCGGTCGACGACGTCGAGGCCACGAGCGACGCCCGCATCGTGCCGATGTGCTGGTACGTCGGCAAGTGGTTCGACGAGCATCCGGAGCGTGCCGGGCTGCTCACCCGCTGAAGCCGACACGATTTGGCAACCTGCTGTTCGCCTTTGCTAAGATCGTCGGCGGGGAGGGCTTCGGCCCTCTCCACCAATCGTTAACGGGCCTTTCCTGCGGCCCCGGGCGCTCGGCGCAGCCCGCTCCACTCAGCGGGGGCTGAGCTTGACCACCGGGATGACACGGCTTCCGGCCTTCACCTCGTAGTCGGCGAATCCGGGCGATCGGGCAACGAACTGCGCCCAGCCTGCGTCGCGCTCCTCGCCCTCGAGCGGAGCCGCGGTCACCTCCACCGTGACGACGCCGTCGTCGGTGGGCGCCTCGACCGCAGCCTCCGGATGCGCCACCAGGTTCGCATACCACGCCGGGTTGCTCGGGGCGCCGGCCTTCGACGCCGCCACGAGCCAGCTGCCGTCGGGCTGGGCGATGCCCATCACCGGGCTCAGCCGCGGTTCGCCGGACTTCGCGCCGCTGGTGTGCAGGAGCACCAGGCTCGAGCCGAAGCGCTGCACCCGCCCGCCGTTCGCGCGGAACTCCTCGATGATCTGCTGGTTGAAGTCGCTCATGCGCCCACGTTACGCCCGCGAAGGTGCGGTCGGGGCGCTACGGCGACCGCCGGCTCAGCCGACGCAGGTGACGTTCGTGACCCGGCCCGGCGCATCCGTCCCCGCCACCGTCGCCCGGTTGTCGCAGGCCACCTGGTTGCCCGCCGCTCGGGCGTCGCCCACGACTGACACGGCGTATCCCGGGGGCGCCACGGCGAAGCTGTTCCCGTCGAAGGCGTTGCGGGCGCCCCAGCCTTCGAGGATGACGTGCACCTGCGCGCCGTCCTTGGGAGCGGCTGTGCCGATGTTGCCGCTGACGACCCAGTCCGAGCCCTTCACATCGATGAGCGAGTCGACGGCGGTGGCGGCCGAGCCGTCGAGCACGTTGCCCAGCAGCTGCCCGCCCGTGGTGCCCTCCTTCACGTCGATCGTCTCGGCGGTAGTGCCCGAGACGGTGTTGCCGCTGATGAGGTTGCGGTCGCTCGCGTCGGGCTTGCAGGCCGAGATCTCACACCAGTTGCTCTGGGCGGTGCCCACGTAGATTCCCTCGCCGAACTTCGCGTCGTGCAGCCCGGCGTTCGAGATGGTGGAGTTCTCCACGGTGTTGTCGCTCGAGCCCGCGCGCAGGTGCACGGCCTCGTCGCCCGTGCCCGACACGCTGAGGCCCGTGAGCACGTTCGACGAGGAGCCGTCGAGCATCACGCCCTTCTGCCCGCCGCTCACGCTGAAGCCCTCGAGGCGCCAGTGCGATGCGCCCTGGAGGTGCAGGGTGTAGCCGGTGTCGGTGCCGCCGCCGTCGAGCACGGCTCCGGATGCACCGCAGAGCGTGATCGGCGCCGTCGCCGTTCCGGTGACGGCGATCGTGAACCGCCCCTCGTAGCGGCCGTCGGCGAGCACGACGGTGGCGCCGGGCGTGGCCGCGGCGAGCGCATCCGTGAGCCCGGACGCCGTGGAGACGAGGGTGCCGGAGGGGCACGAGGCGGGGGCGCTCGCCGGAGCGGACGCCGGGCCGGCGGTCGCGCATCCGGAGATCGCGGCGAGAAGCAGCACGGTGCCCGCGGCGAGCACGCCGATCGACGCGCGCGTGACCCCCATCGCTCCAGCCTACAAAGGGGGTGACCGCTCGACAGACAAGCACTGCGCGACATCGCTATGCTGACAGAAATCAGCCTCACCCGGGCTGAGGCCCGCACCTCCTGCACGACCCGTCACGCTCGGCCCACCCAGCCGAGTGCTCTTCTGCTCGAAAGGCAGGCGGCACCCCGATGCCCAGCGACTTCTCGTCGTTCCTCGGCGACGTCAGCACCTCACTTCTGTGGCTGCTGCCCTTCGGCGTGTTCGGAATCGTGTCGTGGAGCTTCTGGCTCGTCCGCAAGCTCATCTCGGCCAGCACGAAACCGGTCGTGAACGACTACCGCACGACGACCACCGTGGTCGTCCCCTCCTATCACGAAGACCCCGAGGTGCTGCTGCGCTGCCTCGAGACCTGGCGGCGGCAGGGGCCGAGCCGCATCGTGATCGTGCTCGACCTGGCCGACACCGTGGCCGAGAGGCTCATCGCGGAGCGGGGATATCCCGACGTCGACGTCATCATGTTCAAGCACCGCGGCAAGCGCTCGGCGCTCGGTGTGGGCATCCGGGCGGCCGACACCGAGCTCATCGTGCTGGTCGACTCCGACACGGGGTGGGAGGACGGGATGCTCGACGCCATCCAGATGCCCTTCATCGACGCCGCCGTGGGCGCGGTGAGCACCCGGCAGAACGTCTACCTGCCGAAGACGAGCGTGTGGCGGCGGGTGGCCGACTGGATCATCGACCAGCGCTACTACGACTACGCGCCCGCGATGGGGCGATTCGGCGGGGTGATCTGCGCCTCGGGCCGCACGAGCGCGTACCGGCGCGAGGTCGTCCTGCCGAAGCTGCACGACCTGGAGCACGAGATCTTCCTCGGCAAGGAGTGCGTGGCCGGCGACGACGGGCGGCTCACCTGGCTGGTGCTCTCGGAGGGCTACCGGGTGACCCACCAGGACTCGGCGCGCGCCCTGTCGATGTTCCCCGACACCTTCCGGGCCTTCGTGAAGCAGCGGGTGCGCTGGAGTCGCAACTCGTACCGCTGTTACCTCACGGCCATCCGGCGGGGCTGGATCTTCCGGGTGCCGTTCATCTCGCAGATCACGGTGATGCAGATCCTCTTCACGCCGGTGAGCATGCTCATCGCGATCTTCTACGTGTTCCACGCGCTCACCGCGCCGCTGCCGCTGCTCGCGTTCGCGATGGCGCTGCTGTGGGTGCTGGTGGGGCGCGGCATCCGCGGCATCTCGCACCTGTGGCGGCGCCCGGAGGACATCGTGATCCTGCCGCTCGTGGCCGTCATCACCATGCTGGTGGCGTTGCCGATCAAGACCTATGCGCTCTTCACCATGAACACCCAGGGCTGGCTCACCCGCTCGGCCGACACCATCGGCGGCGAGGGGCAGCGCGAGTCGACGCTGCGCCCGGCGGCCGGGACGGCCGAGGCGTCTGCCGTCACCGTGGCCGGCGCGGGCTCGCCCGAGCGGGGTGCGTCGACCGGCGCCGAGAAGCAGGATGCGTGACGGCGTGAGCGACGACGGCGACGGGATCGGCTCGAACGGCGGGGTCCGTGGCGAGAAGCCGGATGCGGGTTTCACCGCGGAGGAGCGCGGCGACACCGTCGGGCGCACGGGCCGCACGCTCGTGCGCATCCTGATCCCGGTGCTCATCCTCGCGGGCATCGGCGGAACGGTCATCGTCTCGCACGGGGCCCCGGCGGCCCTCACGGGGTTCGTGAACGGCGTGGCCGCGGGGTTCTTCGGCACCCCGCCGGCGGCGCCGGGCAGCGCAGCGGCGACGGGCCCCGCGGCCACCGGGGCGACGGATGCCGCGGGCACGCCGAGCGCGACCGCCGCCACGGGATCGGCGGCGTCGACCCCGACGGATGCTGCCGGAGCGGCCGGCTCGACCGTCGCGGAGGCCGCCGCGCCGGTCGCATCCGGAGGCGTGGCCCCGGCTTCCACTCCGACGCCGACCTCGACCTCCGCCGACCAGCAGTGGCTCGACCTGATCGCCAGCAATGCGGCGACCAACGCGCCGGACACGACGTTCTCGCCGTACCCGGTGGACCCTGCCGCCCAGGAACAGGGGCGACTGGTGCTGAGCCAGGACGCCCGGTGGTCGCTGCTCGCTCGGGGTGTGCAGACCCTCGGCATGCAGACGACCGGCGTCGTGCTGCCCTCGGCAGCGCCGACCACGCTCGACGACCTCATCTCGTCGGGCATGGCCACCCGCATCGATCCGACGACCGTACTGATCACGAAGACGGTGTTCGTCGCCCGCGGTGCCACGCTGTCGATCGATGCGCCGGGCCAGACCATCCGCCTGCTCAGCCATGCCGGCGAGTTCATGCCGATCGTCGTCTGGGGCGGCGAACTCGACATCACGGGCACCGAGGCCGCTCCGGTCACCCTCACCTCGTGGGACCCGGAGACGAACGCCCCCGATTTCGACGTCACCGACGGGCGGGCCTACGTGCGGGTGAACGAGGGACGCATCGCGGCGGACCACCTCGACGCGGGCGACCTCGGCTTCTGGAGCGGGGAGACCGGTGGTTTCGCCCTCACCGGCTCGAGCAGCATCGGCTCCACGGGAACGATCGCGCACTCCACCTTCTCGGGGCAGCATTTCGGCCTCTATCTCAGCTCGGTGACCTCGGTCGCCGTGACCGACAGCACGGTGCGCGACTCGGACCAGGAGGGGATCGCCGTGGGGGCGAACTCGACTTCGGTCTCGATCACCGGCACGACGGTCGAGAACTCGGGTGGCAACGGAATCGGGGTGGGTACCGGGGTGAACGTCTTCGCGGTCGACTCGGCGACGCTCACCGGCAACGGCGGCTACGGAGTGCGCTTCGACGGCTCGCCGCGGGCGACCGGGGAGAACGTCGGGGGCTTCACCACCGAGAACTCGAAGGTGCTCACGGTGAAGGACAGCACCGTCGCCGACAACCACTCCGGCGGTCTCTCGGTGATCGAGACGAGCAACGTCACGATCTCGGGCAACGAGGTGACCCAGAAGACGGTCGGCATCTCGCTGCGCGACTCGCAGGGCGAGGTCACCGGCAACTCGGTGAACGTCACGAACGGCGAGGGCATCGTGTTCGATGGCGCCCTCACTTCGGCCAGGGCCGAGGGCAACACGCTCACGGGCAGCGGACCGAACGCGATCGCGCAGACGAACGGGGCCGACGACGTGCAGCTGGCCTCGAACACCGATTCGGGGTGGACGGTGCAGTGGGAGCTGCTGCTCTGGATCCAGGCGCATCCGCTCGCCCTGCTCTGGGCGCTGCTGCTCGTGATCCCGGTGGCGGGGATCGCATTCGTGTTCTACCGGCGCCGCCGGCAGCGCCGCATCCGCGAGCTGGTGGAGTCGGCGACGATCGCGGTGGCGAAGGCCGAGAAGGAGCGCTACGAGCTCGAGCGCGGTGGCGGCGCGTCGAGGCAGGCCGAGAATGACGACGAGCCGGATGCCCGCGCGGCCGGGTGGGCGCCGCCGCGACCCGTGCGCCCGATCGCGCCTGCTGTCCCGGTGACCGAGGCAGCCGAGGCGGCAGCGGCGACGACCGATCCCGTGACGTCGATCGGAGCCGCCGACGCGATCGGATCCGCCGATGTCGCCGATGCCGCCGATGCGATCGATGCCGCAGCGGTCGTCGTCTCGGACCACCCGCCGACCGCGGCCGCGCCCACCTCTGTGGTCACCGCAGCGGCGGTCGTGGTGGCGAAGGCGGTCCAGGGCGACGCGGCGCCGGAGACGCCCGACGACATCCGCCAGCGGCTCGGCACCTCGGCGCGCGTGCCGGGGATGCCGGCCAAGGCCGCGCGCGCGGGGCGCACCGCCGGCGCTCCCGCGGCGACGGACACGCCGTCCGGCGCCGATGCCGCGCGCGGCGCGGCCGCCTCCGCGTCGGCCGCCGGCTTCGGCCGTTTCTCCTCGGTGGAGGAGCTCGCCGTCGCGTCGGTGCTCGACGCGGGCAAGCCGATCGACCGGGTGGCCACAGCATTGCGCGTGCCCGTGGGATCGGTGGCCGGCTGGGTGGCGAAAGCGCGCCGGGCGCGCGCCGCCGAAGAGGAGCGACGCTCGCGTGGATGAGCGGCGCGGGCGATCGCGTAGCGTGGGAGCATGAGCACCGCCGAGTACGAGTACCGCACCTTTCCCGCCGCCGTCGAGAGCCCGGGCGCAGCCTCCGCCGCCACGGCGGGCTGGCTGCAGGCCGAGACGCAGGGCTTCCACGAAGCCCGCCTGAGCGATCAGGAGACCGCCCGTCTGGCCGCCCACATGGTGCGCGACGGCCACCAGCTCACCGGGGTCTACGCCGCCGGGCGCCCGGCCGAGTCGCTCGGCGCCGACTACCCCGTCGCGACGTTCGCGTCGTTCGAGAAGACCCTCAACGTCGGCGGCGCCGAGCCGCTCCGGGCCCACCTCATCTCCTGCGTGACGGTGCGTCCGACGCATCGCCGGCAGGGCATCCTGCGCCGCATGATGACCGACGACCTCGAGCGCGCGGTCGAGGCGGGCTGTGCCGTCGCCGCCCTCACGGTGTCGGAGGCCACCATCTACCGCCGCTTCGGTTTCGGCGTGGCCACGCAGGTGCACACCGTGACGGTGGCGACGGATGCGCGCTTCCGGCTCCTCGTTCCGCCGCGCGGGCGCTGCGAACTAGTCGACGCGCGAGAGCTCGTGCGGCTGGGCCCCGAGGTCTTCGCCGGCTTCCACGCGGCGCAGCCCGGCTCGGTCGACCGCCAGAGCAAGCACTGGGAGCGGATCTCCGGCGTAGTCGGCGAGAAGGGTGAGGAGGATCCCGCCGTGCGCGCCGCCCTGCACTACGACGAGAGCGGCGCCATCGACGGCTACGTCAGCTACCGGGCCGGCGGGTACGACACGGATCCGCGGGTGCTCGAGGTCGTCGACCTCGTGGCGCAGAGCACCGACGCCTATCTCGGCCTCTGGGAGTTCCTGGCCTCGGTCGACCTCGTCGACGCCGTGAAGTGGGATGCTGCGCCCGTCGACGACCCGCTGCGCTGGGCGCTCGAGAACTGGCGGCAGGTGGCGGCCTCGAGCCTCGACGACTGGGTGTGGCTGCGCATCCTCGACGTGGTCGCGGCCTTCGAGGCGCGCGGCTACGTGGCCACGGCCGAGGGCGAGATCGTGCTCGGCGTGACCGACCCGCTCGGCCACGCCGAGGGGCGCTACCGCGTGCGCGTGGCCGACGGCCGCGCCGCCGTCACCCGCGACGACACGGCGCCCTGCGATCTCGATCTCGACGTCTCGGTGCTCGGTTCCCTCTACCTCGGCGGCGCCGACCCCGTGGTGCTCGCGGCGGCGGGGCGCCTCACGGAGCGCGCGGCAGGCGCCGCGCGGGCGCTGCGCACCCTGCTCGCACCCGTCGGCACGGTCTGGGGCATCACCCACTTCTGACGCCGCACTCCGAGGACGCGAGCGATTCCGTACGCAATGAGAACCGGGGGGCATATCTGCAGATCGCGGAGATGACCCCCGAATCTCATTCCGTACGCAGAACACCTGCACGGCAGTGAAGGCCGCAGGCCGCGCTCGACGACCCACGGTGAGCGCGCGGCCGCGCCAGCGACCGCACGGGAACATGCCGCGCGGCGCCGGGCGGGGACCGGCGCCGCCCGCTCAGGCCGCGCGCAGCACGGCCTGAGCGGCAGCCAGCACCGCAGGGCGGGCCACCTCCACGCCGTCCAGGTAGCCGCCGACGAGGGCGGCGTCGCGCAGCAGCACCAGCGAGGCGGCCGCGGCCTCGGGGTGCGGGTGACCGGCGGCGTCGAGCACCTCGTACAGGGAGGCGCGGAACCAGGCGCGGTGGCGCGCGACGATCAGGCGCACCGGGCTCGACGCATCCGGGAACTCGGCCGCCGCGTTGATGAAGGGGCAGCCGCGCGTGTGGTGGCGCTCGATGTCGTCGGCGATGCCCTCGATCACGAGGTGCACGAGCCGGGCGGGCGTGGGGGTCGGCACGGTCGCGGCGGCGGCCGCGAACTGCGCGCGGAGGAGCTCGTCCTCCCGGTCGAGGTAGGCGGCCACGAGTGCCTCCTTGCCGCTGAAGTGCCGGTACATCGTGGCACGGGTGACGCTCGCCTCGGCGAGCACCCGGTCCATGCCGACGCTGTTGATGCCCACGCGGTAGAACAGCTCCGAGGCCACCCGCACCAGCCGGTCGCGCGCCTCGGAGGTCTTGCGGGGAGCGGCGGCGGCGTCGGACATGTCCCGATCATAGCGGAACAGTCGTTCTGCTCCCCGGTCACCGTCCGTTCACCTCCCGGCCATCTGCCATCACTAGCCTTCGGGGGCGCGTACGGTGGGAGAGCCGGAGGCAGAGCGGGGAGAGGTGCCTGTGACCGAAGACGACGCCGATCCGCAGAGGGTTCTGGACGCGGGCGACCGCACTCCGCCCGAGCGCACGCTCATCGACGTCATCATGCGCACCGCGGCCGAGAACCCGGATGCGCTCGCCCTCGACTCCGGCGACGGCGCGGTGAGCTACCGCCGCCTCGTGCGGCTCGTCAACGCCCAGGCCGCGGCCCTCACCCGGGTGGGCGTGCGTCGCGGAGACAAGGTGGGCATCCGCATCCCCTCCGGAACCCGTGAGCTCTACGTGTCGATCCTCGCGGTGCTCGCCGTGGGCGCCGCCTACGTACCCGTCGACGCCGACGACCCAGAGGAGCGCGCCCGGCTGGTGTTCGGCGAGGCGCGCGTGGTGGGTGTGATCGGCGAGGGCGGCGTGTTCGCCCTGCCGGAGGGCGGGCAGGGCGGCGACGGGGCCCGCGCCGCCGCGGAGGAGTTCGCCGCCCGCGAGCTGCCCCTCGACGGTCCGCCGTCGCTCGCCACCCCCACCGGCACCGTGCCCGCCATCGGCACCCCGCATCCGGGCGACGACGCCTGGGTCATCTTCACCTCCGGCTCCACGGGCGTGCCGAAGGGCGTGGCCGTCACGCACCGCTCGGCCGCCGCCTTCGTCGACGCCGAGGCGCGCCTGTTCCTGCAGCATGCCCCGATCGGCCCGGGCGACCGCGTGCTCGCCGGTCTCTCGGTGGCCTTCGACGCCTCGTGCGAGGAGATGTGGCTGGCCTGGCGCAACGGCGCCTGCCTCGTACCAGCGCCCCGCTCGCTCGTGCGCTCGGGCGTCGACCTCGGGCCCTGGCTCATCGCCCACGGCATCACCGTGGTGTCGACCGTGCCGACGCTCGCGGCGCTCTGGCCCGAGGAGTCGCTCGAGCTCGTGCGCCTGGTGATCTTCGGCGGAGAGGCCTGCCCGCCCGAGCTGGTGGCCCGCATCGCCGCCCGCGGCCGCGAGGTGTGGAACACCTACGGCCCCACCGAGGCCACCGTCGTCGCCTGCGCCTCGCTGCTCGGCACCGGCCCCGTGCGCATCGGCCTGCCCTTGGACGGCTGGATGCTCGCCGTCGTTGACGCGAACGGCCAGAAGGTGGGCGAGGGCGAGGTGGGCGAGCTCATCATCGGCGGCGTCGGCCTCGCCCGCTACCTCGACCCCGCGAAGGACGCCGAGAAGTACGCGCCCTTCCCGAGCCTCGGCTGGGAGCGCGCCTACCGCTCCGGAGACCTCGTGCGCTTCGAGAGCGCCGGTCTCGTGTTCCTGGGCCGCGCCGACGACCAGGTGAAGCTCGGCGGCCGCCGCATCGAGCTGGGTGAAGTGGATGCGGCCCTGCAGGGTCTCCCGGGAGTGGCCGGAGCCGCCGCCGTGGTGCAGACCACGGCAGCCGGCAACCAGATCCTCGTGGGCTACCTCGCGCTCGGCGAGGGCGTGGAGTTCGACCGCGAGGCCGCCAACGCCCGCCTGCGCGAGGAGCTGCCGGCCGCCCTCGTCCCCCTCCTCGCCGTCGTCGACTCGCTGCCCACGCGCACCTCGGGCAAGGTCGACCGGGCGGCCCTGCCCTGGCCGCTGCCCGCCTCCGGCGACGACTCCGTGCTGGCCGAACTGAGCCCGACGGCGGCCTGGCTGGCCGAGCGCTGGTCGGCCATCCTCGGCGTCCCCGTCGAGAGCGCCGACGACGACTTCTTCGCCCACGGCGGCGGTTCGCTCTCGGCCGCGCAGCTGGTGTCGGCCATCCGCGAGCGTTACGCCGACACCCGCGTGGCCGACATCTACGACCACCCACGCATCGGCTCGCTCGCCGACGAGCTCGACGCCCGCCTGCCCGTGACCAGCGACCCGTCCCGCGCCGCCGACCGCCCGGTGCTCGTGACCCCGGCGTCGAGCCGCATCGCCCAGACCCTGCTCGGCATCCCGCTGCACGTGCTCGTCGGGCTGCGCTGGTTCGTCTACCTCGCCACGGCGAACAACCTGCTCGACGCCGCCGGCGCCGTGACCTTCGTGCCCACCCTCTCCTGGTGGTGGATCGCCCTCGGCTTCGTGCTGTTCGTCACCCCGCCCGGCAAGATGGCGATCTCGGTCATCGCGTCGCGGCTGCTGCTGTCCGGCCTGACACCGGGGGAGTACCCGCGCGGCGGCAGCGTGCACCTGCGGCTGTGGCTGGCCGAGCAGGTGGCCCAGCTCGTGGGCTCGGTGAGCCTGGCGGGCGCCCCCTGGATCAGCTACTACGCCCGCGCCCTGGGCGCGAAGATCGGCGTGGGGGTCGACCTGCACACCCTCCCACCGGTGACCGGGATGCTCACGGTCGGCGACGGAGCCGCCATCGAACCCGAGGTCGACCTCGCGGGCTACTGGCTCGACGGCGACACCCTGCGCGTCGGTCGCGTGCACATCGGCGCCGACGCCACCGTGGGCTCGCGCAGCACCCTGCTCGGCGGAGCGAAGCTCGGCCGCGGCTCCGAGGTGGAGCCCGGCGCCGCCGTCTCCGGCCGGGTGCCCTCGGGGGAGCGCTGGGCCGGGTCGCCCGCCCGCCGCGTGGGCTCCGCGCGCCGCCCGTGGCCGGCCGCGCGCCCGCTGCCCGCCCGCCGTTGGCTCGTGGCCTACGCGCTCGGCTCCCTCGGCATGGCCGCGATGCCGGCCGTCTCCGTCATTCTCGGAGCTCTGGTGATCGGCGCCGCGATCGGCGACGCCGACTCGCTGGGTCTCGCCGCCGGCCGGGCCGCTCTCGCGATGCCGCTCGCGGTCATCGTGGCCGGGCTCGTCTACGCCCTGCTCGTGCTCGGTTCGGTGCGGCTGCTCGGCGTCGGGCTGCGCGAGGGCTACTACCCGGTGCGCAGCCGCATCGGCTGGCAGGCCTGGTCGACCGAACGCATCCTCGACAGCGCGCGCACCCTGCTGTTCCCGATCTACTCGAGCCTCGCCACGCCCGCCTGGCTCCGGATGCTCGGGGCCAAGGTGGGCGCGAACGTCGAGGCCTCGACGGTGCTGCTCATCCCGGCCGTCACCACGATCGCGCCGGGCGCCTTCCTCGCCGACGACACGATGGTGGCCTCCTACGAGCTCGGCGGCGGCTGGCTGCACATCGGCAAGGCCAAGATCGGCCGGCGCGCGTTCCTCGGCAACAGCGGCATGGCGGGCCCCGGGCGCAGCGTTCCGCGCAACGGCCTGGTGGCCGTGTTGTCGTCGGCGCCCAAGAACGCCAAGCGCGGCTCCTCCTGGCTCGGCAATCCCGCCGTCCGCCTGCGGCGGGTGGCGAGCGACTTCGACGAGGCGCGCACCTTCCGGCCGCCCACCGCGCTCAAGGTGGCGCGCGCGGTGTGGGAGATCCTGCGGATCGTGCCGGTCGTCGTCACCGCGTGGATCGCGCTCGGCGTGCTCGCGACCCTCGACTGGCTCTGGATCGAGGTGGGCCTGGGCTGGGCCGTTCTGCTCTCGGGCGTCGTGATGCTCGCCGCAGGGGCCGTGGCGGCGTTGGTGTCGACCGCGGCGAAGTGGGCGCTGGTGGGGCGCATCGACGCCACCGAGCATCCGCTCTGGTCGAGCTTCGTCTGGCGCAACGAGCTCGCCGACACCTTCGTGGAGACCGTGGCCCGGCCCTGGTTCGCCGCGAACGCAGCGGGCACCCCGGCGCTCGCCGTGTGGCTGCGCACCCTCGGTGCGAAGATCGGCCGCGGCGTGTGGTGCGAGTCGTACTGGCTGCCGGAGGCCGATCTCGTGACCCTCGGCGACGGTTCCACCGTGAACCGGGGGTGCGTGGTGCAGACCCACCTCTTCCACGACCGCATCATGCAGCTCGACGCCGTGGTGCTGGCCGACGGCGCCACGCTGGGACCGCACAGCGTGATCCTCCCGGCCGCCTCCGTCGACCGCAACGCGACCGTCGGCCCGGCCTCGCTCGTGATGCGCGGCGAGCGCGTTCCCGGCGGATCGCTCTGGGCCGGCAACCCCATCGCTCCCTGGAGTCTCGCCCAGAAGGTGCCCTCGTGAGCGGGCGGGCGGATGCGCGGGCCGGGTGCGGCGGGTCGTGGCACTATTGAACGCATCCATGTCATTCACTCCGGCTTCCGCGTTCGGTTCCGCCTCCGCGGGTGACCCCTACCTGCCGACGAGCGGCAACGGTGGCTACGGGGTGCTCCACTACGAGCTCGACCTCGACTACCGGGTGGCGACGAACCGGCTGAACGGCACCGCGGTCATCCGGGCCAGGGCCACCATGCCGCTCGAACGGTTCAGCCTCGACTTCGCGGGTCTCAGCGTGGTGAAGGTGACGGTCGACGGCGAACGCCCGAAGAAGCTCGCCGAGACCCCGCGCAAGCTCGTGATCACCCCGGAGCACGCGCTCGCCGAGGGCCAGGAGTTCTCGGTCGCCGTGCGATACCGGGGCGCGCCGCACCCCATCCGCAGCTCGTGGGGCGAGGTGGGCTGGGAGGAGCTCGCCGACGGCGTGATCGTGGCCGGCCAGCCGTGCGGCGCGGCCTCGTGGTTCCCGTGCAACGACCACCCGAGCGACAAGGCCACCTACCGCATCACCATCGCCTGCGAGGCCGGCTACACCGTCGTCTCGAACGGATCCCTGGTGGCGCGCACGAGCCGATCGGGCCGCACGGCCTGGACCTACGAGATGCTGCAGCCGATGGCGAGCTACCTTGCCACCGTGCAGATCGGGCGTTACCGCTCGCGCGAGATCGCGCAGGATCCGGTGCCTCAGAGCATCCATTTCCCGCAGTCGCTCGACCGCGAGATCTCGATCGACTTCGGGCGGGTGCCCGAGATGCTGGCGCTCTTCGAATCGCTGTTCGGCGCCTACCCCTTCGACAGCTACACGGTGGTGGTGACGCACGACGAGCTCGAGATCCCGCTCGAGGCGCAGGGTCTCGCGATCTTCGGCCGCAACCATGTCGACGGCGTGCACGGCAGCGACCGGCTGATCGCGCACGAGCTCGCCCATCAGTGGTTCGGCAACAGCCTCACGCTCGCGCGGTGGCGCGACATCTGGCTGCACGAGGGCTTCGCCTGTTACGCCGAGTGGCTGTGGTCGGAGGCCTCCGGAGGAAAGACGGCCGACGAGAACGCCGTGGCGCACCGCGCGCGGGTCGCGCTCGAGCCCAAGGACCTCGTGATCGGCGATCCGGGGCCGGCGCTCATGTTCGACGACCGCGTCTACAAGCGCGGTGCGCTCGCGCTGCACGCGGTGCGCCGGCGCCTCGGCGACGAGGCCTTCTTCGCGGGGCTGCGCGCCTACGTGGCGGAGTGCCGTTTCGGACTCGTCTCCACCGAGGACTTCGTCGAGATCATGCAGTCGAGCTCGGGCGACGACGAGGTGGGGTCGGTCATCGACCGCTGGGTGTACGCGAAGTCGCTGCCGAAGCTCTGAGGCTCTGTGGCGCAGACGCTCGGCGGTCGGGGCCGCCGTCGACGTGCTGCTACGGCAGTAGACGCGTCGCCCGGATGGTGGCCACCACCACGACGAGATCTCGGGGGAGCCAACTCGGGAGTGCGGGCTCGCCGAGGGCGAAGTCGACCGCAGGGGCTGCGTCGAGAGTGCTGCCAGCCAGCCGCGGCACGGCCTCGTGCTCGAGGCGGGAGGCGGTGGCCGAATACGCGGGCGGGCCGGCGATCGCCTCGAACACGACGGTGAGGGCGTGCGGATCCGCGCGGAGGCCGAGGCCGGCCGCCTTGAGGACGGCCTCCTTCGCCGCCCACGCGCGGGTGCGCATCCGGTGGTCGGGGTCGTCGCCGAACGCGGCCCGTTCGGCGGCAGTGAAGGCGACGTCGTCGAAGCCGGCTGCGGCGGCCGCGCTCACCGACTCGATGTCGATGCCCACCGGATGCGCCGCCGCAGCGAGCGCCACGACCCCGCCGGCGCGGCTGAGGCTGAGGTGCACGCCGGGCACGGGCATCCCGTCGGCGTCGAGCAGGAGTGGCCGCCCGTGGCCGGTGCTGCCGCAGTGGAGGCAGAGGTGGCCGATGCGCCGGGGTTCTGTGTCGTCGTGGGCGGGGGCCGGCGCATCGGCCAACCGGGAGAGCGCGGCGTGGTCGGCCGCGCGATCGCCCGTGTCGCGCAGGAATGCGAGGCGCAGGAGCGGTGCTCCGGATGCGTCGCTCACCTCGTCCTCCGCTCCCGGCCCGGGCCGGAGCACGTCACCGGCGACCCGAGCGTACCTCTGATGTCGGGGGACACGGTGGGGGACAGCCCGGTGGGAATGCGCCCCGAATCGTCGCCACGCTCTGGACGACAGGTGTTGAGCACGGTTAGCATCGCCTCCGTGATGGCATCGAAGAAGCGAACCCGGCACCTGCTCACCACCCTGGGAACGGTTCTCACCGCCGCCCTCCTGATGACCGGCGTCGGCGCCGCCGCGGCGGCCGAGGCGCCCGCGCCGTCACCTGCCCCGGCTTCTCGCGAGACGTCGAGTTGGCCTTCGCTGCATCCCGACCTCGTCGCCGGAAGCGTCGCGAGCTTCCGTGCCGGTGACATCATCTCCGACGCCAACATGTACAACGGTTCCGCGATGTCGTCCGGCGACGTGCAGTCGTTCCTGAACGAGCGGGCTCAGACCTGCGACGGAAACTGCGCCAACACGAAGTTCTTCGCCACCACCAGCCAGTCGGCGAACGCCGAGTGCACGGCGTACGCCGGGGGCGGTCTGCAGTCGGTCGCCGACATCGTCGCGGGCTCCGGCGCCGCCTGCGGCGTCAGCCAGAAGGCCTTGCTCGCACTCATCCAGAAAGAGTCGTCGGTCATCGACACCCGCAATCCCACCGACGCGCAGTACGACTACGCGACGTTCTACGAGTGCCCCGACACATCCAGCTGCGACCCGGCCTACGCGGGCTTCTTCAAGCAGGTCTACAACGCGGCCCGTCAGCTGAAGCACTCCAAGCTGAACCCGCCGGCGGCCTTCCCGGTGGGCCAGTCGACCAACATCGCCTACTCTCCGAACAGCGGATGCGGGTCGGACCCGGTGTTCATCCGCACCGTGGCCACCGCCGCGCTCTACTCCTACACGCCCTACCAGCCCAACGCGGCGGCGCTGCAGCCGGGCAGTGACGGCAACTCCTGCTCGAGCCTCGGCAACCTCAACTTCTGGTTCGTCTACACCGACTGGTTCGGCTACCCCCACATCGACGTCGACCGCATCCAGGGCGCCGACCGCTTCGAGGTGTCGGTGAACATCGCCAAGCAGGCCTACCCGAGCGGTGCGGCGGCCGTCTACGTGGCGGCGGGCGCGGGCTACGCCGATGCGCTCTCGGCCGGCCCGGCCGCGGTGAAGGACGGCGCGCCCCTGCTGCTCACCACCGCCGACAGCCTCCCTGCCTCGGTCGACGCGGAGATCCAGGCGCTGCATCCGGGCAAGATCGTGATCGTCGGCGGTCCGAACTCGGTGTCGGCGGCCGTCGAGTCGAGGCTCGGCCAGATCGTCACCGGTGGAAGCGCCAACGTCACCCGCATCAGCGGTGCCGACCGCTTCGAGGTCTCCCGCAACGTCGCCAATTATGCGTTCGGCAGCGGCGGCGCATCCAAGGCCTACCTGGCCACGGGCCTGAACTTCCCCGACGCCCTCAGCGCCAGTGGCGCGGGCGGCGCGCACGGCGAGCCGGTGGTTCTCGTGAACGGCCAGCTCGGTGCGGTCGACAGCGACACCTCGGCGCTGCTGTCGTCGCTGCACATCTCCACCGTCGCGATCGCGGGTGGACCGAACTCTGTCTCCACGGGGATCGAGTCCTCGCTCAGCGGAGTCTCGGGCGTCAGCTCGGTGTTCCGCCTCTCCGGTGCCGACCGCTTCGAAGCATCCCTCAACATCAACAAGTCGGCCTACCAGCAGAAGACCGATCGCGTGTTCCTCGCGACCGGCCTCAACTTCCCGGATGCGCTGGCCGGCTCCGCGCTCGCCGGAAAGCTCGGCGCCCCGCTCATCGTGGTGCCGCAGAACTGCGTGCCCTCGGCGGTGCGTGCGAGCTTCCAGGGCTTCGACAACACGAAGGTCACCCTCCTCGGCGGCCCCAACTCCCTGGGCGACGGCGTGCAGAGCCTCACCTCCTGCGGCTGACCCCCAGGCCCCTTAACGCTCCTCGACCAGTCGCAAAAGGCCCCCATTTGCTGAGAATGGGGGCCTTTTGTGACTGGTCGATGACGTGAGGCGGGAGTGAGGCCTAGGCCCCGAGCTCGGGGAAGCGCGCGGCCAGCAGCTCGAGGGCGCGCTCGCGCGAGGGCGTGGCGTCGATCGGGTCGGAGGCATAGGCGGCTCCCGCGGGCGACACCATCACCTCGTCCACGCCGTACTGCGAGGCGTAGGAGCGGATGCGCCCCTCCACCTCCTCGGCCGTGCCGATGAGCCAGCGACGCGATTGCTCGAGCACCGAATCCTGTTCGGCCACGGTGAGCACGGTCTCCCGCGCCTCGTCGACCGTGAGCTGCGGCACGAGCGCGCCGCCCGTGCGCAGCCGCGCCATCGTGATGAGCTGCGGCAGTGCCACGAGCTGCGCCTCCTCGGCCGTGTCGGCCACCGAGACGTTCGTGGTGAGGAAGGTCCTCGGCGCGGCCAGCGTCTCCGAGGGCTGGAAGCTCGAGCGGTAGATCTCGAGCGCCTGCTCGATGCCGGAGGCGCCGAAGTGGTTCGCGAACACGAAGGCCATTCCGAGCGAGGCCGCGAGGGTCGCGCTGAAGTTGCTCGACCCCAGCAGCCACATCTCGGGCGCGGTCGCCACCCGCGGCGTCGCCTTGAGCTCGTAGGAGCGTCCGCGGATGTTCAGGCCCACACCCGGCTGGTCGTCTCCGAACGGCTCCGTGGCCGGCGAACGATCGGAGCCGAGCAGGGCCGCCACCGTCTCGACGTCGGTCGGGAAGGTCTCGGCGGGGTCCGCATCCTGCGTCGTGCGCTGCCCGCGCAGCATGTAGGCGGTGACGGGGTCGGAGCCGGGCGCGCGGCCGAGCCCCAGGTCGATGCGGCCCGGATGCATGGCCTCGAGCAGCGCGAACTGCTCCGCCACCGCGAGCGGGGCGTGGTTCGGCAGCATCACACCGCCGGAGCCCAGCCGGATGCGCTCCGTCTGCGCCGCGAAGTGCGCGATCAGCGTCGACGGCGAGGTGGAGGCGACCGCGGGCATGTTGTGATGCTCGGCCACCCAGAACCGGGTGAAGCCGAGCCGCTCGGCGGTGCGCACGAGCGAGAGGCTCGCGGCCACCGCCTGCCCCGAGTTCTGGCCACTGCGAACAGGAATGAGATCGAGAACCGAAAGCTGAGTCATGACCTCCTCCTCAGCGGCCGGACGCCTCCGTTTATTCCTGGCGCGGGGTGTGGCGCTACGATCTCCGCATGGAATCGCACCCTGAGCATCCGGCCGTCGCGCGGGTGCGCGCCGAGCTGGCCGCGCACGGCGCGGGCGGCGAGATCGTCTGGCTCGACGACGCGGCGAGCACGGCCGCCCTGGCCGCCGCGGCCCTCGGGGTCGACGTCGGCGCGATCGCGAACTCCCTCGTCTTCCTGCTCGACGGCGAACCGCTGCTCGTGCTCACGAGCGGCGCGCACCGGGTCGACACCGCGTGGCTCGGCAGCCGGCTCGGCGGCGCCATCACCCGCGCGAGCGCGGCCCAGGTGAAGGAGGCCACGGGTCAGGTCATCGGCGGGGTCGCGCCGGTGGGCCACCCGGCGCGGCTGCGCACCGTGGTCGACGTGGCGCTCGCCGCGCATCCGCAGCTCTGGGCCGCCGCCGGTCACGCGCACACCGTGTACCCCACGACCTTCGGCGAGCTCGTGGCGATCACGGGCGGCACGGCCATGCCGGTCACTCCCGGCGCCTGACGACGCCCGCCCCGGCGCTGATTCCGCCCCGCACTGCGGTTTCCAGCACAAGGTGCCTCGGAAAACCCCACGAATTCGCGAAACCCGCCCCCGCTTCCGCGGAAATCCGGCCCGCGCACGTACTGTGGCGATGTGTGGCGTGCCGATAAGAAACGAGACTCAGACGAAACGTCGTCTGCCGCCGACTCCGTCGAGTCGGCGTGGGGTCGCACTGGCCAGTCCTCGTCCAACAGTCCGATAGGCCAGGTCTTCTCGACGGAGAGCCTGGTCGAACCCACGCGCGAACGCTGGCGGCAGGAGATCGCCGCCCTCGGCGGAGAGTCCCCGCTGCTGCGCTTCGACGATTCGCCGCGCTCGCGCATCGAACTCAGCACCACGCATCCGGGCGGCCTCGCCCAGTTCATCACGGGCAACTCCACCCTGCTCTCGAGCCTCATCCGCGACGAGCTCGCCCTGCGCCAGGCACGCATCGCCGCCGGCGCGATCACCGACAAGGGCGTCGAGCTGCGCTCGGTGCGCGGCATCGACTCCGTGCACCTCGCCATCGGCCTGGCCGAATGGCGCCGCGAGGCCGACGGCGCCGAGCAGAACTTCCGTGCCCCCGTGCTGCTGCGCCCCATCTCGGTGCGCCGCTACGGCCGTGACTTCGAGCTCAAGCTCCGCGGCACCCCGTTCGTCAACCCCGAGCTCGTGCGCGTGCTGCAGGAGCAGTTCGAGATCGCCGTCGACACCGAGAGCCTGGTGGCGCTCGCCGCCTCGAACGGCGTCTTCAAGCCGCAGCCCGTCATCGACCGCCTGCGCAGCCTGACCTCGCACCTGGCCTGGTTCCAGGTGCAGCCGCGCCTGGTCGTCTCCTCCTTCGCCGACGTGGCGAGCGGGATGCTGGCCGACAGCGCCGGCATCATGCATCCGGTTCTCGACGCGCTGGCCGGCAACCTCACCTCGCGCCGCGCGGTGCAGGACGGCTACCACCCGGTCGAGCCCTCCCCGCAAGACCACCGCGCTCCCGCCACCGACACCCTGCTGCTCGACGCCGACAGCGAGCAGGAGAACGTGATCGCGCAGATCTCGGGCGGCAACTCGCTCGTCGTGAAGACGCTCCCCGGCACCGGCGGCACGCAGACCATCGTGAACGCCATCGGCGCCCTCGTCGCCCAGAACAAGCGCGTGCTCGTGGTGAGCCCGCGCCGGCTCAGCCTTTCGGGCATCAACCGCCGGCTCTCGGATGTGGGGCTGCCCGGCGTGGCCGTGTCGCCGCGCACGCTGCGCCGCGATCTCATCCACTCGATCGGCCGCAACGAGAAGGCCGCGCAGCCGCGCGTGGCCGACGTCGACGAGGCGCTCGTGCGCCTGCGCAGCGTGCTGCTCGACTACCGTGCCTCGATGTCCCGCGTCGACCCGCTGCTCAAGGTGTCGGTGCTGGATGCGCTGCGCGAGCTCGCGAGGCTGGCGCTGCTCCCGCATCCGCCGGCCACCACCGCCCGGCTCGACCGCCCCGCGCTGGAGTCGCTCGCCTCGGGCCGCGCGAAGGCGGCCAAGGCGCTCAGTCGTGCCGCCGAGCTCGGCCAGTTCCGCTACGGGCCCGACGACTCGCCGTGGTACGGCGCCCAGTTCTCCTCGAGCGATGACGCCCACCGCGCCCACCAGCTCGCGAAGCGCCTCAACTCGGGCGACCTGCCGAGGCTGCTCACCGGCGCCTATGAGCTCATCGGCCAGACCCGCATGCGCCCGTTCACGAGCCTCACCGAGCTCGGCACCTACCTGCGCCTGCTCGCCGACCTGCGTGAGACGCTCGACAAGTTCCTGCCGGTGGTCTTCGACCGCTCGCTCACCGACCTCATCGCCGCCACCTCGCCTCGCCGCGACGCGCCGCAGATGTCGTCGACCTCCCGCCGCCGGCTCAAGGCCCTGGCCAAGGAGTACGTGCGACCCGGCGTACACATCGGCGACATCAACGAAGCTCTGCGGCGCATCCAGCAGCAGCGCACGCTCTGGTACCGCTACGCGGCCGCGGGCATCCCGCCGGAGATCCCCGTGGGCATCAACGACGTGCAGGTGGCCTTCCAGCGCGTCACCGAAGACCTCGCGCAGCTCGACCTGCCGCTCGGTTCGGTGGGCACCGCCCGCCAGCTCTCCTCGCTGCCGATCGACCAGCTGATCGGCCTGATCGAGGGCCTCGCCGCCGACTCCGAGGTGCTCGCCAACCTGCAGGAGCGCACCGCGCTGCTCGACTCGCTGCGCGAGCACTCGCTCGACCCGCTGCTCGTCGACCTGTCGAACCGGCACATCCCCGAGTCGGGTGTGGCCGACGAGCTCGAGCTCGCCTGGTGGCAGTCGGTGCTCGAGCTCATGCTCGCGAACGACCGCGCCCTGCTCGGCGCCAACACGGGGGTGCTCGACCGCCTCGAGGGTGACTTCCGGCTCGTCGACGAGGCGCACGCCTCGATGAACGGGCAACTGCTGGCCTGGCAGCTCGCCGAGACCTGGAACGTCGGCCTCGTCGACCACCCGATGGAGGCCACCGCGCTCAAGGAGCTGCTCCGCAGCGACGGCGTCACGTCCTTCTCGCTGCACGCGGCGGCCCCGCACCTCGGCAGGGCGCTCGCGCCGGTCTGGCTGGCCTCGCCCTACGAGGTGCCGCAGATCACGGATGCGATCACCTTCGACACCGTCATCCTGGTCGACGCCGGGGCGACGACGCTGTCCGAGAACGCGGGAGCCATCCGTCGCGGCCGCCAGGTGGTGGCCTTCGGCGACCCGGTCACGCAGACCCCCTCCCACTTCGAGATCGCGGTGCGCCCGATCGAGGAGCAGCGCGTGCGCTCCGCCGCGGATGCCTCGCTCGTCGAAGAGCTGCACTCCGAGTCCGCGCTGGCCCGCCTCGCCGACCTCGTGCCCACGCTCTCGCTCACCCGGAGCTACCGCGCCGGCGGCGAGGACCTCGCCGAGCTCGTGAACCACCGCTTCTACGGCGGCAAGATCGATTCCCTGCCCTGGGCCGGAACCTTCCTCGGCCACGGCTCGCTCGCCCTGCACTACGTCGAGGGCCGCGGCGGCATGCCCGACTCCGAGACCGGCGCCGTCGAGTCGGTCGACGCCGAGGTCGACGAGGTGGTGGCCCTCGTGCTCGACCACGCCATCAACTACCCGCGCGAGTCGCTCATGGTCATCACGGCCTCGCCGAAGCACGCCGTGCGGGTGCAGCAGGCCGTTCTCGCGGCGTTCGCGAAGCGCAGCGACCTGGCCGACTTCATCCTCAAGGAGCGCGCCGAGCCGTTCATGGTGGCCACCCTCGAGCAGTCGGTGGCGCAGAGCCGCGACCGGGTGATCTTCTCGGTCGGCTACGGCAAGACCGCGCACGGGCGGGTGCTCACGAACTTCGGCGGGCTCGCTCGTCCTGGCGGCGAGCGACTGCTCGCGGTCGGTATGACGAGGGCCCGCCGGAGCATGGACATCGTCTCCTGCTTCATGCCCTCCGATATCGACGAGGACCGCATGAACTTCGGCGTCGTGGCGCTGCGGCAGATCCTCCAGCAGGCCGAGACCGGGCCGACGCCCGACACCTTCTCGAGCCCGGGCGACGCACTGCTCATCGACCTCGCGCGCCGGCTCGGCTCCCGCGGCCTCGAGGTGGCCTTCGAGCACCGCGGCAAGCTCACCCTGGTGGCCTCGCACGACGGCCGCGCCATCGCGATCGAGACGGATGCGGTGGTGCACTCCACCTCGCTCCGCGAGTCGCTCCGGCTCCGGCCCGACATGCTGCGACGCCTGGGCTGGCACTACCTGCGGGTGCACTCCTTCGAGCTCTTCACGAACCCCGAGGGCGTCGCCGCGCGAATCGCCTCGGTCATCGGGGTGCGCGAGCTCTCCCTCGTGGAGACCGCGCCCATCTCGGTGCACATCTAGGCTGCCCGCCGATGACGGGAAGACACGCGGCCCCCGGCGTGCCGGATGCGCCGCGCGTGAAGAAGACCGGCCCGCGCCGCGCCTCGACAGCCGCGGTGCCGGGCAGCGACCCGACGCCGCAGGCGCTGCCCGAGGGCACTCCCGTGCGTGCCGCGGAGGACACGGACGAGGCCTGGGGCTCGCGCCCGGGCCGGCCCGGAACATCCGGCCCCAACGACGACCGCCTCAAGCAGGACGTGCCGCCCCACTGGGGCTAGTGCTTGGGGGTGTGCGGGGGAGCGTCGGTGGGAGCGGAGGTGTCGAGCGCGGCGGCCGCGTTCTGGCGGGCCAGGAGGTCGCGGATCTCGATCAGCAGCTCGGTCTCGGTCGGCGGCAGCTCTTCGGTGGTGTCCTCGATCGACTCGGCGGGCGTCTTCTTGAGGGCGAACGCCGCCTTCTTGAGGTGGTTGATCGGCAGGACGAAGACGAAGTAGACCACGACGGCGACGATCAGGAACTGGATGATCGCGCCCAGCACCGCCCCGAACAGGATCTTCGAGTCGCCGATCTGCACGATGCCGGCGTTGTTCAGGCTGTCGGCCTTGAACAAGGCGCTGATCAGCGGGTTGAAGATGTTGGTGACGATCGAGTTCACCACGGCGGTGAAGGCGGCTCCGATGACCACCGCGACGGCCAGATCGATGACGTTTCCGCGGAGGATGAACTCTCTGAATCCCTTGAGCATGGGATCAAGCCTATTAGGAGGCGGCGGATGCGCCCGTGCTCTTCGCGGGCGTGCTCGGCGCGGGAGAGGCCGCCGGCGTGCTCGGCGCCGACGAGCCCGAGCCCGAGCTCGCCCCTGACCCCGAGTCGGACGACGTCGACGTGCCGCCACCCGAAGAGCCGCCCTTTCCGCCCGAACCGGCACGCGAATCCGTGCGGTAGAAGCCCGAACCGTTGAAGGTCACGCCCACCGGGCTGAACACCTTGCGCAGCTTGCCACCGCACACGGGGCATACGGTCAGGGTGTCGTCGGTGAAGGCCTGCTGGATGTCGAAGGCGTTGTCGCACTCCGTGCAGCGATAGGAATAGGTGGGCAAGAAAATCTCCGTCGAACTGGGAAAGCGAGGTGCCGAGCCGGGCTCAGCGTGAGAACCGGATGATCCTCGTGGGGGTGACGGCACCGTCGACCGGCGCGTCGTGGACTTCGCGAGGCACCTCGTCAAGGATCTCATCGTCGAACACCACGGCGAACACGGGCGGGCACTTCTCCATCGAGCCGAGCGTGCGGTCGAAGTAGCCGCGGCCCCAGCCCATGCGCGTGCCCCGCTCATCCACCGCCGAGGCGGGGATGATGATGAGGTCGGCGTCGTTGATGGCGATCGGCCCGAGGATGCCGCCGACCGGTTCCGGCAGGCCGTAGAGCCCCTCGGTCTCGGTCTCGCCGTCGCCTTCGGCCCAGTCGAGCAGGCCGTCCTGACGCGCGATCGGCAGCAGCACGCGCCGCCCGTCGGCGAGCGCCCAGTTGAGGAACGGCCGGGTGTTCGGCTCGAACGAGGTCGACAGGTACGCCGAGATGGTGCGGGCCCCGGTCTCCTTCGCGAGAGCGATGAGGTTCTCGGTGAAGCCGAGGTTCGCGGTGTCGACGACGTGCGCCGGTCGTGTTCTCCGGCGCTCCCGCAGCTCCGCGCGGATGGCCCGCTTCTCATGGCTGGGGTCGGAGGTCATGCGAGCAATTCTAGGTCGCCTGCATGACACGGGTGTTTCACGCACGTCATCTGCGCGCAACCAAACCTGGATACTCTTGAGCACCATGGGGACACATCTGACGAAAGCAGTCATTCCAGCCGCCGGTCTCGGCACTCGCTTCCTTCCCGCCACCAAGGCGATGCCGAAGGAGATGCTGCCGGTGGTCGACAAACCGGCCATCCAGTACGTCGTGGAAGAGGCGGTGGATGCGGGGCTCAACGACGTGCTCGTCGTGACGGGCCGCAACAAGGCCGCCATCGAGAACCACTTCGACCGCGTCTACGAACTCGAGTCGACGCTCGAGCAGAAGGGCAAGGGCGACATGCTGCGGGTGGTGAACGAGAGCACCGCCCTCGCCGAGATGCACTACGTGCGGCAGGGAGACCCGCTGGGCCTCGGCCACGCGGTCCTGCGCGCCCGCATGCACGTGGGGCACGAGCCCTTCGCCGTGCTGCTCGGCGACGACATCATCGACGCCCGTGATCCGCTGCTGAAGCGGATGCTCGAGGTGCAGCAGGCACGCACCGCCACCGTCATCGCCCTCATGGAGGTCGAGCCGGCGATGGCACACCTCTACGGCGTCGCCTCCGTCGAGCCCACCGACGAAGACGACGTGGTGAAGGTCACCGGACTGGTCGAGAAGCCCGACCCCGGCACCGAGCCTTCGAACCTCGCCGTGATCGGCCGCTACGTGCTCATGCCCGAGGTGTTCGACGTGCTCGAGCAGACGCCCCCCGGCAAGGGCGGCGAGATCCAGCTGACGGATGCGCTGCTCACGCTGGCCGCCGACGACACGATCGCGGGCGGCGTGTACGGCGTGGTCTTCCGCGGCCGTCGCTACGACACCGGCGACAAGCTCGACTACATCAAGGCCATCCTGCAGCTCGCGACCGACCGCGCGGATCTGGGCCCGGCCCTCCGGCCGTGGCTGAAGGACTTCGCCGAGGGGCTCTGATCGCGCGGCTGCGCTCCTAGGCGGTAGTGTTCGAGCAATGTTCGTTCCGACACTCTCCGAGGGCCCGATCACGGTGCGGCCGATTCGCGTTCGTGACGCGAAGCCGCTCGAGCGCGAGCTGATCGAGAACCGCTCGTGGCTGCGCAAATGGGAGGCGACCAACCCGAACGGGCCGCTGTCGTTCGACACCCGCGCGAGCATCCGGTCGCTGCAGGCGAATGCGCGGGCGGGCCTCGGCCTGCCGTTCATCATGGAGTACGACGGCGAGCCCGCGGGCCAGCTGAACGTCTCGTCGATCAGCTACGGCTCGGTGGCCTCGGCGTCGATCGGCTACTGGGTGTCGGAGCGCTTCGCGGGCAAGAACATCACGCCCGTCAGCGTGGCGCTCGCCACCGACTACTGCTTCTTCTCGGTGGGACTGCACCGCGTCGAGATCTGCATCCGCCCTGAGAACGGGCCGAGCCTGCGGGTGGTCGAGAAGCTGGGCTTCCGCTACGAGGGGCTGCGCCGCCGCTTCATCCACATCAACGGCGACTGGCGCGACCACTTCTGCTTCGCGCTCGTGCGCGAGGAACTGCCCGTCGGTGTGCTCCGGCGCTGGCGCGAGGGGCGCATCCCGCCCGGTGACGGGACCATCCCCGAGAGCGAGCGGCAGGCGGCGGCACGAGCCCTGCCGGTGGAGCCCCGGTAGAGGTTTTCCCGTCAATCGCTGACACGCGCCCGGGGTAGCGGGGCGCGGGGCGTGCGCACCCCTAACGTGGGGGCATGACAACGGATTGGCTGAGCGGCGGCTTCATCATCGCCCTCGCCGCCGTGCTCTGGCTGGTGTACCTCGTGCCGTCCTGGTTCCGTAGCCGGCAGTACCTCGCCACCGAGCGCAACGCCGTGCGCCTGCAGCAGACGCTGCGCATCCTGGCCGAGACCTCCGAGGTTCCCGAGGAGGTGCGGGTCGAGGCGAGTGCGCGTTCGATCGCCGAGCAGGAGCGCATCCTGAAGCACCAGGCGGCCGAGCGGGAGGCCGACGCCGTTCCCCCGGCCGTACGCACGGCCGACCGCCTGCGCCGCTCCCGCGCGGTCACCGCGGGCGTCTTCGTCATCGCCGCGGCGGTCGCCGTGCTCGGGGGCATGCAGCTCGCCTACACCGGCACCTGGATCATCCTCGTTACCGGCGCCGTCACTTCGGCGGTGTGCCTCGCCATGCTGGTTCGCCTCTCCCGCGCAGGTCGCCGCCTGCGGCTGCCGCGGCCGGTCGCCCTCGTCTCCCCGGAGTTCGTCGACCACGCCGAGCCGCTCGCGGAGGGTTCCGCCGACGCGGCGGCCGACGCCGACGAGGCGGCCGTGACCGCGGCTCCGGATGCCTCGGGCTGGGTCCCCGTGGCCGTCCCGCGCCCGCTCTACCTCGCACGTGCGGCGCTGCCGCCGCTGGACTCCTACGACGAGGATGCCGCTCCCGTCGCCGCGGTGCCGTCCCTCGCCCGTGCCGTGGCCGGCTCCGTCTCCTCGGCCACCGAGCTCTCCGGAGGCTCCGACGCCGCCGATCCGGAGTCGGCGCATCGTGAGTCGCTCCGCCGAGCGGCTGCCGAAGCCGAACAGAACCTCCGCGCCCGGCTCGAGGCCGAGCACGAGACCGTGGCCGAGCTCCCGGCTCCCGCTGCGCCCGCCCCCCGCGAGCAGGTGCCGGCCGTGCCGTCGCGCTTCGCGCGCATGGGCATCGTCGAGGCCGACACCACCACGAGTCTCAACCTCGACGAGATCCTGGCCCGCCGCCGCGCCGGCTGACCGCCCGCGCATATTCCGTTGCGGACATGAGCCGGCCTCATAGACTGACCGCATGAGCGACGGCGGCGTCTCCCCATCCACGGCCACCCGAGGCGGCTCCGGAATCTCGAGGGCTGCGGCGAGCACCTCCTCGATCGACCTCTCCAAGCGCGACCTCACGCTCGATCTCGCGCGGGTGTTCTGCGTGCTGCTCGTGGTGGTCATCCACCTGCTGATGGTCGGCATCGGCATCGGCCCCGACGGAGCGATCGAGGTGTCGCGGCCGCTCGAGGCGCAGTGGTGGTTCGCGCCGGTCACTTGGATCGGCCAGATCATGCCGCTGTTCTTCGTGGTCGGCGGTTTCGCCTCCCTCACGGCCTGGCGCAGCCTCACCCGCCGGGGCGGCACGGCGGCCGGCTACGTGCGCTCGCGGGTGCTGCGCCTCGCGCAGCCGGCCCTGCCGCTCTTCCTGTTCTACGTGGTCGTCATCGGCGGCGCCCGGATGCTCGGAGTCGACCCCGAGCTCGTCCGCCTGGCCGTGGTGGGCGCCGCATCGCCGCTGTGGTTCCTGGCGGCGTACACCCTCTGCCAGGCCCTCGTGCCGCTCATGGCGTCGTGGCATGCGCGCGCTCCGAGAGCGACGTTGCTCGTGCTGCTGGCCGGAGCGGTGACGGTGGATGCGCTGCGCTACTCCACGGGTATCGATGAGATCGGTCTCGCGAACCTGTTCTTCGTCTGGCTGCTCGTGCAGCAGCTCGGCTTCTGGTACGCCGACGGCTGGTTCGCCGCCCGTCGCCGGTGGACGCTCGTGCTCATCGCCGTCGCGGCCTACGCCGCGCTCGTGCCGCTGACGCAGTGGGGGCCCTACTCCGACGACATGCTCACGAACCTCAACCCGCCCACGCTGCCGCTGGTGGCGCTCGCCCTGGCCCAGGCGTGCATCCTGTGCCTGCTGCGGCCGGCCCTCGCGAGGCTCATGAACACGCACGCGGCTCGCGCCGTGGTCTTCCTCGTCGGCTCCCGGCTGATGACGATCTACCTCTGGCATCTGCCGGTCATCCTGCTCGTGTCGGGTCTCGCGCTGCTCGTGCCCGGTGCCAGTCCCGCGCCCGCGAGCCCGGCGTGGTGGTGGTCGCGACCGCTGATGTTCGCGATCGTGCTCGCCGCCGTGTTCGGTCTCTCGTTCATCGTCGGCCGCTGGGAGGCGCCACGGGAGGTGGGGCCCGTGCCGCCGACGCCCGTGGTGGCGGTCGCGACGGTGCTCGCGTTCATCCCGCCGTTCGCGGTGATGGAGTTCTTCATGGATCTCCCGATCGCCATCCTCGGCAGCGTTCTGCTTGGAGCTGCAGTGCTCCTGCTCGGGCGATGGGGCACACCCGGCCCCGGATCAGCGCATTCGCGTTCGGGCACGGTTTCGTCGTAGACTTTCGGGGTTGTCGTTTCGACGTCAGCGGGGCTATGGCGCAGTTGGTAGCGCGTCTCGTTCGCAATGAGAAGGTCCGGGGTTCGAATCCCCGTAGCTCCACCACAGAAGGCCCGGCCAGAGAGTTTCTCTCCGCCGGGCCTTCGTCGTTCCGCGGCAGGCCGGCCGGTCGGCTCAGCCGCTCAGAGCGCGATGCCGGCGTCGCCGAGGGTGGACCGGATGACGTCGGCCAGCACCTGCTGGCCCAAGGCGGTGGGATGCTCGTCGTCGTCTTGCAGGAGGTCGGGCTGCCCGGCGATCGGCTGACCGAGGTCGAGTCCGATCCCGCCGACGGAGGCGACCGCGTCCTGCAGGGAGGCGGAGCCGCTCAGGATGTCGTCGGGCACCGTCTCGGGCTGGTCCCAGAGCGTGCTGAAGCCCACGATCTGCGCGTTCGGCAGCGCCGAGCGCAGTTCGTCGACGGTCTGCCGCGTGGCCACCTCGATGTCGGCCGGGTCGTAGCCGTAGTCGTTGTCGGAGGACTGGATGATCACCACGTCGGGGCTCGCGGCGACCGCGCTCGGGATGAGGCTCGCGAAGTCGCCTCCGCACTCGCCTTCGGCGATGAAGCCGCCGCCGCTGCAGCCGAGGTTGACCACGGTGGCCCCGGTCGAGGCTCCGAGCAGGGCCGGCCAGGCCTGGTCGGGGTCGTCGAGGCCGTAGCCGGCCATGATCGAGTCGCCGATCGTCACGATCACGGGAGGCGCGGCCACCGACGCCGTGTCGCCGACTGCGGACGCGGCGTCGGGCACGACGGACGGGGGAGCGGTGGCTGCGGGAGTGGCCATGACGGTCGGCGCGGGGTTCACGGCGACCGACGCGGTGGTCGAACGCTCATCGCTCGCCGCGGCCACGCCCATCCCCACGAGGCCTGCCAGACCGCACACCGCCACGACAGCGACGATCACCCCGACCCGACCGTTCCTCATGCCACTCACGATAGAACGCTTGGCTGGCACGAAGCCGAGGGCGGGCATCCGCAGGGCCGGCGCAGGCCGAATCCGGAGGATGCTCGCAGCTGCGGTCGTAGCGTGACAGCAGATCCGGCGTCGCATCCAGGCCCACGCCCCGCATCCGGCCCTCGCCCTCTGGCCGTTCCTGCGATCGGCCCTCGCCGACGGCTACGCCGAGTTGGAGCTGGAGCTACGGCTTCGGCGGTAGGCGACCACCGCGCCCGCGATGAGCGCCAGCAGCACCGCGATGTCGACGAGGCTGCCCTCGGCGCCGTAGTCGCCGCCGGTGAGCAGATCGCTCGACCCGGGCGTGGTGTTCACCACGAAGAGCGAGTTCGGCACGTCGGTGCCCGACACCGAGACACCGAACAGGCTGCCCTGCGCCCAGTTCCACACGGCGTGGTAGCCGATGACGCCCCAGAGGCTTCGCTCGGTCAGCACCCACAGCACGGCGAGCACGGAGTAGAGGGTCATGTCGAGTGTGGGCAGTGGCGCGAGGTCGCCGGTCACGGCGTGCTCGGCCGTGAAGAAGACGGCGGAGACCACGATGGCGCCGAGCAGCCCGGTGCGCCGCCACCAGAGCTGCACGAGGTAGCCGCGGGCCACGATCTCCTCGGCTCCGCTCTGCACGGCGAAGGCGGCGAGGGCCACGGCCACCCAGCCCAGCGACGACCAGCGGATGACGCCACCCGCCGCATCCGCCGCGAACACCAGGCTGCCGGTGGCGACGCCCACCGCGAGGTAGACGCCCATCTGCGCGAGCGCGATCCCCGCACCGCGGACCGCGCGGCTGCCGGCATGCCGCCGCTCGCGGAAGCCGATGCCGGCGAAGGCCCGCTGCTCCTTGAACCGCAGCCAGAGCCACAGCAGCAGCCACACCACGAGAAACGCCGGCGTGAGCGCGACGATGCCGCCGTCGGCGAGCAGCTCAGGGGTCTCGACCAGGCGCAGCAGCCGGCCGACGCCGAAGACGGCGGCCGTGACCAGGATGGCGACGAGCGTGCCGAGCATGAGGCCGCTCGGCCGCCGGGCCTCCTCCATCGCCCGCTCGAACACGGCGCGGCGCGCCGATCCGTCGTTCATGCATTCCCCGTCCTGCTCCGCCGTTCGCGATCCGATCCTAGGGTGGAGCGGGCCGCCCCGATCGCCGCAGCGGTGGTCGACTCACACCCGCGCGGCGGCCGGAGTGTCGTCGCGGGGCACGATGGCGTGGAGGCGAGCGCCGCTCAGCACCGGTGAGGGGACCAGGTCGAGCACGCCGCCGAGGAGCTCGACCTGGCGCCCCAGGCGGTGCAGCCCGGAGCGCACCGGGTGCGGGCCGAGGCCGATCCCGTCGTCGTCGAGCGTCACCCGGATCGTGGGCGACCCGGCCCCGCCCTCCAGCGCGAAACGGATCCGGTGGGCGTCGCCGTGGCCGACCGCGTTCGTGAGCGCCTCCTCCACCACCCGCACCAGCAGGAGCCGGGTGTCGAACGGGAGGCGATCGGCGTCGAGCGCGCGGGCCGCCTCATGGAAGTCGAGCTCGACGGCCACGTGCGCAGGCAGCCTGACGACGAGCGCGGTGAGGGCGGGGTCGAGGCCGCGGTCGAGGTCCACGGGGTAGAGCACACTGCTCAGGGAGCGCAACTCGCCCTCGCGCAGTCCGCGCACGGTCTCGGCGGCCCGGCGGATGCGCTCGGCATCATCGGGTGCCAGGCGCCTGGCTGTGTCGTTGAGCTCGGCCTCGAGCACCACGAACACGTTCTGCACACTGCCGTGGATGCCGTGCGCCACTTCCCGGCGCACGCGCAGTTCCTCGTCCTGCAGCTCGGCGTAGGCGAGTCGCGCCTCCAGCTCGCTCGACGCGCGCTGACGTTCGACCGTCTGCAGGCGCCCCCAGGCGGCGACCAGGGCGAAGCCGATCAGCAGGGTGGCGACGGCGGCGATGGCCGTGGTGCCGATCTCCGTCACGAGCGCGAGCCCGGCGGAGGGGGCGTACACGCCGGCCACGAGTTGGGCGAGGGCGCGGAACACGGCCGCGGACGCCGCGATGACCAGGGTGAGTGTCATCCGGAGGGCGGGCCGCCGGCGCTCCGGCGCGAGAATCGCGACGAGGCCGACCAGCACCGCGGCGGTGGCGAGGTTCACGATTCCGCGGGTCACGATCTCGAGCGTCGGCTCGGGTGCCGTGCCGCGCAGAACCTGGGAGAAGATCCCGAGCGCCAGCACCGATTGCACGGTGGTGGCTCCGGCGAACAGGATGCCGACCGCGGCCGTCGAGCCGAGCATGATCCGCCGGCCGAAAGGGCCGCCGGCCGGCGCAGTCGGAGGCGTGCTCACCGGGAGTGCTCGACGAAGAGGAGGGCCGCCTGCACGCGGGGGTTGCGTCGCTCGGTGGAGGTCAGGCCGAGCGCGCTGTAGACGGCGATGACGTGGTTGTCGACGGACCGGGCCGCGATGCCGAGCTCCTCGCCGATCGCGGCGTTGGTGAGGCCCGCGGCGAGCAGGCTCAGCACCTCCTCCTGGCGGGTGGTCAGGGAGTCGAGCGGGCTTCCCTGCCGCGCCTCACGGCGCCGGGCGAGCGCCGGATCGATCATCGTGCGCCCCTCCGTCGACGCCGACAGCGCGGCCACCAGAGACCCCGCCGACAGGGCGGATGTCTTCGACAGGTAGCCCCAGCCGGCTGCGTCCTGCGGATCGAGGGCGAGCATCCGGTGCACGGCGTCGACGGCGGAGAGGATGACGACGCCGAGGCGCGGGTTGCGGGAGCGGTAGGCGAGACCCACGTCGAATCCGTCGCCGTCGCCCAGATCGAGGTCGACGAGCGCGACGTCGAAGTCGGCGGGATCGAGCGCGAGCGCCTGGGCGGAGCTGTTCGCGGAACGGGTGACGCTGAACCCGGGCGCCGACCCGAGCAGGCCCACGAGCATCTGACGGTAGAGCGGCTGGTCCTCGATCACGGCGACGCGCAGGGGCCGACGTTCCATCCTCAGATCCTCTCACCGCACGTCGTCGGCGGTCTTCTGTCTGGTGGGTAATTCTACCCATGTGGCGTGCGGGGATCCGGTCCGCCCGGCAGAATATGCGGGCCGGCGCCGGCCAAGTGGTTCGAGCGTCGCGAGGCTCGGGGGTCATCACATGCGGCGGACTGTTCCTGCTGCCGTCGCCACGGCACTCATCGCACTGTCGGCGCTCAGCGGCGCCGCGCCGGTCGCGGAGGCCCAGCCGGCGGCGGCCGTCGCCGCGGCGCCGGGGGCGACCTCGATCGCGGGCCTGCAGCCGCTGGATCGCTGCCGGGTGCCGGTCACCACGGCCGACCTCAGCGAGGGCTATGCCGTCGAACCGGAGGCGATGGGCTCCGAAGGCACCGGTCACGTGATGACGGTCTACGTCGACTTCCCGGACTCGCCGGCCGACCCGGCCGTCATCTCCGACTTCGAGAAGGTGTTCGACGACGGGTCCGCCCTCATCGGCGAGCAATCGGGCGGGGCGCTGACCCTGGAGCGCAGCGGTGATGCGGCGTGGGTACGGATGCCACAACCCACGACGGCCTACGACGTCGCCGCCGATCCGGGTGCGGCCGAGCGGCTCTATGCCGACGCCATCGCGCAGGTCGACGCCACGACCGACTTCTCCGGTACGGACGTGGTGTGGCTTGTCTGGAACGCCACCGACACCTCCGACGAGGCGCGCTCGGCATCGTGGAACAACTCTCCGGTGGTCGCCGACGGCCGCGACCTCAATCGCGCGGTGCTCTTCCGTGCGAGCGACCTGGTCGGGGATGCCGGGTGGACGCCGGCGCACGAGACCGGGCACACGCTCGGGCTGCCCGACCTCTACGACGGCGGCGCGCCCAGCTCGGGGAACGCCGACGCCGCCGTCGGGCTCTGGGACATGATGGGCAACCCGTTCGAGGAGGGCGGCCCCACGCTGCTCGGCTGGCACCAGTGGCGGCTCGGCTGGCTGCCCGACAACACGGTCTCCTGTGTGCAGCCGGGAGAGACGGCGGCCGTCTCACTGACCGCGGTCGAGAACCCCGGTGCCGGCAGCCTCGCCGTCGTGCGGCTCGACGCCGAATCGGCGCTCGTGGTGGAGTCCCGCCGGGCGATCGGCCTCGATTCCGGGCTCTCGCAGGGCGGCGCACTCGTCTACCGGGTCGACGCCTCCGTCGACAGCGGCCAGGGCCCGGTGACCGTGGAGTTCGCCGACGGCGAGCAGCCGGCCGTGCGCGACGGCGAGACCCTCGGCGCCGCGCCGCTGCAGCCTGGCGAGACCTACACCGATGCGACGAGCGGAGTGACCGTGACGGTGACCGCGAGCAGCCCCGACGCCGATTCCGTGCTGATCGACGCCGGCCCGCTCGCGCCCGCCTCGGCCGGCAAGCGCACGATCGCCTACTACCAGACGGCCTACGCCGCCGGCCGCTACATCTCGCCGCTGCCGCTCGTGACCGAGCACACCGGCATCGACGTCGTCAACCTGGCGGCACTCCACCTGAACGCCGATCAGCTGCTGCTGAACGACTGGCTCCCCGATGACCCGCGGTACGACCGGGTGTGGGCAGATCTCGGCCAGATGCAGGCGGCGGGGGTGAAGGTCGTCGGCATGGTGGGCGGTGCCGTGAACGTGTCGTGGCAGACGCTGAGCACCGACTTCGACGTGCAGTACGAGCGGCTGCGAAGCCTCGTGCTCGAGCGTCACCTCGACGGGCTGGATCTCGACGTGGAGACACCGACCGATCTCGCCGTCGTCGAGAAGGTGATCGACGCGCTCCGCGTCGACTTCGGGCCGTCGTTCCTCATCACCCTGTCACCGGTCGCCGCCGGTCTGGCCGGAGAGGTGGATTCACTGTCCGAGCTCGACTACGACCAGCTGTACGCCGACCGCGGGGTGGACATCGCCTGGTTCAACGCGCAGTTCTACTGCGGCTGGGGCGAGCCGACGCCGGGGGACTACGGGGAGGTCATGACGCACCAGTCCGCCGACGGTGCGGGCATCCCGGCATCGAAGGTGGTGATGGCGGCCATCACCAACCCCGACAACTGCCCCCACGGAAACGGCTGGATCGGCCTCGACGGCCTCGGCGACTCGATCCGCGCGCTCGTGGCCGATTTCCCGGACTTCGGGGGAGTGGCGGGATGGGAGTACTACAACTCCCTACCCGGCGACACCGCGGCGCCGTGGCGTTTCAGTGCGTTCGTGCACGACGCGCTGACGGGAGCGGCGCCGTCTCCTTCGCCGACGCCGACGCTCTCGCCCACGCCTCTTCCGACCGGGTCGGCCTCGGCGGGCGGCGACGGAGCGAAGGCGCTCGCCGCCACCGGGGGCAACGGCACCGGTGCGGGCTTCGCGGTGCTCGCCGTTGTCGCGCTGGGCCTCGGAGTCGGGTCGGTGGGTGCTGCGGCACGCCGGCGACCGCGGGCGCGCAGGTGAGCGGGCCGCGCATCCGGCAGCGGATGCTGGGCACGCTCTGCGTCGGACTCGTCGGTCTCGCCCTGGCCGGGTGCGTTCCGGCGCAGAGCCAGGAACCGTCCGCCGTCGTGTCGCCTCCCGAGGCCTTCGCCGCGATCGGGCCGGACTATCGGGTCATCGACTCCACGGAAGGGCTCGACGCCCCCTACGGAGTCGGAGTGACCTCGGACGGAGACCGGCTCTACGTCAGTGGCGGCAACGGCGACGCCAGCGGCATCGCCCGCATCGCCCTCGACGGAACGGTGGACTGGCTCGGCCACGGCGTGACCGTGCCGGGGCTGCTCGCCCTCGACGGCGACTCGGTGTACGTGGTGGACCGAGGCGACGGCAGCGTCGACGTCAGTCACGACCGCGGTGAGACCTGGGCGCTCCTCCCCGGAGCACAAGTCGCCGCACCGGAGGGCATCGCCGCGCGACACGGCGTGATCGCGATCTCGAGCCCCTCCACGGACTCGCTGCTGCTGAGCTCCGACGGCGGTGTCACGTGGCGCACGGTCGACGCGGCAACCGGGGGATTCGCGGGTCCGGCCGGGGTGGCGATCGACGTCGACGGAACGGTGTTCGTCGTGAACTCTCGCACCGGCAGCGTGTCGGTCGGAGCGTCCGGGGGCGCATCCTGGACCACTGTGGACGCCGCGCAGACCGGTTTCGTCGCGCCCTACGCGATCGCCGCCGGCCCCGACGGCGTGCTGTACGTCACCGATCCGGGTGCCTCCGGACTCGCCCGTAGCGTCGATCACGGCGCCAGCTGGACGTCGTCCGACGGCTTCGCGAACGCCTGGGCCGTCGGCGTCGCCCCCGACGGATCGATCTATCTCACCGACGGCATCCAGACCGTGGTGCAGCTGGCAGCGGTGCCGGGGCCGGTCAGCGGGCTGGCAGCGGCCTGGAACCAGGACGGGACCCTGGGGGTCACCTGGGCCGGTGCCTCCGTCAACGGTGGATCGGCCGTGACCGGCCAGACCGTGCGGGTCGAGCCGCAGTTCGACGCCACAAGCTGGGCGGCGAACTACCCGTCGATGGCGCCCGACAGCGACCAGGCCGGGCAGCTGACGAGCGGATGGACCTCGGGCGTCGACGCCTCGGCGACCAGCGCCACGATCGCGGGACTCCCGTCGGGGGTGCCGGTGCGCGTGCTGCTCTCGACGAGCAACGACGTCGGCGAGTCGGCCTCGGTCGAGCTGGCGGTGGCGGCCCGGTGAGCGCCGAGGAGATCGGACCGGCCGGCAGGCGGAAGAGGAAAGGGATCCGGATGACGACGACCACGAAGAGGTCGGTGCTCGCGTTCGCGCTCGTGGCTGCCACCGTGGTCGGCAGCTGGACGCTGTCGGTGCCGGGCGACCCGGCCGCGGCGGCGACCACGACGCCGTCGCCGGGGGTCGCGTCGAGCATCCCCTCGTCGGGCGCCCCCTCTCCGGACTCCGGCTACGACTGGCCCGGATGCCCGAAGACGGGCGTGCTCTGCTTCCCCCTCGTCAACGACGCCAACAAGGTGGGCGGCCGGAGCGTGCCGTGGGCCCTCGGCGTCGACAACTACAAGAGGCCGAACGACACCAGCTACTCGTTCGTCAAGAACTGGTCGGCGTCGTCGCGGGCGACCGCATCCTGGAGCTTCCTGACCCAGGCGGGCTCGCCCGAGTTCACGATCCGCAATCTGGTCTCCGGCACGTGCATCGCCGACTCCTGGACCGGGGCGGGACTCTCCGCGTCGGCGTGCGACCGCCAGGACAAGGACGGGCTCTGGCACCTCGTACCGGTGACGGGGCACGGCCGGCCTGGGCAGTACCTCCTGCAGAACGCCGCCGGCTACTGCCTGCGCAGCGGTGTCACCTCCTGGGCCCACATCAAGGACTGCACGCCCGACAACGAGAACTTCTGGTGGCAGCCGCACTCGGCCGAGCAGGCAGCGCTCTGGCGCGCCCTCGCCATCCGTCACGCCGACAGCACCTGCGTCGACGCCAACAAGGTCTCCAACGGCACCTGCACGTTCGTGCCCGCGGCCGGTGCTCTGGATGTGGCCCCGACCGTGCTCAAGCAGTGTGCGGTGCCGCCCGATATCACCGTCAACCCCACCGCCAACACGAAGAAGGTCTCCGAGCTGAGGTCGACCGCCTCGACCAGCTCGTCGACGACCTCGAGCGAGCGGAGCATGTCCCTCGAGACGAGCGCCTCGACGGGCGTGAAGGACGTCTGGCAGGCATCCGTCAAGGCCGGCTACTCGCAGAAGTGGGCGTCCTCGATGACGAACGGTCAGACCTCCACGACCACACGCACCGAGGAGACGACGGTGTCGCCGTATTCGATCGCCTGGTCGTATCGCCGATCGGCGGTGGGCACGCTCCCGGGCACCTTCGTGTACTTCCAGGGCACGCGGTACGAGTGGAGCTACACGGGCTCCGTGGAGGTGCCCGTCGACGCCAACGGGGCGGGCACGGTCACCGTGCCGGGAACGGCTCCGTTGAGCGACTACGACCCGAAGACCTTCCTCTGCACCATCGAGAACGGGCCGCGCACCATCGACGACCCGCAGATCACCGGCTTCGACCTGGCCGCCGACGGCGCGCCCCGGGTCGGCCAGACGCTCACGGCGAGTTCGGGCACCTGGTCGGCCGACGCGCTCGGATTCGGCTACCAGTGGATGCGCGGGGACCAGACGCTCACCGGATCGACTTCGCCGTCGTACACGGTGACGGCGGCAGACCAGGGCAAGCAGCTGTGGGTGAAGGTGGTCGCCCGGCGCTCGGGGTTCATGCCGGGCCGCGCGCAGAGCACCCGTACCGAGGCCGTGTTGCCGGCAGCGCCCACGTCCGCGACGCCGTCGGCGTCACCCACCGGTGCGCCGGCCGCGGCCCCGAATCCGCCGACGTCGGGCGCGACTGCTGCACCGGCGCCCGCACCGACTCCCTCCTCCAACCCGGCTCAGCAGTCCGCTCCGTCCTCGGCCCCCGCGGTCACGAGCGCCCCCGCTGCGCAGACGGCCAGCAGGATCCCGGCCGTCGTCACCGCGCGCCTCTCGAGCACCGCGCCGAGCACTGCCGCCGATCCGGTGTCGCTCACCATTCGCGTCTACGGTGAGGGTGACGGCATCCTCGGCCAGGTGAAGCTGATCGAGCGCGATCGCGACGGCGTGGAGACCGAACTCAACGCCGTCGCCATCCAGGGCAGGGCGGACCGATCGGATGCGACGACCACCATCGCCGTTCCGGTCGGCATACCGGCGGGCGACCACGTGTTCACGGTGCGCTTCGTCTCGGCGTCGGACGCGGCGGGCGATGCGGAGATCCAGCAGCCCGTGATCGTGGGCTGATCGGCGCCGACCCACCGCCATCGCGGCGGAGTCAGAGGGCGCGGATGCCCTTCAGCCCGTGCGCGCGAGGGTCGGGCAGCCGGGCGAAGTCCCCGCCGAGCACCTCGTCGATCACGACTTCCACGGTGTAGTGCGCGGTGGCGGCGAGCACGTGGCCGGAATACGCGGCGGCCCTCGCTGTCTTGACCCCGACGGCGGCGTGCAGGTGCAGCACCGGCGTGCCCGAGGCATCCGGCGCCACGGTGGCCGAGCCGGAGCCCTCCACCCAGTCGAGGCTGATCGAGGTGGGCATCGGCGCGTCGTCGTCGTCGACCGGACCGTCGGCCGCGATCAGCGTGACCCGGGTGAAGGCGCCGAGGAAGACCGGAACCACGGCGCGGGTGATTCCGTGGGCGGCGCAGGCCTCGAGGATGCCGGCGAGAACGTCGTCGCCGGGCTCGAGCACCACGAGGATGCTGCGCCCGCGGGTGAGGGGGATGGTGTGCACCCTTCGAGCAAACCACATCCGGAGCCCGGATCCGGCCACGGCTCAGCCCAGGTAGACCACGATGCCGGTGTGCCCGTGCAGCACGCTCGCCACGCCCGCCTCGATCGCCTCGGCCGAGCGCTGCGGTGTGACCGCGGCGGGGTCGAGGTCGCCGGCCGTGCCGAGCCCCGTGCCGCGGAACACCGCGCCCGGCCAGATCACCGAGGTGACGTTCTCGGTGGGCTCGGGGAGTTCGGCGCCGATCACGAGCACCTGCTGGTCGAGGTGCTGCGGGGTGGCGCGCATGAAGGTGTCGATCACGCCGTTGCCGGCGCCGACCACGAGGTCGCTGCCATCGGCGACGGCTTCTTCGAATCGGGCGCCGACCTCGTCGTAGTCCGAGGCCGTGAGCACGGTGAGAGTGACATGCTGGCTCGCGGCCCACTCCGTGACGGCGTCCACGATCGTCGCCGTCGCGGCGTCGGTGCTCGCAGCGATCAGCGTCACCCGGTAGCCGATCGGCGGCACGACTCCGGCCCACGAACCCGGCTCGGGCACCACGGTGGCCTCGGGCGACGGAGAGGTGTCGCCGATGAAGCCGGAACCCAGCGGGGTCAGCAGGCTCGCCGCATTCGTCGCCGTGGGAGCGGGCGCCGGGCTCGTGGCCGCGCAGCCCGCGAGCAGGGCCGCGGCGATCGCGGCGGTCGCGAGCGAGCCGAGCAGGGCTCCGGATGCGCGGGGCCGGCGGCGGGTGAGCGAAGACATCGCTGTGAGGCTGCCACGCACCACCCGCGGCCCGGTGACCGCCGGGAGCTCGGCAGGTGAACAGCGGGGAAACGCTGCGTCCGTTCGCCTGCGCTTCCCCCGGAGGCCGTGTCTCGTTCACTCGGATGAGGCACATTTCGCGAGTCGACGAAAGGCTCCCATGACGAATCACCTCCGGCTCGCCGGTCTCGCAGGCGTGCTCGCCGCGGTCGCCGTGGCGCTGGCGGGCCCCCTGCTGGCGGCGGCTCCGGCATCCGCCCACGGCTTCAACTCCACGGCCTACGTCGACCTCGCCGCGGGCGCTCCCGGCCACGTGCTCGCCACCGTCGAGCTGGAATACGACCTGCTGGTGGTCTCGGCCGCGGAGAAGGCCTCCGACCCCTCCTTCTTCGACGAGGGGATGGCGGTCTTCCAGACCGGAGACGAGGCGACCGCGCTGCGGGCGCATGAGAAGGCCGTCCTGAGCTACATCGACCAGCATCTCGAGCTCACGGCCGACGGCGTGGCCTGCGTCGAGACGCCGGCCACGGCCCTCACCTCGCACGTGCGCGACGAGGTGCCCTACGCGCAGGCGGTGCTCGACTACGACTGCACGGGCGGAGGGCCGGCGCCCAGCGCGTCGGGGCCCGTCGAGCACACGGTGCACCAGATCTCGAGTTCGCTGTTCCCGGACTCCGAGGGCTACGTCACCGACACGAAGACCATCGTGAGCTACGACCTCGACGGGCAGGCCGGGAGCGCCGCACTCGACGCGGCGAACCCCTCGTTCTCGACCGCACAGCCCTGGACCGACCGCTTCGCCGAGTTCTTCCTGCTCGGCGCCGAGCACCTGCTGAGCGGCATCGACCACATCCTGTTCCTGCTCGCGCTCATCGTGGGCTCGCGGCGGCTCCGCGACGTGGTGCTCGCGGCCACGACCTTCACGGTGGCGCACTCGGTGACGTTCCTGCTGGCGGCGCTCGGCGTGGTCTCGGTGCCGCCCGCGATCGTCGAGCCGATCATCGCGCTCTCGATCGCGGTGGTGGCGGCGTGGTACCTCGTCACGACCTGGCGCAAGCGCCCCTACGTGTTCACGACGTTCCAGCCTGCGCGCTCGGGGCTGCTCGGCATGGAACGGGCCGACTGGGCGCGGCTCGGGGTGGTGTTCTGCTTCGGTCTCGTGCACGGGCTCGGCTTCGCGGGCGCGCTCGGCATCGACGAGCCGTGGTCGTGGACCCTGCTGTGGTCTCTGCTCGTGTTCAACGTGGGGATCGAGCTCGTGCAGCTGACCATCATCGCGATCGTGTTCCCGGTGCTCCTGCTGCTGCGCCGCCGGGCGCCCCGCGTGGGGCTCTGGGTGGGGGTGGCGATCGCGGCGGGAGTGACGCTGGTCGGTCTCGTGTGGTTCGTGCAGCGCATCCTCGGGATCGGTTGACGAACCGCAATGGCCGGTCCACCCCTCGAACGCGGGCAATTCAACACCCGTTCACCGGCCGGGGCGAGCTTGGGTGCTGCGCATCCCGCGCCACACCAAGAACCTGAAAGGTATTGAAGACTCTCATGTCGATCAACACCCCCAAGCGGACCAGCGTGTTCGCGAACCGGCGCGTCACGCGCACCGCGGCGGCGCTCCTCTGCGCTGCCGTCGTGCTCGGCGGCGGCGCCCTCAGCGCCACGGCGGCCAACGCGGCCGACGTGCCCCCGTCGGACATCGTGCTCGGCATCGGCGGCGACGTCGCCTCGCGCAACCTGTCCTGGTACTCCGCTGCCGACACCGCGCAGGTCGTGCAGTACGCCCTCGCCGCGAACGTGGTCGGCGGCGCCTTCCCGGGCTCGGCGACGAGCATCGCGGCCACCGGTGGACTCACCACCAGCGGCGAGTACAACCGCTTCGTCACCATCTCGGGCCTGCAGGCGAACACCAGCTACGTGTACCGGGTCGGCAGCGAGGGCAACTGGTCGGCGACCTACAGCTTCAAGACCCAGTCGTTCTCGGGCGACTTCGACTTCCTGTTCTTCGGCGACCCGCAGATCGGCTCCTCGGGCAACGTGCCGAACGACTCGGCCGGCTGGGTCGACACCGTCAACGTGGCCACGCAGACCTACCCGAACGCCGAGATGCTCTTCTCCGCCGGCGACCAGGTCGAGTCGGCCTCGAACGAGACGCAGTACACCGCGTTCCTCGTGCCGGACCAGCTCCGCCAGATCCCCTTCGTGGCCACCAACGGAAACCACGACGTCGGGTCCAAGGCCTACGAGCAGCACTTCAACACCCCGAACACCGACCGCACCGCCGGCCCCGGCAACGGCACCACCAGCTCGGGCGGTGACTACTGGTACATCTACAAGGATGTGCTGTTCATGGACATCAACTCGAACAGCCTGAACGACGCCTCGCACATCGCCTGGATGCAGAAGACGGTCGCCGAGCAGGGGTCGAAGGCCAAGTGGAAGGTGCTCGCCTTCCACCACTCGGTCTACTCGGCCGGCCCGCACGCCACCGACAGCGACGTGGCCACCCGCCGCGCCGACCTGCCGACTGTGATCTCGAGCCTCGGCGTCGACCTGGTTCTGCAGGGTCACGACCACAGCTACGCGCGCACCTACCTCATGCACAACAACGACAAGGCGAACCCGGCCGAGGTCGCCGGTGCCGACTCGGTGGTCGCCGGCCCCGGCGGCGTGCTCTACGTCACCGCGAACTCCGCCTCGGGCTCGAAGTACTACGACCTGCAGGCTCAGGGCTTCTCCTGGCTCTCGGTCTCCAACCAGGAGAAGGTGCGCAACTACACCGCGGTCGAGGTGAAGAACTCCACGATCACCGTCAAGACCCTCCGCAGCCAGGCCAACGGCAGCGCGAAGCCCGTGAACAGTGTCGTGGACTCCGTCACCCTGAGCCGCGCCGACGACCCGAGCAAGGGCGCCGAGCAGCTGCAGGTCACCGTGCCGCAGACCGCCCCCGGTGAGTTCGTCTGGAGCATCGACGGCACCAACGGTCTCGTCGACCTCGGCACCGCCACCCAGAGCGGCGACCACTACCAGGCGATCGGTTCGATCAACCCGATCCGCGTCACCGACACCCGCAAGACCGGTCCGGCCTGGGCGATCTCCGCTCAGGTGGGCGACTTCACCTCTGGTGCGAAGTCGTTCTCGGGCAAGTACCTCGGCTGGACCCCGGCCGTGGTCGAGGCCGGCGGCGGCGCCGCGGCCGGCGCCAAGGTGGACTCGGGCTTCGTGGGCGGCAACGGCCTCTCCGTAGCCTCCACCCTCGGCAGCGCGGCCACCGGCCACGCGCTCGGCTCGGCGAAGCTCGGTGCGGGTCTCGACCTGCAGATCCCCGTCGACGTCACCGACGGAACCTACAAGGCGACGCTCACGCTGACCGCGCTGAGCTGATCCACCGCACCACCGGCCGGGGTGGGCGCCAGAAGCGCCCACCCCGGCCATCCCCCGTTCCACCCGAACACCCCCGATGACCACCCCGAGTTGAGGACCACCTGATGAACGCGCGAGCAGCCCGTCTCCGTCACCGCACCGCCGTCGCCCGCCTGACCGCCCTCGCGATGGCCGCCGCCTTCACCGTCGCCGGTCTCGCCGCAGCCGGCCCCGCCGTCGCCGCCGACGGCGACGTCACGTGGGGGGTGCGCACCTCCTCGAACGCCGAGGGCGCCGACCGTCAGAACTACAACTACTCCGTCGACCCGGGCGGGCAGGTCACCGACGGCCTCATCATCTCCAACCACGACCAGGCGCCGCTCGAGCTCGACGTCTACGCCGCCGACGGCTTCACCACCACGAGCGGACAACTGGATGTGCTCACCCGCGACACCCCCTCGGTGGCCGTCGGCAGCTGGGTCACCCTGGGCTCGGGTCACGTCACCGTTCCCGCCGGCGAGTCGCTCGAGGTGCCGTTCACGCTCACCGTCCCCGCCGACGCGACGCCGGGCGACTACGCCGGCGGCGTGCTCACCTCGCTCTCGCAGGCCGGCTCCGGTCAGGGCATCACGGTCGACCGGCGGCTCGGCATCCGCATCCATCTGCGGGTCGGCGGAACGCTCGCGCCGGCGCTCTCGATCGAGAACCTGCAGGTCGACTACGCCGGAACCCTCAACCCCTTCGGCACGGGCGAGGCGGCGGTGAGCTACACCATCCGCAACACCGGCAACGTGCGCCTCTCGGCCGCGCAGGCCGTCTCGCTCGCCGGGCCGTTCGGCATGCTGCCGATCGACGTCACGAGCGTCGAGCCGGCTCCCGAGCTGCTGCCGGGGGAGTCCTGGCAGGTCGCGGTGCCGGTCACGGGTGTGTTCCCCGCCTTCGTGCTCTCGGCCAAGGCCGTGCTGACGCCGCAGCTCGCGCCCGAGCTCGCCGACGCCTCGGGCGGCACCCCGCAGCTCACCGCGGTGGAGGGCTCGGCCAGCACCGCCGCCATCCCGTGGTCGCTGCTCGTGCTGCTCGTTCTCGTGGCCGCGATCGTGGTGGGCGCCGTGCTGCTCGTGCGCCGTCGTCGCCGTCGTGCGAAGGCGCTCGAGGACGCACGGGTGAAGGATGCGGTGGCCAAGGCCCTCGAGGAGCGCGAGGGCGAGCCGACGCCGGCAGCCTGAGCCACGAGCCCTCCGGATTGCCACTCTGCAAAGAACGGCCGATCTTGGCACCCCGGATCTCGGCTGTTCGCGTGCGCCGGCGGCGAGGATGGAGTCGTCCGGTCGCTGGTGCGACGCGAATGGTTAGGTACCAGTAGCCGATGCGACCGGACTCCAGACCTCTTCGATGACGGGCGCGGACGCGCCGCCCGCCTACTTGAGCAGCCGCGAGAGCACGCGATCGGCCAAGGGCTTGCCCCCGGTCTGGCAGGTGGGGCAGTACTGCAGGCTCGAGTCGGCGTAGATGACCTGCCGCACGGCGTCGCCGCACACCGGGCAGGGTTCGCCGGTGCGGCCGTGCACGCGCATCCCGGCCTTCTTCTCCTTCTTCAGAGAGCCGGCCGCCACTCCGCGGGCTCGCTCCACCGCCGTGCGGATCGTGCCCTGCACGGCCTCGTAGAGCGCAGCCGCCTCGGCCGGCGACATGGCCGCGGGCTTGAACGGCGACATCCGGGCCACGTGCAGGATCTCGTCGGAGTAGGCGTTGCCGATGCCGGCGATGCGCGACTGGTCACGCAGGACGCCCTTGATCTGAGCCCGGCCGGCAGCGGCCAGGATGCCCGCGAACACCTCCTCGGTGAAGCCCGGGTCGAGCGGGTCGGGGCCCAGGCGCGCGATGCCGGGCACCTCGGCCGGGTCACGCACCACCCAGAGCGCGAGGCTCTTCTTGGTGCCGGCCTCGGTGAGGTCGAAGCCGGAGCCGTCGCCCGCCAGCACCAGCCGCGCCGCGAGCGGGCCGGAGCCCGGACGACCGCTCGGGGGCGGGGGAGGGCCGTCGCGCCAGCGCAGCCAGCCGGCCCGCGCGAGGTGGGTGACGAGGTGCAGCTCGCCGACGGTGACGTCGAGGAACTTGCCGTGCCGGTCGACGGCGCGCACGGTCTCGCCGGAGAGCGCGGAGACCGGCGGGTCGACGGTCTTGAGCGCCGCGAAGGAGACCACGGCGACCCGGTCGAGCACGCGGCCGATCAGGCGCGGGCGCAACTCGGCGACCAGCGCGTCGACCTCGGGGAGTTCGGGCACTCCTCCATTCTGCGCCACACCGGTGACAGTGGCCCCTTCGCCGCCGCAGCGCCCGGCTCTAGCATGGGAACATCGACGACACGCTCACGAGGGAGTCAACCATGACGCAGAAGATCAGCCCGTTCCTCTGGTTCGACACCGAGGCCGAGCAAGCCGCCGAGTTCTACGTGTCGCTCTTCGACGACTCCCGCATCGTGAGCGTCTCGCGCTACCCCGATGGCGGGCCGATGCCGGCCGGGCAGGCGCTCGGCGTGAGCTTCGTGCTCGAGGGGCTCGAGTTCCAGGCGCTGAACGGGGGCCCCGGGCATCCGTTCACCGACGCCATCTCGCTCTTCACCCGCGCCGAGACCCAGGCCGAGATCGACCGCCTCTGGGATGCGCTCACCGCCGACGGCGGGGAGCCCGGGCCGTGCGGCTGGCTCACCGACCGCTTCGGCCTGAAATGGCAGATCGTGCCGCCGCTGCTGGCGGAGCTGCTCGCCGACCCCGACCCGGCGAAGGCGGCAGCCACCCTCGACGTCATGATGCGGATGTCGAAACTCGACCTGGCGGCTCTGCAGGCCGCGCACGACGAGGCCTGACACGCCAGAGACGGCCTGACATGCCAGAGGCCGCCTGACAGGAGTCAGGCGGCCTCGAGCTGATCCGGCGGATGCGAGCTCAGCGTGCGCCGAGCAGGTGCTCCATCGCGAGCTGCTGCAGGCGCACGAAGCCGAAGCCCTTGCCGCCGAAGTAGGCGCTCGCGTCGAAGTCCTCGTAGGAAGAGCGGTCGGCCAGCAGCGCGTCGTAGCCCTCACCGGCGTCGAGCGTGGGCGTGTTCACCTCGTCGACCTTCGCCGCGGAGAGTGCTTCCTGCACCTCCGGGTCGGCGCGGAACGCGGCCGCCCGCTCCTTGAGCAGCAGGTACATCTGCATGTTCGCGGCCACCGAGTCCCACACGCCCGTGAGGTCTTCGGTGCGGGACGGCTTGTAGTCGAAGTGGCGCGGGCCAGTGTACGTCTGGCCGCCGTCGGGGCCGCCGTGCTCGAGCAGGTCGACGAGCGAGAACGCATTCTGCACGTCGCCGTGCCCGAACACCAGGTCCTGGTCGAACTTCACGCCGCGCTGACCGTTGAGGTCGATGTGGAAGAGCTTGCCCGAGTAGAGCGCCTGGGCGATGCCGTGGGTGAAGTTCAGCCCCGCCATCTGCTCGTGCCCGGTCTCGGGGTTGAGGCCCACCATCTCGGGTCGTTCCAGCGTGGCGATGAAGGCGAGGGCATGGCCCACCGTGGGGAGCAGGATGTCGCCGCGCGGCTCGTTGGGCTTCGGCTCGATTGCGAAGCGCAGGTCATAGCCCTTGTCGACCACGTAGTCGCCGAGCAGGTTCACGGCCTCGCGATAGCGCTCGAGAGCGCCACGGATGTCTTTGGCCGCGTCGTACTCGCTGCCCTCGCGGCCGCCCCACATGACGAAGGTCTTCGCCCCGAGCTCCGCGGCGAGATCGATGTTGCGCAGCACCTTCCGTAAGGCGAACCGGCGTACGGCTCGGTCGTTCGAGGTGAAGCCGCCGTCCTTGAACACCGGATGCGAGAAGAGGTTGGTGGTGACCATCGGCACCACGAGGCCGGTGTCGGCGAGCACCTGCTTCAGGCGGTCGATCTCGTGCTGGCGCTCGGCATCCGTCGACTCGAACGGGAAGAGGTCGTCGTCGTGGAAAGTGAGTCCGTAGGCGCCGAGCTCGGCGAGCTTCTCGACCGCCACGACGGTGTCGAGAGCGGGGCGGGTGGCACCGCCGAACTGGTCCTGCGCGTTCCAGCCGAGGGTCCAGAGCCCGAAGGAGAATTTGTCGTCGCGAGTGGGCGTGAGTGTCATGGCAGAGCTTTCTGTGGTGAAGCGGCGCTTCGGTGGAGGGGAGAGATTCGGGAGGTACGGCTATTTCGACCGGCTGGCGCGGGTTGCGAAGCGCTGCTGCAGCAGCACGGCGATGACGATGATCGCGCCCTTCGCGATCGCCTGCACCGAGGTGGAGAGGTTGTTCTGGGTGAAGACGTTGGTGAGAGTGGAGAAGATCAGCACGCCGAGAACGGTGCCCATGATGGTGCCACGGCCTCCGATGAGGAGAGTGCCGCCGACGACGACCGCGGCGATCGCATCCAGCTCGTAGAGCGTGCCGTGGGTGGAGGTTCCGGCCGTCGTGCGACCGACCATCATGAGCCCCGCGATGCCGGCGGTCAGGCCGGAGAGCACGTAGAGGGAGGTCATGTGCCGCTTCACCTTGATGCCGGCCAGGCGGGCGGCCTCGAGGTTGCCCCCGATGGCGACGGTGCGGCGGCCGAAGGTGGTGCGGTTCAGGAGGAACCAGCCTGCCGCCACGACGATGGCGAAGATCCAGATCAGGATCGAGACGCCGAGGATGTCGCCGCGGAAGAAGTCGAGGAAGCCCTGCTGTCGCACGATCTGCGTGGTCCGGTTGGCCAGTACCTCGGCCAGACCGCGGGCGCCGACGAGCATGGCCAGCGTGGCGATGAACGCCACCACGTTGCCGTAGGCGATCACGATGCCGTTGATCAACCCCGCCCCGGCGCCCACCGCGAGGGCGATGACGACCATGACGATCCAGTTCGTCGAGTCGGCGAAGTCCTGCACCCAGGAGAGGGTGGCGACGACGCTCGTGAGGCCCATCAACGATCCGACCGAGAGGTCGATCCCCCCGGCGGTGATCACGAAGGTCATGCCGATGCTGATCACGCCGAGGATCGAGCCGAACCGGATGATCGTGAGCACGTTCTCGACGTTCGCGAAGCGGTCGCCGGCCGTGATGGTGCCGACCGCGAACAGGAGCAGGAGAGCGATGACCAACCCGATGCTGCGGCCGGCCGAACCGCCGAGCACCCGGTTCAGCACACGCTGCTTGGGGTTCGCGGGCGGCAGACCGCCCGCGATGTGGCCCTCGCCCGCGAGGGCGGGGGCGACCGGAGAATTCTGCTCGCTCACGCGGCACTTCCTTTCATGACCAGATCGAGCACGCCGTGCTCGTCGATGTCGCTCGCTGCGGTGGTGTGGATGACGCGTCCCTCGGCGACCACGAGCACGCGGTCCGCGAGGCCGAGCACTTCTTCGATCTCGCTGGAGATGACGACGATCGCGGTGCCCTCGGCGGCGAGCCGCCGGATCAGGGTGTAGATCTCCGCCCGCGCGCCGACGTCGACGCCGCGCGTGGGTTCGTCGAGCAGCAGCACCCGGGTGCCGTGCACGAGCCAGCGGGCCAGGAGGATCTTCTGCTGGTTGCCGCCGGAGAGCGTGCGTGCGGGCCGGTCGGGGTCGGCGGGCCGCAGCTCGAGGGCCTCGAGCTGTTTGCGGGCCACGGCGCGCTCGCTGCGTTCGCTGAGCAGGCCGAACCGGGCCCAGCGGGTGAAGCTCGCCAGGGTCACGTTGCGGTAGACGGGCTCGTCGAGGATGAGTCCCTGGCTCTTGCGTTCTTCGGGGGAGAGGCCCATGCCGGCGTGCACGCCGGCGCGCACCGAACCGGGTTCGACCCTCGTGCCCTCGACCGTGACGGTTCCGGATGTCTGTTTGCGGGCTCCGTACACGGTCTCGATGATCTCGGAGCGGCCAGAGCCCACGAGTCCGGCGAGCCCGACGATCTCGCCCGCGCGCACCTCGAAGCTCACGTCGTCGAACGACCCGGCGAGGCCGAGACCGTCGACGGCCAGCAGCACCGGGGCATCCGGTGCCACGGGAACGGCGGGTGGGAAGACGTTCTCGACGGTGCGTCCCGTCATCAGGCGGATGAGGTCTTGTGTGGGGGTGTCGGCCACGGCGAGGTTGGTGGCCATGGTGGTGCCGTCCTTGATGACCGTGATGCGGTCGCCGATCTCGCGGATCTCCTCGAGCCGGTGCGAGATGTAGATCACGGCGATGCCGGCCGCGGTGAGCTCGCCCACCACCCGGAACAGGTTCTTCACCTCTTCGGAGTCGAGCACGGCAGACGGCTCGTCCATGATGATGAGCTTCGTGTCGTGCGAGAGGGCGCGGGCCATGCTCACGATCTGCTTGTTCGCGGCCGAGAGTGTTCCCACTTCGCGGTTCGGGGAGATGCCCCCGTGCCCGAGCCTGGTCATGATCTCCTGGGCGCGCCGGCTCGTCTTCCGCCGCTCGGTGACGCCGGCGGTGGCGAACTCGTGCCCGAGGAAGATGTTCTCGGCCACGGTCAGGCCGTCGACCACGTCGAGCTCCTGGTACATGGTGGCGATGCCGAGCTCGAGAGCCGCCACCGGGTCGGAGATGGTGACCGGCTGGCCCCGCCAGACGATCTCTCCCTCGTCGGGCTGATTCACCCCCGACAGCGTCTTGATGAGCGTGGACTTGCCCGCCCCGTTCTGGCCGAGAACGCAGTGCACCTCGCCAGGGAGGATTTCCAGATCCACCCCCTTGAGCGCGCGCACTCCGGCGAAGGATTTTGTCAGTCCGCGCACGATGAGCAGCGGAATTCCCTGGTCGACAGTGATCATGACGGCAAGTTAGCAGAATTGTTGTAGGTACGCACCCAAAATCCGTCATCGTCCGGCCAATGCAGGCTCACAAGCCCGGGAATACGGGATATTTCGCGGACGTCAACGTTTGTTGTGGCTATCTCTGTTCGCCTCGTCCACATCAAATCGTGACGAAATTGGGTGGCGACAGTCGATGATTTGTCTGTTATGTTGCATGAAACGTCAATGTGGACAGAGTCGGGAAACGGCCGGGGGACCCTCCTCGCCCTCCCGTCGACGCACCTCCACGCCGACGGGCACAATCCCGCATCACTACCCAAGGAGGAACACATGCTTGCACCACGCTCGCTCCGCAGCCGCTTGCTGCTCGCATCCGGCGCATCCATCGCTGCGATCGCGATGATGACCGGATGCACCTCAGGAGGATCGACGTCCACCGACACCGCCGTCGACGTGAACTCGGTCGAGAACAACGCCGCCGCCGGTGACTCCATCACGATCGGCTTCTCCGGCCCCGCCGCCGACCACGGCTGGCTCGGCGCCATCAACACCGCCGCCATCGCCGAGGCCAAGAAGTACCCCGACGTGAACCTCGTGGTCGCGGAGGGAACCAACGACGCCAACCTGCAGATCAGCCAGGTGGAGACCTTCATCAACGACAAGGTCGACGCCATCGTGCTGCTGCCGACCGACGGCGCGGCGCTGACCGACGTGGCCATCAAGGCCATGAATGCCGGCATCCCCGTGATCAACGTCGACCGCGAGTTCTCGAGCACGTTCGCGGCACGCACCACCATCCTCGGCGACAACTACGGCATGGGCGTGAGCGCCGGCACCTACATCTGTGAGCAGCTCGATGGCAAGAGCGGCGCCGTGGTGGCGGAGATCGCGGGCATCGACAGCCTGCCGCTGACCCAGGACCGCAGCAAGGGCTTCGCCGATGCGCTCGACGACTGCGGCCTCAAGGTGAACAACCGTGTGGCCGCCGACTTCACGGTGCAGGGTGGTGAGGCCGCGGCATCGCAGCTGCTCGCCTCCGCGCCGAAGATCGACGCCATCTGGAACCACGACGACGACCAGGGCGTCGGCGTGCTGGCGGCCATCGACGCGGCCGGCCGCAACGAGTTCTTCATGGTCGGCGGCGCCGGCTCGGCGAACGTGATGCGCGCCATCCAGGCCGACAACACGGTGCTGAAGGCCACGGTCATCTACCCCTCGACCCAGGCGGCCGACGGCATCAGCCTCGCTCGCCTGATCGTGCAGGGCAAGGGAATGAGCGACCTGGTCGAGTCGGCCGTGCCGCGCAAGATCCAGCTCTACGCACCCGTCGTCACCAAGGAGAACGTCGACGTCTACCTGCCGAGCGCCTTCGAGTCGTAAGCGGCACCCGGCCGGGGCGGCGGCGCATCCTCGCCGTCGCCCCGGCCTCCCCTCTCCCATGATCCTGCTAGAGGAAGCGACCGACGTGTCCGACACTGCAACATCCCGACCGACGCCACTCCGGGTGGCGATGGTGGGCTACGGCTTCATGGGTGCCGCCCACTCCCAGGGCTGGCGGGTGGCGCCCCGGTTCTTCGAGCTGGCCGCCACCCCCGAGATGACCGTTCTGGTGGGTCGGGATGCCACCCGCGTCGCCACCGCCGCGGAGCGCTGGGGCTGGGCCGAGACCTCCACCGACTGGCGGGAGACAATCGCGCGCGACGACATCGACGTCGTCGACATCGTGACTCCCGGCGACTCCCATGCCGAGATCGCCATCGCCGCACTCGACGCCGGCAAGCACGTGCTCTGCGAGAAGCCGCTCGCCAACTCCGTCGCCGAGGCCGAGGCGATGGCGGCGGCCGCAGATCGGGCGGCGGCACACGGCGTGCGGGCGATGGTGGGTTTCACCTACCGCCGCGTTCCCGCGGTGACCTTCGCCCGCGACCTCGTGGCCGCCGGCCGCATCGGCGCCGTGCGCCAGGTGCGCGCGCAGTACTTGCAGGACTGGCTGCGAGACGCCGACTCTCCGATGACCTGGCGGCTCGACAAAGAGCTCGCGGGCTCCGGCTCGCTCGGCGACATCGGCGCCCATGCCGTCGACCTCGCCCAGTTCATCACGGGCACGAGACTCGCCTCGGTGTCGGGCGTGCTCGAGACCCTCGTGCCTGAGCGGCCCCTGCTCGCGGATGCGCGCGGTCTCTCGGGCACCGCCTCGACCGAGCGCGGCCGGGTCACCGTCGACGACGTGGCCCTGTTCACCGGACGCTTCGACGACGGCGTGCTGGGCACCTTCGAGGCCAGCCGTTTCGCCACCGGCCGCAAGAACGCGCTGCGCATCGAGGTCTCGGGTTCGACGGGGGCGCTCGCTTTCGATCTCGAAGACCTGAACGCGCTCGAGTTCTTCGACGGAACGGCCGAGGCCACCACGCAGGGGTTCACGAAGATCCTCGTGACCGAGCCCGAGCATCCGTATGTCGGAGCCTGGTGGCCCGCCGGGCACATGCTCGGCTACGAGCACGGCTTCTCGCACCAGGCGCGTGACTTCGTCGAGGCCGTCGCCGCCGGGGAGCAGCCCCGGCCGTCGTTCGCCGACGGTCTTCAGGTGCAGCGTGTGCTCGCCGCGGTGGAACGGAGCTCTGCCGAGGGGAGCGCCTGGACCGCCGTCTGACACCCCCCCCATCCGCACCGAGCCCCTATATAAGAGGAGACAGAACACCATGGCACGACCGATCACCCTCTTCACCGGCCAGTGGGCCGACCTGCCCTTCGAGGAGGTGGCGCGACTCGCCTCCGGCTGGGGGTACGACGGCCTGGAGATCGCCTGCTGGGGCGACCACCTCGATCCGTGGCGCTGGAACGAACCGGGCTACGTCGACGGCAAGCTCGCCCTGCTCGAGAAGTACGGCCTGAAGGTCTACGCGATCTCCAACCACCTCAAGGGCCAGGCCGTGTGCGACGACCCGATCGACCAGCGGCATCGCGACATCCTGCCCGACGTGGTGTGGGGCGACGGCGAGCCGGAAGGCGTGCGGCAGCGCGCGGCCGAGGAGATGAAGAACACCGCTCGCCTCGCCGCCGCGCTCGGGGTGAAGACCGTGGTGGGCTTCACCGGCTCGAGCATCTGGAAGTACGTGGCGATGTTCCCGCCGGTGTCGCAGGGGCTCGTCGACGCCGGCTATCAGGATTTCGCCGATCGGTGGAACCCCATCCTGGACGTGTTCGACGAGGTGGGCGTCCGCTTCGCGCACGAGGTGCACCCGAGCGAGATCGCGTACGACTACTGGACCACGGTGCGCACCCTCGACGCGATCGGCCACCGGACGGCCTTCGGCCTGAACTGGGATCCGAGCCACTTCGTGTGGCAGGAGCTCGACCCGGTGGCGTTCATCCTCGAGTTCGCCGATCTCATCTACCACGTCGACTGCAAGGACGTGAAGATGAACACCGGCAACGGGCGGAACGGGCGCCTGAGCTCGCACCTGGCCTGGGCGGATCTGCGCCGCGGCTGGGACTTCGTGTCGACGGGCCATGGCGATGTCCCCTGGGAGAAGAGCTTCCGCGCCCTCAATGCCATCGGCTACGACGGCCCCATCTCGGTGGAGTGGGAGGACGCCGGGATGGACCGGCTGGTGGGCGCACCCGAGGCGCTCGAGTTCGTGAAGCGTCTCGCCTTCGACGCCCCGACGGCGGCCTTCGACGCCGCTTTCAGCACCCGGTAGGCGGGCCGGATGCCTGTGCGAATGCCGAGACCGGCGCCCGGCCGAGGGGTGGACCGCTCGTGACCGAGCCCCCCGTCTTCGGCTCCGCGAGCACGGCGACGACCAACGACCAGACCCGCCGCACCAACCTCTCGCTCATCCTCTCCCTGGTTCACCACCGGGGCAGCCTGACCCGCGCGGAGCTCGCCCGCGTCACCGGCCTCAACCGCTCGACCGTGGCCACGCTCACGAGTCAGTTGAGCGAGCTCGAGCTGCTCTACGAGACCGCGCCGGGCGCGAGCAACAACGTCGGCCGGCCGAGTCCGCAGGTGCACGCGAACTCCGCGACCGCTGCGCTCGCCGTCAACCCCGAGATCGACGCGATCACCATCGGGCTGGTGGGTCTCGGCGGCCGGGTGATCAAACGCATCCGCTATCCGACCGAGCACGTTCCCTCCGCGCAGGAGGTGGCGAACATCTCGGCCGCCGTGATCGAGGGGATGCGCAGCGAGCTCGACGCGAGCTACCGCATCGTCGGCGTCGGCGTCGCTGTGCCCGGGCTCGTACGGGCCGGCGACGGACTGGTGAAGTACGCACCGCACCTGGGCTGGAACGACGAGCCGATCGCCGAGATGATGGCGGCCGTGACGGGCTATCCGATCTGGGCCTCGAACGACGCGTCGCTCGGGGCCGGGGGCGAGATCATCTTCGGCGCGGGTCAGGGCTCGATGGACCTGCTCTACGTCAACGGCGGCTCGAGCGGCATCGGCGGGGGAGCGGTGACGGGCGGTGTCCTGCTCACGGGCATCGACGGCTACGCCGGGGAGATCGGGCACACGCTGGTGAACTCGGCCGGCGGGCGCTGCCACTGTGGTGCCACCGGATGCCTCGAGACGGAGGTCTCGCGCCGTCGCCTCCTCGACGTGGTCGGCTTGGCCGGCGGGGACGCCGACGAGCTGGAACGGGCCCTCGCCGCCTCCGCCGACCCGGCTGTGCCGAGGGAGATCGAGCGGCAGCTCGGCTACCTCGCCATCGCCCTGCGCAACGCGGTGAACGTGCTGAACCCGGAGCGCGTCGTGCTCGGCGGCTTCCTCGCCACCCTGCACTCGCTCGCGCCGGGCCGGCTGGGGGCGCAGGTGGCGGCCGACGCGCTCGACGGGCCCGCTCAGGCGGTGGAGATCGTGCCGGCCCGGCTCGGGTCGAACCTGCTCATGATCGGTGCGGCGGAGCTCGCGTTCTCGGGCGTGCTCTCCGACCCCGCCGGGGCGGTGCGCGATGCCCGACGCAGTGCAATGGCTGAGTGAAGACTGTGATCTTACTCAGGGAGCGCGAGCAAAGTCGGCGTCCGACGTGACCGCGGTGAATTTGTTGTCACGACGCTGATAATATCGAGTCCTCTTCGTTCCGACTGGGGCGATGTCTCGATATTCTCCGGAATCCCGGGGCGAAGGCGGTGACGGATGGTCGTTCGCGGTGCGACGAAACCCGGCCAGCGGTCTCTCGCCCCCGGCGCTCGCGGCAACAATCTCGATGGCGTCCGTCGCAACAATCTCTCGGCCGTTCTCGAACTCGTGCACACGAGAGGCTCGGTCACCCGCGCCGAACTCACCCGCGCGACCGGGCTGAACCGCTCGACCGTCGGCGCCCTCGTGGCCGAACTCGTGCAGCTGCGCCTCGTCACGGAGTCGGAGCCCGACTCGACCAGGCAGGTGGGCCGGCCGAGCCTCGTCATCAAGCCGGGCCGGCACGCGGTGGCCCTCGCGGTGAATCCCGAGCTCGACGCCGTGACCATCGGCCTGGTGGCGCTCGGCGGTCAAGTGATCCGGCGCATCCGCTACGACACCCTGCGCATTCCCCCGGTGGAGGAGGTCGTGAACATCGTCTCCGCCGTCGTCGCCGGCATGCGCGACGAGCTCGACCGCAACTACTCGGTGGTGGGGGTCGGGCTCGCCGTGCCCGGGCTCGTGCGTTCGGGGGACGGCCTCGTGAACCTCGCGCCGCACCTGGGCTGGCACCACGAACCACTCTCGCAGATGCTGGAGAGTGCGCTGAAGCTGCCCGTGCACGCGGCCAACGACGCGGCCGTAGGCGCCCTCGCGGAGAGCATCTTCGGCGCGGGCCGTGGGGTGCGCAACCTCGTCTACCTCAACGGTGGTGCCAGCGGCATCGGCGGCGGTGTGGTGAGCAACGGCGTTCTCCTGACCGGCGAGAACGGCTACGCCGGCGAGCTGGGCCACACCCTGGTCAACAGCAACGGCGAGCTCTGCCACTGCGGTGCGCACGGCTGCCTCGAGACCGAAGTGAAGCGCTCGGCCCTGCTCGAAGCGCTCGGACTGCCCGTGAGTCGCTCCGAGGAGCTCGAGCTGACGCTGCGCGAGCGGTTCGCCGATCCGGACGGCGTGGATCCGTCGCTCCTCGGCCTCGTGGAGCGCCAACTCGACTACCTCGCCGTCACCGTGCGCAACGCGGTCAACCTCTTCAACCCCGAGCTCATCGTTCTCGGCGGTTTCCTCGGCCCGCTCTACGAGGCCGCGCCCGAGCGCCTCGACCAGGCCGTGGCGCACTCGGCCATGCGCGGCTCTCGCGAGACCGCGCACATCAGGCGTTCCTCCCTCGGAGCCGACCTGCTCGTGGTGGGGGCGGCCCAGCTCGCCTTCGCCGAGGTGCTGAGCGACCCGGCGGGCAGTGCTGTCGCCGCCTCTCTCTGATAAAGCTGACAACGCGTCATAAATCAGCGGGGCGTCGCCGGATGCCGTGGAAAGGCTTGTTCTCGGGGCGGATTCGACATTCGCACGCGCGAATCGTGCACCGTCGTGCCGCCGCCAGGCGCACGATTATTAATTAATCTTGACGCACAACAAAAGGCTCCCTAGGATCGCCATAGTTGTCTGGTCAGCGTCGACCGTGGTTTTCTGCCACGCGCATCCGGCGTTCTGATCAGGCGGGGTATCCAACGCATGCGCGTCGCTTCGGCGCGCTCTCATGAGGAGTGCAACCACGGTGAACAGAGCTGTCCAACCACATCGCACACTGAGGTCGCGGTTCGTCGCGACCGCCGCAGCCCTGGCCATGGTGGCCACGGGCGTGCTGGCCACTGCAGGAACCGCCTCGGCCGCCCCGGCCTCGGGGCCCGCCGTCTCGGCTGCCGACGCTCTGGCCGCCGTCGTTCCCGCCGCTGCCGCCCCCGACTTCAAGGTGCTCGTCTTCTCGAAGACCGCGGGCTTCCGCCACGGCTCGATCCCCGCCGGGATCGCGGCCATCCAGCAGCTGGGCGTCGACAACGACTTCTCCGTCGACACCACCGAGGACGGCGCCTCCTTCACCGAGGAGAACCTCGCCCAGTACGACGTCGTGGTGTGGATGTCGACCACCGGTGACGTGCTGAGCGCCGAGCAGCAGACCGCGTTCGAGCACTACATCGAGAACGGCGGCGGCTACGCCGGTGTGCACGCGGCATCCGACACCGAGTACGACTGGCCGTGGTACGGCGAGCTCGTCGGCGCCTACTTCAGCGGGCACCCGGCCGAGCAGAACGCCACGGTGAAGGTCGAGGACCACGCACATCCGTCCACGGCCGACCTCGGCGACACCTGGACGCGCTACGACGAGTGGTACAACTTCCGCACCAACCCGCGGTCCGCGGTGCACGTGCTGGCCTCGCTCGACGAGAAGTCGTACACCGGCGGCACGATGGGCATCGACCACCCCACCGCCTGGTGCCAGAACTACGACGGAGGGCGCTCCTGGTACACCGGTGGCGGGCACACGGATGCGTCGTACACCGACCCGGCGTTCCTCACGCACCTGCTCGGCGGCATCAAGACCGCCGCCGGCGCCGAGAACGCCGACTGCAGTGCCACCCAGAGCGACAGCTACGAACTGGTGCCGCTCGACACGAACACGGGCAACCCGATGGCGATGGACATCGCGAACGACTCGACGGTGTTCTACGCCGAGCGCAACGGGCGCGTGCAGCGCGTCGACGCGAACTCGCTCCAGACCACCACCGCCCTCACCCTCCCGGTGACGCAGGCGAACGAGGACGGCCTGCTCGGGATCGTGCTCGACCCCGACTTCGACACGAACAAGTGGATCTACCTCTACTGGGCTCCCGCCAACGTCGGCAGCGACGGACCGCACAACCGCATCTCGCGGTACACCTACGACCCGGCGGCGAAGACCTTCGACCCCGCCAGCGAGAAGGTCGTGCTCAAGGTCACCACGCAGCGCAACACCTGCTGCCACGCGGGCGGCGACATGCTGTTCGACAACGACGGCAACCTGGTGCTGGCCGTCGGCGACAACACCAACCCCTTCGAGTCCGACGGCTACTCGCCGATCGACGAGCGGGCCGGGCGCCAGGACTACGACGCCCAGCGCAGCGCCGGCAACACCAACGACCTGCGCGGCAAGGTGCTGCGCATCACGCCGACCGACGCGGGCGGCTACACCATCCCCGACGGGAACCTCTTCCCCGAGGCCGGCGACACGACGGACAAGACGCGGCCCGAGATCTATGCGATGGGCTTCCGCAACCCGTTCCGCATCGGCCTCGACCCCTACACGAACAACCTGCTGGTGGCCGACTACGGTCCCGACGCCGGTTCTGCCAACGCCAACCGGGGCCCCGGCGGCACCGTGGAGTGGAACATCGTGAAGCAGCCCGGCAACTACGGCTGGCCGTTCTGCGTGGGCATCAAGTGCTACAAGGACTACAACTTCGGCACGCAGGCTTCCGGTGCCGAGTTCAACCCGGCCGCGATCGTGAACAACAGCCCGAACAACACGGGCCTCGCGACGCTCCCGCCGGTGATCGTGCCGGAGTGGTGGACCGAGAACGGCACCACCGCCATCTATCAGGAGATCGGCAACAGCGGGGCGCCCATGGGCGGACCGGTGTACCAGTACGACGCGTCCAACCCGTCCGACACGAAGTGGCCGGAGTACTGGGACGGCAAGGCGATCTTCGCCGAGTGGAACTCGGGCCGGATGTTCTCCTTCCAGCTGAACGAGGACACGAACGAGTCCACGCCGCTGCACTCGAAGATCCAGGACATCAACCGCATCCTGCCCGACATCTTCGACCCGTCGAAGGGCTTCAACAAGTCGATGGACTTCGAGTTCGGCCCGGACGGTGCGCTCTACGTGATCGACTGGGGATCGGACTTCAGCGGCAACTCGACGAACTCCGGGCTGTACCGCGTGGACTACGTGAAGGCCAACCCTTCGCCGATCGCCCGGGCCAGTGCGGACGTGACGAACGGACCCGGTCCTTCCCTCGACGTGCAGTTCTCCTCGGAGGGCACACGACACCCGATCGCCAAGCCGTTCACCATCGAATGGGACTTCGGAGACGGATCGCCCACGACCACCGCGCCGAACCCCGCCCACACCTACGCGCAGAACGGCGACTACACCGCCAGCCTGACGGTGACGGACGAGGACGGAAAGACGGCCATCGCCAACGTGCGCATCGTGGTGGGCAACGCCACGCCGCAGGTCACGATCGACTTCCCCGAGAACGGCGGCTTCTTCACCTGGGGTGACGACGTCTCCTACAAGGTGACGGTCACCGACCCGGACGCGGACGGCCCGATCGACTGCGAGAACGTGAAGCTGATCCCGGCTCTCGGCCATGACTCCCACAACCACGACTTCGGAGAGATCCACGGCTGTGAGGGGAGCTTCCCGACCGCCCGCGACGCCGGACACGGCCTCGAGGCGAACCTGTTCTGGGTGGTCAACGCCAACTACACCGACGACGGCGGAGCCGTGGGCGTGCCCCAGACCGGCTATGCCACCACGGTGCTGAACTCCTCCCACATGGAGGCCGAGTACTTCGACCAGACCGGTCGCGTGAACGGCACCGGCGGGGCGGATGACGGCGTGAAGACCGAATCCACCGGCGACAGCGCCGGCGGCGGACGCAACGTCAGCAACGTCGAGGTCGGCGACTGGTGGTCGTACACCCCGGTGAACCTGAAGGGAATGGACAGCGTCACGCTGCGCCTGGCCAAGGGCTTCGCGGGCAATGCGAACATCGCGGTGCGCTGGAACGACCCGGTGACCGGTCAGCTGCTCGGGAACATCCCGTTCACGCCGACGCTGAAGAACGGCAGCCCCGACTGGCAGACCTACTCGGACTTCACCCTGAACTTCGACGGCGGCCTCCCGACCGAGACGGGCACGGTGTACTTCGTGCTCACCCAAGGCGGCGCCAACATCAACTACATGAACTGGGGTGGTGACGGCGTCGACTCCAACTCGCCGCCCACGGTCACGCTGAACGTCTCGCCGAAGGTGGGCACGGCGCCCCTCGTCGTCGATGCCACGGTCGACGCGACCGACCCGGAGGGCACCGCGCTCAGCTACCGCTGGGACGCCGGGCTCGGCGGCGGATTCGTCGCCGGCTCCGCCACGGCGCAGTACGTCTACGAGCAGCCAGGCAACTACGAGGTGCGCGTGCGCGTCTACGACGAGCAGGGCTCGTACACCGAGAAGAGCCAGACGATCACGGTGAACACGGCGGGTGACAGCCTGTGCCTGACCGGGCGTTCCGACGGCTTCGACGGAACCACGCTCGACACGAGCCGCTGGAACCGCATCGTGCGACCCAACCAGGACGCACGCGTCGTCGACGGGCACCTCGTGATCCCGGCATCGAAGACCGACATCTACGGCGCCGGCGCGGGTACTGTTCCGAACATCACGCTGCAGGATCTGCCGGCCGGTGCCTGGCAGGCCACGGCGAAGGTGACGTTCGAGGCTCGCGCTCAGTACCAGCAGGCCGGTCTGATCGTGTACGGCGATGACGACAACTACGCCAAGTTCGTGATGCAGGGCCGCTCCAGCACGTCGAATGCTGCCCAGCGGATCTTCCAGTACGTGCGGGAAGAGGCGGGAGCCCCGAACGAGGTCGCGGCGTCGAACACCGCGAACCTGGGTGCGGACTTCCCCGACACCTTCTTCGTTCGGATGACGAGCAACGGAACGAGCCTGAACGCCTCCTACTCGGCTGACGGAGTCTCCTACACGGCGATGAGCGAGACGAAGTCGCTGAGCGGCATCGTCAACCCGCGCATCGGGCTGCTCGCCTTCGCGAACAGTGGATCTCCGCTCGATGTCATCGACGCGAAGTTCGACTGGTTCCAGATCACGCCGGACGACACCGCCGTGGCCGACACCCCGAACGACGAGTTCGACGGCTCGGTGCTGGACGGATGCCGCTGGACCGTGGTGAACGAGCAGCCGGGCGGCTACCGGGTCGCCGGTGGGGCGCTGCGGATCGACACCACCCCGAACGACATCTACGGTGGCGACACCGGAGTGCCGAACTTCGTGGTGCAGTCCCAGCCCGAGGGCGACTGGACGGTCGAGACCAAGATCGACGGCTCGGCGTTCGACCGGCAGTATCAGCAGGGCGGTCTGATCCTCTACGGAGACGACAACAACTACGTCAAGCTGGACATCGTGTCGACCAACCAGGCCGGCTCTGCCGTGTCCCGCAACATCGAGCTCCGCAACGAGATCGGCGGTACGGTGCAGAACCCGCAGCCGAACGCCGCGGCGCCGGCCAGCGGGATCACCTGGCTGCGACTGGCGAAGAGCGGTGACGTCTACACGGGCTGGTACAGCAACGACGGTGTCGCCTGGACGCAGATCGCAGAGACCATGACGAACTCCGGCCTCGCCGGAGCCCGGATCGGCCTCTACGCGCTCGGCAACTCGGCGCAGGGCCAGGTCTCGCACACGGCCGCGTTCGACTACTTCCGCGTGGTCGGTCCCGACGTGCCGGAGGAGCCGGTGACCGTCAGCGCCGCCGTGTCGCCCTCGGCGCCGAACGGCCTGAACGACTGGTACACCCAGAACGTGACGGTCACGGTCGCCACCCAGGGCGGTGGCACGAGCACCGTCTACCGGGAGTACAACCTCGACGGCGGCGGCTGGCTCGAGTACACGCATCCGATCATCGTCACGACGGACGGCGAGCACACGGTGCAGTACCGTGCATCGGCGCCCGGCCAGACCACCGACGTCAGCTCGCTGTCGTTCAAGGTCGACAAGACCGTGCCGGTGGCCACGGCCGCCCTGGCGGTGGCCGGTTCCGGTCGCACCGTGGCGATCACCGCGACGGATGCGACGAGCACCGTGGGCAGCATCGAATACCGCATCGGAGACGGCGCGTGGGCGGCCTACACGGCCCCTGTGGCGGTCGACGGCGCGGCGCAGACGGTGTCCTACCGGGCACAGGACCGGGCCGGCAACACCAGTGTGGAAGGCACCCTCGAGGTTCCTGCCGTGCCGGTCGACCCGGAGGTGCCGACGCTCGGCATCGACGTGATGCTCACGCCGGTCTCGCCCGACGGTCTCGGCGGCTGGTACATCCACGCGGTCACGGTGACCGGCACGGGGACCACCACCGACCCGGAGGGCACGGCCACGGTGGAGGTCTCCACCGACGGAACCGCCTTCGCACCGCTCGGCGCCTCGCTCGTGGTCTCCACGGAGGGTGAGACGACCCTGTGGCTGCGCAGCACCGACGGGGCCGGGCACTACTCGCCGACCGTTCAGCGTCTCGTGAAGCTCGACACGGTGGTCCCCACCGCGGCGGGCAGCGCGAGCGAGCGCATCGTGACCCTCTCGGGTCAGGATGCGACGAGCGGGCTCGACCGGGTCGAATACCGCCTGAGCGGCGACGCCGAGAACACCTGGCGCAGCTACGCGGAGGCGTTCACCGTGGCGGGTTCCGCCGCCGAGACCGTCACCTACCGGGCGGTCGACCTCGCCGGCAACGTCGGGGCGAGCGGCACGGTGGAGATCGCGGCCACCGAGCCGCCCGCTGCGGTGCCGACCATCGTGGTCGACGACACCAGCGTGCAGCAGGGCGGCCTCGTCACCGTCACCGGAACCGGCTTCGCGCCGGGAGCGGAGCTCACGATCTGGCTCGAGTCCGAGCCGCTCCTGGTGGGCGCCGTGACGGCCGATGCGCAGGGCGGCTTCACGCTCACCTTCGCAGTGCCGGCCGGGTTCCCGGTGGGCGAGCACCACGTGGTGGTGCGCGCGGGCGACACGGTGCTGGCCCAGAGCCAGACGGTGACGGTCTCGGCCGCCGCCGTCGACCCGGGGCCGGGCAACCCGGCCGGACCCGGCGTGCCGGCCGGCCCCGGCCGCCCGGTGGTGCCTGCGGGCTCGGGGGGCAGCGGTCTCGCCGCCACCGGCGCTGACGGCTGGCAGAACCTGGTTCCGCTCGCGATCATCCTGCTGTTCGGCGGAGCCGGAGCGATGCTCCTCCTCCGTCGCCGCGGGAGCGCCACAGGAGAGTAACCGAACGATCCGCACACCGTGAACTCCCGGGGCCCGCAGGGCCCCGGGAGTTCACCGCACGAAAGGCCAGACCATGCACTCCTCGACCGCCACCACTCTCCGCCGCCTGAGTGGCGTCTTCGCCGCCGTTCTCGCGGCGATCCTGATCGCCCTCGGAGTCTTCGGCGGGGCGACGGCCGCCTCCGCCCACGGAGGGCCCTTCCAGCTGAGCGTGGTGCCCGACGGGGCCGGCGGGGTGACCGTGACCGCCGTGTACGCCGAGGACGGGCATCCGGTTTCCGAGATCATCGATCCCGTGGCCACGGCCGTGGCGCCCGACGGCAGTACGGTCGGCCCCGTCGCCCTGATCTCCTCCTCGGAGGGGGAGGGCATCTGGGTGAGCAGCGCGCCCTTCCTGCCGGTGGGCCAGTGGGCGGTGACGGTGTCGACCACCGTTCCGGAGGCCGTGTCGACCACGGTCGACGTGACGGTCGCCGAGCTCGCACCTCCCGTTCAGCCGGGTGAGACCATAGCACCCGTCGCCGAACGTGAGGCCGCCGCGGTCGCGCCCACGGCATCCGGCGGTGTCTCGCCGCTGACGGTGGCGTTGTGGATCGCGGCCGGCGTGGTGGCGCTGGTCGTGATGGCCGCGGTGGTCTGGCGCCTCCGTGGTCGTGGCGCCCGGCAGGAGCGGCGCTAGCCGACGCGGGCGGTGGGCACTCGCCCGTCGTCAGTCGTTGCGGCGCAGGGTGTTCTCGGGGTCGAGCTTGTCGAGCAGCTTCGACATGGCGGCGCCGAGCTGGGCGAACTCCTCGTCGCTCAGCAGGTCGACGACGTTCTCGCGCACCGTGCCGACGTGGCCCGGCGCGGTGGCGACGACCTTCTCCCAGCCCGCTGGGGTGAGGTGGGCGTTGGTGGCCCGGCGGTCTTCGGGGCACGGAGTGCGCTCCACGTAGCCGCGCTTCTCGAGGCGGCTCACGACGTGCGAGAGCCGGGGGAGGGTGGAGTTCGTGATGGTGGCGAGGGCCGTCATGCGCAAGGTGCGCTCGGGGGCCTCGGAGAGCATCGCCAGAACGTAGTACTCGAAGTGCGTGAGCTGCGCGTCGCGCTGCAGCTGGGAGTCGAGCACGCCCGGCAGGCGTTCGACCACGCCGACCAAGGCGATCCACGAGCGCAGCTGCTCGGGGTTCAGCCAGCGCGTCTCATCCATCATCCGATCATAGGTCACTTGTACCGACAACTAATGCGGCGCGCGCCGCCCCGCCCGTACGCCGCAGACTCGTCACTTCTGGCGCGAAAACCCTCGCGGGTGGAGCCAGAAGTGACGAGTCTGCGGTTCAGGACGGGGATGTGGGCTACAGAACGAAGAGCAGCTCCTGGTAGGTGGGCAGGGGCCACAGGTCGTCGGCGATGATCTCCTCGAGCGAGTCCGCGGCGGCGCGCACCGCGTTCATCGCCGGCAGCAGCGACTTCTGCGCGTGCTCGGCCTCGGCGAGGGCCGAGTGACCCACCTCCTCCGCGAGCGCCGACTTCAGCGCGGCGAGGGCCGAACGCAGCTCGGCGATCGGCGCCGAGACCTCGGTGAGCGGAGCGATGTCGGCCTCGACGCCGGCGCCCTTGAGCGCGCCGATGTTGAGGGCGATCTCGGTCTGGTGCCGCACCGCCGCGGGGAGCACGATGGTGGTTCCCATCTCGAGGGTGGTGCGCGCCTCCACACCGATGGTCAGGGCGTACTGCTCGAGCCCGATCTCGTAGCGGGAGTGCATCTCGCGGTGGTTGAAGACGTGGTACTTCTCGAACAGCTCGAGCGCCTCGGGGGTGATGAGCTCGGGCAGGGCGTCGAGCGTGGTCTTGAGGTTCGCGAGGCCGCGCTTCTCCGCTTCGACGGGCCAGGCATCCGCGTAGCCGTCGCCGTTGAACACGACGGCGCCGTGCTCGGTGATGATCTCGGTGAGCAGCGCCTGCACGGCCTCGTCGAAGTCGGTGCCGGCGGCCACGTCGGCCTCGAGTTTGGTGGCGATGTAGTCGAGCGAGTCGGCCATGATCGTGTTGATCGTCACCATCGGGCCGCTCACGGTCTGCATCGATCCCGGCGCGCGGAACTCGAAGCGGTTGCCGGTGAAGGCGAAGGGGCTGGTGCGGTTGCGGTCGCCCGGGTCGGTGGGGAGCACCGGCAGCGTGTCGACGCCGATCACCATCGAGCCCTTGCCCTTCGACGAGGTCGCCGGGCCCTTCGCGATCTGCTCGAAGACATCCGCCAGCTGATCGCCGAGGAAGATCGAGATGATGGCGGGCGGAGCCTCGTTGGCGCCGAGACGATGGTCGTTCGTGGCGCTCGCGACCGAGGCGCGCAGCAGCCCGGCGTACTTGTGCACGGCCCGGATGACGGCGGCGCAGAACACGAGGAACTGCGCGTTGTCGTGCGGGGTGTCGCCGGGCACGAGCAGCGAGCCGAGCTGCGAGTTGCCGAGCGAGAAGTTCACGTGCTTGCCCGAGCCGTTGACGCCCTGGAAGGGCTTCTCGTGGAAGAGGCACTCCATGCCGTGCTTCTTCGCGATCGACTTGAAGGTCGTCATGAGCAGCTGCTGGTGGTCGGCGGCGATGTTTCCGCGCTCGAACATCGGCGCGATCTCGAACTGGCCGGGAGCGACCTCGTTGTGGCGGGTCTTGGCGGGGATGCCGAGCTTGAACAGCTCGCGCTCGGTGTCCATCATGAAGCCGAGCACGCGCTCCGGGATGGCGCCGAAGTAGTGGTCGTCGAACTCCTGCCCCTTGGGCGGCTTGGTGCCGAAGAGGGTGCGGCCGGCGTTCATCAGGTCGGGCCGGGCGAGGAAGAAGTGGCGGTCGACCAGGAAGTACTCCTGCTCCGGGCCGCAGAACGACACCACGGCGCCGGGGGTGTGCCCGAACAGCTTCAGGATGCGCACGGCGTGCTCGCCCATCGCCTGCTGCGAGCGCAGCAGCGGCGTCTTGTGGTCGAGCGCCTCGCCGGTCATCGACACGAAGACGGTGGGGATGCAGAGGGTGTTGCCGTTGGGGTTCTCGAGCACGTAGGCGGGGCTCGTGACGTCCCAGCCGGTGTAGCCGCGGGCCTCGAAGGTGTTGCGGAGGCCGCCGTTGGGGAAGGAAGAGGCGTCGGGCTCGCCCTGCACGAGGGTCTTGCCGGCGAACTCGGCGAGGGCGGTGCCGTCTCCGGTGGGCTCGAAGAAGCTGTCGTGCTTCTCGGCGGTGAGACCGGTCAGCGGGTAGAACACGTGCGCGTAGTGTGTGGCGCCCTTCTCGAGAGCCCAGTCCTTCATGGCGCTGGCCACCGCATCCGCCACCAGGGGATCGAGCTTGGCGCCGTGCTCGATGGTCGCCATGACCGACTTGTAGACCGATTTCGGCAGTCGCTTCTGCATCACGGTCTGGCTGAAGACGTTCTCGCCGAAGATCTCTCCCGGCTCCTCCGACTCGGTGAACACCGCAGCGGGAGGAACGTAGGCCTCCACATCGCGGATGGCTTGCATGCGGACGCTGTTTCCACTCATGGGTCATCTCCTTCGACGCGGCCTCAATTGGGTACCGCGGGGGAACGCGGGCGCCGCTGGCCTCACCCTAGGGATGCGGTGTCTCGGCGGTGTTTCGGGCGTGTGACGGTCAGAATCCGCGCGTGAGGGCGACGAGCTGCCACTGCCGCACGCGGCCGGGGCGGGTGGCTGCGCAGGTGGACAGCAGCGGCTCGGAGTGGGCTTCGGCGAGCTCGACCGTGATGGGGGCGCCGGGTTCGGCCAGGTCGGCCAGCGTCACGATCCAGCGTCCGTGACCGGCGCCACCGTCGTGCCACTCCTCGGAGAGCGGGGGATACGCGTCGACCCGGTCGTCGCCGAATCGCTCGCGCGCGTAGTGCTGCGCGGCCTGCACCGGATGCGTGAGCGAGCTGCGGCCGCGGAAGAACCGCTCCTCGACGCGGCCGGCCCGGTAGCTCATGGCGATGAGGGCGGCGTCGCCGTCGTCGACCCGGCCGTAGTAGAGGCCGTGCGGGAAGAAGATCATGGTACCGGCGAAGCGGTCGCCGCCGAGGTGCGAGCACTCCCAGGTCTCGTCGGGGAAGGCCCCGGCGAGCTGGGCGACGACCTGCCGGCCGCGCACGGCGCAGCACTGGTCGTGACGGGCGTGGGCGCAGACCGCGAAGACCGGGTCGTCGCTCGGTGTGCCCGTGGAACCGTCGAGCGGAACCTCGAGCAGTTGGCGCGGCTCGGCGACCTCGCCCCAGCGCACGGTCTCGTGCCCGGGCCGGCTGTCGACGAAAGCCCAGCGCCAGCGCCGCTGCACGCCGTCGATGCGGCCGAGCCGCTCGGGGTGGCGGCCGGTGCGGCGGATGGCGAGCGGGCGCATCCCGGCTGCCTCGATGCGGTTGACCAGGGCGCGCCCCAGCTCCTCGTCGAACGGCGGGTCGAGCAGGGCGCGGGTTCCCCAGGCGCCTTCGTTCTCGACCAGGAACCACTGGAGTCCGCGCCCGCCGGTCGCCGCCAGCGGATCGTCACGCTCGCGCGAACGGTCGCTGCACGGCAGCCACTCCACGCCCACGTCGCTCACGCGGGCCTCCCTCCGTCCAAAAACAAGGAGTTTCGGCCCGACACGCCGGGGCGCGACGGATGCCCGGCGGCGCGTCGGAGATTGTCTCCTTGTTTTTGGGAGCACGGAGGGGGTGCGTGAGGGGGGAGGGAGAGGATCGGCATCACGCCGGGACCAGGATGCCCTCGCGGAGGAGGCGGCGGGCGACGACGACCGCGCTGGTGGGGTCGAGGCCGGGCAGCTCGGCCAGCGAGAGTTCGCCGCCCTCGTGCAGCCGGCGAACGGCCGATTCGGCCTCGGCGGGCAGGGAGACGGTCTTGGCGGCGGTGCGGATGCGCACGGTCTCGCCGTCGGGGGAGAGAAGCACGGAGGCGTGCAGCGAGCCGCGCCAGCGCACGCGCGAGGCGGTGTCGAGCGCCGCGATGACGTCGACGGTCGCCAGCGGCGACACGGGCTCGGGGCGGGTGGCCGCGGCGAAGCGCGCCGCGAGGTGCGTCGAGACGGTGACGGACGCATCCGGCGAGGAGGCCGCCATCGAGGTGGCGGGCGAAGTGATCTCCGTCTCGCCCGTCGGTTCCGGGGCGGCGGCGTGCGCCCCACGCTGCGCACCGGATGACGTCGGGCCGGCCATCGCGGCGAACGCCTGCTGCAGCGCGGCGACCGTCTCGTCGACCACGGGGCGCAGCGCCTCGGGGTCGGAGAAGTCGAGGCCGGCCGGCAGCGACGAGCGCAGCGCGGCGACCTCGCCGAGCGAGCCGATCAGCGCCTGCACCACATCGGCACGGGTGTAGGCGGCCACGCCGATGGTCAGGTGCACGCTGGTGCCGCCGAGGGCTTCGGCCGAGTGGATCCAGCCGCGCGGAAGATAGAGGGCGTCGCCGGGGCGGAACACCGCGTCGATCACCGGCTCGTGCCCGGCCGCCTCGGCCACGGCGGCGCGGTGGTCGCCCCAGGGCTGGTCGCGGAGCGGATCCGGATGCACCGGGGCGTGGATGCGCCAGTGCTTCTCTCCGGCGATCTGCAGCACGAACACGTCGTGCACGTCGTAGTGCGCATCGAAGCCGCGGGACGAAGCGGGCGTGATGTAGGCGTTCACCTGGATCGGGTGGCCCAGGTCGTCGACCAGGTGCCGGGTGAAGTCGATCAGCGGCGGCCAGGTGCGGTGCAGCCCCTGCAGCACGATCGTGGCACCGCCGGAGAACTCGGCGAGCACCTTCTCGGAGCTCACCTGGTCGCCCACTTCGGCGCCGAATCCGCCCGGCGCGGTGTACGACGACGGCGGCAGCACCGAGCCTTCGTGAGCCATCCGGATGAACGGGGTGCGGAGTCCGCGCTCGCTCACCAATTCGTCGACCGCGGCCTCGGTGATCAGATCGCGGAACCCTTCGGGCAGCGTGTCCGCGCGCGAGAGCAGAGGCTTGCGACCCCAGAACTCGCGGTCGAACTCCTCCGGAGCCACCGAGATGCAGCGCGAGAGCGCGGGCCGGGTGGCCGGCCCGCGCTCGAAACCGGTCGTCACGCCGAGCCGTCGGCCCCGCCGTCGTGCCCCCCGGGGTTGGCGCCGCCGTCGGCGGTCCCTTCCCTGTCGTCGGCCGAGCCGTCGGCCCCGCCGTCGTGGCCGTCGGGGTTCGCCCCGCCGTCGGCCGTGCCTTCGCCGCCCGCGGCCGAGCCGTCGGCCCCGCCGTCGTGGCCACCCGGGTTCGCTCCGCCGTCGGCGGTTCCTTCGCCGCCCGCGGCCGTGTCGGTCGTGATGTCGTCGTCGTCGATTGCCATCTGATCTCCAATCACCGGCGGCCCGATGCCGTCGCTCGAAGCGTACGCCCGACCTCCGACGGCGCGCATCCTCTCCTCGTCGCAATTCGGACCCGGTGGCCTCGGTGACGGGACCAAGGACCCGAGACGACCTCCGCTCTGGTGGCAAATTCGTTCTCGACACGCGCAGGCCCACCACCGGGCCGGCCCCCGCAGATCGAAGGAAGTCCTCATGAAAGCCGCCGTCGTCTCGTCGTTCACGTCCCCGCTCGAAGTCTGCGAACGGGACATCCCGGAGCCCGGAGAAGGGCAGGTGCTGGTTCGTCTCGAGACCTGCGGTCTGTGCCACACCGACATCCACGCTGCTCACGGGGACTGGCCGGTGAAGCCGGCTCTGCCCTTCGTTCCCGGTCATGAGGGCGTCGGCATCGTGGAGAAACTCGGTGCCGGGGTGACGGATCGCGCCGTCGGGGAGCGGGTGGCCATTCCGTGGCTCGGCTATGCCTGCGGGGAATGCCGCTACTGCATCGACGGGCGGGAGACTCTCTGCGAGCAGCAGCTGAACAGCGGCTACTCCGTCGACGGGGCGTTCGCCGAGTACGCCGTGGCCAGCGCGCGCTTCGTGGTGCCCGTGCCTGAGGGAATCACTTCGCTGGATGCCGCGCCGCTGACCTGCGCCGGCGTCACGACCTACAAGGCGCTCAAGGTGGCCCGGATCGTTCCGAGCGAGAACGTGGCCGTCTTCGGCATCGGCGGACTCGGGCACCTAGCGGTGCAGTACGCCCGCATCCTGGGCGGGTCGGTGATCGCCGTGGATGTGGAGGGCCCCAAGCTCGAGCTCGCGCGCGAGCTGGGTGCCGACCATCTGGTCAACGCCGCGGAGGTCGACCCGGTCGAGGCGATCAGGGCGGTCGGCGGAGCAGACGTCGCCGTGGTGCTGGCTGCGTCACCGCGCGTCTTCGAGCAGGCGTTCGCGTCGCTCAACCGTGGGGGCAGGCTGATCTGTGTCGCTCTGCCGGCCGAACAGGAGATGAGCATCTCCATCTTCGAGACCGTGTTGAAGGGCATCTCGGTGATCGGCTCGATCGTGGGCACGCGTCAGGACCTCGCGGAGGTCTTCGCCCTGCACGCGGCCGGGCGCACGAAGATCATCGCAGAGGGCCGCGCCCTCGAGGACGTCAACGATGCCATCGCCGAGGTGCTCTCCGGCAAAGTGCTGGCCCGCCTGGTCTTCGAGTACTGACCCGCCGGGCGAGGCCCGCCGGGCGAGGCCCGCCGGGCCAGGCCTGGGGATCGCCCGTCACGCAGCACGGCGCCCCGGGCTCCCGTTCTGTCTCCCTTGTTAGGATTCGACGCAGGAGCAGTGCAGATCGGCCGGGGGAGGGCGATGCGCCGGGCAGGGGAATGGCTCGAACGGCGATCCGTGCCGCCCTTCGCCTGGGTCACCGCGGCGGCCGGCGCCGTCATCGCGGCCAGCGGGCTCCTGGATGCGGTCACCTCCACCGGTGATCCGCTCGGAAGCGGATGGACCTGGTTCTGGGTCGCGGTGACCGTGGTGCTCGCCGGCACCCCGATCGCGCTCGGCATCCGCTTCGTGCACTGGGTCGGCCTGGTGGGCGTCAGTGTCTTCTTCGTCGTCACGTCGCTGCAGATGTCCCTCTCGACCGCGCCGGTCGGATCGGTGAACAACATCGTGCTCTACCCGATGCTCGCCTGCTACCTGGGGTGGTTCTACCGGAGGTGGGTCGCGCGTGCGGTCACCGGGGGCGCGTTCGCGCTCTCGTTCGCCGCGATCATCCTGAATCCGTTCGACGCGGTGCTTCTCACCTGGGTCAACATCCTGCTCGCTTCGGTGTTCTGCCTCGAGGCGGCGGGCTACCTCCGCAGCCGCCTGGACCGTGAGATCACCACCGACCCGCTCACCGGGCTGCTCAACCGCTCCGGCCTCGACGCCCGCATCGACCTGGAGCTCGGCCGGGCGGCACGCACCGCGCAACCCGTGACGGTGGTGATCGTCGACCTGGACGACTTCAAGAAGATCAACGACGAACGAGGACACGCGGCCGGGGATCATCTGCTGGTGGAGTTCGCCGCCTCCTTGCGCGAGCACACCCGGCCGTACGACGTGGTCGCGCGCATCGGCGGTGACGAGTTCCTGCTCGTGCTGCCCGCCACCACCGACCAGCAGGCCCTCGAACTGATCGACCGGCTGCACGCCTCGACGCCCGAACGCTGGTCGTTCGGCCTCGCCGTGGCGGAGCCGGACGACACCGCCCATTCCATCCGCGACCGCGCCGACCAGCGTCTCTACGCGCACAAGGCGTCGCGCAAGCAGAACCCCTTCGGCACGTCGTAGCAGGGTTGCTCAGCCGCTTCCTTCTCCCGGTCAGGCCTGAACGGTGGGGTCGCTATTGGGTGTGGGGCTGTGCTTCTTCCGCGGGGAGCGGTCGATGTAGACCTTGCCCTTGACGAAGACGATCGCGATGAGAGCGGCGAGGATGTAGACGTAGTCGAAGATCGAGCCGATCGCCAGCAGGCCGACGTCGCCCTGGGTGCTGCCGTGGGCGTCGATGCCTCCGGCCGCCAGGAAGGTGACCGGGTCGGTGGCCGCGTGAAGCAGGATCGCCCAGACGATGCGCCCGGTGGCGATCATCGAGAGGCACATCATCGCGCCGAAGCCGAAGGTGTAGACGACGGTGATGAGCACGGTGGCTTGCGGATTGCCCGGACAGGATGTTGACGCTGTGCAGCGCACGACGAGGTGATCCTGGGCTTCCGTGACGCGGAAGGCCCGGAGCGGACGTAGCCTGGAAGCATGCTCGCTCTCACCCACGCCACCTTCGGCGAAGCCACCGACGTCCTCGAAGTCACCGACCGCCCGCTCCCGGAGCCCGGCCCCGGCGAGGTGCGCGTGCGCACGGTGCTCTCGCCCATCCACAACCACGACCTGTGGACCATCCGCGGCACCTACGGCTTCAAGCCCGAGCTGCCGGCCGCATCCGGCACCGAGGCGGTCGGCGTGGTCGATGCGCTCGGCGAGGGCGTGACCTCCTTGCAGCCGGGGCAGCGCGTCGCCACGGGCGGCACCTTCGGGGTGTGGGCCCAGTACTTCGTGGCCAAGGCAGCAGGGCTCATCCCGGTGCCCGACGGCATCGCCGACGAGACCGCCGCGCAGCTCATCTCGATGCCCTTCAGCGCGCTCAGCCTGCTCGACACCCTCGACGTCGAGTCGGGCGACTGGATCGTGCAGAACACCGCCAACGGCGCGGTCGGCCGCCTCGTCGCCCAGTTCGCCGCCCACCGCGGAGTGCGCGTGCTCGGCCTGGTGCGGCGCGACGCCGGGGTCGACGAGCTCGCGGCCATCGGCATCCACGACGTGGTCTCCACCGAGAAGGACGGCTGGCAGGATGCCGCGGCGGCGGTGCTGGCCGGGGGGAGCCCGAAGGCGGCGGTCGACTCGGTCGGCGGCAGCTCGGCCGCCGACCTGCTCGGACTGTTGGGGGAGGGAGGCACCCTCTGGTCGTTCGGCGCGATGGGATCGGGCGACCTCCAGATTCCCTCGGGCGCCCTCATCTTCAAGGACGTCACGGTGAAGGGCTTCTGGGGCAGCCGCGTGAGCCGCGAGATGGATGCCGCCAAGCGAGGCGCGCTATTCGGCGAGCTGCTCCAGCGCATCGGCTCGGGCGAGGTCGAACTTCCGGTCGAGGCGGTGTTCTCGTTCGAGGACGCGCAGAAGGCTGCGGCGGCCAGCGCCGTCCCCGGTCGTGTCGGCAAGGTGCTCCTCCGCTTCTGATCCGGAGCGCCGCTCGCCGACCGCACTCGCGCCCGTGACGGACGGTCAGCGCCGCCAGCGGTACTCGAACTCGGGGCGCCCGGGCTGACCGTAGCGCGGCGAGCGTTCGACGGTTCCCGAGGCGGCGAGGTTCTCGAGGTAACGGCGGGCGGTCACCCGCGAGAGCCGGAGCCCGCTCGCGATCTCACTGGCCGAGAGCGCCGCCTCGGTGGCGCGCAGGGCCGCGATGATGCTCGCGCGCGTGTCGGGGGCGAGGCCCTTGTCCAGCACCGGCGTCGATTCCGTGCGCAGGTTCGCGAACGACTGGTCGACGTCGTCCTGCGTGGTCACGCCCTCGACGTCGCCGAGACCGGAGCGGAAGGCCCGGTAGCCGTTGAGCTTCTCCGCGAACACGGGGAAGGTGAACGGCTTGATCAGGTATTGCACGATGCCGAGCGACACCGCGGAGCGCACCACGGCGATGTCCCGCACGGCGGTCACCGCGATCACGTCCACGTCGATCCCCGCCGATCGGAGATGCCGGCAGAGCTCGATGCCGTGCACGTCGGGCAGATTCATGTCGAGCAGCACGAGGTCGATCCGGCGCGTGCCCGAGGGGCCGGCGGATTCCTGCAGCAGCCGCACCGCCTGCGTCCCGTTCCCCGCGATCCCGCCCACCTCGAAGCCCTCGAGCCGCGCGAGGTAGGCGGCATGCGCCTCCGCGGTGATCGGCTCGTCGTCGACCACCAGCACCCGGAGCGGATTCATCGCCGCGCTCCCGCAGCCGGAAGCGGGAGGACGACCGTGAAGACGGCTCCCGGTTCGCCGTCGGCCGCATTCGACACCGTGACGGTGCCCCCGAGCCGCCGCACCGACTGGCCCACGAGAGCCAGCCCGATGCCCCGGCCGGTGTCGCCCGGGTCTTTGGTGCTGTAGCCGCGCTGGAACACCCGCTCCGGGTCGGTGACGCCGGGACCGGTGTCGGAGACGGCGATCACGAGGGTGCCGCCCTCCCGCCGCACCGAGACCGTGACCCGCGGATGCCCGACCCCGGCCGGGTGGGTCGATGCAGCCGCGCCGACCCCGGTCGCTCTCCCGCCCGCGGTCGCGCCCCGGCCGCTCGCAGCGGCCCCCACCGGCGACGGCTCGGCCACCGCATCCAGTGCGTTGTCGATCAGGTTGCCGATGACGGTCACGAGCTCGTCGGCCGCGACCCCGGTCGACCCGAGTTCGGGCGCCACGTCGAGCACGAGCGAGATGCCCCGCTCGCCCGCCTGGGCCGACTTGCCGAGCAGCAGGGCGGCCAGCACCGGCTCGTCGACCGCCGCCGACACCACCTGGTCGACCAGATGCTGTCCCAGGTTCAGCTGGTGCGCTGCGAACTCGAGCGCCTGTTCCGGCCTCCCGAGCTCGATCAGCGCCACGATGGTGTGCAGCCGGTTCGAGAACTCGTGGGTCTGCGAGCGCAACGCGTCGGAGAGCGTGCGCATCGAGCGCAGTTCCCCCGTGAGCTGCTGCAGCTCGGTGTGGTCGCGCAGAGTCGTCACTGTACCGAGCCGCCGCGCCGGCCCGCTCGACACCGCGGAGACCGCGACCGACTGGTTCACCACGAGCACCCGGTCGTCGGTGAGGTACACCTCGTCCACGGCCACGGCACCACTGCCGAGGAGCGCCCGCAGCGGCTCGGCGATCGGCACGGCGTCGACGGCGAGCGGATGCGCATCCGGAGCTTGTGAGGGCAGCCCCAGCAGCTCGGCGGCCTGGTCGTTGTAGAGCACGAGCCGGCCCTTGGTGTCGACGAGCACCAGCCCCTCGCGCACCGAGTGCAGAACGCCCTCGTAGTAGGCGAACATGCGGCTCATCGCCTCGGGTCCCCGCCCCCAGGTGACCCGGCGCAGGTAGCGGCTCAGCAGCCACGACACGAGCGCCCCCACCAGGAGGGTGGCCACGGCTGCGCCGATCACGAGCGGCAGCCGCTGCGCGAGCACGGCCGAGAGGTTGCTCACGGTGACGCCGGCCGAGACGAGACCGATCACCGTGCCCTGCGCATCCGTCACCGGCACGACCGAGCGCACCGAGGGGCCGAGCGTGCCGGAGTAGGTCTCGGTGAAGCTCTGCCCGGCGAGAGCGGGGGCGATGGTGCCCTGGAAGGGCTTGCCGATCTGGGTGGGGTCGGGATGCGTGTAGCGCGTGCGATCGGGATTCATGATGGTGATGAAGTCGGTCGAGGTGTCGGCCATCAGCGTCAGCGCGTAGGGCTGGAGAGCGGCGCTGGGGTCGGCGGAGGAGAGGGCGTCGACGACGAAGGGGTTGTCGGCGATGGCGGTGGCGACGGCCATGGTCTTCTGCGCGGCATCCGCGTCGACGTCGGCCTGGGCGTCGGCCCAGAGCCAGGCCACGGCCACTCCGGTGAGTAACGCGATGAACGACACCTGGAGCGCGAAGAGCCGAGCGGAGATGCTCAGACCTGCGATCCACGCCTTCATCGCTGCCTCCTTCGGCGCCGCTGCCTGCATTCGGTCTGATCACGATAACCCCCGGGCACGGGAGCCCGGTCTGAACAATATGAACACAAGCCCGACCGGATGCCCGGCCTCGCCCATGCTGATCACCTCACCAGCAACGAGCCGTCGACGAAGACGAGGCGGCCTTGACCGTTAGGAAGACCCATGGCAACGACGCACACGGTTCCGCCCACGAAGAGACGCCGGCTCGACCGCTCCCACTACCTCTACCTCGCCGTGATCGTGGCCGTGGCGGCCGGCATCGCCGTGGGGTTGATCTTCCCCGAGTTCGCCAAGGGGCTGAAGCCGCTCGGCGACGGGTTCGTGGCGCTCATCAAGATGATGATCGCTCCGATCATCTTCTGCACCATCGCCCTCGGCGTGGGCTCGGTGGCGAAGGCCGCGACGGTCGGCAAGGTGGGCGGGCTCGCGCTCGGCTACTTCGTGATCATGTCGACCTTCGCGCTGGGTATCGGCCTCGTGGTGGGTAACCTGATCCACCCCGGTGAAGGCCTCAACATCGCGTCCACCACCTACGACACCTCGAAGCTGGCGTCGGCGAGCTCCACGGACTTCGTGATGGGCATCATCCCGACCTCGTTCTTCTCCTCGCTGACCTCGGGCAGCATCCTGCAGGCGCTGTTCGTGGCGCTGCTCGTGGGCTTCGCCCTGCAGCGCATGGGCACGAAGGGCGAGCCGATCCTCGGGGCCATCCGGCAGCTCCAGGTGCTGGTGTTCCGCATCCTCGCCATGATCATGTGGGTGGCCCCGCTCGGCGCCTTCGGCGCGATCGCCGCCGTGGTGGGCACCACGGGAGTCGCCGCGCTGGTGGCGCTCGGGGCGCTCATGGTGGCGTTCTACATCACCTGCATCCTGTTCGTGGTGGTCGTGCTCGGCGGCCTGCTGAAGCTCGTCACGGGCATCAACATCTTCCGGGTCATGAAGTACCTCGGCCGGGAGTACCTGCTGATCGTCTCCACGTCGTCGAGCGAGGTGGCGCTACCGCGGCTGATCGCCAAGATGGAGCACCTCGGCGTCTCCAAGCCGGTGGTCGGGATCACCGTCCCGACCGGCTACTCCTTCAACCTCGACGGCACGGCGATCTACCTCACCATGTCGTCGATCTTCATCGCCAACGCCCTCGGAACCCCGCTGAACATCACCGAGCAGCTCTCGCTGCTGGTGTTCATGATGATCGCGTCCAAGGGGGCCGCCGGCGTCACCGGCGCCGGGCTGGCGACGCTCGCCGGGGGGCTGCAGGCCCACCGCCCCGACCTCGTGAACGGCGTCGGGCTCATCGTGGGCATCGACCGCTTCATGTCGGAGGCGCGAGCGCTCACGAACTTCACCGGCAACGCGGTCGCCACCATCCTCATCGGAACCTGGACGAAGCAGATCGACACCACCCAGGTGGGACAGGTGCTCGACGGCACCCTGCCCTTCGACGAGCAGACCATGAGCGCCGACGACCACCTCGGTGCCGACGAGAAGAGCCACCACGCGCGTGCCCTGGCGGCGCTCGACGAGGAGCACTCGGCGGAGACCGAACGCGGCGGCAGCGGCCCCGAGCGGGTCTCCACCGGCGCGATCGCGAGCATCGTGCACGGGCCGGATGCGCCGGTGCCGTCGCGCAAGTAGGCGGCGCCGGGCGGTCGAGCCGGCTCCTCCCCGCGGTCGCGCCTCGTGGTGGCGAGCCGCCTGGCGCAGCTGCCGGGCCCGATCGACGGGCCGTCACTGAGCGACGACCCCGTCGTGGTGCACGAGTCGGCCGCGCTGTCGGCCTCGCTCGGGCTGACCGGCAAGCTGTGCCTGAAGCCGGCGCAGGCCGACCCGGTGAACGCGGCGCTGAGCCCGTCGGCCGATGAGCTGGCGTGGGCCTCCGGAGTGATCGCCGATTTCGCGGCTCGAGGTGGCGTGCTGCGCGACGGCAGCGACCTGCCCCGGCTCGCCCGCGCGCACCCTCGAGCACCAGGCGGCCGCGCTCGGCCTCGCGGCGCCGCGACGGCCGATCGAGCACGATCGAAGGGTGCGGGAAAAAAGTCGTGACGAGTGTGTGACGAATCCGGATCTCGGTGCGTCTTATCTATGACGAACCACAGGAGGCCCCCAACCGGGGCCCGGATCAAGGAGATGTACTCATGGCGAACACCACTCCCACCAGCACTACGGCCACCCCGGCCGTGTCGACTCCGACGAACGTGCAGACCTCGCTCGGCAAGACCGTGATCAACGACTCGGTCGTGGCGAAGGTCGCCGGCATCGCTGCCCGTGAGGCCCGGGGCGTCTACGCCCTCGGCGGCGGAGCGGCCCGCGCGTTCGGCGCCATCCGCGAAGCCGTCGCCGGCACCGACCAGTCGCAGGGCATCAACGTGGAGGTCGGCGAGACCCAGGTGGCCGTCGACGTCACGATCGTCGCCGAGTACCCGCTGTCGCTGCAGGACGTCGCCGACGGCGTGCGCCGTGGCGTCATCGAGGCCGTCGAGACGATCGTGGGCCTCGAGGTCACCGAGGTGAACGTCACCGTCAACGACGTGCACCTGCCTTCCGACGACAAGGACGAGGCTGCTGAGGCGCGAGTCCAGTGACCGCGTCCGCTACCCGCACCGGCATCCTGATCGGCGCCGTCCTGGCGCTGACCTGGGTCGTGATCGGCTTCTGGGCCTTCTTCTTCGTGGCGGTCGCCATGGCGATCGGCGCGATCATCGGCCGCGTCCTCGACGGCAAGCTCGACGTCTCGGCTCTGGTCGGCGCGTTCCGAGGAAAGCGCTCGTCGTCATGAGCTCCGCCGCGACGACCCTTGTCGCGGCCGGCTCGCCCGTCGGTGCTGATCGGATCGGTGCTGATCGGCTCGGCGCCGACCGTGGGCGCAACCGCGTCACCACCAAGGCCCTGAACCGCATCGTGGCCGCCGTGACGGCCGACGCCCTCGGCGTCACGGCAGCCCGTGTGGGTGTGGCCCTGGCCGACGAGAAAGGGCTGCTCGTGCTGACGGTCACCACGCCCATCCGGGTGGTGTCCCTCAGCCGCGTGCACGACCGCCCCGAGGTGGTCGACCGTGCCGGTGGCTCGATCGTCGACCGGGCCGCCCGGGCGCAGGAGACCATCCGCGAGCGGGTGAACGCGCTCACCGGCTCGGCCATCGGCCGGGTCACCGTGCGGCTCACCGCCGCAGACATCCAGCAAGAGGAGAGAGTCCGATGAGTACGACCCTCACCACCCCGGTGGCGGATGCGCACCCCGCGGCATCCGGTGTCCGCGAGCCGGCGGGCGCACCGGACGGGGCCGACGGCCTCTACCGGCGGATCGCCCGTCGCGAGACGCACTCGCCCCGCTCGCTGCTCGCGATCGTGCTCGCCGTGCTGCTCATCGTGACGCTGGCGTGGCTCGGCACGGAGATCGTGCTCGCCCTGCTGGGCGCTCCCGCGCTGCTCGTGGCGCCGGCGGACATGTTCACCTCCGCGGTGAACCTGGTCGACGCGCCGGTGGGCGTCGTGGCGGCGGCCGGCATTGTGGTGGCCCTGATCGGGCTCGTGCTCGTGATCACCGCGATCGCTCCGGGCCGTCGGGCGCGGCACCTGCTGCCGACCGGCCGCACCGTGGTCGTGGTCGACAACGAGGTGATCGCCTCGGCCCTGGCCCGGCACGCCTCGCTGGCCGGCAACGTCGACCCCGACAACGCCACCGTGTCGGTCACGCACCGCCGTGCCGACGTGCACCTCACCCCCACCTCGGGCATCCCGGTCGATCAGGCCGCGGTGATCGATCACGTGTCCCGGCAGCTCGACTCGTACCGGCTGACGCCGGCCGTCACCGCTCGGGTGCGCATCGCGGAGAACGGAAGGATCGGCGCATGAACAGCACGAACAGGGCCGCGAACCGGCTCCTCATCCTGATCGTCGGCCTGCTGCTGCTCGTCGTGGGCGCGGCCGCCGCGGCTGCCGTGCTCCTCCCGACGGTGCGCGACGGCTGGGAGGGCGCGACCGGCCAGGTCACGGACCAGGTGTCGGCTTGGCTGCAGCAGACGCCGCTCGGCGGCACCGGAGCGAGCTGGATCATGCCGGCGCTCCTCGTGCTGGCCGTGATCGGCATCATCGTGCTGATCGTGTTCATCGCCCGGCAGGGCCGTGGGCACACCGGTGTCGCGGTGCGGGAGCCCACGAGCGAGCACGGCACCACGGTGGTCGAGTCCGCCGTCGCCGAGCGCGCGCTGCAGGATGCGATCGGCGGCCGGTCGGAGTTCGTCGCCTCCCACGTCAGCACCTACCGCGTGAAGCGCACCCCGGTGCTGAAGATCTCGGTCACCTGCCGCCGGGGCGTCTCGCCGGCGGACGCGGCAGCCATCGTCGACGACGCCGTGCGCGCCCTCGACGTGCTGCTCGGCCGCCCGCTGCCCGCCCTGGTGCAGATCAGCGGGGGTTTCCGGGCCCGCGTCACCTCCACCGCCCGCCTGCAATAGCGGGAACACCCCGGTCGGGGTAGGAAGAACAGCAGCAGACTCACCGGCCCCGCACCCGCGGTGGCCGATCCTCAAGGAACACCCTAGGAAAGGAGCTCATCATGAGCGCAGCAGACAAGATCAAGAACGCCGCCGAAGACCTCGCCGGCAAGGCCAAAGAGGCCGTCGGCAACGTCACCGACAACGACAAGCTCGTTGCCGAGGGCAAGGCCGACCAGGTCAAGGCCGACGCCAAGAAGGCCGGCGAGAACGTCAAGGACGCCTTCAAGCACTGACGCCTCGCGCTGACCCTTCGGGCATCAACGGAGTGTGGCCGTCACCCTTCGGTGGCGGCCACATCTCTGCCCGCACACTCCACCACCACGAAAGAGAGACACACTCATGGGCTTCTTCGGCTTCCTCCTCCTCGGCCTCCTCGCCGGCGCCATCGCCAAACTCATCCTCCCGGGCAAGCAGGGCGGTGGATGGTTCATCACCCTCCTCCTCGGCGTCGTCGGCGCCCTCCTCGGAGGATTCCTCGGCGGGCTGCTGTTCAACGCCCCGCTGCAGGACTTCTTCTCCATCCAGACCTGGCTGCTCGCCATCGGCGGCTCCATCGTGGTGCTGCTCATCTACGGCCTGATCTTCGGCCGCCGCAAGGCCTGAGAGTCGTAGCACCGACGGGGCGCCCGGGCCATCCGGGCGCCCCGTCGTCGTCTTTCCGGGTGGGGCGCAGTAGGATCCCTGTCATGAACTTCGACCGCTCCGCTTGGTGGTGGCTGCGATAGCAGCCGGTTGAAGCATGTTCACGGGCTGCACGGCAGCTCGTGGAACGGCCCGAGTACTCCGTGCGGCTCCCGACGATCGGGAGACAGGAATGGAATCCTTCAGCGCGACGACGACACGCTCGGCGGAGGTCGCGGCCGCCGTGGCCGAGCATCCGGAGCGGTATCGCGTGCTCACGGGCGAGCGGCCGACGGGGCCGCTGCATCTGGGGCACTACTTCGGCACGATCAGCGAGCGCGTGCGCCTGCAGCAGTCCGGAGTCGAGACTCTCGTCGTGCTCGCGGACTATCAGGTCATCACCGACCGCGACAGCATGGCCCAGGTGCGCGAGAACGTCTACAGTGCCGTGCTCGACTACCTCGCGGCGGGGATCGACCCGCAGAGCACGACGATCTTCACGCACTCCGCGGTGCCGGCGCTGAACCAGCTGATGCTGCCGTTCCTCAGCCTGGTCACCGAGGCGGAGCTGCATCGCAATCCGACCGTGAAGGCGGAGCTCGCGGCATCCGGTCGCGCCTTGAGCGGGTTGCTCCTGACGTATCCGGTGCACCAGGCGGCCGACATCCTGTTCTGCAAGGGCAATCTGGTGCCCGTGGGCAAAGACAACCTCCCGCACGTCGAGATGACCCGGGTGATCGCGCGGAGGTTCAACGAGCGCTACGGAGACGTCTTCCCGGTTCCGGATGCGCTGGTCACCGCGACCCCCGAGGTTCCGGGACTCGACGGCCGCAAGATGTCGAAGAGCTACGGCAATGCGATCGCGCTGTCGATGACGCCCGACGAGACGGTCGCGGTGATTCGCGGGACCCGAACCGATCAGGAGAGGCGGATCGGGTTCGACCCCGAGCGCCGGCCCGGTGTCTCGGCGCTGTTGTCGACCGCGGCGCTGTGCCGGGGTGTCGATCCGACCGAGCTGGCCGACGAGATCGGTGACGCCGGCAGCAGCGCTCTGAAGGCCGTGACGGCGACGGCGGTCAATGACTTCCTGGCACCGCTGCGGGCGAGGCGGCAGGCCTTCGCCGCCGACGGCGATGTCGTTCGCACGGTGCTCCGCCGCGGCAACGAGACCGCCAACGCGGTGGCGGAAGGCACCCTCGCCCAGGTGCGCGAGGCGATGGGAACGAGCTACTAGCTCACGGACGCCGCTGTGGCGGGCTCAGGTGAACAGGTGCCGGAGCCTGTCGATGTCCCCGGCCGTCAGCCCGAGCCCGTCGGTGAGGTAGCCGTCGATGGTGCCGAACTGCTCCCGCATCTGGGCGAACGCGGCCTGGAGGTAGCTGTCGCGCACGCCGAGCACCGGGAGCAGGACTTCGCGGTCGACTCCGAGCGATTCGGCGCGCAGAAGCACCGGTTCGAGCGCGGGCAGCAGATCGGTGTTGGTCCGCAGGTAGTCCTGGTACACGTCGTCCGCATCCACGCCGAGCGCGGTCAGGAGGGACGAGGCCGCCCACCCCGTGCGGTCCTTGCCGGTCGTGCAGTGGAACAGGGCGGCGCCCTCCCGGGCTGGGTCGAGGATCCCCCGGTAGAGGGCGCGGTAGCCGGCGAGGGCGGAGGGCAGGCGCACGAGGTCGCGGTAGGTGTCCTCGAAGAGGCGCTCCGCCCGGCCGCCGGCCAGGCTCGCGGCGAAGGCCTGCGGGTTCGCCGAGAGCTCGCCGAGGCTCGCGGCGACGCTGACCGGGCTGTCGGCGAGCACGTCGAGCTCCACGCGGCGCACGGCCCCGGGCAGGCGGTCGGGCGCGGTCGCGGCTTCTTCGACGGTGCGCAGGTCGTAGACGGTGCGGATGCCGAGCGCGGCGAACTGCGGCTCGTCGGCATCCGAGAGCGAGCTGAGCCCGGCCGAACGGTAGACGACCCCGCGTCTGATCTGCCCGGTCTCCGCGGGAAGCCCGCCGAGGTCGCGGAGGTTCAGGGCGCTCGGGATCGGCACGGTGCGGTCGGACGAGTCGTTCACGCGACCATTATCCCCGTCGGCCGTCATCTCACCGGCCCGGGACGGCCCGCGGACGAGGAGCGATCCAGGTGCCGTCGAGCACGGAGGCGCGGGGCCGGTAGAGCCGGAGCGTGTAGTTCCAGCCCGGCATGATGGGCAGCGCGTTCGGGAAGCCGGCCGGATGCTCGCCGAAACGCACGGTCACGCTGCCGTCGGCATCCGGAACCGCGGTGATGCTGTTGATGCTGTTCACGCCGAGCGCGTTGGGCTCGAAGTAGCCGGCGGCGTTGTACAGCGATACCGACCAGAACGCGTCCACCGGGACATCCTGCAGGCGCAGCTCGTAGTCGGCGACGGGCAGGCCTTCGTCGACGCTGATGTAGGTGGCCTCGTACTCGGGCAGGCCGCCCCAGCCGCCGGCGGTACCGAGCAGGTGCATGACGGGGTCGACCTCCTCTCGCGTGCCGAAGGCGCGGTCGAAGGCCGCCACACCGCGGCCGAGGGTGAGGAGGGCGTTCCGGGTCTCGAGCTGCGAGGACTCGTCGTAGGTGGGGAGCGGGAACGCTCCGGATCCGCCGCCCGCGAGGAGCAGGCCGTCTTGCAGGCGGTTCACCTCGGCGACGTCGCCGGGATCGTTCGGGTCGACGAGGATGCGCACGAGCACCGCTGCGTAGTCGGTGCCGACGCGCTCGCGGTCGAGGACGTGCTCGCCCGGATCGCGCAGGATGGCGGCGGTGAAGTGATCCTGGCTCACGAGGTGTGCGGAGATGTACCGCCCGCCGGTGTCGGGGAGGGTGAGAGCGACGCCGTCGCGCACGTCGACGATCGCGCTGCTGTACAGGGTGTCGCGGTTCTGGCGGATGATCGGCTGGTCGTCCAGCGGGGTCAGCTCGCGCGAGTGGTTCCAGCCGCCGAGCCCGGCTCTGGCGGCGAGCCGGGAGAACATGAGCTCGGATTCGGCTCGGGCGAAGTTGACGACGCTGACCTTCGGGTCGGGCACGGGTTTCCTGCTTTCCTGCTGGTTCATCACCCCCAGTCTTGCGCGCATGAGGGCGTCAGGGCGGCGGTTCTCATCCTCGGCGGATGAGGGCGGTGGTAGGGCGGAGGGCCGGCCCCGCCGCATCCGTGTCCGTCTCCCGGGAGCGCCGCTATCGTAGGGGCATGATCGAGGCGGTGCGTCAGGAGGTCGCCGCCGCAGAGCCCGACCGGGTCCGGGTCGTTCTGCAGCGCAACTGGCTCCGGCTCCTCCTGGAGTCGCACGCCGGTGCGCTCGAGCAGCTGTGCCTGGACTTTCCCGATCCGGGCGACCCGCACATCCTGCTCATCCGGGCGTGCTGCCGCGACCTGCTCGGCGATCCCTACGGAGCGACCTTCCTCCGCGGCCAGGGAGCTCGCGTCGCTCCCGAGGACTTCGTCGCCTGCTTCACAGAGCTGCTCCTGGCCCCCGACAGCGCATCGAAGGCCGCGATCGCCGACCGCGCCCGCGAGGCCCTGACCCTGTGTGGGCCCGACGACGACTACCCCTCGGCGCTGTTCCTGCTCGGCTGGACCGAGGTGCGGCTCCGCCGCGACCTCGCCGGCGCGATCGGGCTGCTGCGCTCGGCCGCCGAGGAAGCCCGTCTGCGCGGTCACGCGGAGACGTTCCGCCTCGCGCAGTCTAATCTGGCGTTCGCGCTCACCCACGCCGGCTTGTTCGCCGAGGCCGAGCGCATCCTCGACGCCCTTCCGCCGGCGCCGTCGGCGTCCGACTGGGACCGCTTCGAAGGGGGCCTCCCGCAGGCGAATCGTGGATGCATCGCCTACTGGAGAGGGGACTTCGACGATGCGGTCGTCGAACTCGACTCCATCATCGTCGAGGGGAGCCCCGGTTCGAACTTCGAGGCCCTCGCCCGGCTCTACCTCGTGATGAGTCTCGTCGCCCTCAAGAGGAACGACCGGTACTACGCCGCGGCGGAGCTGCTGAACGGCGTGGCCACCAGCGACAAGCACGGCATCCCGTGGGACACCCTGCGGCGTGTGGTCACGGCGTGGCTGGACCATGCCGGGGGAGAGGACGAGCGGGCGTTGAGCGTCGCCGCGCCGGCGCTCGCCCGCACCGGTGCCGCGGTGGCGCACGCGCTGCTCGCCGAGCTCTACCGCAGGCTGGGCGAGCCGGCCCTGGCAGCGAGAGCCTTCCAGCTCGCCTCCGCGAACCCGATGCCCCGCTATGCGCGCGTCGCCGCACTGGTCACCTCGGCCGCCCTGCAGGCGTCCGCCGGGCAAGGACCCCGCGCGCACGACGAGCTCGACCGGGCGCTGGAATCGGCGGCGCCCGAGCGCATCCTCGCGCCCTTCCTCTCCGATGATCCCGTCATCGAGGATCTTCTCGCAGCGCACGCCCACAGGGGCTCGCGCCACCACGCGTTCCTCCTCGCCGTCCTCGAGCGGCGGGGTCGGCTCACGGGGCTCCAGGCCGGCATCCTCACGCGGCGGGAGCAGGACGTGCTCGCCTGTCTGCGCACCACCATGACCGCCGCCGAGATCTCCACGCACCTGGGGATCGCCTATCCGACGGTGAAGTCGCACCTGCGCTCGCTCTATCGCAAGCTCGGCGTCACCACCCGGCGCGACGCGGTGCGGGCCGACCCGCGCGGGATCACCCCGGCGTGACGGACGGCGGCACGCTTGCCCAGTCGCACTGCGGTGCCGCAGCCGTCCTACGATGACGCCCGGCCGTATCGGAACCAGTGGCGACCGGGTGTTCCACCTGCGCGACCCGTTCGGCAAGGCTGATTGGCTCTAGCGAGTGCACGGCGCGGTGCGGCAGTCTATCGACATGGGAACAGAAGCAGTGCACGTCGATGTCGACAACTTCGTGCGGGCCGAGACCGATCGCATGTTCGCGGGGCTGGCGGCCGCCGCCGGCGGCTCGAACCGCTGGCGTCACGTGCGCGAACCCGCCCCGCTCGACGAGCAGACCGTCATCCGCCTGAACCGCGACACCCTGTACAGCTCGGCCGTCGTCGACATCTCGCAGGGTGCCGCGCTGACGATCCCCGACGCCGGCGATCGGTATCTGTCGGTGATGATCGTGAACCAGGACCACTACGTCAACGCCGTGCTCCACGAGCCGGGAACGCATGAGCTCACGCCGGATCGCTACGGCACGCCCTGGGTGCTCGTCGCCGTCCGCACCCTGGTCGATCCCGGCGATCCAGCCGACGTCGCGGCCGTCGCCGCGATCCAGGATGCCTTCATCCTGTCGATACCCTCGACCGCGTCGTTCGCGCACCCCGAGTACGACGCAGCGTCGCTCGACTCCACCCGCGACGCTCTGCTCGAGCTCAGCCGGGGCATCGGCGACTTCCGGGGCGCGTTCGGCTCGCGCGAGGCGGTCGACCCGGTCAAGCACCTCATCGGAACGGCCAGCGGCTGGGGTGGCCTGCCGGAGAGCGAGGCGTTCTACCTCAACGTCGACCCCGGACTGCCGGTCGCCGACTTCGCATTCACGGTCGACGACGTGCCCGTCGACGCGTTCTGGTCGGTCTCCGTCTACAACGCCGACGGCTTCTTCGAACCGAACGACAGGGGCGTTTACTCGGTCAACAGCATCACCGCGGTGAAAGACGACGACGGGTCGGTGACGGTGCGCTTCGGGTCGGGCGACGCACCGAACACCATCCCGATCGTCGAGGGCTGGAACTACGCGGTGCGGCTCTACCGTCCTCGCCCCGAGATCCTCGAGGGTCGTTGGGTGTTCCCCTCGGTTCACGCGTCCGACCGGGTATGACGATCGCGGCGCCGCACGCGGAAGTGCGGCACGAGACCTTCACGATCGTGCGGGAGATCGACGCCGAGCGGCCGGCCGTGTTCGACTCGTTCGCCGACGACAGCATCCGCCGTCGGTGGTTCCGGCTCCCGGGTTCGGGTGCGGCATACGAACACGACTTCCGGGTGGGCGGGGGAGAGGATGCGCACAGCACTTTCGTGATGCCCGACGGCTCGAGCGAGACCCTGCGCAACGTGTCGCGCTACCTCGACATCGTGCCCGGCCACCGTATCGTCTTCGTCTACGAAGCGGCGGTGAACGGCGTCACGCGGTGGGTCTCGCTCGTGACGGTCACCCTCGCGGATGCGGCGGGCGGTGCCACCACGCTGACCTGGACCGAGCAGGTCGCGTTCCTCGTGCGCACCGGCGACGGCAACGCCGACCTCCCGCACCTGCGCACCGGCACGGCGCTCCGCCTCAACGGCGTCGCGGCCGCGCTCGACCTCCGCTGACCCTGACGGGTGTCGGGTCAGCGGCGTCAGGCGCAGACGCGCGCCCTGCGCCCCTCGAAGCTCACGACATCGCCGAGCTGGAGCTGCCGTCCGCGGCGCCGGTCGACCTCGCCGTTCACGCTCACGAAGCCGTCGATGATGGCCTCCTTGCCCAGGCCGCCGCTGTCGAGGAGCCCCGCGAACTTCAGGAACTGCCCGAGACGGATGCTCTCCCCGCCGATCGAGACGTCGTCGATGGCATCCGGTGTCGTCATGCCGAAATCGTACGCTGGTCGAAGCTGTCCTGGCGCGCGGCGACCTCGTCGCGGTGCGCCTCCGACCAGAGCTTGAGCTGCCGCACCGTGGTGTGCAGCGAGAGTCCGAGATCGGTGAGCTCGTAGGAGACCGTCACCGGCACCGTGGCGGTGGCGGTTCGCGAGACCAGGCCGTCCCGTTCGAGCGAGCGGAGCGTCTGGGACAGCATCTTGGGGCTCACGCCGGCGAGCACCCGCGCGAGCTCGGAGTACCGCATGGGGCGAGGGTCGCCCGTGCAGCCGGGCCCGCTTCCGAGTGCGGACATCACCAGCGTCACCCACTTGCCGGAGACGCTGGCGAGCAGCTTCTGGCTCGGGCAGGCGGCCAGGAACGCGTTGTACTGCGCCTTCGCCTCGGCCTTCTTCTCGGCCGCCGTCATGGTCGCCATGGTTCTCCTCGCGGTATCAACGCACTTTCGGGTAACTACTACCGAACAGATAGTACGTCGTCGAGAGTGGAACCCGACCCTCTGATCCACGCCCCGAAAGGCACACATGAACACCGCAGCATCCGATCTCGCCAGTCTCCCCGGCGGCACCTGGCCCCTGGGCGGCACCACCGTCACCCGCTTCGGCTACGGCGCCATGCAACTCGCCGGCCCGTGGGTGTTCGGCCCGCCGAACGACCACGACGGCGCCGTCGCCGTGCTGCGCGAAGCCGTCTCGCGGGGCATCACCCACATCGACACCTCGGAGACCTACGGCCCCCGCGTGGTGAACGAGCTGATCCGCGAGGCCCTGCACCCGTACGCCGAGAACCTCTTCCTCGCCACCAAGGCCGGCGGCCGTCGGGATGCGCAAGGCGGCTGGCCGAGCGCGCGCCGGCCCGACGAGCTCCGCCGGCAGATCGACGACAACCTCGAAACCCTCGGCGTCGACGTGCTCGACCTCGTGCACCTCCGCCTCGGCGATGCGAACGGGCCTGTGCCGGAGCGCGTCACCGAGGCGTTCGAGACGCTCGTCGACCTGCAGCGCCAGGGGGTCATCCGCAACCTCGGCGTCAGCAACGCCACGGCGGCGCAGGTGGAGGAGGCGCAGTCGATCGCTCCGATCGTCTCGGTGCAGAACGGCTACAACCTCGCGGTGCGCCACGACGACGCCCTGATCGATCGGCTCGCCGCCGAGGGTGTGGCGTACATCCCGTTCTTCCCGCTCGGCGGGTTCACGCCGTTGCAGTCGGATGCCCTCTCCGCCGTCGCGACGCGGCTCGGCTCGACGCCCATGTCGGTCGCGCTGGCGTGGCTGCTGCAGCGCTCGCCGAACATCCTGCTCATCGCCGGTACGTCGTCGGTCGCCCACCTCCGGGAGAACATCGCGGGCGCCGGCCTCGCCCTCTCGGAGCAGGACGTCGCCGAGCTGAACGCCCTCGCCCGCTGAGTCGGCTGCAGCCCGTCGTATTCAGGCCGCTCGTGCCGACCCGGCGAGGTGCGGCACTGCGCCGTCGTCAACATCTTCTCCGGGTGACCCCTGGCGGGATTCCCGGTCGGGCGTAGCGTGTGGAGCCTCACCAGCGAATGGAGCGCACCATGACCGGAACCGACGACATCGAGACCCTGGCGAAGCTGCTCGACGATTTCCCCCTCACGATGATCGTGACTCTCGACGACGACGGGCATCCGGTGTCGCAGCCGTTCGCCATGCAGCAGCAGCACCACCGCTTCGACGGCGATCTGTGGTTCCTGGTCAGCGCCGAGTCGTCGACGGCGACTCGCCTCGAGAAGAACCCGATCGTGAACCTGGCCTTCAGCTCGAACGGCTCGTGGGTGTCGGTCACCGGCCACGCCGAGCTCACCACCGAGCAGAGCTACGTCGACGAGATGTGGGACCCGAGCGTCGAAGCCTGGTTCCCCGGCGGCCGAACCGACCCGTCCGTCCGGGCTCTGATCGTGCACACCGACTCGGCCGAATACTGGGACACCCCCGGCTCCACCATCGCCACGGTCTTCAGCTTCGTGAAGTCGAAGGTCACCGGCACGCCCATCGAGATCGACAACGAGAAGCTCGACCTCTGAGACCAGGGCCCGGGCGTCGAGAGTCGACTCACGTCGAATGCTCGGCTGAGGTTGTGGTCAGACACGAGCCACCCGCCCGTCGACAGGCGCACCGTTCATCATGCCGGAGCGGTCGCCGACGGCGCCTGGCGACAAGACAGGCGCGACCGGCTATAGTCCCCAGCTATGCGCATCGTCGTCTCCGGAACCCACGCGAGCGGCAAGAGCACCCTCGTCGCCGACTTCTGCGCAGCGCACCCGGAGTTCGACCACCTGCCCGACCCCTTCGAGCTGCTCGACGAATTCGACGACCAGCCCGGCGCATCCTCGTTCCTCACCCAACTGGCCGCGAGCGCGCGGCGGCTCGAGGGCCTCGACCCACACAGCGAGGTGATCGCCGAGCGCGGCCCCCTCGACTTCCTGGCCTACCTAGTCGCTTTGGAGAGCCTGGGCCGCGTCCGCCTCCCCGAGGAGGTGATCGAGCGAGCGGAGGCCATCACGCGCGCTGCCATGCAGCACGTCGACCTCGTGCTGCTGCTGCCGCTGAACTCCGCCGACGAGATCTGGGTGCACCCGGAGGAGGACCTTTCCTTGCGCGCGGCCATGAACGACGCCCTGCTCGAGCTCGGCGACGACCCCGAGTTGATCGGCGACCGGGCCCTCACCGTGGAACTCACCGGCGACAGGCAGGCGCGCCTCCGAGCCCTGGAGTCCGCGATCGACCAGCTGCACGGCCGATGAACGCGCACGCGGGTGTTCGCGCGGTCTCGCCGCAGACGCTCACCGAGCACGACCGCCGCCTGGTTGCCGCGTGGGCGGCCGACTGCGCCGAGCGGGTGCTGCCGCTTTTCGAGGCCGAGGCTCCGGATGACGACCGCCCCCGCGATGCCGTCGCGCGAGCCCGGGCATTCTCGAGGGGCGAGCTGGATGCGGCGGGAGAGATCCGCAGACGATTCGTCGCGAACCGCGCGGCGCACGCGGTCAGCGCGCCCGCGGCCAAGTCGGCGGCCTGGTCTGCCGGCCAGGCGTCGGGGGTCGCACACATGGGAGCGCATGCGCTCGGCGCCGCGGCCTATGCCGCCAAGGCCGCCGCTCTGGCCGAGCCGGAGGGCGGTGGCCCCGCCGAGATCGCCTGGCAGCTCGCGCACCTGAGCGATTCGGTGCGCGCGGCACTGAAGCGCCTGCCCCTACTGGGCGCAGACCCGTCGGGGCCGCTCGGTGCCGGGCTGCTCGCATCCGGAGCGCTCGGCGCGAACGTCCGCGCCATCCAGGCCGCCCTCTGAGCCCCGTCCCGAGTGCCTGAACTGCTTCACGACAGCGCGACCGCTGCCGGCGCCCGGAACCGAGCGACCGCGCCTCCGCGCGAACCGCTCAGCTCGCGTCGAGCCGCGCCGCCACCTCCGGCGGGAATCCGCCGGTCGAGATCGGGCTCCACCGCGTCGGCGTGATCCGCAGCAGCGACTTGCCTTGCAGCATCATGGCCTCTCGGTACTCCTCCCAGTCGGGGTGCTCGCCCGAGATGCACCGGAAGTAGTCCACCAGTCCCTCGACGGCCTCGGGGACGTGCAGCACCTCCGCCTCGCCATCCACCTGGATCCACGCGCCGTCCCACTCGTCCGACAGCACCAGCACGGATGCTGCCGGGCGACGCGCGGCGTTGCGGGCCTTGGCCCGCCCCGGGTAGGTGGAGATCACGATCCGCCCGTGGTCGTCGACGCCGCCGGTGACCGGCGACATCTGGGGCCGGCCGTCGGCGCGCGTGGTGGCGACGAGCATTCGGTGCCGTGGTCGCACGAAGTCGAGCATGCCGTCGCGGTCGACGGTGGTGTTGGTGGAGATCGTTCTGGCCATGCCTCAACGCTAGGCGACGGATGCCGCGTTCCCGGCCGCTCGGCCGCCCGGCGATCGGCACCCGGCCTACACCGCAGCCGCCCGCCGTCGGGCGGCGATCGACGCGTGCGCCCGTTGGCCCGCGGTCTTGCGCACGTGCGACTCGAGCACGTCGAAGCCCGCCGCGTCGAGCTGCCCGCCGAGCTCGTCGACGGGCCAACGGTAGGCCGTCAGTACCGCGTGCGCGAACTCTTCGACCAGCGGTCCCTCGAAGAACCCGATCAGCAGCGTGCCCCCGGGCCGCACGGCCCGCGCGAACTCGCGCAGCGGAACCTGAATATCCTCGGGCTCGACGTGGATGAGCGAGTACCACGACAGCAACCCGCCGAGTCCCGCGTCGTCGCCGCCCAGCGCATCGAGGCTGCCGAGCGCGAAGTCCACGGTGGGGTAGGCCGATCGGGCGTGCGCGACGAACTCCGGCACCTGGTCGAGACCCCGAACGGACGCGCCCTGCTGGGCGAGAAGATTGGTCCAGTGACCGGGTCCGCAGCCCGCATCGAGAAGCTCGCCCTCGACGCTGTTCGCCCAGGTGCACACGATCTGCCGGTCTGACGGATGCACGGCCCCCATCGATCCCAAGACCTCGATGTACTCCGCTGCCCGCCGCGAATACGCCGCGCGGCTTGCGCTGTCGCTCATCCGAATCGTCCTCCCGGCTCACCGCGTGTCACATCCATGATCCACCTCCATCAGACTGGCCTGTATGCCCCGCTCGTCCTCCCCGCTCGTCGAGGTTCTGCGCACCAAGAACACCGGGTACCTGCTGTTCACGTCGTTGCTCGGCCGTCTGCCCGGTGCGATGGCCGCCCTCGCGATCGTGCAGCTGGTGCGCTCGACGAGCGGCGACTTCGGCTTCGCCGGCCTCATCACCGCGGTCTACGTGGTCGCCGGCGCGGTGGGCCAGCCGCTTCTCGGCCGGCTGATCGACCGCTTCGGCCAGGTCGCCATCCTGGCTGTCAGCGGCATCCTGAGCTTTCTGGCCTTCACCGGCATGGCTCTGACCCTCGCCCCGCTGCCGGGCCTGGCGGTGGCGCTCGCCGCGGCCGCCGGGGTGTTCACGCCGCCGCTCGAGCCGGCGCTCCGGGCGTTGTGGCCGCGGCTCGTGGCGCCGGGCCCGCAGCTGAAGGCGGCGTTCAGCCTGGATGCCGGCGCCCAGGAGATCATCTTCATCGTCGGCCCGCTGCTCACCGTCGTCGGCATCGCGGTCTTCGGCCCGGTCGGCAACCTGCTGTTCGCGGGAGCGCTCGGTCTGGTCGGGGCGCTCGCCTTCATCCTCAACCCCGCGCCGCGCGCGGCCTCGGCTCAGCGCCGTAGTGGTGCCGCCGGCCATCCGGGCATCCGTTCGCCCATCCTCATTCCCGCGGTCGCGCGGGTCGCCGTGTTCACGTTCGGCATCGGTGTGCCCGTCGGTGCGCTGACCATCGTGGCGACCGCATCGGAGGCGGTCCGCGCCAGCGAGGGGCTCGCCGGGTGGATCCTCGCCGTGAACGCGCTCGGCGCCCTCGTCGGCGCCACCGTCGTCGGCGTCCGCCCTCTGGGTTCGACGCCGGCGCGCCTGCTCACCGTGTGCGGTGTGCTCCTCGCCGTCGGCTATCTCCCGCTCGCCGCCACCGCGCTCCCCACGTGGGCGTTCGTGATCGCCGCCGGTGTCTCCGGCCTGATGCTCCCGCCGACCCTGGGTCAGGTCTTCGAACGGATCTCGCAACTCAGCCCCGCCGCCGCGCTCACGGAGGCGAACGGCTGGGTCGTCAGCGCCATGACCCTCGGGGTCGGGGCGGGCACCCTGGTGGCGGGCGCGGTCGTCGGTGCGGCCGGTACCTCCACGGTGACGTGGGTCGTGCTCGGCGCGTCAGCCCTCACGGTCGTGGTGTCGTTCGTGGTCGCGCCCGGCCGCTCGGCCATCGCCTCGGCCGCTGCTCGTCGGCCCGGTCAGCGGTGAAGCGGTGCCGCTGACTGCTGGTCGGGCAGGGCTGCCAGGGCGAGGTCGGCGATGGCCAGCACCTCCTCCGTGGAGCCGCCGTCTCGGGCGCACCCGGACATCCCGCGCATGACCGCCATCAGGAACGACGCCAGCTGATCCGGCGAGGTAGTCGTGGGGAGGTCGCCGTCGGCGACCCCGCGGGCGATCCGTTCGGAGAGGCGGCGCTGGAGCTCCTCCCGCTGCGCGACCAGGCGGGGTTCGGTCAGCATGAGGCAGCCGAGTGGAGTCGTGCCGGCGGTGTGCGCACGGGCGGTGCCGTCGAGGATGGTCGTGACGGCCTCGCGCACAGTCGGGAGCTGGGCGGCGGTGTCGACGGCGTCACAGATCCGCTGGAAGTACACGGCGGAGGCTTCTTCGAACAGCGTCTCCTTGTCGCCGAACGCCGCGTAGAGGCTCGGGGGAGTCACACCCATCGCACTCGTCAGCATCGCGATGCTGGTCTCGTCGTAGCCGGCGCGCCAGAAGAGCTCGATGGCCGCCGCCAGTGCGGCATCGCGATCGAAGCTCCGGGGTCTGCCTGCCATGGCTCCAGCATAGCGTAGCGATCACTACAGAATGTGATACCGTCGGGATCGCAAATCGTAGTGATCGCTATAGAAAGAGATTCTCATGCAGTTGAAGAACGCCGTCGTGCTGGTGACCGGAGCCAACCGGGGCATCGGATCGGAATTCGTCGCCCAGCTCAAGAAGCGCGGCGCGGCCAAGATCTACGCCGCCTCCCGCAAGCCCGGCGCCGTCGAGGCAGGCGTCGACGGTGTCGTGCCGATCACGCTCGACATCACGGATCCCCTGCAGATCGCGGCCGCAGCCGAGGCCGCCGGCGACGTGCAAGTGCTGATCAACAACGCGGGAATCTCCACGAACACCTCGCTGGTCTCGGGTGACGTGGCCAGCATCCGGCGCGAGATGGACACGAACTTCTTCGGCCCCCTGCTCATGACGCAGGCCTTCGCGCCCATCCTCAAGAGCAACGGCGGCGGCGCCATCCTGAACGTCGTCTCGGCGCTGTCGTGGTTCACCTCGCCCGGTGCCGGAGCCTATGCCGCATCCAAGGCGGCAGCCTGGCAGCTCACCGACAGCACCCGCCTCGAGCTCGCCGCCCAGGGCACGCACGTCGTCGGCGTGCACATGGGTCTCGTCGACACCGACATGGCCGCGGGTTCTCAGGCGCCGAAGATCGCCCCGAGCGCACTCGCGGCGGCCGGCCTGGATGCGATCGAGTCCGGCCTCGACGAGGTTCTCGCCGACGACTGGGCCCGCTTCGTCAAGTCGGGCCTCGCGCTCGCCCCCTCGGAGCGCTACGCCCAGCTGTTCGCGGCGCAGTCGGGCAGCTGACCGGGCAGCGCGGGTAGCCTGGTCGCGAACCAGCGAATCGTCCCGCCGGCATCGAAGGAGAGCACCGGATGCGCCCACTGCGTTATGGAATCAACGTCACCCTCGACGGCTGCGTGCACCACGAGGCGGGAATCGCGCCCGACGAGGAGTCGATGCGCTACTGGACCGCCGAGATCGACCGGGCGGACGCCCTGCTCTACGGCCGGGTCACCTACGAGATGATGGAGTCGGCCTGGCGCCGACCCGCCACGGGCCCGTGGCCGGACTGGATGGACGAGTGGGACATCCCGTTCGCTGGAGTCATCGACGCCACGAAGAAGTACGTCGTGTCGAGCACCCTCGACGTGGCCGACGTCGACTGGAACGCCGAGCTCCTGCGCGGCGACCTGGCCGACGCGGTCCGGCGGCTCAAGGAGGAGCCGGGCGGGCCGCTGTCCGTCGGCGGCGTGACGCTGCCCCTGGCGTTGGCCGACCTGGGACTCATCGACGAATACGCGTTCGTCGTGCATCCGGTGATCGCCGGCCACGGCCCCACCCTGTTCGCCGGCCTGCGCGACCGCGTCGAGCTTAAGCTCGTCGACCGCCAGGAGTTCCGCTCGGGCGCGGTCGCGCTGCGCTACCGCCCGGCCACCGCGTGAGTTCTAGACAAACCGATCGATGGCCGTCTGAATTGGCATTTGGGGGACTCGGCGACTGCGTTCCTGTTTTATGACTAACGCAGTTACCCATAGTTCAGACCAATCGAGATTATGGGCACAGCGAAAGTCCTGCGGCGCCGTTGGAAGCAACGAGAGTGCACAACACGTCTCGCCAGTGCCCATCAGAGTGGGCAAGGTCCACTCCCTGCGCGAATCACATAGTCATGAATCCTCGTCGCACCGCTACCCTTGAGGCATGTCCCTGTTGGATCGCATCGTGGTCAACCCGGAGGTCGTTCACGGCCGTCCGGCCGTTCGCGGCACCCGCGTCCGTGTGACCGACGTGCTTTCGCTGCTGGCCGCTGGCGCGACTGAAGCCGAGATTCTCGAGGACTACCCGTACCTGACGGCAGACGACATCCGGGCCTGCCTTGCGTACGCGGCTGCTCAGGCGGACCACCCGATCATGCTCGCGTCCTAGCCGGTGCGCTTCCTGGTCGACGCTCAACTGCCGCCGGCGCTTGCCCGCATGCTGTCAGCGCATGGTCACCATGCGGAGCATGTGACCGACATCGGCCCGGCGGATGCGCCGGACCGCGAGCTATGGCGTTACGCCTTTGAGCACAACGCCGTCCTCGTCACGAAAGACGAGGACTTCCCCAGCATGCTCGTCCTCGGCGGCGAAGCGCCTGCGATTGTGTGGATCCGTGTCGGTAACACTCGTCGCCGCGCACTGATCGAGTGGTTTGAGCCGCTGATCGACAGTGTGGTCGAGATGATCGAGTCCGGCAACGATCTCGTCGAGCTTCGCTGACACGCATCCTCAGCGCTCCCGCTCCTCCAAGAACGCACTCACCTTCCGATGCGTCTCGCTCAGCCGCTCGATCCGCTCCGCCAGCCCCGCCCGCACCTGCACGAGCTGCTCCGCGAGCGCCTCGTGCGCATCCGCCGGCGCCTCCCCGGTGCACGCCAGCACCGACACCACGACCTCCCGCGGAAAGTCCATCCCGAACAGCATCTGGATGATCTCCGCCCGCTCCACCGTCGAGTCGTCGTACTCGCGATACCCGTTCGACTCGCGTCGCGCCGAGATGAGCCCGTGCTGCTCGTAGTACCGCAGCGACCGCGCGCTCACCCCGCTGCGCCGGCTGACCTCGCCGATCCTCATCGCACGCGCGACCGGCGCGACCCGCGCGACCCGTGTGACGCGCGTGACGTGTTTGACCTTGACATGATGTGAGAGTCTAGCGTGACGGTGTCCGGGCGAGATCCGCCCCGACCCGAAGGATGTCTGATGCACTCAACCGTCACGGCCGCAGGCCGCACCCGCACGTTCACCGTCATCGGCGAGCCCGACGGCCCCGAAGACCGCGCCCTCGTGCTGGTCTTCCACGGCTCGAAACAGAACGGCGAAACCCACCGCCGCTTCACCGGCGGCGCCCTCAACCGCCTCGCCACCGACGGCCAAGCTGTGGTCGTCTACCTCGACGGCTACCGCGGCAACTGGAACGACGCCCGCGCCGAGAGCTTCTTCCCGGCCCGCCTCGAGCAGGTCGACGACGTCGCCTTCGCACGTGCCGTCGTCGACGCCGTGCGCCGATTCCACCGCATCGACGCCCACCGGATGATCGGGGTCGGCTACTCCAACGGCGGCCAGATGGTCTTCCGCCTCATCCACGACGCCCCGGATCTGCTCGCGGGCGCGGTGATCGTGGCTGCAACCATGCCCGACCGCGCTGGCTTCCTCGGCCCCTTCTCGGAAACCTCGGAGCACCCCATCCCCGTCACCCTCGTGGCCGGCACCGCCGACCGCATCGTCCCCTATGAGGGCGGCCGGTTCGCGTGGTGGGCGCGCGCCCTGTTCAAGGTCGGGGGAGTGGCCCTCTCCGCCCCGGCCACCGCCTCGTACTTCGCCCACCGCAACGGCATCACCGCCACCCCCACGACCCGGATGCTCCCCACCTCACCCAGCACACGCCGCCCCCGCATGGAGGAAACGACATACCGCGAGCCGGGTCACCCGCCCGTCACCCTGTACACGGTCCACGGCGGCGGCCACACCATCCCCGGCGCAAAGCCGGCGCCCGTGGTACTCGGCCGAACAGGAGCCGACCCCGCCATCGAGGACATGATCCGCGACGTGATCGGTGCGCTGAAGCTACCGGCGTGAGTCAGAGTGTTGAGCGCATCCGTTCTGCCAGCATCGGAAGATCGGATTCACCCATTCGGTCGATGATGTCAGTGACGGCCAAGGGTGGTCGACGGCTCGCAGCCGAGATTCGCCGCACTGCGTCGATGACAGCGACCCGATCGTCGTCGAATCGGCCGCTGAGGAACGCATCCGGATGTTGCGCTGTCACACCGTACGGAGCGAGATCGTCAGCGGGGAAGTCTTTCAGGTTGGCCGTGACGATAACGCTCGCGCGGGCAAAGATTGCCGCAGCGAGCACGTGCCGGTCGTGAGGGTCGGGCAGTTCGAGTTCGTCGATCAGATACTCGAAGCCGGTTACCCGCGCGTCGCGCACGGCGTCGTTCATCAGTGTTCGAGTTCGGTCCAAGGCGTCGACGTCGAGGTCGGGTCTGTTGGTGCGGAGGTTCCGGAACACCTCGTCCAGGATCTGCTCCGTCCAGTGCGCCCGCACGGCGCCGGCAATGGCGACCCGGATGAGAAGGTCACGAAGGAGCGAAGGGTAGAGAACGTTCGCGTCGTAGACGGCGACGACGGTCACCGGTCGAAGCCCATGTCCTCGCTCATCTGCACCAGCGAATCGGCGGCATCGTGCGCTCGTGCGTCAGCACGAGCCTTGAACGCGAGCAGCGAATCCGTGTTCACTCGACGATGCGTGCCCACCATTCGATGCAGGATCTCGCCGCTCTCCAGGAGCTTGATCAGGTAGGGGCGCGACACGTTGAGCGCCTCGGCAGCCTGCACCGTCGTCAACTCCTCATCCCGCGACAGCACGCTCACGTGATGGCCGGCGGCGAGGTTCTCGAGAGCGGCGATGACGATTTCCGTCATCTCGGCGGGGATCTCGACCGGCGACTTCTCGCCCACAATGCTCAGCTCGAACACGTTCGACCCTGGCGCCGATTGTGCAGCCTGGCGAACGCGATCAAGCGCACGCTGTGCAATGTGCTCCGAGTGCTCGCCCGGAAGCTTGTTGGCAGCGATCGACATAAGGCCATTGTCCCTCAATAAATGCAATAAGTGAAGCGAGCAGGTGTGAGTCCAATTTAGAGCGGCATGCGCTGTTGGGCTTGGTCGTAAGGGATCCGAATCGATCACCGGTCGCTTTCCGAGGTGCTCGCCGCATTCACCACAACGCCGAAGACCTGCTTCTTCGGCCTCTGGGAGGGTTTCGGCGGGAGTGAGCTCCCTCCCGACGCTCAGCTCCTCAAGTCGAACCAGCGGGTATTGGGCCTGTTCGAAGGTTCGATGCAGGATGCGACGCATTCGTTCAGTGAGTGGCCCGGCTCCCAGCTCGCGAACCTCTGGTGGCCCGCGGATCGCGCCTGGTTCATCGTGTCCGAGATCGACTACGACAGCACGATCGTCGCCGGCAGTCGGGAGTGCATCGACGCCCTCCTGCAGTCACCCGGTTTGGAAGTATTCGAGGTGAGCCCGGGGGACACCCTCGCCATTTCGTAGCAGGGAGGATGTGTGGCCCGCCACTTCGTGCCATGGCCAAGAATCGGCGAGGACGGCACACAAGCGCTACACCACGCCATCGCAACTCGTGCGTGACCTGATCAACACTCTCTAATTGATCGCGCAGAGCGACGCGCTCAGGCGGATGTTCAATAGACCTTCGACCGGGCCGCACCCACGAAGTTCGGCACTCCTGCACGGGTAAGCGCGAGCAGGAAGTCATCGACGGTCATCGCCGGAGAGTCGTACCCTTCGACGAGTTCCACGAGGGCGCGGAGCGTCGGTGCGTGGTACAGATCGAGCTGATCCAGAAGGAAGGCGTCGGGGTGCACGACCTCAAGGTCGAACGGCTCGACGGACTCCGTCGGAAAGTCCTTCACGTTGAAGGTCACAAGCACTTCCGCACCACCTCGGACGGCGGCTGCGAGGACGTGCCGATCCTTCTCGTCGTTCGTCATTGTCGGCACCAGGTCGTCGTAGCCGGTGACCAGCGCATCAGCGAAGTATCGCTCCATCGTGCCGACGCGCTTCTCTACGAGCACCGGATCCTCGCCGTTCTTGACGAGGTTCTTCGCCAGCTCGAACAGCACATCCTTCGACCACAGCGGCCGGAACAGTCCACTGTCGGCGAGTTCGAGGATGAAGTCGTTGAGCAGCGCTCCGTAGAGAACGTTGGTGTCGAAGAAGGCCGGAAAGCTCACTCAGCGTCCAGCTCCGCACGACGCTTCACGTCCGCCGGATTACCGACCTGAACCTTCGCCCCGAGACTGGCGCGCTGCAACTCGCGCAACGCAGCACGGCGCTCAGAACGAAAGTTCGCCTGGAAGGCGACCAGGTCCTCTAGTTGGACACGACGGTGACGGCCGGGCTTGTCGTAAGCGATGTCGCCGGCCTCCAGGAGACGGACCAGCGTCGGGCGGCTGATACCGAGGAAATCCGCGGCTTGTTGCGTCGTCATGGACACGCCCTGCGGCACGATCGTGATGCCCGCACCCGCGGCGAGGGCGTTCGTCACCTGGTCGAGGATGCGGAAGATCTCATCCGGGATGGGACGGGCATTGCCCTGGGGGTCGACGAGTGCAGCCTTGGACGAGTTCTGCGCGAGGAAGGCCTCAAGCTCGCGCATCAACTCGGCGAAATCGAGAATCTCCTCGCGGGCGTTGGCTTCGGGGAGGTAAGTCTGTGCCTTGCGGGCGCCGCGTGGCGTGTTCGGCGAGGTGCTCATAGCGTCCACAGTACTCGGACAAAACGAAAAAATCGAACATCGACATGTACCCTCGCGCGCAAAATGCCATCAGTGAAGCGGAGGCTCACTGCCTGCGGTCCGCCGCAATGGCTGAGGGTGTGCTTGATTCCGGCCGCATCAGCCAGCACCCAGGCCCTGGCCGACCGTCTCGCAGTCGCGGGCGCTCAGGCCTCTCTACGCGGGTCGGCGCGTTCTCGTGGAGACGATTGCCCGAACCATATCCACAGGGGGCGAGCCGTGACAAGGATGAGCGCCGCAAACAGGCTCTGACTGATGACGCCGAACAACGAGAGTCCGCCGACCATAACGAAGACGGTCCAGTTCACGGTGATATCGGCGACGATCACGGCGATGCCGAGCACGATGCCGGAGCGCCGTCGAAAGATGATCAGCGCAGCGGTGGCCGGATCCAGGAATGTCAGTGACACCCAGAACAGCCGGACGCCGAGAGGGAAGTCGCTGTAGGCGTTCACTCCGCCGACGATCAGATCCGCCGTGTGAGTGGTTGTTCCCACGAGGAAGCCGAACACCCACACGACTTGGAACACTCTGAGCGCTCGTGCTGATGCGGCGAGAGCGATCATGCGCTCATGCTACCGAGCTGGGTACCACGGATTGCGTATTAGTTGACCTCGGGAACGTCGCGCGCGGCGGGCAATGGATGCGGCGACCAGAAAGTCTTCCGGTTCATCTGTGCACCTGCAATCGATTCGGGTAACACTTCGCGCTTCCGTCATGATGGTGCTATGCAATGGCGTTCACGGAATGCAGACCCTGTCGCTCTCGACGCGCTCCACGAGGGCGTGCCACCCTGGTTGCGAGTGCCTCTGCTTAAGTGGGCTGCGACCGTGACGACGGCGACATACCAGAATGAATATTGGGAGACGAAACAGGCTAACAACGTCGAGCTATTAGAGGAGTACGAGACCGCGACACGAGCTGTGAATACGCGGCTCGTTGAATTCCGCCAGAAAGGCGTGCTTGGCCTCTTTGAGGTAATGGACGCGGAGGAGTTTCTGGACTTCGTCGACTTCCTCGTCTATAAACAGGGCGCGTCCGACTTCGAGGGCATAAAGGCCCTCAGAGCTCTGGAAGCCATTCTGGCTGATGCTGGATCAGCATGGAGGGTCGGCAAACGGAATGGGCATGCCGCACTGGAGCAACGAGTGCCCGAGGGGGTAGCGGAAGCCATCGACTCTATCGCGCAGCTGCCAGGGCACGCTGGAGCACTGCTCGCGGAAGCTTGGAATGCGGGGTTCGGCCGTGCCCCTGATTCTGAGAAGGCCTACGCGAAGGCGATTAAGGCTGTGGAAGCTGCAGCCATTCCGTTGGTTAGCCCGAGTAACAAGGCCGCTACCCTCGGCACCGTACTTGCACAGATGAAGCAGCAAGGAAACTGGGGGCTAGAGATGTCGCGTGAGCATAACGAATATCCCACGAGGCAAGCGCTAATCGGCATGATGCAGACGTTGTGGACGGGTCAGAACGATCGACACGCGGGGCAGCCTGGCTATGCGAGTAGTACTCCGCGGGAGGCCGAGGCGGCCGTTCTGCTGGCCGTTCCACTAGTTCAGTGGTTCTCATCGGGTGCTATCGCGAGGAGATGACGGATTCAGCCGTTACGTCGTATGGTCGCAAACGATTTGGGTGTGTCACAGATGCTGAGCGTTCGAGAGGCAATGGCTTCGGAAGTTGCAGCAAGGCAGTCAATGTCTCTGACCGTGCTCTTCATCCGCAGATCCTGGGCGCAGCCCTTGGAGCACGCCTGGACGTAGTGGACCACCTCGGCGCGGGGCACCCGGATGCCGAAGTGTCGGCACCGACGCGGCCGATTCCCGAATCGCAAGCGCACGGTGACCGTGGCCGTCTTCGAATCGACGCAATGTCAGCAAACCGCAATAGCGCAGGCTGCAGCAACACCATAGATGCGGGCGGGGCAGAGCACTATTGACTTACGTCCAGGACTCAAATCGGCATCACGACAAGAGGTTGCCTCTCAGCTCTGTGGAGGCGTGCAGGCGAAGAACGGCGGCTCCATAATTAGCTACGTATGAGTGGGCGGCGTGAGATCTTAGGACAATATCTAGAAGAATCTTTCTCGCCTCGAAATCATCCAAGACGATCAGCGCCGCCAAAGGTATCGACAGGTCGTGCCCGGCGGACATTGTTTGGGTCTTCAGGGCGATACTCAATTTATTCGCTGCTTCGGATTGTGAATCGTACTGATCGACCACGGCTGCTAGCGACATCGCATAGGCATCGCGGTGCATTTGTGGGGGTTTGATGTACTTGCGCCCCTCGTTGAGCGTAGCTCGCGCTTGCTTGGCAGTTCGGTCCATTCCAGTTGAGTGATCATGTAGGTAGCGGGCTGCAATGCTTGAGAGGTTTGCGCGTGCCGCATCGTGAAGGGCTGCATGGAATAGGTCGAGCACTCTTTCGTCATCTTGGGAACGCACCGACGCGTGGAGAGAAGCCAAAGAGGCCGTGGTATCAGGCGCGGCGTACTCGAACTGCGTCATGGCACTCAATAGCAACTCGCGACGCAACGCCGGATATTCGGCTGCGAAGTTGTCGAGGTACAGGTCTGTGGCAAGATCTGCACCCAGTCGTGTGACTTTGGTCTCTTCGCTGGTGTCGTCGTAATTCACCACGATTTCCACGATCTTCTCCCGAAGATGCTCCCGACGTCGAAGGAGTCGTCCGGCGGCAAGCATCCACGTATTTCGCCAGTGGCCAGTGGGAAGGAGCTGACCGAGGCGAGCCAGTACCTCGCTGTCTTCTCCTGAGGTCAGCGCACGGGCAGCCATGTACTCCTGAAGAGACCGCACATCGAATTCGTACTTGCCGCTCCGCCGAGAAACGAGTAAAACAAGCCTCTCTGTCGAGAGGCGAATGAGGTTTTCTGCAATGGAGTCTGAGTCGGCCTCAGCAAATCCTTCACGCTCGAGCCGTTTGCCTAGAATGCGGCTGATCTCCTTCTTTGGGAGGGCCGGGTCAGAGCCTGAAGGGCGTTCTGCCCGTTGCTGAAGCTTCAAGCCGGCGATTTCATGCAGGAAGTCAATGTGGGGCCGTAGATTCTTCAGCTCGCTGGCGGAGTGAGGCTTGGAGACCTCCCGGTCGTAGACAACCTTGTAGTAGCGATCGAACAGTTCGAATCGATCAGTAGGCAATTCGACTGCCTCCTCGGCGAGTGCAGTCATGATCGTAACCTGCAGCGGCGTTGTCATCAGGCGCTGGGTGACCCGCTCATGGACCGCAGAAATGAGCCGCTCGGTCACTTGTGCAGCGAGGTCGGGATCGTCCACTGCCCGAAGAGATGTCAATGCTTCGGAGTACCCAAGCGCTTCTTCTTCGGTAAGTTCGGCTAACCGGAGCTCAAGGTCCTTCACAGCCTCGCCGAATTCGCCGCGATATCCCTGTGGACGACTGGTGGCAACCACCATGAGGTCGATTTGCCGAGAGCTGGCTTCGGCCGCGAAGCTACTCACAGCGGCGACGAGCTCGGCACGCACACGGGAATCAGGAACCTCATCGAGCCCGTCAAGAACTAGGCACACCGGCCAGGACTGCATCCACTCGAACAGTGCGGCGGGGCTCGTCGATCGTCCCTCAATTACAATTTGGCTTGCAATGTACTGGACCAGCGAGAATCCGCCGTCCTGGCGCGCAATGGCGGATCCCATCTTTGCCAGCTCGACTACAAATGGCCAGCGCCGTTTAGTTGGCAAGGGAATTCCTGCTACTTCAAGGCGGTCCTGTAGTGCGGCTACGGCTTCCACAGCCTTGGGTCCGAATTTGGAGACGTCGGTGTCACGTAGAAATGCGAGCCGGTAAGTGTGTGCGATCACCTGGGTCAGTGTGCTTTTTCCCTGTCCGGGACCGCCAACGATCACGACGCCGATCGGTCCTTCTGTGGACGCGGTGGTGTAAGTCTGCTCGCCCAGACTCAGTGTCAGCCGCGCCGCAGCCTGACGGGTCGGGTCATTCTTAGTTCGTGGGCCAACCGTGCACGGAAGGTCAATGGCAATGTCGGCCAGTTTGACCTTTGAACCGTCTCCATACCCGACATCTCCCGTTCGAACCCATTGCCGAGTCATGAGTTCGGATACCGCATGGCTGGCTAGTCTTTCCACTTCAAGTCCTGCAGCGGAAGGCAGCAGATTCTTTAGTTCCTCCAGGATGTCACCGGTGATTATCTGTTCAAGGTATCGGCGCCGCACGCTCTCGTGGGAGTCCAGCATCGTTCGAAGTTCTGCGTAGTCCCATACGTACCAGCCTTCTAGGCCAAGCTCCTCTGACCAAGATTGCAACAGATCTTCGAACTGGTCTTTTCCTCCGACGTCCTCAACGCCTGAGAGCGAGACGTTTGTGGCAAAAAGTAAGTACTTCGGTGTCTTCCGATCCAGTCGCTTCTTACCGAGCCACCCGCGCAGTTCCTTTCGGACCTCACCGAGAAACCATTTTGAGTCGTCTGTAGGCGTCTTAGTCTGTTCCCTGTACTTCGCTTGGACCACGCCGTATCCGCTCCAGCGACTTCCTTGTCCGATCGGAAAATTGACTCGGCCTCGGAAATCGGCTTCGCGTTGCCCGTCTTTTCCTGACCCAAAGGGCCTCACGCCGTTTCCCAAGACCTCCTTGGCAAAAGCTTGAATCATGTGCTCGAACTGTTGCCAGCCCATTCGAGACAGGTCGTAGTGGCCCATGCTGGTCCTCTTTCGTTCGTCATTCGTAAACGGGCGTGTCGTGGTCACAGTGGGGCGACGCGAGGAATGTGGTCGCTGCTATCCAGGGCAGCCAAAGTCAGCCGTTCAGGCCATCATCCTCTGTAGAAAGTTGCTCGTCTCGCTGGCATCGCGTTGTACGAGCGCATTGAAGACGTCGACGTGTGGAGCGCACCGGGACGCGCGAAAAGCATGGCTGATGATTATGCCCAGCGATCGAAGGCGCACAGCACTTCATGATCGAATCTGCTTGCACGCAGGGCGGCTCGCTAGTTGTACAGGGAACTGAGAAGGTCACCGAGATCGACCTCGAACGCTCGCGCGACGCGATACCACGATTCAATGCTCCCTCGGGAGGCCGGCTTTTCTGGGTTGCGGCGAGGCTTGCCTGACTCCATTGCGACCAAGGTGGCACGGCCCACGCCTGAGCGTGCGGCGAGTTGGTCGTAGGACCAGCCGTGGTCGTGGCGGAGGCGAGCGAGTTCGGCGCGGAGGGCGTCGAAGTTGGGTTCGGGTACGGGGCTGTGATTCGGCACTCACCAAGTGCATCCAAATTACTCATTGCGTGTGTTATGGCTATCCAGCACAATTGGCTAGCCATAACAAATATTGGAGGTTGACATGAAGGGATTGCGTCGTTGTCGACACTGCGGCATCCGGGTGCCGCACGATGAGATGCGGTACGACCAGTTGGCGTGCTCGGAGGAGTGTGCCAATGAGATCTGGATCAAGCAGCATCCGGAGGCGGGCGCTGAGCGCTGCGAGTGTTTGCCTGGCGAGGAGCTGGAGTCGTATGTTCTCGCAAGTTGAGGTGCGCGGATGCGTGTCGGGTGAGCCGTTCGTTGGCGAAGGGCCGGCCGGGGACTTGGTTACGTTCCTGCTCTCCGACGATGTCCACGCGGGTCGTCCGGAGCCCACGTGCGAGATCATCTGCGAGGGCGCGCTCGCGCACCACGTCCTCGCGTGCGTGGTTGAGGGTGGGCGAGTCGTAGTGACGGGCGCGCTTCGTGCGTCTCAACCGCCGGGGCTTGAAGGCAGTGACCTCTGTGTGCTGCGAGTCGAGGCAGAGACGATCGAGTGCGCTTAGTCTCGGCCGGGCGCTCGCGTTCGTGCCCGATGGCTGTGGACCTTGAGTGCGTGGCTGCCGACGTCGCGGTATCCGGAGCACTACTCGGCCCTGCGGAGGAGACGGCCCGCTCTTGGCCGTAGAGGTGGACACCCGAAAGGTGCGCTGGCAGGGCTGTCGAGGGCAGTGAGGTCGTCTGCGTGGTAGATGCCAGGGGTGGAGTATTCGCCTCGTCAAGGGCGCTCGCGTACCCTCGTGACCCACGATCGTCGTGCGCTGCGCGTTCGGTAGGGTCGTCGAGTACTCCCATCCGGTCGTCCGCAGCCGAGTCGCCGACACGCAAGGCAGGCAACGGGCGCTCGTTGCGGCGGTCACCATGATGTCGGCTTAATCTCGGCGAGCGAATTCCTAGAAGACGTCTTGATCAGGGGCATTCGGTGGAGTGTTGATCGCCTCTTAGTTCAACCGCAAAGAGCGAACGCGCCCGTTTGCGTCGGTTCGACGCCTGTCGAGCACGTTATTGTCTGCTCACGACGTAGAAAACGGGTGCTAGGTGGCTGAGTGGGTTGACGGCGAGCTTCCACGCGAATTCCTCGTGGATTTCATGGATCGGCTGCACTACGCGACTGAGCAACAAGAAGCGTTCATGCGAGACGTTCGGCTCCACTATGAGAAGCACCGAGTGACGCTTGAGGGTGAGGTCAGCCCTCTGGGCGTTGGGGCAGTGATCCGGGCGCGGGTGCCGGAAGACCCTATTCCTCCGCGTTGGAAAGATCGGCTTGGGGACATTCTGACGAACTACCGGGCCACGCTCGACTCGTTTGCTTTCACTCTGGCGAACCTTCCCCGCGATACTCCCATGTCAGAGAAGGAAGCGGCTCAGGTGAGCTACCCGCTGATGAAGACTGAAGTGGAGTGGAACCGCCTCGTAAGAAAAGGCTGGTTGCGATCACTCCCGCCAGTAATGATCGAGCGGATCAGGATGATGCAACCGTTTCTGCTCCCTGACCCAGAAGAGAGCATTCTTCTCTGGCTGCACGATATTGACCGCGTACGCAAGCATCGGTGGAGCTTGTCAGTATTTGCCACACTCGATCCGCAGTGGCCGCACATCTTCTTTGCGGTAGGCGGTGACGGGAAGCGCATCCAAATCTCGCCGGACGGAGTCACGAGAGAGAACATTGGTGTACCCCTGGCGGATGGTCAAATCGTGTACCGCCTCGGTCTGCCGATTAGCGCTACTCGTGTCTTCTGCGATCACCGCGCGCAGATAGCTGCGTGGGTTTCGAAAGGGGGAGACGGTGTTGACCTCCAAGACTTACTATTCGCTGTCAACCTGAAGCTTCAGCTTGCGTTCCAGTCCATGTGGAACCCCAGGAAGATTCTTGAGCACCCAGGGCTAGAGAACTTCAACAAGCCGCCAGGATTCGAAGGTCGTTGGGGGATGACTCTTGACGATCCGGGTCACCAGTTCTCCGTGCTCGTGCGTCAGAGAAACGCTCCCGCCATGCCGTTCAAGTTCACGGCCCGGAGCGACGAAGACATCACCATTGCGCTCAGTCGTGCTCTGGCGGAATTCGAAAAGCGCGAGGGCCGACCATTCGAGCACATGGGTTACGCCGGGCCGGTCGAGTTCGTGAACGTTTACTATCCCGACGAAAAGAGCGGCCCTGTGGGCGAGACTCTGCGCGCTCGCTTCCTGCCGCACGAGACAATCTATGACCTGAGACGGCTATTTGGTGACGATCTCAAGGCCGATCCTCCGATCATCGAAATGGAGTTCAACACCGGGCGTGGTGGTGGGGGTCTGCTCGAGATTCTTGCGGATAGCGCTCAGGTGACAGCGATCCTCTTGGAGGTTTACGGAACGTATGAAGCGGGCCGCAGGGGAATTGAATACATCAGCAAGCGGATACGCTCAGCTCCTTTTGACGCAATTCCGGAGTGGGCCGCAAGTGGGTTGGTGCCCGACAGACTCGTTGAGTATTTGCAGACCTATCGTGAGTGGCACCCGATTGACCTGCAACGCCAGTTCGAAGTATCGGCAACAGAAGCCGTAGCCCTGTTGGAAGCTTCAGGCTTCTATTCTCCTGAAGCGAGCGGAACGCACTGGATACGGACCTATCCGAGAACGAATTAGCGCGGGTCGGTAGCTCCGCACCATGTGCAAACAGTCATATGGCCCCAATCCGGATCGGCCCTAGCCGCCCGTTCCGTAATGTCGGAGGTCACCACCATACTCAGATCGGGAGCAGCCGCCGGTTGCGAGTGATTTGACTGTTGAGAGTGATCGGAGCAAGTTGACCGACGACGATGCCGCAGCCGCTGGCCACGACCGTTACTTACTTGCCCAGGTGCGGGAGGCTTTCGGGCGGGTGGCGTATACCCACAAGACCCACGAGAAGCAGGCTGACATCTGCTTCAACAAGCATCGCTGGCAGCAGGGCGTGCTGATCGCGTTGACCGCGATCAGCTCCGGCACATTCCTATTCGCCGTCGTGAGCCAGTTCGCCAGCCCGACGGTGACCAGCCTCGTGACCTCGACCGTGGCTGTTCTAGTGACGTGGGTGACGCTCGGGGCGAAGACGTTCCGGTTCCACGAGGAGGCCGAGGCGCACCGGGATGTCGCATCGCGACTCTGGGACGTGCGCGAGTCCTATATTTCACTCATCGCCGACCTTATGTCGGGAGAAGTCGTTGACGCCGATGCTCGACTTCGCCGCGACGAGCTGCAGGAGACCACCCGTGGGGTCTACTCGTCCGCGCCGAGGACTAGTCCAACGGCATATGGCCGCGCTCAGGATGGACTGCAGAACAATGATGAGTTGACATTCACCTCGCGCGAGCTCGACCTCCTGCTCCCAGAGGCACTGCGGCTCAATGAAGGCGAGGCCTGAGAATGGAGACTTCCGAGATCTTCGACGGGCTGTTGGGGAACCTCAAGGTAGGGGAGAAGGTCGCGACGATCCGAACCCGCCGGGACGAGATCACCAAGGCCCTGAATAAGAACTTTCGCAGCAAGGAAGCCTGCGTCGACTACAAGTTGATGATCGGCTCGTTCGGGCGGCACACGGCAATCAAGTCCATCTCCGACCTTGACATGATCTTCATCCTGCCGTCGGGGCTGCGCGACGACTACAGCGACGCCAACGGCCCTCGTCGGATGCTCGAGCGAGTGCGCAACGTGCTCAAGACGCGATATACAAACACTGACATCCGGGTGGACCAGTGCGTCGTGCGCGTGCAATTCGCGGCCAACGCGTTCAAGTTCGAGGTTCAGCCGGCGTTCGAGAACTCCGACGGCAGCTTCGACTACCCGGACACTAAGGCCGAGTCCTGGAAGAACACAAAGCCACGCGCTGAGATCGGCGCGACGAAGGAGTGCAATGACCGCACTTCGACGAACATGCGTCACCTTGCGCGAATGGCTCGGGCCTGGAAGAACGCGAACGGTGTGAACGTAGGCGGCCTCGTCATCGACACGCTTGTCTACAACTTCTTCGCGCAGACCGACGAATACGATTCGGCGAACACCGGCTCGTTCGACCAGATGTCCCTTGACTTCTTCGCGTTCCTCATGAATGAGCCGGAGAAGGACTACTACATGGCGCTCGGCAGCCGGCAACGCGTCCACGTCAAGACTAAATTTCAGGCCAAGGCGAAGAAGGCGTACAACCGCTGTATCTCCGCGATCGAGAGCGAGGGCAAGACCGCGTCGGCCAAAAAGTGGCGCGAGGTCTTCGGCACCAGTGTGCCGCTGACGGTCACCGAGACCGTTCTCAAAGCCTCGGCCAGCGGTACGTCCACCGGCATCGAGGAGTTCATCGAGGACCGGTACCCGGTCGACATCACCGAGAGCGTATCCATCGATTGCGAAGTCATCCAGAGCGGCTGGCGACCGTTGTGGTTACGCGCGATGGATCGTATAGGAGTTCCGCTAATGGCTGGGAAGCAGTTGAAGTTTCAGGTGACCGGCTGCACGGTAGCTGAGCCGTACGCGCTGAAGTGGAAGGTGCTCAACCAGGGCCCGGAGGCGGAGCGTCGCAACATGATACGCGGTGACATCATCGACTCAACACGACCTGGCATCCGCAACGAGAGCTCGACATTCCGCGGAGAGCACATCGTGGAGTGCTACGTAATCAAGGACGGAATCGTGGTTGCCCGAGACCGCATCGATGTCCCTATCGCCACCAACGCAGACACTTGATGCAGACCAAGCGCCGCCCTCGTTTCCCGGAAACAGCTTCGTGCATCCTCGCCTATGGTCGGTCGTTGTTCGGAGATGGGCAGCCTGGGGAGCACGTTCGGTAGGGTCGTCGAGTGATTCCCACCCCGTCGGCCGCAGCCGGGGCGCATCCGGAGCGTCGCGCTCAGGTGGGGGTCATCCTGGCGGGGTCGGTGCCCAATCTCGTGCAGTGGTTCAACCTCTACCTCTACGCCACCTTCGCTCCGTACTTCCGCACCGAGTTCTTCGATCCCGACTCGCCCGATTCGCTGATCTACGTCTACGGGCTCTTCGCCCTGACGTTCGTGGTTCGCCCGCTCGGCTCCTGGCTCTTCGGCCGATTCGCCGACACGCGAGGGAGGCAACGGGCACTCGTTGCGGCGGTCACGATGATGTCGGCCGGATCCGTCGCTCTCGCGCTTGCCCCGACCGAGCGCGCGGTGGGGGCGTGGGCGGCCGTGATCCTCGTGGTCGTGAGCCTGCTGCAGGGCACCGCCACCGGGGGTGAGTATGCGGCCGCCACGGTGTTGTTGTCGGAGTCGGGCACGCGGGGCCACCGCGGATTCTTCGCCTCGTTCCAGGCCACCACGATCGTCGGCGGTCTCGTGCTCGCTCAGGGCTGCCTCCTCGTGTTGCTGCTGATCAGCGATCGTGCGGGGATTTCGGAGTGGGGGTGGCGGGTCGCGTTTGTGGCCGGCGGGGTGGCCGGGCTTGCGTCGCTGTTGTGGGCGCGCGGATTCAAGCGCGGCGCATCCGGGGCAGGCACCGCCTCAGCTGCCGCCGCGTCATCCGCCGCCGTCTCCTCCTCGCCGAAGCCGGCGAGCTCAGGCCAGGCTTCGACGATGAAGGCGCTGTTTCGCAACCACTGGCGCCCGCTCGTGTGGGTGATCCTGCTGACCGCCGGCGGAAGTGCCGCGTTCTACACCGCGACGGTGACCGTTCCCTTCCTCATTCGCGAGACGTTCCGCGGAGCAGGCGGCAGGTCGGGCGAGCTCGCCGCGACCGGACTCGTGCTCGCCGCACTCGTCGCGCTGATGCTGATGCAGCCGCTCGGCGGAGCACGGAGCGACCGGATCGGCCGGAAGCCCCTGCTCATCGCCTTCGGGGCGCTGGGCTTCGTGGGCGCCGGTGTGCTGGTGACCGTTGCCGCTCAGGTGACGTCACCCCCGGCGGTGCTGGGCATCCTCGTTCTCGCGTTCGCGGTTCTGACGTGCTACCTGTCGGTGAACGGGATCGCCAAGGCGGAGGTGTTCCCCGCCCATATCCGGGCGCTCGGTGTCGGGTTTGGCTACGCCGTCGCGAACTCGCTCTTCGGGGGCACGGCTCCGCTGATCTATCACGCCACGGCCGGTGGGGGCAGCGTCGGGTTCATCGTGTACCTGACCTTGCTACTGGGGGTGACGCTCGTTGCCGCGCTGGTGATGCGGGGAGGGGTAGCCACTGCGCTGGACGCGCAAGGCGGCTCTGCGAAGGGGTGAGGTCGGGTTGGCGGTCATCATGATCCGCGTTGTGTGAAACAGAGTATTTCGTGGAACAGAGCGCCACAGACTCAGACCTCCATTGACCGTGTTGTCTCCCTCAACAGGGATCGCGGGCGAAAGCGTGCATCCGCTGCTTCTTCGCCGACAAAGCTAAGATGAGAAAAGATCGATTACAAAAGAAGGTGGAGGGTATGGTCATCTCGGCAGTGATCGATACTTCTGAACGTGTTCTGAAGTGCGATGGAGACATGCTCGCTTTCCCGTCATCTGATCTCAGCCGGAATGCCCCACGTGTCTTCGCGGCGGCGGAGGAGGCTCCCGTCGGGGTGACTCGGCGCGATGGCGAGAATCTTGTTCTGATGTCACAGCGCGACGCTGATGCGCGTGAGCAGTTGCTTCAGTTCGCGGCGCAGCTGATCGCGGTGGCCATCGATGAACGAGGGAGCCTCGCCGAACGGATGACCAACGCGTATCCATGGATGTTGGCGCTGGGGAAGGAGGATCGCGAGCGCTGCGCGGGGGACCTCATCGATGCGGCGCGGGCATCCTTCGCCACCAATCAGGCTCATCTAATCGCGGCGGAGTTGACGTCGTGGCGCGAGACCGCGTCGGCGCTCGCCGCTGGTATGCGCAACTCGCCCGTCGACTGGCTCGACGACGACATTCCCGTCGCCCGCCCCTGATGGCCGGCAAAGAGTCGAGGGTTGAGCGGCCGACGAAGCGAGTACGAGATCCGCTTCGCCTCGGTTCAGGCCCAGAAGGGATGGCTGGATCTTCGGGCGACGAATCGAAACGCGCTCGTTGACCTCTGGGATTTTCTGACTCGCACTCCGCTGGAGATCACGCCGACGAACTACCCGCTGAAGGGTGAGCTGGGGATCGTCACGCGCGATCGTGAAGAGCACGTGCGGTGGCAGCACAAGCCCACGCGGCAGGGCGATGCGCGCATCTGGTTCTACGTGACCGGGCAGGTTGTGCACCTCGAGAAGGTGCACACGCATCATCCGAACGCCACGAAGTAAAGAGGCTCGGGTTGCCGGTGCCGGCTCGGCGGAAGTCGTCGACCTGCCTCTCGGTCGGAATGGTGCCCTCGACCACTGGCCCGCCGTGAGCGCGATCTCCTCGTCGCCTGACAGTCGGATGCGGAGGCGCCGGAGATGACGAGGAACATCTCGTCCTCGGCGTCGTTCGTGACTGAAAGCGGCGATGCGGGGAGGGGTTTCCAGTGCGCTCGACGCGCAAGTCGGCTCCTCGAGGGGCTACACCTGGGGTGGTGGTGCCGCGCTCGTGAGTCGCTGGGTGAAGGGGTGATTCGTGGGACGGGGTGTTCCGCGCAACGTGGAACAGCGCACTTTGTGGAACGGGCCTCCTGGGACTGACGTTCACCCATGCTCAGTTTTTGCTGGATGCATTCCGGATTGCCCTGATAGCACTATGGCGTTCAAGCTATTTTCTACGGAACTCGCGGAGGTGAACTGGCGTGGCCGATGCGTCGATCCTGGTTCGCGCCGCCCGGAGGAGTCGTCGGCTAACTCAGGGTCAACTCGCTGATCGCGCTCAGATCGACCAGGGCAGCGTCTCACGCTCTGAACGAGGTCGGGACGCCGGTTACAGCACCATCGATCGGCTACTGGCCGGCGCGGGCCATCGGCTCTACTCGGCCCCGACTCGACGGGACGATGCCGCGACAGCGGCCGCGGAGATCCGTAAGCGGCTTCGGGAAAACGACAAGGATCGCGCCTTGCGCGCCTTGCTGCAGCTCAACGACAACCTTCTCGCCGAGCACGGCCTTGTTCGAGGAATCCTTGGCCTCGCCGAGCCCGAGTCGACCGGTGATGTGGTCTGGGATGCTGCGATCGCAGCTCTCGTGGCGTGGCGGCTGAGCGCAGAGGGCATCCCGCTGCCCGCCTGGGTCGACCAGCAGGGGCGCTTTCTGGCAAGGCCACAGACGCTCGAGGTGGACCCCGCCGACCCGGTGCCGCCGCGTTCCGAGGTGCCTGACGAGTTCGCCGAGCGGGGCGTGCTCGCCTGGCGCGACACCTTCGCGAGCGTCTGACGATGCCCAGCGCTCTGGACCGCGACGACATCATCACCGGCGGCATCCTCATCCAGGTGGCCTCCAAGGAGGCTCTGCTCGCAATGAAACTGCGGGCCAACCGGCCTGGCCGCGACACCGGCGACATCCGTCGCCTTCTGGGCCTGTGTCACGTGGATACCCTCGAGGCTTGCGAGGACTTCTATGAGCAGTTCTACCCTGGCGACAATCTCGCTCCGCGCGCGGTGAGCATCGTCACCGCGATTCTTGCCGAGGGCCCGCTCGATGTACCCGAGTCGCCGAGGTGGGTCGCGCTCTGATCACGGCAGCCTAGGAAGTGGGTCAACGGTCTTCGTTCTAAAACGGATACTCCTGGATTGGGGCGAACAGATTCTGCATCCTCGCCCACCCCGCTCAGCAGGGAGTTGAGCGCGATGGCACCCGCGCCGCCGTTCCGCCGGGATGCGCAACTCGCCCGTCGCCCAGACTCGGGTCGGTCGGCGGGGTAGTGGAGGGGGGTAGCCAGGGACACCCACGGACGTGGTCGTCGGCTGATCCAACAGCTATTCTTCGAAGCCAGAACGGTCCTCCGCCCGTGCCGGCATCCCTCCGAGAGAAGCGCGAAATGAGCCAACCCGACATCCGGTTGGACGTGCCCGACGGCACGGCCGCATCCACCACACTGCTGCTCGACGCCTATCAGAGGCCGGAGAGCACCCGGAACGCGGAAGGCTACCCGGCCGACGCCCTCCCCGGTTCGCTCGCTTTCGTGGCGGAGGCTCTCGGGCTCCGGGCGCCGTCGGCATCCGCGTGAGCAGCGCGACGACCGCCCCGTCGGCGGCCAGGCACTCGAGCTCGTTGGCTCCGCTCGCGGTGAGCATCTTCCGGTGGCTGTGGATCGCCGATGTCGTGAGCAACATCGGCGGCTGGATGCAGACCGTCGGCGCCCAGTGGTTCCTGGTCGAACAGAACGCCTCGCCCGCGATCATCGCGCTCGTCTCGACAGCGTCTGCCGCCCCGGTGCTGCTGTTCGGCATCCCGGCCGGCGTGCTGGGGGAGTTCGCGAACAAGCGCTTGCTGCTCATCGGCGTGCAAACGGCGCAGGCCCTCGTCGCGGCCGCGCTCGCCGTGCTCACGGCGACCGGCTCCATGACCCCGGCCCTGCTGCTCGCGTTCACCTTCGCGCTCGGGGTCGCCTCGGCCATCCAGCTGCCCGCCTACCAGGCCTTCGTTCCCGGAGTGGTGCCCAAGGCGCTCATCACCGATGCCGCCTCGTTGTCATCGATCGGCATCAACGTCGCCAGGGCGATCGGCCCCGCCGTGGCCGGCCTCGTCATCGGGTCGTGGGGCATCCCGTTCGTCTTCGCCCTCAACGCCCTGAGCTTCGTCGGGCTGCTGCTCGTGCTCTCGCTCTACCGCGGCTACAAGGCGCCTGTGACCGAACGGGAGCCGTTCATGGCGGCCACCCGTGCGGGCCTCCGCTACGTGTTCCATGCCGGGGTCGTGCGGCGCATGTATCTGCAGCTGCTGATCTTCATCATCCCGGCCAATGCGCTCTGGGCGCTCCTGCCCGTGCTCGCGAGCGGACGGCTCGGTCTCGACTCGAACGGGTACGGCATCCTTCTCGCCGCCCTCGGGGTCGGTTCGATCGGCGGTGCCTTCGTCATTCCCCGCGCACGGGCCGCTCTCGGCACGAACCGGCTCGTGATGCTCACGAGCGCCGCGTACGGTGTGGGGATCGCCGCCACCGCGCTGTCGACGTCACTCTGGGTCACCCTTCCCGTGCTCGTTGTCGTCGGACTCTCCTGGATCGGGGTGATCGCCACGCTCAACGGCACCGTGCAGGCGTTCCTGCCGGAATGGGTGCGCACACGAGGGCTCTCGGTCTACCAACTGGTTCTCTTCGGGGGAACAGCGCTCGGTGCGGCCGTGATCGGCGCCCTCGGGAGCGTGCTCGGCACCGCGCAGACGATGGCCGGGGCGGGCGCCGTGGTGGTGCTCGGCGCGGCGCTGCTGCTTCTGCTCCCGCTACATCCGACCGCGGACAAGAACCGCGCATCGTTCCCGATGCCCCTCACCGACGTGCCGCCGGTCGCCACGCCGCTGCCCGGAGACGACGACGCCGCCGACGACGACGCCGATCCGGATGACCGGAAGCGCGACCTGAACGGATCGACGCTCGTGATCGTGCGCTATGAGATCGCCGAGGGCGACAGGGCCGCGTTCCTGGCGACGATGCACGCGGTGGAGCAGAGCCGACGACGCACGGGTGCTCGTCGCTGGAACGTCTACGACGACCGCGAGCGTCCTGGTTACATGATCGAGGCGTTCGAGGTGGGTAGCTGGCAGGAGCACCTCAGCCAGCATCACACTCGCACCACCGGCTACGACGCCGAGATCGTCGATGCCGCACGCGCCCTCTCGCAGTCCCCGCCCACGGTCGAGCATCTCATCGCCGCCCGGCTGACCCGCCGTGCCTCATCGTCGACTGCGGCGTCCCCGCCGGAGAAGCACACCCGGAACTGATCATCGACGCTGCGGATGTCGCGGTCGTGACCCGCGACCCCACCCATCACGACCGCGATCGCCGTCGTGCTCGTGACCACGAACGTGACGAACGCGCGCGGAGAGTTCCAGGCGCTTCTGTCGGGTAGACGAAGGGCGCGTCGAAGAAGTGGTCTTTGCGGTCCGGGGTTCGACTCGTGTCGTTCGGGCCGGTTCGCCGGCGCCGCTAGGCTCGTGCACAACCGCGCAAGCGTGACGGAGGGGTCCGTCAAGCATCGCGGGCCGGGGGAGGTACAGGCATGTCGAAATCGTCGAAGTCGCGTCGCAGGTTCAGCGCGGTTGCGTTCCTCGCGATCCTCGGGATCGTTGTGAGCGGGTCGGTCGTGGGGGCGTCGGCCATGGTGTCCGCTGCCGATATCGCCGGATGTGCGCCCTTCCACCAGCCCTACTCCGGTGATGCGGCTTACGCGAAGGGCGACAAGGTCACGTTCAACGGCAAAGCCTACGTGTCGACCTTCGCGCCGAACTGGTGGTCACCCACGGCGGCACCGCGGTACTGGAGCGAGACAACTTGCGGAACCGCAACCACCGCACCGACGACGGCGACACCCGCGCCGACTCCGACGGCCACGCCCGCCCCGGTTGTCTGCAAGCCGTTCGCCCAGCCCTACTCCGGCGACCCGGCCTACGCGAAGGGCGACAAGGTCACGTTCAACGGCAAAGCCTACGTGTCGACCTTCGCGCCGAACTGGTGGTCACCTGCCGCGGCACCGCAGTACTGGAGCGCGACCACCTGCGAGACCGGAACACCCACAGCCACTCCCACGCCAACGCCGACGCCGACGCCGACCGTGACCCCTGCGCCGACGCCGACGGCTACCCCCACCCCCACACCGACGGCTACCCCCACACCGACGCCCACTGCAACCCCCGGTGGCGGCACGCCTCCTGCTACGGGCACGCCCAGCGGTCTGGTCTTCAGCCCCTACAAAGACATCGCCCAGGCCATGTTCTGGGGTGCCGGCTACACGATGGGAACCACCGCGGTCGACGGCACCCGGACACCCCTCGTCGGTTCCGGCACCACGCTGCAATCGACGCTTCCCCAGCTCAACGCCATCACGCTCGCGTTCGCGACGGGGGAGTGCGGCGCGGAGAACTGGGCCGGTGTTTCAGGCCCGGACTTCGCCACCTCCAACATCCCCGGACTCGATGCGGCCGGGTACGACTACATCCTCGGCACCGGAGGTGCGGCGGGCAGCTTCACCTGCGCATCCGCGGCCGGCATGGAGACCTTCATCGATCGCTACGCCAGTGACAACCTCATCGGTATCGACTTCGACATCGAGCGCGGTCAGTCGGCAGCCGACATCCGCAACCAGGTCGATGCCGCCGTTGCCGTTCAAGACCGGTATCCGAACCTCCGCTTCTCCTTCACCGTCGCGACCCTCGGCGCTTCCGACGGCAGCTTCGGGGGTGTGAATCAGACCGGTGACACGGTGATCAGCACGGTGCTCGCGTCGGGCCTTCGCAACTACACGATCAACCTCATGGTGATGGACTACGGGGCCGCGTCGTCATCCGTCTGCGTGATGACAGGCGCCATCTGCGACATGGGCGCCACCGCCATCCAGGCGGTCACGAACCTGCGCCACAGCTACCCTTCCGTGCCGCTTGCGAAGATCGAACTCACCCCGATGATCGCCGTGAACGATATCGCCGACGAGGTCTTCACGCTGCAGGACATCGACGAGATGACGGCCTACGCTGTGGGCAACGACCTGGCGGGCCTGCACTACTGGTCGCTGGACCGCGATGTGCCCTGCGGATCGACCGCGCTCTCGAACACCTGCAACTCGACACCGTCGATCCCGGCCCTCGGCTACACCAAGCGCTTTCTCACGGCTCTCGGCCGCCTCTGAACGCCGCCACGGTCAGATGCCGGAACGCTGGTCTCACGCTGACGGCACCCACGGCGTCACCCCGCCGGACGTGAGAAGAGGTTGACGAGGTTGCCGTCAGGGTCGCGGAAGAGCGTCGACCGGTTGCCCCACGGCATGGTGGTGGGGCGAAGCACGATGTCTTCGAGCACGTCTTGCAGGCGCGCGAGCTCCGCGTCGACGTCCGTGACCAGGAACTCGATGATGATCGAGTCGTTGCTCCCCGGCTTCGGGGCATCGGCGCCCAGCATGGCGACGGTTGCCGTGCTCGCGACGGCCAGGGTGCCGGAGGCCGTCCGGAACTCGGCGAAGACGGGGGCGGGCCGCGCGGCGGTCGTTCCCGTCACCGCCTCGTAGAAGCCGGCGAGCCGGTCGACGTCGTGCGTGATGATGCGGATGGAGGCGAGGTCCATGGTGTTCCTTTCCGCCGAGCCGTTCGGCTCGGTGTCTTCATCATCGGATCCTCGCGCGACAACGTCGTGTCGGTGTTCAGGACGAATCTTCGCCCAGACCGATCGTCCGGAGCCTTCCCTCGACGATGCCGAGATCCTCTGCCCGGAGCGGTCGCCGCGGTGGCCGCTCCGCCAAGGGCTCCGCCTCGGTGATGCGGTCGCCGCGGAACGCGCGAAGACCATCGCGCAGGCGGCACCAGGCGATGAGATACCAGTTGTCGCCCTTGCCGACGAACCCCATCGGTTCGACGTCTCGCACGGTCGCACCTCCGCTGCCGTCGACGTAGGAGATGCGCAGAACGTGCCCGGTGCGCAGCGCGTGGGCCACCGCGACGGGCGCTTCGTTCGACGTCTCGTCGCTGAGCAGATGGATGCGGGCGGCTAGGTCGGCCGTCTGCCTCAGCCTGCGATCCTCCGTGACGGCGACGAGTTTGCGCAGGGCCGACGTCGCCGAATCGCGGAACGGGCTCGTGGACAAGGCGCCCAGGGCTACCATGACGGCGAGGGCTTCGTCGACCGTGAACCCGAGGGGCGCCAGGGTGTGCGCCGTATCGAGGCAATAGCCTCCGCTGCGGCCGGGTTCCGCCCAGATGGGGACGCCGCTCTGTTGCAACGCCGACAGGTCTCGCTCGATGGTTCGCGAGCTGACGCCGAACCGGTCGGCAAGCCAGCGAGCGCTCCGGGGGCGTGGCGACACGGCCCGCAACTCCTCCACGAGCGCGTAGAGCCGGTCGGTGCGAGTCACACCTCGACCCTAGTTCCGAGACGCGAACCTGGATGCCTCAGCGGGCGTTCCGCAACGAGCGTGCGATCGAGGCGAGCACCTCGGCCGTGGTGGTCTCGCTCAGGGTCGGCGCCCACTCCTCCGGGCGACGGTGAAGATGCGCGGGTCTGCGAGTTCGGTGAGGTGCGCCAGAACGTCGGGGTAGCACTCGACGTGGTCGACGTGCTCGTAGCGCAGTCGGGTCACCAGCTCGTCGACACCGGATGCGGGGTTCAGCCTGTCGATGATCGCCGCCGCGAGTTGCGGGCGCGGGGTGTATCGAGGAATACCGGCATGAAGGGATTCTAGGAGCCGCCGTGATCTAATCTCCCCATGCAAGAACGCAGAGTGGTCCGAGCTGACTCACCGGCCCGAACCGCGCTGGAAGCGCAGGGATGGCGCGTCGTCGCCCGGTCCTGGGGCGCCGGCCTGCGGGTCGACGACCATCGGCGCGAACGGCTACGGAGACTCGTGGATCGAGCGCTGCCCCTCGCCGACATTCGGGAGATCCAGGTCACCGACGTCGTCGCCGTGCTCACCTTGGATCGCGAAACCGCCGACGACTACCCGGGCGACGTCGCGACGGCTCACGACCCGCTGACCCCCGCCGGTGCGACACCGACGACGACTCATCGCGGCTGGGGCGCCTTCACCTCGCACGGTCAGCTCGTGGCGATGACCTTCGCCGACATCGCTCAGGATGTCACGGAGACAGACTTCACCGTGGTCGATCGCGGGTGGCGCCACCGCGGCCTCGGCTCGGCGGTGAAGGCCGCGTGCCTACTCGCTCTCTCCGACGAAGGCCATGTTGACTTCCGCACCGGCGGCTCTTCGGACAACCCGGCGAGCATCGCTGCCAACCGTGCCGTCGGCTACGAACTCGACGAGGAGTGGCTGAGCTACGCGCCCGGAGACCGACCCGGCGATCAGAGGGCGTAGACCCGCGCCTCCCACGGAGCGAACCGCTCCGGTTCCTCTCCCGTGCGCTCCAGGTTGCCGAGCAGGAGCTCCGCCTCGGACCAGGACGGCGAATCGGCTCCCAGCTCCGCGACGCGCTCCTCCGACGACAGGTTCGCCACGATCAGGAGCACCTCGTCGCCGAGCCGTCGTTCGAAGGCGAAGAAGGCCTCCGAACCGGCGTCGATGCGGTGGAACGTTCCCTCTGCCACGACCCGGCGCTCATGGCGCAGGCGGATCAAGGACCGATAGTGCTCGAAGACAGACCCGGCAACGTCGTACTGCGCCTCGGCGTTGACGGCCTCGACGTTCGGGTTCACCGCGATCCAGGGCGTACCGGTCGTGAAGCCTCCGTGCGGCGAGGCATCCCACTGCACCGGGGTGCGGGCGTTGTCCCGCCCGATCCGCCCGATCGCCGCGAGCAGATCGGTGCCGGACTCGCCCGCCGCCGACCGCTCGAGGTAGTGGTTGATGCTCTCGACGTCACGCACCTCGTCGATCGAGGAGAACGGATGGTTCGTCATCCCGAGTTCTTCGCCCTGGTAGATGTAGGGCGTGCCGCGCTGCAGGTGCAGGATGGTCGCGAGCGCCGTCGCCGACTCGCGCCACCACTCTTGGTCGTCGCCGAACCGGCTCACGGCCCGGGGCTGGTCGTGGTTGGAGAGGTAGAGGCTGTTCCAGCCCGTCTCGGCCAGCGCATCCTGCCACCGGGTGAGGGATGCGGCGAGGGCCCCCGCCTCGAGCGGCCGGTGGGTGAACTTGGAACCCTCGCCGTGGTCGAGGCCGACGTGCTCGAACTGGAACACCATGTCGAGCTCGCGCCGGGCGGGATCGGTGAACAACACGGCTTGCTCCGGGGTGACGCCGGGCATCTCGCCCACCGTGAGCAGGCCGGTTCTGCCGTCGAAGACCTCCCGGTGCATCTCCTGCAGGTACTCGTGCAGGCGCGGGCCGTGCGCGTAGAACGGGAACCCGTCGCCGTACCGGCCGCCCGCATCCGTTGTGCCGTCGGGCAGGCCGGGCTGCTTGGAGATGAGGTTGATCACGTCCATCCGGAAGCCGTCGACGCCACGGGCGAGCCACCTCCGCATCATCGCGTAGATCGCGTGACGCACCTCGGCGTTCTCCCAGTTCAGGTCGGGCTGTTTGCGGTCGAAGAGGTGCAGGTAGTACTGCCCCGTCTCCGCGTCGAAAGTCCAGGCCGAACCCGAGAAGAACGACCCCCAGTTGTTGGGTTCACTGCCGGCTTCGCCCGGATGCTCACCGGGCCGGGGGTCGCGCCACCAGTACCAGTCGCGCTTGGGGTTGTCTCGAGAGGATCGCGACTCGACGAACCACGGGTGCTCGTCGGAGGTGTGGTTGACCACGAGATCCATCACGATCTTCATTCCGCGCTCGTGGGCCCGGATGAGGAGCTCGTCGAAGTCGGACATGGTTCCGAACACGGGGTCGATGGCCTCGTAGTCGCTGATGTCGTAGCCGTTGTCGGCCTGTGGTGAGCGGTAGACGGGGGAGAGCCAGACGACGTCGACCCCGAGGCGTTCGAGGTGGTCGAGGCGGTCGGCGATTCCATGGAGGTCGCCGATGCCGTCTCCGTCGGAGTCCTGGAAGCTGCGGGGGTACACCTGGTACACCACGGCGCTCTTCCACCACGCGGGCGTCGAGTCGTCGAGTGCGTTCGCGATGATCTCAGAAGACGACATGGATGACCTGCCAGACGTTCAGAACGGGGAGTGCGACGATAGCGTCGTCGCCGTCGAGGCGCACCGCGAGATCGACGAGACGAGGGGTTCCGTCGGGGTCGGCGACGCGCACCCGTGGCACTCGGCCACGCACGTGACGGAACCGCAGCTCCCCTTCTGCCGGCGACACGGTGGCGGCGCGGCCGGCATCCCAGAGGGTGTCGGTCTGGCCGCAGAGGTTTATCAGGTGCACGACGAGGTCGGAGCCGGCGCTGGTGACCCGACGCCACACCGAGCCCGCGACCGGCGTGGAACTCACGCGTGCATCCGGGAACGTCACGTTCAGGTCGCCGTTGTAGTCGCCCACGTACGACGAGGTGACCTCACTGATGCCCGGCGCCATGAGCAGCGCGTCGTGTTCGACCACGAAGTCGTACCAGCGTGTGAGGAACGCGAGCGTCTCGGGCTCGGCCGGGCGGTTGCGCACGTAGTAGGGGTCGACCAGGAGCCGGCCGTCCTCGCCGGCGAGCAGCTGGGTGGCGCCGTGGGAGAAGAGAGTGGCCATCGTGAGCGCCGCCGCCCGGTCGCCCTCCTCGGGCTGCACTGAGTCGTAGACGTGCTGATACGCGGCGAGAACCACCGGCTGCCCGGCCGAACTCGCCCGGGCCCGACGCGCCAGCTCGGCGAGCGATTCGAGGGTGTCGTTCGGAGCCCACGGCTCGATGTAGACGGCGTCCTGAGGGAGTGAAGCGGTGCGCCAGGTGGGGAAGTCGTTGACGTTGTTGAAGATCAGGCGAGCCTCGGGGAGCTCGTCGCGCACCTCCTCGATGAGTCGCGCGAACGACTCGGCGACATCGACCACGGCGCCGTCGGGGGTGGCGGCGAACTTCGGATAGCCGTATTGGTCGAGGTGGTAGCCGTCGAACCCGACGGTCGCGCTCGCCAGAGCGAGGTCGGCGCGGAAGTGCGCCAGCCATTCGGGCGCGGCAGGGTCGACGATAAAGAGGAAGTCCCCCAGGGCGTAGGGCTCGCCGCTCGGGCGCAGGAGGGCGTGCTGCTTCCACGCGTGCCATTCGTCGGGCCCGACCGCGTAGACGGCGGCGTAGCCGAGCGAGTCGGTGCCGGCTGCTCGATAGGCCGCGACGAGCTCGCGCACGGTGCTCAGAGCGATCGGCTGGTCGAGGGCGTCGACGTAGTCGTCGCCGCCACCGAGCAGCTCGGCGTGGCGATACGCCCAGTCGTAGAACTGGATGCCGTTCAGGTGCAGTCGGCGGGCGAAGCGCGCGGCGGCCTGCACATCCTTTGCGGGTTCGTAGCCCGCCACGAAGCCGTAGCGGAGCCGTGCTCGAGGGTCAGCGGTGATCTCGATCGCCGTGCGGGCGACGACCTCGCCGTCGAGGAGCAGCTCGACTCCGTACGACCCGCTGTCGAGCGCGGGGAGCGAGTGGATGCCCGCCGAGCCGACGGACACCGAGCCCACCTGCTCGCCGAGCAGCCAGACCGTGAGCTCGCCGTCGAACGCGGCGGAGGGGCGGCCGTTCTCCGACGCGATCTCGATCTCGACCTCGATCGAATCGTCCGGGCCGTAGCTCGAACGAGTGGGAAGAAGGGTCATGTGGTGCACGGTCATCCTTTGACTGCCCCGGAGGTGAGGCCTTGTACGAAGTGGCGTTGGAAGATGAGGTAGACGACGATCACGGGGATCACCGCGATGACGGATGCCGCGAACACGAGACCCCACTGCGTCGCGTTCTGGCCCTGGAAGAGCTGGATCGCGATCGGCAGGGTGCGGTTGCCCGGGCTGTTGATGATGGTGAGGGCCCACGCGAACTCGTCCCAGCTCGCGAGGAACGTGAAGATCGTGGCCGTCGCGAGAGCCGGGCGGGCGAGCGGGATGGCCAGCCGCCAGTACCGCGTCCAGGCGTTGGCGCCGTCGACCTGCATCGCCTGGTCGAGCTCGGCGGGAAGGGCCGCGAAGAAGCCGCGCAGCAGGAAGGTGTTGAGGGCGAGGGAGCCGGCGACGTAGAACACGATCAGACCGGGCAGCGAGTCGAGAAGACCGAAGTACTTGGCCAGCACGAACTGCGGGATGATCAACATCATCGCCGGCACCATCAGGCCGATCAGGAGTATCCGGAACAACAGCTCCCGGCCGCGGAACTCGAACCGGGCGAACGCGTAGGCCATCATCGAGCTGATCAGGATCGACACCGCGGTGGAGACCACGGCCACGATCACCGAGTTCATCGCGTAACGGGCGAAGTCCTGCGTGGTCCAGGCCTGCACGTAGTTGTTCAGCGTGAACGGGTCGGGGATGAACTGGGGCGGGTTCTGGAGCACGTACGCCTGCGGCTTGAACGACGTCGAGAGCATGTAGACGAACGGCGTGACCATGACGACGGCGCCGACGATGAGCGTGATCACCCGCAGGGTGGTGAGCGCGCGGCGGTTGCGGGCTGTTCTCATCAGGACTCTCCTCGGTCTCGGAAGACGCGCAGCTGCACGGCGGAGATGATGAACACGATGACGGTGAGGATGACGGCGAGAGCCGATCCGTAGCCGAAGTCGAGATTCGAGAAGGCCTGCTGGTACATGTACGTCAGCAGCACCTCGGTCTGGCCGCCGGGGCCGCCCGCGGTCATCAGCAGCACCGAGGTGAAGACGTTGAAACCTCCGATCACCAGCATGACGATGACGAACAGCATCGCCGGCCAGATCGCCGGAAGCGTCACCACCCGGAACCGCTGCCACCAGTTCGCGCCGTCCATGGATGCCGCTTCCTCCAGTGATTGGGGCACGCCCTGCAGCGCGGCGAGGAAGATCATCATCGACCAGCCGACGCCCTTCCAGACGCCGAGAGCGCAGATCGCCAGGAGTCCGGTCCAGCGGCCGGAGAGCCAGGAGGTGTCGCCGGCGGTGATGTGCAGCACGTCGCCGAGCGCGAAGTTCACGAGACCTTGGTCGGCGAAGAGGTACTTGAACAGCAGGGAGACGACGACCCAGCTGGTGACCACCGGCAGGTAGAACAGCACCCGGAACAGCGGTTGTGCCGGGGCCTTCGAGCGCAGCAGCATGGCGACGGCCAGGCCGAGCACGATCTGCGGCGGCACGGTCAGCACCATGTAGATGCCGCTGTTGCTGAGACTCAGCCAGAACCGGTCGTCGGTGAAGGCCCGCACGTAGTTGTCGAGCCCGATGAAGTCGCTGGCCGCACCGCGCAGGATGTTCCAGTCGTACAGGCTCATCTGCAGCGCCTGAACGATCGGGAAGAGGATGAAGACGCCGAAGAGCGCGACGCCCGGGAGCATGAAGAGGTACGGGGTCAGCCACCCCCGGCGCCGGCGCGAGCGGCGCCGGTCGGGGGAGGCCGCCGGGCGGCGTGGTGCAGCCGGAGCCGCCCCACGCCGCTCGTTGAGAACAACCATGTCGTTCTGCTCGCCCTTTCTTATTTCTTCGCGGCGAGCAGCACGTCGATCTGCTTCGCTGCCGAGGTGAGAGCGTCTTTGACCGTCACCGATCCGGTGAACGCGGGCACGAGCTCCGTGTTCAGGATGGTATCGACCTGGCTCGCCTGCGGGATGGGCAGTCGCGCCCGAGCGGTCTCGAGCTGGGTGGAGAAGGTCTTGAAGGAAGGATCGATCGCGGCCTGCTTGTCGGCGAACTCGGGCTTCACGGTCATCTGGCCGGTGCCGGCCATGCCCAGCTGGTAGTCCTCGGACTGGGTGAACTCGACGAACTTGTAGGCCGCATCCGCGTGCTGGGTGGCCTCGGAGACCACGATGCTCTCGCCGCCGACGACACTGATCGAACCGCCCGCTCCAGCGGGCACCGGCGAGTAGACCGGGGCGAAGTCCGGGTACTGGCCCTGCCAGATCGCCTTCATCCACGGCCCGTCGAGCACCGTGGCGTAGCTGCCGGAGGGCAGCCCGTCGGAGGTCGACGTGGCACCGGTGTTGCCGGTGATCAGGTTCGGGATGGCCCCCTCCTTGTAGAGGTCGACGAGGAGCTGAATGCCCGCCACGCTCTTGTCGCTGTCGAGGTACCCGGTGGACTTGGTGAAGTCGGCGTTGGTGATGTCGCCGCCGGCCGACCAGATCCAGGGCATGACGTTCCACGCGTTCAGGCCGCTGTCGGCGAACGCGGAGACGCCGGTGCCGCTGAGCTTGGAGGCCATCGCCCGCATCTCGTCGAAGGTGGCGGGCGGCGCCGTCATCCCCGCCGCCGACAGGGCCTTCTGGTTCGAGATCAGCACGCGGGTGTTCGTGTCGAGCGGGAGACCGTAGTAGTGGCCGTTCCATGACGTGGTCACCAGGGTGCCGGGATAGACGGCCTTCGAGAGGTCTTCGAAGCCGGGCATGGTGCCGTCGAGCTGCTTGAACACGCCGAGCTGGGCGAACTGGGCCACCCAGCCGATGTCGGAGCGCACGAGGTCGGGGAGCTCACCGCCGGCGGCGCTCGTCGTGAGCTTCTGCTTGAGCCCGTCGTAGGGCATGTCGACGTAGTCGACGGTGATGCCGGGGTTCGCCTTCTCGAAGGCGGGGATCAGCTCGTTCTCGAGCACCGTGGTCTGGGCGCTGTTGCCGCCGTTGCCATAGGTGCCCCAGAAGGTGAGGGTGACCGGCGCGTCGGTGGTGCCCGCTGAGGGGGAGGACGAACAGCCGGACAGGATGAGCGCGCCGGCGACGGTGAGTGCGCCGGCGAGAGCGAAACGTGAATGCCTCATTGCAAATGTCTCCTGGTTCGGGATATGGCGGAATCGCCATCGGCAGTTATTTCACCACACGAACAAACCTGGCGTCAAGAGTCGAATTTGTGCTTGAATAGCGTCGATCTTGTTTCATAGAAGAAAGTAAGGCGAAGCCCGATGACGTGGAGACCTGCCGATGATCTCGCGCAGTCGGTCGCGCTCGAGGTTCTGCTGCACGGCCCTCTGGCGCGTGCCGAACTGGCCCGCCGCCTCGATCTCGCTCCCGCCACGCTGACCCGTATCAGCGCCGAACTGATCGAGGTCGGCCTTCTCATCGAGACGCCGCACCTGGCCGAGCGTCGCACCGGCCGCCCGTCCATCCCGCTCGATGTCGTGGCCGACGCGCACCACTTCCTCGGCATCAAGCTCACGGGCGACTCGGTGATGGCCGCCGTCACCGACCTGCGCGCCGAGGTCGTGAACTACTTCGAGGTGCCTCTGACCTCGACCGCACCGCTGGCGGTGGTGGAGCAGATCTGCGCCGCGGCGGATCGGGCCGCCGCCGAGCATCCCATCGACGCCATCGGCATCGGGCTGGGCGGTGTCGTCACGCGGGAGGGCTTCGTCACGAGCGCTCCCTTCTTGAGCTGGACCGATGTGCCGCTGGCTCTCCTCGTGCAGGAGCAGTCGGGCATCCCCGCCTTCGCGGCGAACGACCTCACCGCCTTCACCGAGGCGCAGCACTGGTTCGGGCTGGGGGTCGGCCACGACAACTTCGCGGCGATCACCCTCGGCGTGGGCGTGGGATTCGGCTGCATCGCCAACGGCAAGCTCCTGGCGAATGACGACTCGGGAGTGGGGCTCGTCGGCCACTGGCCGCTCGACCCGATGGGTCCGATCTGCAATCGGGGTCATCGGGGCTGCGCCGAGTCGATGCTCACGGTGCCCGCCATCCTGCGCGACATCTCGAGAGCCCTCGACCGCGCCGTCGACTGGCCCGAGTTCGTGTCGCTCGTGCGAGCAGGCCAGCCGGCAGCGGCGCAGATCGCCGCGAGTTCCGGCCGCGCGCTCGGCCGGCTCATCGCCGCGGTGGCCAACCTCGTGGCCCCGTCGCTCGTCGTCGTGGGTGGCGAAGGCGTCGAACTCGCGGCGATCTCGGCAGCGGCGGTCGATCAGGGCATTCAGGAAGATCGCGACCCGCGAGCCTCGGCGGTGAACGTCGAATTCACCTCAGGCAGCAACGAGAGCTGGTGCCGGGGAGCGGCCGTCATCGCGCTGCAGGGGTACGTGCTCGACCGCCGCCGGGTGGCGTCGCGCCGCTCCGGGCTCGACCTGCTCGAGGCGTGAGGGGGCAGCGGCCTGACGGTCACCGGCCTAGCCGTTCCTTCGGTTGCTCGGCGACGCTCAAGGTGGGGTTCACTCGGGCGCGGGTGTTGGGTGCAGCGGACGCGGCGCGGATGACGGCGAGCACCGTGGCGTCGAGCACCGAGCGGTGGCGGCCTGCCGCCCAGCCCGTGTGCACCCCGCGCCGGTACTCGAGAAGGGTGAGTGCATCGCTGTCGTTGCCGGTGGAGAGTGCCGTCTGGTGGAGGGACAGGACCTCGAGGGGAAGGCCGTTCTCATCCAGGAGCAGGGTGAGCGCTTCGACCGGCCCGACATCCACGACCGTGGCCGCATGCTCGACGCCCTCGATCGCGATCCGGAGCGCCGTGCGGGTTCCTCCCGGCGCCGTGACGACGTCGAACTCGAGGAGCTCGATCGCCCCGGCCCCCGGGGCGAGGTAGCTGCGCTCGAAGATCGCCCAGAGCTGCTGCGAATCGAGTTCGAGGCCGGTGTCGTCGGCATGCTGCTGCACGCGGCGGGAGAAGTCGATCTGGAGGCGGCGCGGCATCTCGATGCCGTAGTCACGCTCGAGCAGATAGGCGATCCCTCCCTTGCCCGACTGCGAGTTCACGCGGATGACGGCCTCGTAGCTGCGCCCGAGATCAGCGGGGTCGATCGGGAGGTACGGCACCCGCCACGGCAGCTCGCCGGCGGGTGTTCCTGTTGCCCGGGCGCGAGTGCGGTGCTCCTCGAAGCCCTTCTTGATCGCATCCTGATGGGTGCCCGAGAACGCCGTGTGCACGAGGTCGCCGACGTAGGGGTGGCGTGGGTGCACGTCGATGCGATTGCTGTGCTCGACGACGCGCCGGATGTGGTCGATGTCGGAGAAGTCGATCATGGGGTCGATTCCCTGGGCGTGCAGGTTCAACGCGAGTGTGACGATGTCGACATTGCCGGTGCGCTCGCCGTTGCCGAAGAGGCAGCCCTCCACCCGCTGGGCGCCGGCGAGCACGGCCAACTCGGCGCAGGCGATGCCGGTTCCGCGGTCGTTGTGGGGGTGGACGGAGAGAATCACCGAGGAGCGCCGGTCGAGGTGCCGGTGCATGTACTCGATCTGGTCGGCGTAGACGTTCGGCGTCGCCGCCTCGACGGTCGCGGGCAGATTGAGGATGACCGGGCGATCGGCCGACGCGTCCCACAGGGTCGTGACCGCGTTGCAGAGCTCGAGCGCGTAGTCGGGTTCGGTGAGGTTGAAGACCTCGGGGGAGAACTCGAAGCGCACGTGGGGGAGGTCGCCGGCGAACCGCAGCACGTCCCGGCCGCCGTCGAGGATCAGCTCGCGCAGTGCCGCCCTGTCGTGACCGAGCACCACGTCGCGCCAGATCGGCGCGGTCGCGGTGTACATGTGGATGACGACGTCATTCCGGATGCCCCGGATCGACTCGACCGTGCGTTCGATCAGCTCGCGCCGCGCGGGTGTGAACACCACGATCGTGACGTCATCGGGAGCGATGTCGCTCTCCGCGATCAGGCGCACGAAGTCGTAGTCGGTCTGCGACGCCGAGGGGTAACCGACCTCGATCTCCTTGTAGCCCATGCCCACCATCAGCTCGAAGAAGCTCCGCTTGCGGCTCGGATCCATGGGCTCGGCGAGCGCCTGATTGCCGTCACGGAGGTCCACCGGCACCCACAGGGGGGCTTCGGCGAGACGGTTCGACGGCCAACGGCGATCGGCGAGCGGCACCTCCACCCGCGAGAAGAGGTCTTGGTAGCGCGACGAGGGCATCTGGGAGTGGCGCTGCCGATTCCAGAACGGCGCGTGGCCCGGAATCGGTCCGGCCGGGGTGGACAGCGGGGTGGGGGAGGAGATCACGGGGATACGGTAACACAACTCCTCAGACAAGCTGAGGAGTAAGGTGAGGGCATGAATTCTGTTCACCGGGAATCGCTGGCCGAGCAAGCCGCGCGTCTGCTGCTCGACCGCATCCAGTCCGGCGAATGGGCGGTGGGGCAGAAGCTGCCGGGCGAGACCACGCTCGCCCCGCAGCTGGGCGTCGGGCGCTCCACGGTGCGAGAGGCCATCCGCGAGCTCGCCGGGCGGGGTGTGCTGACCAGCCGTCAGGGGTCGGGCGTCTTCGTTCACGCCCTCGCTCCGGTCGACGACTGGGACGCTCTCGTCACCCGGGCGACCATCGCCTCGATCCTCGAGGCGCGCATCGCCATCGAGTGCGAGGCGGCGGCGCTCGCCGCCGAACGCCGCACAGAGCATGACCTCACGGTCGTCCGCGCGGCTCTCGCGCTCCGCGGCGCCGAGCGCGGCTCGATCGGCATCCGCGTGGACACCGACACCGCGTTCCATCGCAGCATCGTCGTCGCGAGCCACAACGACATCCTGACCGACCTCTTCGACACCTTCGCCGTCCGCAGCCGCGAAGCGATGGTGCAGATGCTCGAGCTCAGCCGAGCGCCGGCCACCGACGAAGATCAGCGCATCCACGCCGACATCGTCGACGCGCTCGAGGCCCGCGATGCCACCGCCGCGAAGGAGCTCAGCCGGTCCCACCTCGAATCACTCCGGCGTGACATCGCCCACCAGGAGCACGGGCGCCCCTCATGACGCAGCGACGTCTGTGACGGGCGACCCGCTGGCCGGCGCGTGGCGCTCCAGGAACTCGAAGACCTCGGTCTGGTCCACCCCGGTGAAGCCCGAGGTCGGCATCGCCGCGTGCAGAGACGAGTTGAGGCGGGCCGAAGGGTGTGCCTGGCCGGTCCAGCGGGCGGCGAGCCCCGCGGGCGGGCGGCGGCAGCACGACTCGTCGGGGCATCCGGAGTGGAAGCGGTTCGTGGTGTCGCGACCCCGGAACCACTTCGCGTGCGCGAAGGCGGTGCCGACCGACACCGAGAACTGACCGCGCGAGGAGGGCTGGATGCGCGAGGTGCACCAGTAGGTGCCGGCCGGCTTGTCGGTGTACTGGTGGTACGGGCTGAAGCGGTCCTCGACGTCGAACACCCGCCGCGCACTCCAGAAACGGCAGACCGTCTGTCCTTCGACCGCACCGAGCGCATCCGTGGGGAACTGCACGCTGTCGTTCTCGTAGGCCTTCGAGATGGTGCCCGACTCGTGCACCTTGAGGAAGTGCACCGGGATGCCGAGATGCTCGGTGGCGAGGTTCGTGAAGCGGTGCGCCGCCGTCTCGTAGCTCACGCCGAACGCGTCGCGCAGGTCTTCGACCGACAGCTCACGCGCATCCTTCGCCCGCTGCAGGATGCCCACGGCACTCTTCTCGGGCACGAGCAGGGCGGCCGCGAGGTAGTTCGTCTCGACGCGCTGTTGCAAGAACTCGGCGTAGTCACCCGGCTCCCGGTGCTGCAGCACGTGCGATGAGAGGGCCTGCAGCACGACCGAGCGCGGGTCGGCGTCGGGCGACTGGCCGAGGGGCACGTAGATGCGCCCGTTGCGCAGATCGGTGACCGAGCGGGTGGATCCGGGCAGGTCGCCCACGTAGTGCAGGGTGAAGCCGAGGTGCGAGGCCAGGTCGGAGGCGACCCGCTGCGAGAGCGGGCCGCCCTCGTGGCCGACGGCCGCGTGCAGGCCGGCGGCCGTCTGCTCCAGGTCGCCGAAGTAGTTGTTGCGGCGGCGCATCGCCTTGCGCAGCTCGGTGTTGGCGCGGCGGGCCTCCTCGGGAGTGGCGGCGCGCTCGCCGTGCATGCGCTCGAGCTCGCGGTGCAGGCCCAGGATGGTCTCGATCGCCTCGTCGCTCAAGGTCTTGCGCACCGGGAGGGCGGCGAGGCCGAGCGATGCGAAGAGGGGCCCGCGCTGCGCCCGCTCGAGCGCGATCTCGAGGGCGGCGCGCTTCGTGGGCGGCTCGGCGGTCATCAACTGGTCGAGGCTGACGTCGAGCACCCGGGCGAAGCGCTGCAGCTCGCCGAGCTTCAACTCCCGCTTGCCGTTCTCGATCACCGAGACCTGCGAGGCCGCCCGGCCGATGGCCGCACCGAGCTCGTCGAGCGTGAGACCGCGGTCGGAGCGGAGCTGACGGATGCGTCGGCCGATCGTCAATGAATCGAGCATGGGTTCATCATCGAACGGCCCGTCGAACGTTGAGGGCATGTCGTCCATGGTGACACACCGGCTTCTTCGTGAAAACAGAAGAATGCCGAGAATTCTGCCGAGATTGTCGGTGAAGAAGCCGTTCGAGCCCCGGATAGTCGAATGCAAGCAGCTCTTCCCGCTGCGATCGCAACCGCAAGTCGATGACATTGGAGTCGTGAGATGACCACCCGCCCCGGAGACCAGACCCAGACCGCCGCCGAACTCGAGACGTCGTGGAAGACCGACGCCCGCTGGAACGGCATCCAGCGCGACTACAGCGCCGAAGACGTCGTGGCCCTGCGCGGTCGAGTGGCCGAAGACAACACTCTCGCCGCTCGCGGTGCCGAGAACCTGTGGAACCTCATCCACGACGAGTCGAGCTGGGTCGCCGCCCTCGGCGCCCTCACCGGCAACCAGGCCGTGCAGCAGGTGCGCGCCGGCCTCAAGGCCATCTACCTCTCCGGCTGGCAGGTCGCCGCCGACGCCAACCTGAGCGGCCAGACCTACCCCGACCAGAGCCTCTACCCGGCCAACTCGGTTCCGGCCGTCGTGCGCCGCATCAACAACGCGCTGCTGCGCGCCGATCAGATCGAGTTCGCCGAGGGTCTGCCCGAGCGGGAATGGCTGGTTCCGATCGTGGCGGATGCCGAGGCCGGCTTCGGCGGCCCGCTCAACGCCTACGAGCTGATGAAGTCGATGATCCAGGCGGGAGCCGCCGGCGTGCACTGGGAAGACCAGCTCGCCAGCGAGAAGAAGTGCGGGCACATGGGAGGCAAGGTGCTCATCCCGACCAGCCAGCACATCCGCACCCTCAACGCGGCCCGTCTCGCGGCCGACGTGGCCGGCGTGCCGACCCTCATCATCGCCCGCACCGACTCGCTCGCCGCCAACCTCATCACGAGCGACGTCGACCCGCGCGACGTGCCGTTCCTCGACGGCACCCGCACCCCCGAAGGCTTCTACGGCACCACCCCCGGCATCGAGACGGTCATCTCCCGCGGCCTCGCCTACGCCCCCTACGCCGACCTGCTCTGGGTCGAGTCGAGCGAACCCGACATCGAGCTCGCCCGCCGCTTCGCCGAGGCCGTCCACGCCGAGTTCCCCGGCAAGCTGCTCGCCTACAACTGCAGCCCCAGCTTCAACTGGAAGAGCAAACTGACGGATGCGCAGATCGCCACCTTCCAGAGCGACCTGTCGGCGATGGGCTACAAGTTCCAGTTCATCACCCTCGCGGGCTTCCACGCCCTCAACCACTCCATGTACACCCTCGCCCGCGGTTACGGCGAGACGCACATGAGCGCCTACGTCGAGCTGCAGGAGGCCGAATTCGCCTCCGAGGCCGACGGATACACCGCCACGCGACACCAGCGTGAGGTGGGCACCGGCTACTTCGACCGGATCGCCACGGCTCTGAACCCCGACAGCGCCACCCTCGCGCTCGTGGGTTCGACCGAGTCCGAGCAGTTCCACTGAGCCTCGGCTCCGGATGCTGCCAAGCACAATTTCGAAAGGACCACTGACATGTCCCACCCCCGCCCCACCAAGATCACCGTGCACGCCGAGCTGCAGGAGCGGTTCGACGAGATCCTCACGCCCGAGGCGCTGCACTTCCTCACCCGGCTCCACGACCAGTTCGCCGGGCGCCGCCAGGAGCGCCTCAATGACCGGATGCTGCAGCGCAAGGCCATCGAGAACGGCCGCAACCTGCGCTTCCTGCCCGAGACCGCTCCGATCCGCGAGGACACCGGCTGGCGCGTCGCCGGCGCCGGCCCCGGCCTCGAAGACCGCCGTGTGGAGATCACCGGCCCGACCGACCGCAAGATGACGATCAACGCGCTGAACTCCGGCGCGAAGGCCTGGCTCGCCGACCTGGAGGACGCCACGAGCCCCACCTGGTCGAACGTCATCGGCGGGCAGGTGTCGCTCTTCGACGCCATCCGCGGGCAGATCGACTACACGAGCGACGACGGCAAGGAGTACCGGGTGACCGCAGCCGAGACTCCCACGATCGTGATGCGGCCGCGCGGCTGGCACCTCGTGGAGAAGCACCTCGGCTACACCGACCGGGCCGGGTCGACGCGGGCCGCCTCCGCGAGCCTGGTCGACTTCGGGCTGTACTTCTTCCACAACGCTCAGGCCCTGATCGCCGGCGGGCGTGGCCCCTACTTCTACCTGCCGAAGCTCGAGAACCACCTCGAGGCCCGGCTCTGGGACGACGTGTTCACCTTCTCGGAGAACGCCCTGGGCATCCCGCACGGCACCATCCGCGCCACCATCCTGATCGAGACCATCACGGCGGCCTACGAGATGGACGAGATCCTCTACGAGCTGCGCGACCACGCCGCCGGCCTCAACGCCGGCCGCTGGGACTACATCTTCAGCCTCATCAAGACCTACCGCGACCGCGGCCGCAGCTTCGTACTGCCCGACCGCGACCAGATCACGATGACCGTGCCGTTCATGCGCGCCTACACCGAGCTGCTCGTGCAGACCTGCCACAAGCGGGGGGCATATGCCATCGGAGGCATGAGTGCGTTCATCCCGAACCGGCGCGACCCGGAGGTCACGGAGCGGGCTCTCGAGAAGGTGGCCGCCGACAAGCGGCGCGAGGCCGGCGACGGCTTCGACGGCACCTGGGTGGCGCATCCGGGGCTCATCGACACGGCCCGCGCCGAGTTCGACGCGGTGCTGGGGGAGCGGCCCCACCAGCTCGACCGGCTGCGCCCCGAGGTCTCGGTGACGGCATCCGAACTCGTCGACCTCTCCACCATCGAGGTGCGGGTCACGGATGCGGGGGTGCGGGCGAACGTGTCGGTCGCGCTCCGCTACATCGAGAGCTGGCTCCGGGGCGTCGGTGCCGCGGCGATCGACAACCTGATGGAGGATGCCGCCACCGCCGAGATCTCGCGCTCGCAGCTGTGGCAGTGGATCCACCAGGGCATCGTCACCGTGGAGGGCACGCGCATCACGCGCGACCACGTGGAGGGCGTGCTGCACGAGGTGATGCGCGCGATGGACCGCTCGCTCGCCGACCGCTTCGACGACGCCGAGAACATCGTGCGGATGGTGGCGCTCGAGGAGGAGTTCCCCACCTTCCTCACCATCCCGGCCTACGCCCACTACCTGGTCGACCCGGCGCCGGCCCGGCAGCCCGCACGGGAGTTCGCCGCTGCCTGAGTAATCGACCCGTCGCAAATGGCCCCTCTCCGCCACGGATGGGGGCCATTTGCGACGGGTC
>SCNI01000040.1 GCA_005502775.1 Microbacteriaceae bacterium 3FA27C10
GATGAGCGCCGCCGCCAGAACCGACACCCCCGAGCCGGGCCGGCCCGTGTCCGTCGCCGACGGCGACCGGTGCCCCTGCCTGAGCGGCGAGGTGTACGGCGACTGCTGCGGTCCGTTCCACCGCGGCGCCGCCATCGCCCCCACCGCCGAGCGGCTGATGCGCTCGCGCTACTCGGCGTTCGTGGTGGGCGACGCCGCCTACCTGCTGGCGACGTGGCATCCGGCGACCCGCCCGAGCGGGCTCCAACTCGACCCGGGCATCCGGTGGTTCCGCCTCGACATCCTGGGGCGCACGGGTGGCGGCCTGCTCGACACCGAGGGCACGGTCGAGTTCCGCGCCCGCTACCGGATGCGCAGGCCGGCCGACCCGGACATCGCGACTCCCTCCGGCAGGACGCCGGGCACCGCCCCGGCGCCCGCGACGGCACACGACACCGGGCCCGCTGCCGGCGCCGGCGACCAGCACGAGAACAGCCGCTTCCTTCGCCTGGACGGACGCTGGCTGTATGTCGACGCCGTCTGAGCCGCACCGAGCGGCAGGCCGGCACCCTCCGTCACCTCAGTGCATGATCATGCCGCCGGTGACGTTGATCGCCTGACCCGTCAGGTAGGAGGCCGCAGGCGAGGCCAGGAACAACGCCACGCCCGCCACGTCGTCGGGCTGCCCGAGCCGGCCGAGCGGGGAGTACGACGACCACTCGGCCACGTCCTCCTCGGTGCGGGTCGCGGCTCCCATCTCGGTGAGGACGTAGCCGGGGCAGAGGCAGTTGGCCGTGATCCCGGATGCGCCGAGCTCGAGCGCCGTCACCCGGGTCAGCGCGATGACGGCCGCCTTCGACGCCGCGTAGTGCCCCTGGCCGGCGCCGCCCGTCTTGCCGGCCATGCTCGCCATGTTGATGATGGTCCCGCCTCCGCCGGCCGCGATCATGGCGGTCGCCGCCGCCTGCGTGGTCACGAGCATGGCGCGGGTGTTGACGGTGAAGGAGAGGTCCCAGTCGTCGACCGACATCTCCAGCAGCGGCGAGAACTTGAGCACACCGGCGTTGTTCACGAGCACGTCGACGCCGCCGAGCGCGGAGATGGCGGCCTCGATGCCTGCGCGGGTCGCCTCGGCGTCGCGCAGGTCGATCGAGAGGTACTGGCCGCCGATGCGCTCGGCCGTGTCGCGCCCCGCCTCGTCGAGGATGTCGAGCACCGCCACGGAGGCGCCCTCGGCTGCGAACCGCTCGGCGATGGCCGCGCCGATGCCCCGGGCCGCGCCCGTGATCACGACGCGCTTGCCGGCGAGCACGCCGGTGGGTGAAGCTGTAGTCATAGCGGAAGCCTGCCCGATCCGCCGGGGCCGGATCCGCCGTTCGCGCAACCTTTTACACACTCGCAATACGCGGGGTCACAGGCTGAAAAGAGTTCGGGAGGGGCGCGGAATGACGGATGCGCACGCGGGCTACCCGCCGGAGCCCTGGTTCCTGGGCGGGTCGCTCCTGGTGTCGGTGTTCCTCGTGCCGCGGAGAGCGCTCCCAGCGTCGTGGGGAGACTCGCTGGGCGGCACACTGCCGCCGCGGCGCCGCGTGCTCGGCTTCGGTGGACGCGTGATCGTCGGGGTCGCGTCGGCGCAGTACCTGCCCGGCGGAGTGCTCGACTACGACGAGCTGCTCGTGGCGGTGCCGAGCATCGGCCGCGGGGGTCTGCGGGTGACGATCCCGCAGATCTGGGTCGACAGCCCCACGTCGATGCGCGGCGGGCGCGCGCTGTGGGGCATCCCGAAGCACCTCGCGGTGTTCCGGCGAGCCGAGCGGACGCGCGGTGCCGGCCGTGCGCATCCGCTCACCGAGTTCTCGATGGCGGTCGGCTCCCCCGCCGACGACTCCTCATCGACTGCCGCCGGGGCCCCCGCCCCCGGCCCCGGAGCACCCGCCGTCGAGCTGCGTGCCCGGCGCGCGGCTGGGCTTCCGGGAGTGTGGCCGATCCCGCTTCCCACCCTCCAGGTGCTCGGCGGGTGCACCACGCTGGCGCGCAACCGCGTGATCGCGCGGGTCTCGACGCTGCGTGCATCCTGGCGCTTCGCCGCCGACGGGCCCCTCGGCTACCTGCACGGCCGCCGGCCGGTGCTGAACCTCGCGCTGCACGACGCGGCGATCGTCTTCGGAACGGATGTGACCAGATCATGAGCCAACGCCCTGTCGCCGTCATCACGGGCGGAGCCCGCGGAATCGGCTACCAGATCGCCGCCGACCTCCTGGGCCGCGGCTACCGGGTGGTGATCGGCGACCTCGACGAGGAGGCGACCCGCGCATCCGCAGCCCGGCTCGGCGGGGCGGCCACCGGTGTGCGTCTCGACATCACCGATCGACCGCTCGTGGCCGGGGTGATCGAGACGGTGGAGCGCGAGATCGGGCCGATCGACGTCTGGGTGAACAACGCCGGCATCATGCCCACGGGGGCGTTCGCCACGCAGAGCACCGAGCTGGTGCGCACGGTGGTGGATGTCGACTACGCGGCGCTCGTGGAGGTGACGGCGGCCATCCTGCCGCGCCTGCTCTCCCGCCGCAGCGGCACCCTGGTGAACATCGCGAGTGCGACGGGACTCAAGCCGCTCGCCGGCCTCGCGGTGTACTCGGGCACGAAGGCGGCCGTCATCGGTTTCAGCGACGCCCTGCGCCGCGAGCTGCGCGGCACGGGGGTGCACGTGAAGGTCATCATGCCGAACCTCGCCACCACCGCGATGGGGGCGGGCATCACTCCGCCGAAGCTCACGCCGGCCGTGACGGCGGCGCAGGTGAGCCGCGCCGTGCTGCGCGCCATCGACGGCGGCACCTTCGCCACCACGGTGCCGCGCTCGCTGGGCGGTGTGCTGCGATTCTCGCGGCTGCTGCCCACGGCGGTACAGGACTGGATCGACGACCGCATCGGCACCGACCGCATCGGCCTCGGCGGCGACCCCGCGGCCCGCGCGGCCTACGCGGCCGCGCTGCACCTCGAGCCGGAGTCCCAGCCCGAGCGCTGAGCACGTGCGCCCGCGACGATCACGGCCGGCACCTCGCCTCTCCCGGACCGCGCCGCTCGGGGGCCGTGTGCGCCGCGATCCCGATGCGGGGACGGCCGGACCAGCGCACTCGCTACCGCGAACGGCCGTTCAGTCGCCGCCGGTTCCCGACCACGCGGTGAATGCCCACGCGTACCCGCCGACGAGCACCGCCAGCCCCGAGACAACGGTGATGACCGCCCACTTGGCGCGGTACCGACGTTCCTCGAGATCCATGCGGCGAAGATAGCATCGGCTCATGTCGATGAAACCAAAACTCCCCCGCCACCGGCTTGCGGTGACAGGGGAGTCGAGTGTGCGCCCTAAGGGATTCGAACCCCTGGCCTTCTGATCCGTAGTCAGACGCTCTATCCAGCTGAGCTAAGGGCGCATCGCGTGCGGAAGTCATTCTCCGCACGAACATCAGAGCCTAGCATGCCGCCGAGAGCTGTTCCAACTCGGCCGCGGATCACCCGCGCCACCCCTCCACTACACGGGATCGTCGCTCAGGATGCGCGGAAGCAGGCCTGCCAGATCGAGCCGGGTGACGATGTGCACAGTCAGCGCGTTCGGCGCGAGTACGAGCTGATAGAAGCGACCGCCGGGCGAAGTCGATTTCAGCAGCCCCCGGTCCACGAGCCGCCTGATCGCCTGGCTCCGCGTCGACGGCGAACCGGGGAACGCCGGTTCGAGATCTCCCGCCTTCACGACCGCCCGGCGGGCCGTGATGACCAGCGCTGCCGCCTCCGACGCGGTCACGACGCCACTGGCGCGCAGCCGCCCGACGGCGGGGACGATCAGCTCCTCCGTCACGAAGATGCCGTCTTTGAGGCGCCCCAGCTTGCGGATGTCGGTATTCAGGCCCGAGAGCACGTAGGTGCACCAGGCGACCAATCCGTCGTTCGACAGCGAATCCGCCGCTTCGAGATTGTCGTAGTACCCCTGGCGATCCGATCCGAAGACCGCCGTGGGATTCACCGCCCGATAATCGGCGCCGGACACATACCCCTGGCGCACGAGCATCGCGTACGTCAGGAGGCGAGCGGTTCTGCCATTGCCATTGCCGAAGGGATGGATCCACAGAAAACGATGGTGCGCGATCGCGGCTTGCAGCAACTGCATCTGGGGTTCCACGTCATCCCTGATGAACGCGATGAGAGCAGACATGCGGTCCGGAACATCGGCCGGCCACGGGGGCTGATGCGCCGACCCGACGATCGACACCTCTCCCGAGCGATAGGCACCCGGAGTCGGGTCGCCTTCGCGGCGGAGGCCCGAGACGGCGATGCGGTGGAGCTCTCGGATGAACAGGTGGTCGATCGGCGTGGATCCGGCGTACTCCTCGATGAACTCGACTGCTCGCTGGATGTTCAGGATCTCTTCCACCCCATCGTCGAGTTCGACCCGAGCCGAGCTCCGCAGAGCGGCTGCGCCGCTCACCGCATCGAGGATGGATGTCCGGTTGCCTTCGATGCGCGCCGACATGATGCTCGTGAGGAGCTGGAACAGCTCGGTGAGTTGAACGAAGAGTTCTGGCGGCGTGGTCCCCGAATGGAGATCGGCGCGAGATCGCTCCAGTTCGATGACCGCACGAGTGAGGTCGCTATCGAAATCGAATCGCGGGAAATCAATCTTCTCCATCGGGTTATTTTACTCACCCTCCTCCCTGACTGTGGGATCCACGCCGAACTTCCGCTTATTTACAGGCAACCTACTCTGACGCGAGAAGCAAACAGTTGATCTAGCTCAGGCGAGTAATTAATTTGGCGGCACTGGATATTTGATCGGGCAGCGATGACGGAGGCGGGTGAGACGATGGAGGCATGCCCGCCTCCCCCGCGCCCGCCGAGCGGGGAAGCCGCTGGCAGACGGTGATCGGAGCCGCGGGAGCAGCGGCGAGCGCGGGAGCGACCGGGCGCACAGCGGGCGACCGCCCCACGGCGATGGGCCTGCAGTTCGAGGTGCGCGAGCTCGCGCCGCGCACGCACGACCGGTGGCGCGGGCCCACCTCGAAGACCGCGAGCGACGGGGCCCCGGATGCGGCCGGCGCGGCCGAGCCCGCCGCCCGCGCGCCGCGCCGCCTCGGCGTACGGCCCGTCATCCGCACCGCCGCCGGCAGCTACGTGAAGGCCAACGTCACCTGGGGCTCGTTCACCCACCAGGTCAACCGCCTCAACCTCGACCCCGAGCACCACCGCTGGTTCGCCCAGTTCGCCGCCCTGCATCGCGCTCTGCGCGACTCCCTCGCCCCGCCCGAGACCGACTGGCTCGCCCTCGACGACTTCGCCAGCCCCCTGCTCTGGGAGCTCCTCGCCGAGGGCGACCGCCTCGGCATCGAACTCGTCACCTCCGCCCGCGGCGGCAGCGTGCGCGTCGACCCCGGCGTCGCCGCCCTGCACCTGGATGCGCACGAGAACCGCGACGGCTCCCTGCGCCTCGACCCCGTGGTGACGTTCGGCCGCGCGGCCGACGCCGGCCGCGCGAGCACCACCGCCGGGTCCCCGCCCCCCGGCGCCGGCGCGAGCGCCCCAGACGCCGACGCCCGCTCCGCACCGGATGCCACCACCCACCCCGCCCTCGACGCCGGCCCGCTCGGCCGCCACGGCCTCTACGCCTACCGCCTCGGCAAGCGACCCGCCATCGTTCTCGCACCCACGGCGCATCCGCTCACCGACGGCGAGCTGCAGCTGCTCGGCCAGCCGCCCCTGCGCATCCCGCGCACCGAGCGCGCGCAGTTCTTCGACGAGTTCTACCCCGCCCTCCGCCAGAGCGTCACCCTCACGAGCGACGACGCGAGCGTCGCCTTCCCCGCCGTGCCCCCGCCCGTTCTCGTGCTCACGGCTCGCTTCCGCCCCGGAGACGTGCTGCAGCTCGACTGGGACTGGGTGGGCATCCGCGACGAGGCCGCCGAACGCCTCATCGAGGCCCGCACCGCCGTCGAGCTCGATGCCGTGCTCACGCGCTTCCCACCCTCGATCGACCCGCTCGAGCCCTCTCTGACGCTCCGCGGCATCGAGGCGGCGGCCTTCGCCGAGCGCGCCCTGCCCGCACTGGAGGCCCTCGAAGGCGTCCGCGTCGACGTCATCGGCGCGCGCCCGGCCTACCGCGAGCTCACCGGGCATCCCGAGCTCACGCTCACCACCGTCGAGACGCTCAAGCGCGACTGGTTCGACCTCGGCATCGTGGTGAACCTGAACGGCTACCGCATCCCCTTCGGACCGCTCTTCAAAGCCCTGGCGAAGGGCCAGAAGAAGCTGCTCATGGTCGACAAGACCTACCTCTCGCTCGACCACCCCGCCTTCGACCGCCTGCGTGAACTGCTCGAGGAATCGGGCACGCTCGACGAGTGGGAGACGGGCGTGCGCCTCAGCCGCCACCAGGTGAGCCTCTACGCCGACTTCGAGGACCTCGCCGAGAACTCCCCCGAGGCCGAGAGCTGGCGCGCCGCGGTGGCCGGCCTGACCGGCCTCCGGAGCATCGAGCCCACCCCGCTGCCGGCCGGCCTCACCGCCACCCTGCGCGACTACCAGAAGAGCGGGTTCGACTGGCTCGCCCTGCTCTGGAAGCACCGCCTCGGCGGCGTGCTGGCCGACGACATGGGCCTCGGCAAGACCGTGCAGACCCTGGCCCTGCTGGCGCACGCGCGCGAGACGGCGACGGATGCCGCGGCCGGCCCCGCGCATCCCTTCCTCGTCGTCGCCCCCACGAGCGTCGTGGGCACCTGGGCCGACGAGGCCGCCCGCTTCACTCCCGGCCTCGTCGTCCGAGCCGTCACCACCACCCAGGCCAAGAGCGCCCGCACCCTCGCCGCCCTCGCGCAGGGCGCCGACGTGGTGGTCACGAGCTACACGCTCTTCCGCCTCGACTTCGCGCGCTACCAGGCGATCGGATGGTCGGGGCTGGTTCTCGACGAAGCCCAGTTCGTGAAGAACCACGCCTCGAAGCTGCACGAGTGCGCCCGCGAGCTCGACGTCGACTTCACCCTCGCCATCACCGGCACCCCGCTCGAGAACAACCTGCTCGAACTCTGGTCGCTCTTCGACATCGTGGCGCCGGGCCTCTTTCCGAGCGCGGTGCGCTTCGCCGAGAAGTACCAGCGGCCCATCGAGCGCGGACTCGACCGCGGGCTGCTCGAGACGCTGCGGCGGCGCATCCGGCCGTTCCTGCTGCGGCGCACGAAGGAGGCCGTGGCGCCCGAGCTGCCCGACAAGCAGGAGCAGGTGCTGCACGTCGAGCTCGCGCCCGCGCACCGCCACCTCTACGACACGGTGCTGCAGCGCGAGCGGCAGAAGCTCTTCGGGCTCATCGACGACCTCGACCGCAACCGGTTCATCGTGTTCCGTTCCCTCACCCTGCTGAGACTGCTCAGCCTCGACGCCACGCTCATCGACGAGGCCCACTCGGGTGTGCCGTCGTCGAAGCTCGACGTGCTCGTGGAGCAGCTCGGCGAGGTCGTCTCCGAGGGGCACCGCTCACTGGTGTTCAGCCAGTTCACGAGCTACCTCGAGAAGGCCGCGGCGCGCCTGGAGGCGGCGGGCATCGCCTACGAATACCTCGACGGATCCACGCGGCGGCGCCCCGAGGTCATCGCCCGGTTCCGCGAGGGCACCGCACCGGTGTTCCTGATCAGCCTCAAGGCGGGCGGCTTCGGCCTCACCCTCACCGAGGCCGACTACGTCTACCTGCTCGACCCGTGGTGGAACCCGGCCTCGGAAGACCAGGCCGTCGACCGCACGCATCGCATCGGCCAGACGCATCCGGTGAACGTCTACCGCCTCGTGGCCACGGGCACCATCGAGGAGAAGGTGATGGCACTCAAGGCCGAGAAGGCGAAGCTCTTCGACGCCGTGCTCGACGGCGACGGCGACGGCCTCTTCGCCCAGTCCCTCACGCCCGACGACCTCCGGGCCCTCCTCGCGTAGCCCCGGCCGCGCGTCACGCCGTCAGCTCGGCGAGCGGGGTGTAGCCGAAGGCCGGGAAGGCCTCCGCGGTGCCCGCGTGGGTGAGCACGCCGTCGACGGTGGAGACCGCGGGCTCGAGCGCCGCATTCCGCGCGACGGCAGCGCGCCAGCCGAGGTCGGCCAGCTGCACCACGTAGGGCAGCGTCGCGTTCGTGAGCGCGGCGGTCGAGGTCGACGACACGGCTCCCGGCATGTTCGCCACGCAGTAGAAGATCGAGTTCTCCACCGTGTAGGTGGGCTCGTCGTGGGTCGTGGGGCGGGAGTCCTCGAAGCAGCCGCCCTGGTCGATCGCGATGTCGACGAGCACCGAGCCCGGCTTCATGCGGCTCACCAGCTCGTGGGACACGAGCTTCGGCGCCTTCGCCCCCGGCACCAGCACGGCTCCGATCACGAGGTCGGCCTCGAGCACGGACTTCTCCACCTCGAAGGCGTTCGAGGTGACGGTCTTCACGCGACCGCCGAACAGCTCGTCGAGGTGACGCAGGCGCGGGATGCTCAGGTCGAGCACCGTGACATCGGCGCCGACCGCGACGGCCTGCTGCACGGCGTTCTCGCCGGCCATGCCGCCGCCGATCACGGTGACCTTCGCCGGGCGCACTCCGGGCACACCGCCGAGCAACACCCCGCGGCCGCCCTTCGAGCCCATCAGGTGGTAGCCGCCCACCATCACCGAGAGGCGGCCCGCCACCTCGCTCATCGGAGCGAGCAGCGGCAAGGTGCCGTCGGCGAGCTGCACGGTCTCGTAGGCGATGGAGGTGGCCTTCGAGGCGAGCAGCGCCTCGACCAGGGGCTCCGCGGCGGCGAGGTGAAGGTAGGTGAAGAGCAGCTGGCCCTCGCGGATGCGTCCGTACTCGGCGGCGATCGGCTCCTTGACCTTGACGATCATCTCGGCCTCCCACACGGCGTCGAGCCCGACGACGGATGCGCCCGCCGCCGCATACTCCTCGTCGCCGATCGCGGCGCCGACCCCCGCCCCCTCCTGCACGAGCACGGTGTGCCCGTGGCGCACCAGCTCGAAGACGCCCGAGGGCGTCATCGCCACACGGAACTCGTTGTTCTTGATCTCCTTCGGCACGCCGATGATCACGGGGACTCCTTCTCGAGGCAGGCTGGTCGCGCCGAGCGTTCGGCGTCGTCGCTTGAATTATCAAAGCGATTTGTTACCGTGTCATTAACTCCGAAGAAGATTCGGTGAGTCGGCTAAATTCAGCCCTCTGATTCGAGAGAAGGTCACAGTGCCGGTCGTCGACGAAATCGATGAGCGCATCGTCTGGGAGCTCACCCGCGAAGGACGCCTGCCCAACAAGGAACTGGCGGAGCGGGTGGGCATCGCCGCGTCGACCTGCCTCGTGCGGGTGCGCGCGCTGCAGCAGAGCGGCGTGCTGCGCTCCTTCCACGCCCAGCCCGACTGGGCCTCGCTCGGCCTGCCGATCGAAGCGATCGTGGCGGTGCGCCTCAAGGCGCAGGCGCGGGCGCAGATCAAGAGCTACGCCCAGCGGGTCATCACCCTGCCGAACGTGCTCAACGTGTTCTTCCTCGGCGGAGCCGACGACTTCCTGATCCACGTGGCCTGCACCTCCACCGGTCAGCTGCGCGACTTCGTGGCGAGCGAGCTGAGCATGGACAACTCGGTGGCCTCGACGCAGACCAACATCGTCTTCGACCACCTCATCGGCGTGGAGCACATGGATGCCGGCTCCAGCTGGAGCCAGGTGCGCTCGGCGGTGACGCCGGTCGCCACGGCTCCCCCGCTCCCGCTCCCTGGGCAGGGCGCGCGCCCGTGACCACGGAGCGCGGCTGACTCAGGCCCAGAAGCCCTCGTGCACCGCGGTGGCAGCGGGGAGGGCGACGGGGCCGACGACCTCGATCGGGCGCCCTCCGCGCGCGAATACCTCGCGGCTCGGCAGCACGAGCGTCGGCTCGCTGGACGCCTCCGGCACGAAGTCGCGCAACGCCTTCTCCGAGAGCGCGAAGACCACCCGGGGGATGCCGGCCCAGTAGATGGCCCCCGAGCACATCGCGCACGGTTCGGTGCTCGTGTAGAGCGTGCTGGTCGCGAAGGCGGCGGCGCCGACACCCTGGGCGGCGGCGGCCCTCACCAGGTTGCTCTCGGCGTGCGCCGTGGGGTCGTGCGTGGTGGACACCGAGTTCAGCGCCTCGACCACGGCACCCTCCGCCGTCACGAGCACCGCGCCGAAGGGGTGGTCGCCGCGGTCGCGCGCCTGCTGAGCGAGCGCGACAGCCCGCTCGAGGTGGGCGAGGTCGCCGGAGACGAGAGCGGCCGGGGCGAGTACGTCGGGTTCCATGCGTTCAGCCTTCCACAGGCACGTGGGCGTCGAGGTCGGGCGGGCGCCGCTCGCCGCCGAGCGAGGCGCGGCGCCGGCCGAGCGCGAGCAGCGGGAAAAGCAGCACCGACAGCATCCCCGCCCCCACGAGCGCCGATGCGGTGCCGGCCTGCAGCACACCCTCGTCGAGACCGATCTCGGTCACCGCCACGATGATCGGCAGCCCGGTCGCGCTGAACAGCACGATCGCCGTTCGATCGTTGCGGGATGCGCCGGGCGGCGCCGCGAGCAGCCCCGGCAGCCCGCGCACCAGCAGGAAGAGCACGAGGAACACCGGCAGCAGCAGGAGCGCGTTCGGCTCCGTGAGCAGCGAGGTCAGGTCGAAGGTGACACCGGTGTAGATGAAGAACACCGGCACGAGGAAGCCGAAGGCCACCGCCTCGAGCTTCGACTCGATGAACGCCATGTCGGGCTTCTTCGCCCCCGACAGCAGAACGCGGTACAGGATGCCGGCGGCGAAGGCCCCGAGCAGCATGTCGAGCCCCAGCGCGAGGCTCAGCACCACGAGCGCGGCCACGATGAGCAGAACGAGCCGCACGGCGAACTGCCCGCTGGTGTGCAGCGTCGCCGCGACGATCGCGTGCATGCGGGTGTGCGGCCCGCGCGAGGCCAGCCAGATGCCGAGGGCCGTCACCACGGCGAAGCCCAGGAGCACGAGGGCGGCGATGCCGGGGCTGCGGCCGCTGAGGAAGAGCGAGATCGCCACCAGCGGACCGAACTCGCCCGCAGCCCCGATCGCCGTGACGGCGAGGCCGAACGGCGTCGACAGCTCCCCGGCGTCGCGGAGCACCGGCATCAGGGTGCCGAGCGCAGTCGAGGTGAGTGCGATGGCGATGAACACCCCCGCCTCCACGGTCGGCGCGAGCACGATGCCGATCACGAGCCCGAGGACCAGCGACACCAGCCAGCCGAGGGCCGCCCGGGTGAGCGGCCGGCCCTTGATGGCCGCGAAGTCGATCTCGTTGCCGGCCATGAAGAAGAGCATCGCGAGCCCGAAGTTCGCGAGCGTGCCGATGAAGGCGCTCTCGGGCACCCAGCCCAGAACGCTCGGGCCCACCAGCAGCCCGAGCACGATCTCGAACACCACGAGCGGCACCTTCGCCACCCGGCCGATCGCGGCGGCCAGCAGCGGCGCGACGACGGCCAGCAGTGGCACGATCACCAGAGCGGTGTCGAAGGACCCCATGCGATCTCCCTGCCTCTATGACCGACGGCCCCCGGAGGGCGGCTCAGACCGACGCCCACAGCTCCGGATGCGCGAGGCCGAGCTCCACGGCCGCCTCGCGACTGGAGACCTCGATCTTGCGGAAGAGCGATTGCGTCTGCGACTTGATCGTATTGCGCGACACGTGCTCGTGCTGCGCGATCTGGTCGGTGCTGAGCCCCTCGATGAGCAGCCGGAGCACCACCTGTTCCCGATGGCTGAGGGCCGCGACGGCCGGCCGGCCGAAGACGGGCCGGTTCGCCCGCTCGAGCGCGCTCGCGATGGCCGGAGGAACACGGATGCCGGCCGCGAGCTCGAGCGCCTCGAGCTCCGGCCCTTCGAAGTGCGTGAGCACCGAGTGCAGACCCTCGTGCAGCGCGAGCTGGAGGCCGGTGGTGAAGCTGGCCGCGGCATCCTGCTCCCGGCCGAGCTGCAGCTGGGCGGCCGCGGTCACGGCGAGCATCTCGACGCTCGTACGCGGGGTGTCGGCCTGCACGAGGAAGGGCCCCGCCACGGCCAGGGCGCGACGGGCCTCGCCTTGGCGTGCGAGCACCCAGGCCGAGACGATCGCCCCGCTCTCGACGGCCGCCTCCACCCTCGAGCCCCGCAGCTCCCCGGCCACCTCGGCGCTCGCGCGCAGGTCGCCGATGGCCTGGAGCAGCGTGGCCTCGCTGAGGCGCAGCAACCAGTGGTTGAGCCCCGACTGCGACAGGGCCGGCAGGTGCGAGCGCGCGGCGGCGCGCAACTGCACCAGCTGCGCCCGAGGGTCGCCGAACTTCGCAGCCAGACGCGACTCCACGTACATCCGCAGCACCCACTGCTCCGGAGCCGTCTCGTCGCCCGGCGTGCGGTCGAGGGCGGCAGAGGCGGCGGCGGGGTCGAGGCCGTCGATGGCCGCGACGGCCGCGGCCAGGCCGCCCATCACCCCCACCGTGTCGGGCGGGGCGGCGACGTCGAGCGCCGGCATCCGCGCGATCCACCGCTCGCGCTCGCGGCGGTCGCCGCCGAGGCTCGCGATGAAGGCGATCGAGCCCGCCGACTCCGCCGCCATGCGGGTGTTGCCGAAGGCGAGCGCTTCGTCGTAGCTGCGCTCGAAGCCGTGCAGCGCATCCGTGAGGTGGCCGCCGAAGAGCAAGGAGATCGCCCACTGCACGCGCATCTCGGCGAGCACGGGCCTGACTGCCACGAGGGCCTCATCGGACACGTCGGCGAGGGTGCGGTGGATCTCGCGCACCGTGTCGACGGCGCGGTCGAAGGCGCCGATGAAGCGGTCGGAGGCGGTGCGCGCGGTGAGCACCGCGAGGGTGTCGAGCAGCCCGGCCGGCGGCGACGGTGTGTGCTGGAAGCGCACGGGCCGCACCTCGCCCGAGTCGGGGATGAAGTTCAGGTAGTCGCGCGCGACGCCCAGCCGCGCGTTGGCTTCGAACACCTCGGCGGGCAGCGCATTGAGCGCGACCCGCAGAGTCTCCCGCGGCCCCTGCATCAGCTGCGTCCAGTCGTCGCCGATGATCGCGATCACGGCATCCCAGTCCTGGGCACCCAGCGCGTCGCGAAGCCGATCCTCAGGGGTGCTCACGCGCCGAGTTTAGCTCGGCAGATGGCGCTCCGCGGGTCCGTTGTAGAGGCTCAGCGGACGGATGAGGGCGTTCGAGGCGAGCTGCTCCCGGATGTGCGCCGTCCAGCCCGTGATGCGCGCCGCCACGAACAGCGGAGTGAACATCTCGGTGTCGAAGCCCATCAGGCGGTAGGCGGGGCCGGACGGGTAGTCGAGATTGGGCTTGATGTTCTTGCGTGCCTGCATCGCGTCGTCGAGCGCGGTGTAGAGGGCACCGAGCTCGGGGGCGTCGTACTCCACGATCAGGGTGTCGAGCGCCGCCTTCATGGTGGGCACCCGCGAGTCGCCGTTCTTGTAGACCCGGTGGCCGAAGCCCATGATCTTGCGCTTCTCGGCGAGCGCCGCATCCAGCCAGGCCTCGGCGGCGTCCGCCGTGCCGATCTCGTCGAAGATGTGCATCACGGCCTCGTTGGCCCCGCCGTGCAACGGGCCCTTGAGCGCGCCGATCGCCGCGACGACGGCCGAGTAGAGGTCGCTGAGCGTCGAGGTCACCACGCGTGCGGTGAAGGTCGAGGCGTTGAACGAGTGCTCGGCGTAGAGGATCATCGACACGTCGAAGGCGTCGACCACCACGGCCGAGGGAACCTCGCCGAAGGTCATGTTCAGGAAGTTCGCCGAGTAGCCGAGCGAGGCATCCGGCTCCACCAGGGCGAGCCCGCGACGGCGGCGCTGGTCGTAGGCCACGATGGCGGGCAGCTTCGCGAACAGCGACACGGCCTTCGCGAGGTTGCCCTCGGGGCTCGCGTCGGCCCAGTCGGGATCGAGGGCGCCGATGACGCTCACGGCGGTGCGGACGACGTCCATCGGATGCGCGGTGAGCGGCAGTTCGTCGATCACGCGCTTCACCGCCGGATCGAGCGCGCGCTGACCCCGCTCGTCGGCCTCGAAGGCCTCGAGCTCGCCCGGGGTGGGCAGTTCGCCGTTCCAGAGCAGGTAGGCCACTTGTTCGAACGAGCACGAGGCGGCGAGCTCCTGCACGGGGTAGCCGCGGTAGAGCAGCGAGTTCGTCTCGGGGTTCACCTTCGAGACGGCGGTGTAGTCCACCACCACGCCGGCCAGGCCTTTGCGGATCTCGGGTTCTTCGGTCATGTCAGTCACTCCTTCGTGAAGTCGCCGGCTCAGCGGGCGGTCGGGACGTCGAAATTGAACACGGAGGTGTCGAACGCGTTGTACGACTCGTAGTCGAGCAGTTCGTAGAGCCTCGCACGGGTCTGCATGGTGGGCACCTGTCCGCGGAGTGAACCTTCGGCGACGAGTTCGTCGAGGCCGCGCTCGGCGGCGCCCATCGCGATGCGCAGCAGGGACACGGGGTAGATGACGAGGTTCACGCCGACGTCGGCGAGCTGCTGGTTCGTGAACAGCTCGCTCTTGCCGAACTCGGTCATGTTGGCGAGCATCGGCACGTCGACGGCGGCGCGCATCGCCTCGAACTCCTCGAGCGAGGCCATGGCCTCGGGGAAGATCGCGTCGGCCCCCGCATCGACGAGCTGCTTCGCGCGGTCGATCGCGGCGCCGAGCCCGTCGACGCCCCGGATGTCGGTGCGGGCCATGATGAGCAGGTTCGGGTCGCGCCGCGCATCCGCCGCCGCCCGGATGCGCTTCACGGCCGTGTCGGCGTCGACGACGGCCTTGCCGTCGAGGTGCCCGCAGCGCTTCGGGTTCACCTGGTCTTCGATGTGGAGCCCGGCGAGCCCGGCGTCTTCGAGCGTCTGCACGGTGCGGGCCACGTTCATCGGCTCGCCGAAGCCGGTGTCGGCGTCGATCAGTGCCGGCAGGTCGGTCATGCGGGCGATTTGCGCACCGCGGCCCGCGACCTCGCTGAGGGTGGTGAGCCCGATGTCGGGCAGACCGAGGTCGGCCGCGATCACCGCGCCGGAGATGTAGACACCCTCGAAGCCCTTGTCCTGGATGAGACGGGCGCTCAGGGGGTTGAAGGCCCCGGGCATCCGCTGCAGCACGCCCGAGTTCAGGGCGGCCCGGAACGCGGCGCGCTTCTCGGCGGCGGGAACGGTGGAGTACAGCATCAGAAGAGTCCCTTCGGCAGCGGGATCGATTCGAGCAGCCCGGGCCGGGCCTGCACGGTGAGTCCGCCGAGCTCCGCGGCTGAGAGCTCGGGCAGCCGCTGCACGAGAGCGAGGAAGCGCGCGATCTCCGCCTCCTCGACCACGCCCGCGGCGAGGGTCTCGAACTTGCGGATGTAGTCGGCCCGGGCGAAGGGGCGGGCGCCGAGCGGATGCGCATCCGCCACCGCGATCTCGTCGGTGACGGTCGTCCCGTCGTGCAGGATGATCTCAACCCGTCCGCCGAAGGCCTTCTCGGCCGGGTCCTCGGAGTGGTAGCGGCGGGTCCACTCGCTGTCCTCGAGCGTGCGCACCTTCCGCCAGAGCTCCACGGTGTCGGGGCGGGCGGCGCGCTCCGGCGCATAGGAGTCGACGTGGTGCCACGCGCCGTCCTGCAGCGCCACGGTGAAGATGTAGGGGATCGAGTGGTCGAGCGTCTCGCGGCTGGCGGCGGGGTCGTACTTCTGCGGGTCGTTCGCGCCCGAGCCGATCACGAAGTGGGTGTGGTGGCTGGTGTGGATGGTGACGCTGCCCACGTTCGCCGGGTCGGCGAGCTCCGGACGCTCGTGGTGCAGCTTGCGGGCCAGGTCGATCCAGGCCTGCGCCTGGTACTCGGCCGAGTGCTCCTTGGTGTAGCTGTCGAGGATGGCGCGCTTGGCCTCGCCGGCGGCCGGCAGCGAGACACGGTAGTGCGCATCCGGCCCGTCGAGGAGCCAGGCGATCACGCCGTCCTCGCCCTCGTAGATCGGGGTGGGGCTGGTCTGCCCGCGCATCGCGCGGTCGACGGCCTCGACCGCCATCTTGCCCGCGAACGCGGGGGCGTGCGCCTTCCAGGTGGAGATCTCGCCCTTGCGGGACTGCCGGGTGGCGGTGGTGGTGTGCAGCGCCTGGCCGATGGCCTGGAAGATCGTCTCGACGTCGAGACCGAGCAGGGTGCCGATGCCGGCGGCGGCCGACGGACCGAGGTGGGCCACGTGGTCGATCTTGTGCTTGTGCAGGCTGATGCCCTTCACGAGGTCGATCTGGATCTCGTAGCCCGTGGCGATGCCGCGCACGAGCTCTGCGCCGGTTCGGCCGGCGTGCTGGGCCACGGCGAGGAGGGGCGGGATGTTGTCGCCCGGGTGGGAGTACTCCGCCGCGAGGAAGGTGTCGTGGTAGTCGAGCTCGCGCACGGCCACCCCGTTCGCCCAGGCCGCCCACTCGGGGCCGTAGCGCCCGGCGACGCCGAACACCGTGGCGCCGGGAGAGTAGGGGTGATCGAGCGCCTGAGCGCGGGCCGCGATGCCCGGGCCGCGCGTGATCGACGCGGTGGCGACGGCCGCGTTGTCGATCATCCGGTTGATCACCATCTCGGTGACCTCCTCGGTGACCGCCACGGGGTCGGTGGCGACCGTGGCGATCTTGTGGGCGAGCTGGTCTTCGCGGGCGAGGTTCTCGTCGCTCTTGTACACACGCACGTCGTGCTGATTCATCGGAGGGGGGCTTCCTTTGCTGAGGTCGTCGCGGAGGAGAGGGAGAGAGGGAGCGGCGTCGCGGCGGGCAAGGAGCCCAGGGTCGACCGCAGGCTCCGCGCGAGGTGCACGCGGGTGGCATCGGCGGCGAGTCGCACGTCGCCGTCGACGATCGCGTCGACGATGAGCAGGTGCTCGCGCGCTGCTTCGAGCAGGCGGGCCGGGTTGTCGCGGGAGAGGCGGCGGATGCGCGCGAGGTGCGTGCGCACCCCGCCGAGCGCCGACACGAGGAACGGGTTGCGCACCGCCTCGTCGACCGCCCCGTCGAAGCGCGTCACGAGGTCGTAGTAGGCGCGATGGCCCGGATCGGCCGAGTCGTCGGCCAGCAGCGCCGGCACTTCGCGGAACTCGTTCTGGAGGGCGAGGAACGGGGCGGGCTCGCGCCGCTCGGCGGCGAGCGCGGCGGCCTGCGCCTCGAGCGCCTGACGGAGCTCGTAGAGTTCCGTCACGTTCTCGGCGGAGACCGGCGTCACCACGAGGCCGCGGCCGCCGAGCGGCTCGACGAGGCCGTCGGCGACGAGGCGGGCGAGAGCCTCGCGCACCGGCGTGCGGGAAAGGCCGAGGCGGGCGGAGAGCTCGACCTCGGCGAGCACGCTGCCCGGGCCGAGCTGCCACGACAGGATGTCGGCGCGCAGGGCCTCGTAGGCCGTGTCGCTCGCGCGGGCCACTAGGCCCACTCTCCCGATGTATACATTATTGCCAAGATACTCCGATCAGGCGGCGACAGCAATGGGAGTTCTGGCAGTTCTGTATACACAGAACTGTGAGCTGGGCTCGGATTCGAAGTTCTCGGGAGGCGTGCTTAGGCTCGGATCATGAGCGCGCACGAGCATCTCCCGCGGGGACGGGCGAGTCTCGAGGTGCTGCGTGCCGAGGCGAAGGACGAGCTCGACACCATCGTGCACGAGCGCCTGCTCGCCGGAGAGGATCCGTGGGCCTTCATGGAGGAACTGCCCACGGTCGACGAGCTCGTGGTCTATCTCCTGCGCGCCGACAACATCAACGAGAACGGCGGGCAGCGGCCCGGCTCGGCCCGCAACTACCGCGTGCTGCGCCAGATCGCGCTCGATCATCCGGCCCTCACGCGCACCGTGTGGCGCCTCATCGGCCAAGCGGATGCCCAGGGCGCACTCAGACAGCAGACAGGCTGAAGCCCCGGGTCCGGGATAGCATATGGCGGTGTCCAGCTCTTCCCCCCTCGTCTATGTCGTGGTCCCGACGTACAACGAACGGGACAACATCGTCGAATTGATCCGGCGTCTGTCCGCGCTCGGAGTGCCCCGCCTCAACGTGCTCGTCGTCGACGACGGCTCCCCCGACGGCACCGGCCAGGTGGTCGAGGAGATCGGCGCGAGCGACACCTCGGTGCATGTGCTGCACCGCGCGGTGAAAGACGGCCTCGGCCGCGCCTACGTCGCCGGCATGATGGCCGCGCTCGAGGCCGGCGCCGACGTCGTCATCCAGATGGACGCCGATCTCTCGCATCCCACCGAGGTCATCCCCACCATGCTCGAGCGGCTCCGCACCGCCGATGTCGTCGTGGGCTCGCGCTACGTCGAGGGCGGCTCCGTCGCCGCCGACTGGCCGTGGCACCGACGCCTGCTCTCCTGGGGGGCCAACGTCTACGTCGAGGCCATCCTGCGCCTGGGCATCAAAGACAGCACGGCCGGCTTCAAGGCCTGGCGAGCGGATGCGCTGCGCACCATCCATCTGCCCTCCATCCACTCGAACGGCTACGCCTTCCAGGTGGAGATGGGCTACCGCGCCTCGCTCTCGGGCCTGCGCACGGTCGAGACGCCCATCCGCTTCGTCGAACGCGCCGACGGCACCTCGAAGATGAGCCTGAAGGTGCAGCTCGAGTCCGCGGTGATGCCGTGGCATCTGCGGGCACGCCGCCGCGAGCTCGTGGCCGTGGCCCCGGCGGGCGCCACCGGGACGGCCCCGACGGCCTAGGGTCGATCGGCCGGAGGCGGGCGGCGTCGGCGGTGTCCGGCGTCGGCAGATTCCGGTGTCAGTCGGGGACTGCGGCCATCGCGCGCTCGACCGCCGCGATCGAGGCGGCGATGTCGCCGGCATCCGTCGACCAGTTGCTCACCGAGATGCGCAGCACCGCGCGGTCGCGCCAGCGCGAGCCCGACATCCACACCTCGCCGTCGTCGATGAGCGCCTGCGTCACCGCCCGGGTGCGTTCGTCGCTGCCGAAGCTCAGGCAGAGCTGCGTGAACACGACCTCGTTCAGGATCTCGACGCCGGGCAGCCGGCCGAGCCCCTCGGCGAGAGCCCGGGCGGTGCCGGTCAGCCGTTCCACGAGCTCGACCACTCCGCTGCGCCCGAGCGAGCGCAGGGCCGCCCAGACCGGAACGCCGCGGGCGCGGCGCGAGAACTCGGGAACGCGTTCGAAGGGGTCGCTCACGCCGTGCCCCTCGAGCACGAGGTAGCTCGTCTCGGCCGTGAAGCTCGCCCGTAGGATCTCGGCGTCCGCCACGACGGCCACCCCGCAGTCGTAGGGCACATTGAGCGTCTTGTGCGCATCCGTCGCCCAGGAATCGGCCAGCTCGATGCCGGCGAGCGCCTCCCGGTGGCGGGGGCTGGCCGCGGCCCACAGCCCGAAGGCGCCGTCGACGTGCACCCAGGCACCGTGCGCGTGGGCGATGCGGATGCACTCCCCCATCGGGTCGAAGGCGCCCGAGTGCAGGTTGCCGGCCTGGAGCACCACGATGGCGGGGCCGGGCGAGCCGCCGGACGCGCCGGCATCCAGCTCCGCGGCGAGCGCCTCCGGACGGATGCGCCCCTCCTCATCAGCCGCCACCGCGGTCGGCAGGCCCAGGCCGAGATAGCGCAGGGCGATGTCGACCGAGGCGTGCCGTTCGGCGCCCGCGATCACGCGCACGCGGGGACCTCCGGTGAGTCCGTCCGAGTCGACGTGCCAGCCCACGCGCTCGAGAACGTGCCGGCGCCCGGCCGCGAGGCCCGTGAAGTTGGCCATCGTGCCGCCCGTGGTGAAGCCGACTCCGGAGGCGGCGGGCAGGCCGAGCAGGTCGAGCAGCCACTGACCGGCCTGCTCCTCGAGGGCGGCGACCGCCGGGGTGGCGTAGCGCATGGCGGCGTTCTGATCCCACGCGCTCACCAGCCAGTCGGCGGCGAGCGCGGCGGGCAGGGTGCCCCCGATGACCCAGCCGAAGAAGCGGCCCGAGGGCATGGCCATGAGGCCCGGTTCGGCGTGGCGCGCCAGCTCGTCGACGACCTCGGCCGCGTCGGCCGGCCCGTCGCGCAGCTCCGCCGGAAGCGTCGCCGCGATCTCGTCCGCCGTCGCCCGCGGACGCACCGGACGCGACGGCATCGACGCCAGCCACTCCAGCGAGTGGGCCCGCGCCCGATCCAGCGCCTCTCGATATGCCTCTACTTCGGCCGACACACTTCGAGGGTAGCCACCGTGGGCCCTGAGGAACAGGGTGGCGCGATCAGTGCTGCGGGTTCCCGTCACCGGCGATGGTCAGTGCGCGCTCCAGCCGCCGTCGAGCAGGTAGCTCGATCCCGTGGCCATCGCCGCCTCGTCCGAGGCGAGCCAGGCCACGAGCGACGCGACCTCGCCCGGTTCCACCAGGCGCTTCACCGCGCTCTCTGCCAGCAGCACCCGCTCCAGCACCTCGTCTTCGCTGATGCCGTGCGCTTCGGCCTGCTGGGCGATCTGGCGCTCCACGAGCGGTGTGCGCACGTAGCCCGGATTCACGCAGACGCTCGTGACGCCGTGCGGAGCGCCCTCGAGGGCCGTGACCTTCGAGAACCCCTCGAGGCCGTGCTTGGCGGCGACATAGGCGCTCTTGAACGCGGAGGCGCGCAGCCCGTGCACCGAGGACACGTTCACGATGCGGCCGAAGCCGCGCTCGTACATGCCGGGCAGCGCGGCCCGCACGAGAAGGAAGGGCGCTTCGAGCATGAGGGCCAGGATGCGCCGGAACGCCGCGGGGTCGAAGGTCTCGATCGGGCTGATGTGCTGGATGCCGGCGTTGTTCACCAGGATGTCGATGTCGCAGAGGTGCTCCGCCAGCCGGGCGTCACTCAGGGCGGCCACGTCGCTCAGGTCGACGGCCCAGGCGACCGCGGCAGGATGCTCGTGGCCCCGCCCGGCATCCGCATCGCCGTCAGCCGGGCCGGCGGCCGCCCGGGCTTCGCAGAGTTCCTCGGCGACGTGCTGGGCCCGGCGGGCGTCGACGTCGGCCACGACGACCGAGGCTCCGCGCTCGCTCAAAGCGCGGGCGACCGCCGCCCCGATGCCGCCGGCCGCTCCCGTCACGAGGGCGCGGCGACCGGCGAGCGCAGGGACGACGCCGGCGGGCACGGGGTGCGGGGCCGTGAGCTGCGGCGAGCCGAGCGTGGCGGTCACGCCCGCACCCTCGCCGTCGCCGTGTCTCGCGCCGCATCGGCGGCGTCGACCGAGCGCAGGGAGATGCCGCGGGTCTCGCGGATCGTGAGCACGGTGACCGCGGTGATCACGCAGGCGATGACGATGTAGAACGCCACCGGCAGCCATGACCCGAAGCGCTGCAGCAGAGCGGAGGCGATGATCGGCGCCAAGGAGCCCGCCACGATCGAGGTCACCTGGTAGCCGAGCGAGACCCCCGAGTAGCGCATGCGGGTCGGGAACATCTCGGCCATGATCGCCGGCTGTCCGGCGTACATCAGGGCATGGAAGCAGAGCCCGATCGTCACCGCCGCCACGATCAGCACCGGGTTCAGCGTGTCGAACATCGGGAAGGCGAAGAAGGCCCAGGTGGCGCCCAGAACCGCTCCGGCGAAGTACACGGGCTTGCGGCCGATGCGGTCGGCGAGACGGCCCACCTGCGGGATCACGGCGAAGTGCACCGCGTGGGCGATGAGCAGCGCCAGCAAGAGCTGGCTCGTGTTGTACTTGTGCACCGTCACGAGGTAGACGATCGAGAAGCTCACGATGATGTAGTAGAGGATGTTCTCGGCGAACCGGAGCCCCATGGCGGCGAGCACTCCACGGGGGTAGCGGCGCACCACCTCGAACACCCCGAGGCGGGCGGTGCGGGTGGCCTCCATCTCGGCGCGGGTCTCGACGAAGATCGGCGACTCGGTCACGTGGGTGCGGATGTAGTAGCCCACCAGCACGATGAGCGCCGAGATCCAGAACGCGACCCGCCAGCCCCAGCCGAGGAACTCCTCGGCCGGCAGCAGGGCCGACATCGCCAGCAGCACCAGGGTGGCGAGGAGATTGCCCACCGGAACCGCCGCCTGTGGCCAGCTGGCCCAGAAGGCGCGCGAGCGGTCGGGGCTCTGCTCGGCCACGAGCAGCACCGCGCCGCCCCACTCGCCGCCGAGGGCGAAGCCCTGGATGAAGCGCAGCGCCACCAGGAGGGCCGGCGCCCAGTAGCCCGCCGTCGCGAACCCCGGCAGGCAGCCGATGAGGAAGGTCGCGGCGCCGATCATGATGATCGTGACCTGCAGCGTCTGCTTGCGGCCGAAGCGGTCGCCGATCTGGCCGAAGACGATGCCACCGAGCGGGCGCGCCACGAATCCGACGGCATAGGTGAGGAAGGCCGCGATGATGCCGTCGAGCTGGCTTCCGGCGTTCGGGAAGAACACCGTGCCGAAGACGAGGCTGGCGGCCGTGGCGTAGAGGAAGAACTCGTACCACTCGACCACGGTGCCCACCATCGATGCGGCGACCACCCGCTTGAGACCCCGCGGGGCCTGGTCGCCACCACTCGCGCGGTGCGGCCCTTGCGATCCGGCCGCTGTCGATCCGGCCGCTGTCGATCCGGCCGCTGTCGTTCCGGTGCGCACTCGATCGTTCACACTCATCGTGCCTCCTCTTCGTCGTCGTTGACTGCACCGAGTATTCGTGCACATTCGGGTGGCTGCAATGGCTAATCCGGCGTATCCGGTGTGCATAATTGCAGATGTGGCCTCGTCGAGCTCGCCCGATCCGCACGACCTGCTCGTGCTGCTCTCGGTCGCGCGCACGGGCCGCTTCACCACGGCAGGCAGCACCCTCGGCCTCAACCACACCACCGTCGCCCGCCGCATCGCGGCCCTCGAGCGCGATCTCGGCGGCCGCGTGCTCTCCCGCACGATCGGTGGCTGGGAGCTCACCGAGCTCGGCGGCCGGGCCCTGCTCGCCGCCGAGGGCGTCGAGGCCGCGTTGGGCCTGCTCGACGCGGGCGGCCCGGAGTCCCGGCTCTCCGGAGTGGTGCGGATGTCGGCCACCGACGGGTTCAGCGCCTTCATCGCCGCGCCCGCCATCGCGCGCCTCCAGCGCACCCATCCGCTCCTGCGGGTGGAGCTGATCACCGCGACCCGGCGCGCACTCCAGCACCGTTCCGGGCTCGACATCGAGGTGGTGGTCGGCACGCCGTCCGCCCACCGGGCGGAGACCATCCCGCTCGGGCACTACACGCTCGGCATGTTCGCGACCCGGGCCTACCTCGACCTCCACGGGGAACCACGGAGCGTCGAGGAGCTGGTGACGCATCCGCTCGTCTACTTCATCGACTCGATGCTGCAGGTCGACGACCTCGACGCGCCCCGGCGGCTGGTGCCCGGGATGCGCGACTCGCTGAGTTCCACGAACGTGTTCGTGCACGTAGAAGCGACGCGGGCCGGGGCCGGCATCGGCTTTCTGCCGTGCTTCATGGCGGAACGGCACGACGATCTGCTGCGGCTGCTGCCGGAGCTGATCGAAGAGCGCCTGCCCTACTGGATGGTGGTGCGGCCCGACTCGCTCGCGCAGCCCGCCGTCGCCGCGGTGGTCGAGGCGCTGCGCGAACAGACCACGTCGATGTCGGGCGCGCTTCTCGGGGGCGCCTCGGCCACGGCCTAGCCGAGGGCGAGGCTCAGGCGGCGATCCGGCTCAGCCGGCCATCCGGCGCAGAGCGGCGGTCAGGCGCTTCCACGTCGACGGCGGGGTCTCGATCACGGGCGTTCCCGCACGCTCCTGCACCTGGATGTGGTCCATCACGAACACCGTGCCGGGTTCGGGCCGGGCTGCCGGACCGGTCATCGAGGGGCGCCCCTGGGCCACCCAGTTCAGGTAGGCCGCGTAGGGATCCGACGAGTCGCCAGCGGCGACGGGCGCGGGCTCGCGAGGGGCCGTGCGGCGGTAGTGATTGAAGGCCATCGTTCCCCTCCTGCCAAAATCGTCCCCTGATTGTGACGAAAGCGCACCCCAACGGGCGATTCGTTACCCGTTCGTTTCATGTGGACACCGCTCAGGAACGATGCAAAAGGATCGACTGCCGTGCCGCGCAGGCCGCGACCGACCTGCGACCACCGCGTTCAGGCGGAGAGCAGCATCCGCTCTTCGACCACGTCGACGGCCACCAGCATGCCGTCGCCGCGGCACTCCACGCAGAGCACCACGTCGTCGTCGAACAGGGCCTGCATCGGGTCGGCACCCGAGCCTTCGCATCGTTCACACGTTTCCAGGTTCATCATGAGGCCATTGTGCGCCGCACCTCCGACATTCCAAGCGCCCACGCCGAGCCACTAGGTTAAAGACTGCCGTAGCGCTCACTGCGAACTCGCAGCGCTCACGCAGCACCGCACCCCTCTTTCGCCGTCGAAGAATCGGACTGAATCATGTCGTATCCTGCTGCCCCGGAACCCTCCGAGCCCTCCCTCCTCGCCAAACTGATCTCCGAGACCGCGGGAACCTTCCTGCTGGTGTTCGCCGTGGTCGGCACCGGCACCTTCTCCGCCTTCTTCGGGGCACAGGATGCCGGCAACCCGCTCGGCGTCGGATTCCTCGGCGTCGCGCTGGCGCTCGGTCTCGCCGTCATGATCGGCGCCTACGCCTTCGGCCCGACCTCGGGCGGTCACTTCAACCCGGCCGTCACCCTCGGGCTCGCCGCCGCCCGCCGCTTCGCGTGGAGCGGCGTGCTGCCCTACATCCTCGCCCAGATCGTCGGAGCGGTTCTGGCCTCCACCGCGGTGTTCGCCCTCGCGTCCGGCGGCCCCGCCGGCTTCCTCGACAGCGCGACCGGGGGCGGCTTCGTCTCCAACGGCTTCGGCGAGCATTCGCCCGGCGGCTTCGGCATCGGTTCGGCCATCGCCGCCGAGATCATCATCACCTTCCTGTTCCTGCTGGTGATCCTCGGCGTCACGAACGCTCGGGCCGTGGCCGGCTTCGCCCCCATCGCGATCGGCTTCACGCTCACGCTGATGCTGCTCGTCACCATCCCGATCGACAACGCCTCGCTCAACCCCGCACGCTCGATCGCGACCGCCATCTACGGCGGCGGCGACTGGCTGGCGCAGCTGTGGGTGTTCATCGTGTTCCCGATCGTGGGCGCGCTGATCGCCGGGTTCAGCTACCGCTTCCTGTTCGACACCGTCAAGAAGCTGCCCGCGCAGAACTGAGCGTTCCGCTGTTCACGGGCGCGTGCTCACCTCGGTGGGTGCGCGCCCGTTCCATTCCCCCCGGTGGCCGAGGCGCCACGGTCGGCGAGCACGCCCTGTAGCTCCGCCATGAGCGCCCGCGAGAAATGCGGGCAGCGCAGCTCCACGCTCTCGCCGAAGCTGTCCACCGTGAGCGTGCGCTTCTCGGGAGACACCTCGAAACGCACCTGGCCGCGGTGCCAGAGAAAGGTCTGGTGCCAGCCCATGGTGGCGTAGACCCAGACGTCGCTCACCTCGATGCGGGTCACCACCTCACGGCGGTCGAAGAACGCGCCGAACACCGAGGGGAGGAGCCGGAGCGCGCTCGCGCGGAAGATGCGCGTGTGCGCCGGCGGCGCTTCCGCGCTGCGCCGCCCGTCGGGGGCGCGCGGCGGGAGTGCCATCCCCCGCGCACCCAGTACCTCGGAGAGGCCCACCTCGTCGTCGAAGGGAACGGAGAAGTCCGCCTCCCCGTAGCCGTGGTGCTGCTCGTCGCGCCAGGTGTCGTTCACGTGTCCGCCCATCCGTGTGCCGTGTCAGGGAGAAGCACGACGGCCGCTGGGGGATGCCACCGCCGCGCCTCTCACCGAAGAAGACGCGGCCGCCCGCGAATCATGACGCGACGGTTCCGACGGATTCGGCGCCTCAGCGGCCCCGCGCGTCGTTGCCGAACTCCCGCCGGTCCGCGCGTCCGCGAATGTGCAACTTTTAGGTTGCACATTTGCTCCAGATATGCAACCTTTGAGTTGCATTATGCGAGCGAAAGGACCATCATCATGACCATGACCAGCAACCAGCCCTCCGTCGTCGACGACGACGCCTTCACCGTGCGGCGGAGCATCACGATCGCCGCCGCTCCCGAGAAGGTGTGGGCGGCCGTGACGCGCCCCGAGCACATCTCGCGGTGGTTCGGGCACACCGAGTTCGGGGGCGACGCGGATGTGGCCGTCGCGCCCGGCGCATCCGGAACCATCACCTGGCCCGGGCGTGAGCCCGTGCCGGTGCGCGTCGAGGCGATGGATGCTCCGCACAGCGTCTCCTACCGCTGGAGCAACCCCTGCCTCGGCGAACCGGTTCCGGATGCCGTCGATGACAGCCGCTCGACCCTGTTCACCTTTACGCTGGAGCCGACGGCCTCCGGCACGATGCTCACCGTCGTCGAGAGCGGCTTCGAGACGCTCCCGGCACCGGCCGACGACATGGAGAGCCACCGTGGCGGCTGGAACGGCGAGCTCGACAAGCTCGTCGTGCTGCTCGAGTCCGAGGCGGCCTCGGCGGGCGCGGGCGCGGCGTGACCGCGGGCACCCTGGTTCCCGTGTTCGCCGCGCTCGGCGACGAGACGCGGTGGAGCATCCTGGTCGCACTCGGCGAGGGTGACGCCTCGGCGTCCGCCCTCGCCGGGCGCCTGCCGGTGACCCGCCAGGCGATAGCGAAGCACCTCGCCGTGCTGCAGGAGGCCGGTCTCGTCGAGCCCGTGCGTGCCGGCCGCGAACTGCGCTTCCGTGTGCTCGGCTCCCAGCTCGCCGACACCGCCCGGCGCCTCGACGCCCTGGGGGCCGAGTGGGACCGCCGGCTCGCCACCATCAAGGAGCTGGCCGAGGGTCTGTAGCGCGCGGCCCCCGGGCACTGCGCTGCACGAGGAGAACGAGCCGGCCGGGCGGGATCGCCGCAGAAGCACGCATGCCAGACTGGGCGCGGAGGAAGAACGATGGCTGCACCCACGATGAACGACGTCGCTCGTGAGGCCGGAGTCGCCCTCAAGACGGTCTCGCGGTTCGTCAACGGGGAGACGAACATCAACCCGGCCATGGCTGCCCGCATCGCCGCCGCGATCACCACCCTCGGCTACCGGCGCAACCTCGCGGCCGCGAGCATCCGCCCCGGCTGGACGAGCCGCACGCTCGGGCTCGTCATCAGCGACCTCGCCAACCCCTATTACTCAGTGCTCACCCGCGCGATCGAGAGCCGCGCGCGGGAGCACGGCTACCTCGTGATCAGCGCGAGCTCCGATGAGAACGGCCAGCAGCACGACCGGATCGTCGACCGGCTGATGGAACAGCGCATCGACGCGCTCATCGTGGTGCCTCCCCGAGACGCCGGGCGGGACTGGAGCAGCGTGACTCCGCCCATCCCCCCGCTGGTCTTCCTCGACCGGCCGGTCGAGTTCCCCGCCGCCGACGTCATCCTGGCCGACAACGCCGGCGGTGCCCGCACCGCGGTGGCCGAACTGGTGCGGAACGGCGCGCGCCGGATCGCGTTCGTCTCCGACGACCTCTCGATCTACACGATGCGCGAGCGCCACGCCGGCTATCGGCAGGCCCTCGCGGAGGCGGGGCTCCCGGTCGACGAGCAGATCGTCACGAGCTCGGCCCACTCGAGCGAGGACGCCGCTGCCGCTGTCGGCCGCCTCCTGCGCGACGAGCGGGTCGACGCCGTCTTCGCGGCGAACAACCGCGCCTCCGTCGGCGCGCTCCTCGCGTTCCGTGAGCACCGGCGGGTTCCGCTGATCGGCTTCGACGACTTCGAGGCGGCTCTGCTCGGCGACCCCGCGGTGTCCGTCGTGAGCCAGGACATCCAGGAGATGGGCCGTCTCGCCGCCGAGATCGTGTTCCGCCGCCTCGCCGGCGATCCGGGCGCAGCGACGACGCGCGTTCTGCCCACGCGCCTCGTGCTGCGCGGCTCCGAACTCCCCTGACCGGCGCCCGGCATCGGCGCAGCTCAGGGGGCCGCTGAGGCCCCCTGCTCGTCAGAACGGATGGCGGCGCGGTAGATGCCGTGCGTGGCCGCCGCCTCCTGCGGTGTGACGCAGCCGAAGCGGTCGCCGAGCAGCCCCTCGCGCTCCGCCAGGAACGCCGCCCACATCTGCAGGATGGAGTCGGAGAAGCCGAACTCGAAGTTCGGGCCGGTCACCGTGGGCCACACCGACTGACTGCCCACGTCGATCTGCTGCCACACCTGCTCACGCCCGCCCCCGGGGATGTCGGCGATCGCGAAGACCTCGACCGATCGGGGGTTCTTCGTGCTGAAACGCACGCCGCCGTCCAGACCGATCGCCTCGAACTCCCAGGTGTTCTTCTGCCCGGGGTCGATGCGCTTGGTCTCGGTCGTGAGCGGAAAGCGCACCCCGTCGTGGCGCGCCCAGCTGTGCAGCACGGCGTTGTCCCAGGTGTCGCACGGCACGGGCACGCCATCCGGCCCGGGGCGTTCGGTGACGATGTTCTGCAGCACGCCGTAGACCGTCTCGGGCGCCCAGCCGAGCCGCAACGGCACGTGCCAGGTGTGCATGCCGAGATCGTTCAGCACCCCGGCCTCGCCGCAGAAGCGGTTCTGGCGCTTCCAGCCGATGGGCTTGGTGACGTCGACGTCGCTGGCGTGCAGAAAGCTGTTGCGCGCCTCCACGATGATGCCGAGCGCTCCGCTCCGCACGTAGTCGATCGCGAGCTGCGCGCCGGGGAAGAACGGCATCTCGCTCGAGCAGCGCACGAAGCTCTCCGGATGCGCCTCCACGGCCGACAGGATCGCCTGCGCGGCCGCCTCGTCGATCCCGAACGGCTTCTCGGCGAGCAGGCTCTTGCCCGCCGCGATGACGTCGGAGTAGATGCGCTCGTGCAGGTCGTGGCGCACGGCGACGTAGATCACGTCGATCGCGGGGTCGGCGAGTAGCTCGTGATAGTCGGTGACCTTCGTCGTGACCGTGTCGATCTCGTCGAACCACGCGAGCGCCGCCTCGTTGATGTCGCAGACCGCGGTCAATCGCGGGCGCACGGGATGGTCGATCAGCGCAGGCCAGCGCTGGATCGCCGCCGCGATCTCGCGGCCCATGAGCCCGGCGCCGATGATGGCCACGGTGACGGTCTTGGCGCTCATGCGGCGCTCCGCTCGACGATCGCGAGGGCGGCATCCACGTCGGCGCCCTCGTGCAGGATGGCCAGGAGTGCCGCCGTGATGCCGGCGGGCTTGGGATGCTGCACCACGTTCCGGCCGTACACGATGCCGCTCGCGCCGTGCGCCAGCACGGCGGCGGTCCGCTCGAGCAGGGTGCGGTCGTCGACCCGCCCGCCGCCCCGCACCAGCACGGGCACGTCTCCCGCGACCTCGATCACGCGTCCGTAGTCGGCGATGTCGTCGGTCGGGTCGGCCTTGATCAGGTCGGCGCCGAGCTCCTTGGCCTGGCGGACGAGGGCGACGATCTTGTCGGTGTCGCCGTCGACCATGTAGCCGCCACCGGCCTTCGCGTTGTCCTGCATCACGAGCGGCTCGACCATGAGCGGCATCCCGAACCGGGTCGCCTGTTCGCGCAGGGCCATGATCGACCGGATGTTCGCCTCGCGGATCTCCGGACGGCCCGGGAGCTGCATCAGGTTGGCGCACACCGCCACGGCATCCAGCCGCACGGCCTCCTCGATGGCGTTCGGCACGTGGTGACTGAAGATGTGGCTGTCGAGCGGATTGCCGTAGACGTTCGCGACGTCGGCGCGCAGCACCAGGGCGGGCTTCTGCTTGCCGGGGATGCTCTGCAGCAGTCGCGCCTGGCCGAGGGTGAGCTGCACCGCGTCGGGGTTGGCGCGCACGAGCGTTCCGACGACCGACGCCATGTCCTCGATCCCGGTGATGAACGACGGCTCGCCGAAGAAGCCGTGGTCGACCGCCACATCGAGCGCCCTGCCGGAGTGCGGATTGAACAGCCTGTTGAGCCGGAATAGGGACATGTCTCGTCGTTCTCCTTGTGATCGCTCGCCGCCGCAGTGTCTTCCGGGCCGGTTCTGTGCCAGAGTAGCCTCGTCGAGATAACGTTGTCTAGCAGTGAAGACAGGCCACGCCGCCGCCCTCCGACGAAAGGAGCTCCGTGCACACGATCGCCGTCGCGGGTCACGTCTGCCTCGACGTCACCCCGAGGCTCAGCGAGCAGACACGATGGGAACCCGGCCAGCTCGTGGAGGTCGGTCCGCTCGCGATGTCGCTCGGAGGCTGTGTCGCGAACACCGGCGTCACCCTCGCCGACCTGGGGGCCGAGGTCACTCCCTTCGCGACGGTGGGCGACGACGAGCTGGGGGAACTGCTCCTCGCCCGCTTGTCCGCCGAGGGATTCGCGGCGCCCCGGCTCACGGTCTCGGCGAGCCGGTCCACCTCCTACAGCCTGGTGCTCGAGCAGCCCGGCATCGACCGCACCTTCTGGCACCACACCGGCGCCAACGAGGAGTTCGACGGCGCCGACGTCGAGGTCACCGGCCACAGCCTCCTCCACCTGGGGTACCCGACCCTGCTGCCCGGACTCCTGGCCCAGGACGGCCGGCCCCTGGTCGACCTGCTCGCGCGAGCGCGGGCGGAGGGCGTGACCACGTCGCTCGACCTGGCCGTCGCCGACCCGACCTCGGCGAGCGGCGCCGTCGACTGGGATGCCCTCCTCACCGCGGCCTTCGCGCAGTGCGACATCGCGAGTCCGAGCGTCGACGATCTGGTGTCGGCACTCCGGATCGACGAACCGTACTCACCCGGCCTGGTCGACCGCCTGGCCGACCGGATGCTCGCCGACGGCGTCGCGGTGGTCGCGATCTCCGCCGGCCGGCACGGGCTCCGCCTGCGCACCGGGTCGGTGGAGCGCCTGCGTGCGGCCGGCGGCGTGCTCGCGCCCCTCGCCGAGGTGTGGGCCGATCAGGCGCTCACCGTTCACCCGCTCTGGGTCGAGCATCCGGTCACCACGAACGGCGCCGGCGACGCGAGCACCGCCGGCCTGCTCTTCGCGCTCTCCCGCGGCGCAGACCCGGGGCAGGCCGCAGCGCTCGCGGCCGCCTGCTCCGCCGCGATCATCAGCGGCAACCGCGCGACTCCCGCCGCCGTGCTCGCCCTCGAACCGTCAACCGCCGGCCTGTTCGAGGACTGAACC
>SCNI01000041.1 GCA_005502775.1 Microbacteriaceae bacterium 3FA27C10
CCACCACCTCGTGGGACGTCGTGGCCATCCCCACCTCCTCCGATGACGACGAGCCGCCGGCCTTCGACGAGCCGATGCCGACCGACGAGCCCGAGCTGCCCGCCGACCGTGCCGACGTGTTCCCCTCGGAGCCGGCATCCGCACCCCGCGCATCCGCACCGGCATCCGCCCCCGCGGTTTCCGCGCCCGCCGGCCCCGGCAGCGCGACTGCACCCCGCTCCGAGCGTGCATCCGCGCCAGCCGCACCGTCCGCACCCGCGGGCCGCGCTCCCTCCCCCGGCGGCGACCCTGCGGCACGCCCCGGGGCGCTCCGCTTCGAGTCGCAGCCCTCGAGCGAGCCCGCCGGTGCCCCCGCTGCGTCCACGCCCACAGCCCCGGGCCCGGCCCCCACGGCCGGCGGCCGCGCCCGCTACGGAGAGGCCGTGGTGCGCGAGATCCTCGGCGCGAACTTCATCGAAGAGCAGCCCCTCCCGGGTCGCGACTAGCCGCACCGGCACCGGAAACGGCAGCAGCGGGAGCAGGAGAACACCATGTATGAAGGCATCGTCCAGGAACTCATCGACGAACTCGGCCGCCTGCCCGGAATCGGCCCGAAGTCGGCCCAACGCATCGCGTTCCACATCGTGCAGACCGAGTCCTTCGACGTGTCGCGCCTCGCCGAGATCCTCACCGATGTGCGCGACAAGGTGCACTTCTGCCAGATCTGCGGCAACGTCTCCGAGCAGGAGACCTGCGGCATCTGCCGCGACCCGCGCCGCGCCCAGAACCTCATCTGCGTGGTCGAGGAGGCCAAGGACGTCGTCGCCATCGAGCGCACCCGCGAGTTCCGCGGTCTCTATCACGTGCTCGGCGGCGCCATCAGCCCCATCGACGGCATCGGCCCCGACAACCTCCGCATCCGCGAGCTCATGCAGCGCCTCGCGAGCGGCGAGGTCACCGAGGTCATCATCGCCACCGACCCCAACCTCGAGGGCGAGGCCACGGCCACCTATCTCTCACGCCTGCTGACCACGCTCGAGATCCGCGTCACCCGCCTGGCCTCAGGCCTGCCCGTCGGCGGCGACCTCGAATACGCCGACGAGGTCACTCTCGGCCGCGCCTTCGAAGGCCGGCGCCTCGTCGAGAGCTAGCGCCACGCCCGCCCGCGTTCGCGCCCGTCTCACCGGCCCCGGCCCCGGCCCCGGCGCTTCCCTCGGCCTCGCCCTCGAAACGTCCAACGGATGCGCGGCTCGGACGGCCCGCTCGGCAAGCAGTGATGAGTCACTACCGGAATTCGTCGGACCGGCCCCGTATCCGGCACCACACCTTCGTATTCTGGTAGGTACTCGCCTTCACCTCAGTCGTACGCGCCGCACCGGATGCGCACGGTGACGCCGTTCGTGATCGTCGCGGATGCGCCCGGCGGCCGTGTGTGGCTCCTCGACGCCGACGACAGCGGCGTGGTCTCCGCCTCCGTGGAGGTCGCGGCAACCGGGTTCCCAGCGGCCGTCGCCCGGCTCGAGCCGGCGCATCCGCGTTGGGTGTGGGACGAGACCGCGCGCTGGTACCCGCGTCTCCTCGCCGCCGGGGTGCGCGTCGAGCGCTGCGTCGACCTGCGCCTGTGCCACACCATCCTCCGCGCCTCCTCCCTCACGGCGGACTCCGTTCTCGCGAAGGCCCCGGCCGGCGATTGGGATGCGCCGTCGCCCACCTCCGCCGCCACCTCCCTCGCCCTCGCGCAGGTGCAGGCCGGAGCCCTCGGGGCACCTTCCACCCGCCCCGCGCCGGACGCCCTCACCCTCTTCGACTTCCTGGCCGATTCGGCCGCCGATTCGGCTGACGACTCCGCGGCCGGTTCCTCGGCAGATTCTGCCGCCGATCCCGCCGGCGGCTCCGTCCCCACCCCGGCGGGAGCTCCCGGCCGCACCGATGAGGTGGACTCCGGCGAAGGCTCCCACCCCGCGGAAGCCCCCGGTGCGCCCGCGCGACCCGACCCCGCCGAAGCCCTCGAGCTCCGGGCGCAGCGCGAAGCCGTGCGCACCGCCTCCGACCCCAGCCGCATCGCGCTCCTGCTCGCCGCCGAGTCGGCGGGCGCCCTCGTGGCGGCCGAGATGCAGCACGCCGGCATCCCGTGGCGCGTCGACGCCCACGACCGGCTGCTCGAGAGCCTGCTCGGCCCGCGCCCGGCGACCCCGGGCATCCGCCCCGCCCGGCTCGAGCAGCTGCACCAGCGCATCCGCGACGAGCTCGACGACCCCGCGGCGAACCCCGACTCGCCCGTCGAGCTCGTCAAGTCGTTGCGTCGCGCCGGCCTCAGCGTCACGAGCACCCGCTCCTGGGAGCTCAAGACCATCGAGCACCCCGTCATCCCGCCCCTGCTCGAATACAAGAAGCTCGCGCGCCTCGCCTCCGCCAACGGCTGGAACTGGCTCGACACCTGGGTGCGCGACGGCCGCTTCCACCCCAACTACATCCCGGGCGGGGTGGTCACGGGCCGCTGGGCCTCGGAGGGCGGCGGCGCCCTGCAGCTGCCGAAGCAGGTGCGCGGCGCCGTGATCGCCGACCCCGGCTGGAAGCTCGTGGTCGCCGACGCCGCCCAGCTCGAGCCGCGCATCCTGGCCGCCCTCGCCGGCGATCGCGCCATGGCCGCAGCCGGTCGCGACCGCGACCTCTACGACGGAATCGTCTCCTCCGGCGCCGTCGACACCCGCGCCCACGCGAAGGTCGGGATGCTCGGCGCCATGTACGGCGGCACCACCGGCGAGAGCGGCCGGATGCTGCCCCGCCTCGCCCGCGCCTTCCCGGTGGCGATCGGCTTCGTCGAGGACGCCGCCCGCGCCGGCGAGGCGGGCGCCGTGGTCACCACGCGCCTCGGCCGCACCTCCCCGCGCCCGAGCGATGCCTGGCTCGACGTGCAGGACGCGGCGGGCGCCGACGGCGCAACGGATGCCGCCCGCAGCCGGGCCAGGTCGGCCGCCCGCAGCTGGGGCCGGTTCACCCGCAACTTCGTGGTGCAGGGCACCGCGGCGGAGTGGGCGCTGTGCTGGATCTCCTCGGTGCGCCGCCGCCTGTGGAGCCTCGAGGCCCCGGATGCTCGTGCGCGTCTGGAAACACGCCCTCACCTGGCCTTCTTCCTCCACGACGAGGTCATGGTGCACGCGCCCGAGGCTCAGGCCGACGCCGTCGCCGCCGAGCTCCGCGCCGCCGCGGCCGAGGCCGGCAGCCTCATCTTCGGTGACGCCCCCGTGCAGTTCCCGGTCACCGTCGCCATCGTCGACAGCTACGACCAGGCCAAGTAGCCTGCGCCTGTTCCGGTCCCACCTCCGGCTCCCAGAAAGCCGCTCAGGCCAGCGCGTCCACGAGTTCGTCGAACAGCGCGGTGCCCGAGTCGGGCGTGATCGTCCCGGCTTCGATGCCGGTGACGATGTTGTGGTACTCCAGCCGCCGCGCGGCGACGTCCGCGGTCACCGGGCGCATTGCCGTGTCGAACGCGATGTCGGCGCGAAGCCGGGCTTTCAGGGCCTTCTTGGTCCACTTGGTGCTGCTCACCCGGCGACGCTAACGCGGCCGCGTGAATGGCTCGTGAACGGGTGCCGCGAATCCGCCGTCAGGATGCGGTGAGCCGGCTCCGAGCATCCGGCCGGCGCCGCCTCACCGGTGCGACGCCCGGGCAAGCCTAAGTGCCCGGCTTCAGTCCGCGCACGAGCACGTCGAGGTCGGCAGCGTCGAGCGCCACCGGCGTGCCCGAGTCCACCATCGTCTCGAAGCCCCCGTCGTCGGCCATCACGGTGATCGTGTAGAGCCGCTCGGTCTCGGAGGTGTTGACGATCCGGTGCTCCGACCCCGGCTGCAGCGTCAGCACGTCGCCGGCGACGAGCGGCAGCGTGGCCTCGTCGGAGTGCGCGAGCGCCGTTCCTGCGAGCACGATGAAGATCTCGGCCGAGTCGGCGTGCGAGTTCAGCGGCTGGGCGCCGCCGGGTTCCCAGATCTCGAGGAACACGCTGGCGCCCGAGCCCTGCGAGGGCCCGGAGAGCGGGGCGAGCCGCACGGTGTCCTGCGGGCTGATGAGATAGGCGGGCAGCTCGGCGAGCTTCCTGACGCGGGGTGCTTCTCCGCTCATGCGGCGACCTCCAGACGGTGACGGGAACAGTGACGCGGCGCTGACGGCGTCGAAGGCGGGTGACGCGCATCCCGCCGCACGGCGCATCCGGCCACCCTACGCATCCCATGTGACGCGGAGATTTCGTCGCACGCGCCCGCGATATAGTAGGCAGTCGGGTTTTCCGCAACCCGCGAGAACCGAACCACCCGGGAGTCCCACGTGAGCTTGATCGTGCAGAAGTACGGCGGATCCTCCGTCGCCGACGCGGAGAGCATCAAGCGGGTCGCCAAGCGCATCGTCGAGACGCGCAAGGCCGGCAACGAGGTCGTCGTGGCGGTGAGCGCCATGGGCGACACCACCGACGAGCTGCTGGACCTCGCCCATGAGGTGGCGCCCATCCCGGCTCCGCGCGAGATGGACATGCTCCTCTCGGCCGGCGAGCGCATCTCCATGGCCCTCCTCGCCTTGGCCATCGAAAGCCTCGGCCACGACGCCCGCAGCTTCACCGGCAGCCAGGCCGGCATGATCACGGATGCGAAGCACGGCTCCGCGCGCATCGTCGACGTCACCCCGGTGCGGCTCCGCGAGGCGCTCGACGAGGGCGCGATCGTGATCGTGGCGGGCTTCCAGGGCTTCAACCGCGACACCCGCGACATCACCACGCTCGGCCGCGGCGGATCCGACACCACCGCCGTCGCTCTCGCCGCGGCCCTCGACGCCGACATCTGCGAGATCTACACCGACGTCGACGGCATCTTCACCGCCGACCCGCGCGTGGTGCCCAAGGCCTCGAAGATCGACCGCATCACGAGCGAGGAGATGCTCGAACTCGCGGCCAACGGCGCGAAGGTGCTCTACATCCGCGCCGTCGAGTACGCCCGGCGCCATGGCGTCACCCTGCACGTGCGCTCGAGCTTCAACAACAACGAGGGCACCATCGTCTACAACCCGTCGGAGACCGTCGACGCCGCCACCCTCGTGGCGCGGGCCCGGGCGACCTCCAACACGAACACCAAGACCGGAAGCGAGTCCGCTGTGGAAGAGCCCCTGATCGCCGGAGTGGCCACCGACCTCTCCGAAGCGAAGATCACCGTGGTCGGCGTGCCCGACATCCCGGGCAAGGCCGCCCAGATCTTCACCCTCGTCGCCAAGACCGGCGCGAACATCGACATGATCGTGCAGAACGTGTCGGCCGCCTCCACCGGCCGTACCGACATCTCGTTCACGCTGCCGAAGAGCGAGGGCCAGACCGTGCTCACGGCGCTGCGCGCCGACCAGGCCGAGGTCGGCTTCCTGGGCCTGCAGTACGACGACCAGATCGGCAAGCTCGCTCTCGTCGGGGCCGGGATGCGCACCAACGCAGGCGTGTCGGCCAAGCTCTTCACGGCCCTGTTCGAGGCGGGCATCAACATCGAGATGATCTCGACCTCGGAGATCCGCATCTCGGTGGTCACCCGCGCTGACACCATCAACGACGCCCTCCGCGTGGTGCACACCGCCTTCGGCCTCGACGCCGACGACGTGGCCGTCGTGCACGGCGGCACCGGCCGCTAAACTGATTCATTCCGCGACTTCCCCGAACGCGACTTCCCGAACGCGACCTCCCCGAACGAAGGACACACCGTGAGCAAGGCACTCAACGTCGGCGTCGTCGGCGCCACCGGTCAGGTCGGCAAGGTCATGCGCCGCCTCCTCGAGGAGCGCGACTTCCCGATCGAGTCGATCCGCTTCTTCGCCACCGCCCGCTCCGCCGGCACGGTGCTGCCGTTCAAGGGGCAGGACGTCGTCGTCGAAGACGTCGAGACCGCCGACCCCACGGGCCTCGACATCGCGTTGTTCTCGGCCGGGGCCACCGGCTCCCGCGCCCAGGCCCCCCGCTTCGCGGCGGCCGGCGTGACGGTCATCGACAACTCCAGCGCCTGGCGCATGGACCCGGATGTGCCCCTCGTCGTCTCCGAGGTCAACCCGCACGCCATCCGCGAGGCCCGCAAGGGCATCATCGCCAACCCGAACTGCACCACCATGGCCGCCATGCCCGTGCTCAAGGTGCTCCACCAGGAGGCCGGCCTCGAGCGTCTCATCGTGAGCACCTATCAGGCGGTCTCGGGCTCCGGCCTCGCCGGCGCCGAGGAGCTCGCGAACCAGGCCATCGCGGCCACCGCCGACCCCGAGGCGCTCCTCAACCTGGTGCACGACGGCGCGAGCGTCACCTTCCCGGCGCCGAACAAGTACGTGGCGCCCATCGCCTTCGACGTCATCCCGCTCGCCGGCTCCCTCGTCGACGACGGCGAGCTCGAGACCGACGAGGAGAAGAAGCTCCGCAACGAGAGCCGCAAGATCCTCGAGCTGCCCGAGCTGCGCGTGGCCGGCACCTGCGTGCGCGTGCCCGTGTTCACGGGTCACTCTCTGAGCATCAACGCCGAGTTCGCGAGCGACATCACGCCCGAGCGCGCCTACGAACTGCTGGCGGACGCCCCGGGTGTGCAGATCGCCGACGTCCCGACCCCGCTGCAAGCCGCCGGTACCGACCCCAGCTACGTGGGCCGCATCCGTCAAGACCAGTCGGCCCCCGGCAAGAAGGGCCTCGTGCTCTTCATCAGCAACGACAACCTGCGCAAGGGCGCGGCGCTCAACGCCGTGCAGATCGCCGAGGTCATCGCGGCCGACGCCGACGCGCTCACTCCCGCGCTCTAGCCATCCGATCGGGGCCCGCCTCCGAATACGAGGTGTGGTGAAGAGGATGCGCGCGGTGGTTCTCGCGGTGGGGTTCGTCGCGGCGGTCACGGCCGGTGTCGCCGCCCTGGCCGTGATCGCGCCCGGAGCGGGCCGCTCCGGCGACGCGCCCGCCCGGCCCGTCGCATCCGGGGCCCACTCTTCGGCGTTACCGGAGCCGGCTACTCCCGCCCCCACCGTTCCCGGCGTTCCCGGCGCGCCGGTCGTGGCCTTCTACGGCGATTCGTACACGCTCGGCACCGGCGCCTCCGAGGTGTCCAAGCGCTGGTCGAGCATCGTCTGCGCCGAGCGCGGCTGGGCCGAGGTCAACCCGAGCGTCAACGGTCGCGGCTTCGTGAACAACCGCCCGAGCACGCCGCCGGACTATCTCGCGAGCGATGAGATCCCGCTCGTCGTGGCCGCGCATCCCGACATCGTGTTCGTCACGATGGGCCTCAACGACACCTTCTCGATGCCCGCGCGCGCCGAGGCCGTGCACGCCGCCATCGTCACCGATCTGGCCACCCTCCGGCGCGAACTCCCCGATGCCCGGCTCGTCGTGGTGGAGCCCTTCTGGTACACGGATGAGCGTCCCGCCTCGGTGCCGCAGGTGATCACCTGGGTGCACGAAGCCGCCGCGGCGCTCGGCGCCGACTACATCGCCGGCGCCTCGCACTGGATCGAGGGGCACCCCGAGTGGATGGCTCCCGACGGCCTGCACCCGAACGACGCCGGCTACGCCGCCATGGCGGCCCGGATGTCCACCTCCCTCACCGCCCTCGGCCTCTGACCGCTCGCGAGAGCCGAGCGTCGGCCGCGGCCGCGGCCGGGCCTGTAGCTAAACTCTGCTCATGGTGAATGCGCGGCAGCTCGACGCACGGAAGGCGAACCAGTTCGTGGCCTTCGTCCTCGTGGCGTTCGCGGTCGCGACCGCCGTGGCCGGCATCGTCGCCGGACTCCTCGACCGGCCGCCGAGCTGGGTGGGCTGCGTGATCTTCCTGCTGAGCGTGGGCGTGACGGCCGTCTTCCAGATGCCGATCGGCCGCATCCCGGGCCTGCCGCCCATCGGGGTGGCCAGCGGTCTGCTCGCCGTCGCCGTGATCGGCGAGAACCCCGTCCTCGACGTGGGCCTCTGGGTGATGGCCTACTTCTTCTCGCGCGCCTGGGGCTCCCGCTCGATCTGGGTCACGGCGCAGTGGGCCGGTGTCGCCGCCCTGGCGGCCATCGCGCTCGTCGCGAGCTCGCGGGTGCTGCTCGCCGCCGGCCTGTTCGCGCCGCTCGGACTGCTGGTGGGCGTCATCGCCTACCTCGTCGTCGTTGTCGCCATCGAGTTCGCCCGGGAGCGCGGTCTCTGGAACAGCGATCACTCGTTCGGCCTCAGCGGGCTGAGCGCCTGGCGCCTCGTCACGATCGTCGGGCTCTGCTGGTTCGTCTCGGTTCTGGTGTGGGCCTCGTCGACCGGCGTGCTCGCCTTCGTCGACGGCCCGCAGGAGCAGTTGCAGCTCGCGCGCGACACCATCCCGCTGCTGGTCGTGGCGCTCGTCTTCTACGCCATCGCGAAGCGCCGGCAGACCCGCGACAGTGAGCGACGCCTGAGCGGAGTGGTGGACGCGGCTCGCGCCCTGCCGTGGGACGTGCTGCAGGACCCCAAAGAGACGATGGTCGAGTTCGCCAGGCGCGCGATCGACGCCACGGAGTTCGAGATCCGCCGCAACCCTCCGGCCCGCAACGAGATCGGCACCCGCTTCTCCGCCATCTCCAACGCCGATCCGCAGCTCGAACCCGACTCGATCGCCTCCGCTGACGACGGCGTCTCGGCCGAGCACCGCGAAGACGCCGTCGAGCCCACCGAGTTCCTCGTGGCGAGCCGCAGAACCGGCGGCGCCCCGTTCACACCCGAAGACGAGCGAGCCCTGGATGCGATCGGCCACATCGCCTCCGAGACCGCGCGGGTGCGCGGCGCGTACGACACCCTGCTCGACCGAGTCGACCGCGACTCCCTCACAGGCCTGCCGAACTACAACGCCTTCCAGCGTTCTCTCGCGCGCTTGAACGAAGACCGCACCTACGCCTCCGGCATCGCCGTGCTGTTCCTCGACCTCGACCAGTTCAAGCGGCTCAACGACACCGAGGGGCACCACATCGGCGACGAGGTGCTCTCCACCGTCGCCACGCGGCTGCGGGCGAGTGTGCGGCCGCACGACTTCGTGGCGCGGGTGGGCGGCGACGAGTTCGTCATCATCCTCACCAAGCTGCAGTCGCTCGCCGAGTCGAAGGCCGTGGCCGACCACATCGTGGCCAACGTGGGCGCCCCCGCGACCCTGGGTGGCCGCGAGTACCGCCCGCTCGTGAGCGTGGGGCTGGCCTACTCCGCCACGCAGGAGACCGATCCCCAGTCGATCGTGGTCGACGCGGACCACAGCATGCTCGCCATCAAGAAGTCCCGCCGCCAGGGCGGACCGGCGTTCGAGTCGTCGATCGGCATCTCGCCGCACCGCTCGAGCCGCATCAACGAGATCGTCGCGAAGGCCATCGACGACGGCGTGCTGAACGTGGTCTACCAGCCGATCGTCAACACGGTCGAAGACAAGATCTGGGCCTTCGAGTCGCTCGTGCGCTACACGCATCCGGAGCTCGGCCGCATCAGCACCTCCTCGCTGATCGAGAAGGCCAAGGGCCTCGGCCGCATGGACCTGCTCACGAAGCAGGTCATCGCGGCCTCGCTGAAGTCGGCCCGCGAGTTCCGCAAGGTCGTGCCGGGCATCACGGTGATGACCATCAATCTCGAGGTCGAGCAGATCCGCGACGAGCACGTGGGGGCGTTCCTGAAGGACATCGTGCCCCGCTATCCCGACGTGTCGCTCTGCCTCGAGCTCAACGAGCGTTCCACGAAGGACATCGACGACGACCTGCGCGCCCAGGCCGAGCACTTCCGTGAGCTCGGGATGCTGATCGCTCTCGACGACTACGGATCCGAGGCGTCCAGCGTGGGTGCTCTGGTGCGCATCCCGATGGACATCCTCAAGATCGACCGCTCCCTCGTCGACAACCTCGACGACACCCGCCAGCGCGAGGTGGTGCGCGCTCTGCAGGGCTTCGGTGACGCCTTCGACTACTCCACCGTGGTCGAGGGCATCGAGACCCAGGATGCCGTCGACGTGCTCGTGGGCATCGGCGTCCGTCACGCGCAGGGCTTCTTCTACGGCCGCCCGGTGCCGTTCGCGCAGACCATGGCCCGGCTCAAGGCCTACGGCGCCGCGGGCACCGTCGGTCGCGCGGCGCCGGTGGCGCGCGCCGCCTCAGCATCCTGAGAGCCGGCTCCGCTTAGAGTGGAGACAACGGCAGGGGGAGGATCACTGTGAGCAACGTGCTGCAGCGCATCGGTCTCGGAGTCGCCATCGTCGCCATCGTCGGCGTTCTGGCGGCGATGGTGGTGGGGGTGAGCGGAATCCTCGCCCAGGGCGGTGTGGCCCCGGACAACCCCTTCGCCGGCAAGACCCTGTTCACCGACCCCGGATCGAAGGCCGCCACGGCCGCGACCTCGGCGACGGATGCGGGCGACACCTCCGACGCCACCACCTTCGGCAAGATCGCGGCGGTGCCCACGGCCATCTGGCTCACGCCGGAGAAGCACCCGACCGGCGAGATCGGCGGCTATGTTCAGGGCCTCGTGACCGAGGCGTCGAAGCTCGGGCAGACCCCCGTCTTCACGGTCTACGGGGTGCCGAACCGCGACTGCGGCAATCACTCCGCGGGCGGTCTGTCGAGCGCCGAGTACCCGGTCTGGGTGAAGGAGATCGCCGCGGGCCTGAAGGGCAGCGGTTCGGTCGTGATCCTGGAGCCGGATGCGCTGGCCCTGGCCAGCGAGTGCGACAACGTCGACGAGAGGCTCACCGAGGTCGGAACCTCCGTCGACACCCTCGCCGCCGCGGGACTCGTGGTCTACATCGACGCCGGCCACTCGAACTGGGGCCCTGCCGCGGACATGGCCGCCCTGCTGAATCGTGCCGGGGTCAGCCGGGCTCGCGGATTCTCCACGAACGTCTCGAACTACAACGCGACCGATCTCGAACAGAAGTACGCGAACGAGATCTCGAGCCTGACCAACGGCGCCCACTACGTCATCGACACCTCGCGCAACGGCAACGGTTCCACGGGGGAGTGGTGCAACCCGCCCGGCCGCGCTCTCGGAGCGACGCCGGCCGCCACGAAGTCGGGCTCGGCGCAGGATGGGAACCTCTGGGTGAAGCCTCCGGGGGAGAGCGACGGCACCTGCAACGGTGGCCCCGCAGCGGGCGAATGGTGGAATCAGAGCGCACTCGACCTCGCGGTCGGCGCGGGCTGGTAGCTCGCGCTCCTCGCTAGGGGCGAAGCGGCAGCCCGGCGGCCCCCCGCACCATCTCGGCCACGAGGCCCATCGGAACCGACTTGTCGAGCACGCAGAACGCGCCCGAGGAGACCGCGTGCTGCACGTCGTCGCCGCTGTCCGCGGCGGTCATCACGATCACCGTGGTGCCCGCCGCCCGGATGGTGCGCACGCGCGACTCGATCGAGTTGCGACGGCTCGACCCCGCGTCGAGCACGACCACGTCGGTCGGGAACTCCGGCGCGTGCAGCAGATCGCCCCAGCTCGTGGCGGTGAGCACCACCTCGAGTGCCCTGTCGTTCTCACGGAGCCAGGAGGTCACGGCGTCGGTGAAAGCCTCGTCCTTGCTGACCACGGCTACCGTCGCGCCCTCTCTCGCGGAAAGGCTCATCGGATTCCCCAACGGTTGGTAGCATCAAGGCAATGGACACTAATGCGGAACGACGCGTCGCGGTGATCATCGAGGACGATGCTGACATCCGCCACCTGCTGGAGACGGTTCTCACCCAGGCAGGGTTCGAGGTCATCGCCACCGGCAATGGCCTCGACGGGGTGCAAGCGGTCCGCGCCTACGACCCCATGGTCACCACGCTCGACGTGAGCATGCCGGGCATCGACGGTTTCGAGGCGGCCAAGCGCATCCGGGCCTTCAGCAACACCTACCTGGTGATGCTCACGGCTCGCGACGAGGAAATCGACACGCTGCAGGGCCTCGAGGCCGGCGCCGACGACTACCTCACCAAGCCGTTCCGTCCGCGCGAGCTGCGAGCTCGCGTCGAGGCGATGATGCGCCGCCCGCGCCACGTTCTGGCGGCCGACGGCTCCGGCCCGGTCGCGCCCGTGCCGGTGGCTGCTGCTCCGCTGGCTGCTGCTCCCGTGGCCGCCGCGGTTCCGGTCGCCGCGCCTGCGCCCGTGCCCGTGGCGGCGCAGCCCGTGGCCGCGCAGCCGGTCGCGGCTCCGGTCGCCGCAGCGGAGGCGGTCGTGCCCGAGAGCGTCGGACCCAAGGTCTACGACAAAGAGGACGGCTGGATCGAGCACAACGCCCTCTTCGTGAACTCCGAGATGCGCCTCGCCGAGAAAGACGGCAAGGCCATCGACCTCACCCGCAGCGAGTTCGACCTGCTGAACGCCTTGATGGAGAGCCAGCGCCGGGTGCGCAGCAAGGCCGACCTCGCGCTGCTGCTCCGCGGCGAGAGCTACGTCACCGCCCACTTCGTGAGCGAGGCCGACAAGCGCGCCATCGAGGTGCACATGGCGAACCTGCGTCGCAAGCTCGCCGACAGCATCACCACGCCGCGCTGGATCGAGACCGTGCGCGGTGTCGGCTACCGGCTCGCGGCTTCCGAAGACGACTGAGCCGCTCACATCGTCGGTGCCGCTGAGGGCGTCTGCACAAGCAGCACGAGTTCACGGCAGGTGTTCGCGCCCACCTCGTGGAGCCGCGCCAGGTGCGACATGCTGCGGGTCAGATCGGCGTCTTTGACAGCAGAATGCACCATGCCGGCGATGGCCTCGAGAGGCCACGCGCCGAGCATGGTGCTGCTGGACCGGATGCTGAGAAGGACGACGTCCGCATCCTCGTAGTCCTCGCTGCCCAGAGCTTTCATCAACCTCTGGGATCGGGTCTCCCAGAGGTTGATGAAGTCGTGCACGAACCGGCTCTGCTGTTCCTCTCCTCCCAGAGCGGAGAGGAGAGAGAACAGCGCGGCCTGATCGACGTATCTCGATGGGGTCAAACCTTGTACCCCCGGTAGCGGCGGAGCACCTTCGCGAACATGCTCAGCGTCTGGATGATGGTGATGACACCGAGGATCGGCCAGCCGATCCACAGGATGGTCGACTGCATGAAGGGGTCGAGCTGGAACCAGCCGAGCACCAGAACTGCGATCACGAGCACGAAGATCACGAGCGGCACGAGGTAGCCGTTGCCGCGTCCGCGCTCGGCCTTGGCCTGTGCGGCCCAGTTGTCGGTCTGCTTGCGGCTGAGGAACTTGGTCCAGGCCCGGAGGAAGTGGCCGAGGCGCACCCACATGTAGATCTCGGCGGGGAAGAGGAAGACGGCGAAGAAGACGTCGCGCCCATTCCGATTCTTCATCGAGAGTGCGGTGCGCAGGTTGAGCAGGATGGCGATCGCCGGCGGGATCAGCCAGATCGGCGAGAACACGAAAGCACCGATCGAGAGCGATGCGAACAAGAGCAGTACGAAAAGCACGCGGGTCACGAGGTTCGTCAGCATCGAGAGGTTCTCGAGCCACCGCAGGCGCAGGTTCGGGTGGAAGGGCTGACCCTTCGTGTCGCCGCGCTGACCGGGCCACATGAGCTCGATGGCGCCGAAGTTCCACTTCACCTGCTGGGCGTCGAGACCGCGGAGGGTGGTCATGCCGCCCACGTCGGCGCGGGCCTGGGCCGAGATCTTGGTGAGGTAGCCGGCGCTCTTGATCTGCAGAGAAAGGAGCGAGTCCTCCACCTCGGAATCCTTAACCCAGGGGGTGTCCTGGTGGTTCTCCACCATGATCTGGCGCAGGGCTTTGGTGCTGAAGATCGAGAACTGACCGCCGAGCACCGCCATGTTGCGGCCCTTCAGCATGTTCTGCATGTTGAAGGCGGCGAACTGGAAGCGCTGGCCGGTGATGAGGAACTTCGCGACGAAGCCCTTGATCGGGCGATCGTCGATGGAGAAGATCGCCGAGATGCCGCCGATGCGGGAGTCGGAGGTGATCTCCTCGGCGAGGCGCTCGACCGCATCCGGAGCCGCGGTGGTGTCGCCGTCGACGCCGAGGAGGAAGTCGCAGCCCTCGACCAGCTGGTAGCCGTAGTTGAGGGCGCCGACCTTCTTGTCCTTGTTCTTGCCGATGTCGTGAACGTAGACCTCGGTGAACTGCTCGATGCCGTCCACCTCTTTCAGGTGCGGACCCGCGTACTGCGCGGCGATCTTGACGGTGTCGTCGGTGGTGTTGTTCACGACCACGTGGATGACGTCGGGGAGGCGCGTCTGCGTCAGGAGCGACTCGAGCACCTCGCCGATGGACTCGGCTTCGTTGTACGCCGGGATGATGCATCCGATGGTCGGACGGTACGAGGGGAGGGATTCGACCGACTCGATGAAGTCGTTCCCGAACTCGCCCTCGGATTCACCGAGGTCGGTGCGGTCCGTCACGTAGGGGTTGATGCTCTCTGCCATGACTCCAGTGTGGAGGACCACCCACAGCGTTCCCCCGCCAATGCGCTAGGGTCGCCTCAAGATCGGCTTAAGATTGGGTCAGGGCCAGAGGAAGGGTGTTCTCGATGGCAGGAATTCGTCGATCGGGGGCCCGTCAGGCCGCCAGGTCCGTGGCCGTCGCGGCCCTCGCTTTCGCTGCAATCGCGGGCCTCAGCGGCTGTGGGACGGCGCCGTGGGACCAGAACCAGTTCAACACCTCGGCTGCCACACCGTCGCGCACGCCGGTGCCGACACCCACTGCCGCTCCCACCATCACCCCGGTGATCAACGAACTCGCCACCGGCTCGGCCAGGCACGAACTGCAGGCCGGAGACATCGGCCTCACGGTCAACTACTACTCCACGCTGAGCATGGACCAGTGGACGGCCTCGGCGAACAAGCCGGTGAGCTTCTCGATGACGGGCAAGCTCGGCACCGACCAGGGCCAGAGCTTCTACCTCTCGCGCGTCACGGTGACCCCTGCGGTCTCGGGCCCCACCGGCGCGCTGCCGGCGCCGCCGCCGAACACCGACCAGGCGAGCGTTGCTCCCGGCTACTACATCAAAGACCCCTACAGCTACAGCCAGACCTTCATCATCCCGGCGCTCGACCCGGCGGCCACCTCGATCACGCTCTCGTTCACCTACGAGATCCTGCTCCAGACCGCCCCCGGCTCCTCCGACTACGCCAAGCAGACCGCCTCCGACCAGCTCACGATCGCGATCGCCCAGCCCTAGTCAGCCGAAAGAGCCCCAGACCTGGCGGACCGGGGCTCTTTCTCTGCCATCGGAATCTACGGGGCGAGGTACCCCTTCAGCGCCGTGAACGCGGCATCGGAGATCGTGTTCGTCCCGCCCAGCACCACGATGTGGCGAGGTTTGATCCGCCGCAGTTCCGTCGCGACCGAGTCGGGCACGCTCGTCGCCGTCACCAGAAGCACCGGCGCGTTGCTCGCAATCGCCGCCGCCGACCCCGACAGCGCATCGGGGAACACCGCGCCGGACGCGATGTACACGGTGGGAGTGCTGTTGCCCCCGGCGAACGCCGCCGCAGAAACATTCGCCGATACCTCGAACCGATCAGCACCCCCGATGCGCGCCGTCGGCGCAGTGCCCTGCAGCGTCGCCAACACGGAGTCCGCGATCGTGTTCACCCCGCCGAGCACCACGATCTTCTTCGGCGCCAGCCGCGCCAGCTCAGCGGCGACGCTCGCCGGAACCCCGTCCTTCTGCACCAGCAACACCGGCCCCTTCTGCAGCCCTGCAGCCGCCGACCCCGACAACGCATCCGGGAACACCGCCCCCGACGCCACGTACGCCACCGGCACCCCCGCCAAGAAGGCGTTCGACGACAGCGCCGCCGACACCTCGTACCGATCGCGGCCCGCGGTCCGGTCGACGTTGGCGCTGTAGCTCTTTAGGCCCGCTTCGACCGCGGGCGAAATGGTCGCCTCTCCCCCCAGTACATGGATGCCCCGGGGCTTCAGCCGCGTCAACTCTGTGGCTACTGCTGGGGGAATGCCATCCCGTGAAACCAGCAGCATCGGAGCATTCGTGACTCCCGCAACCGCAGACCCGGAAAGCGCATCGCTGAACACTTCCCCCGAGGCGATGTAAACATCCCTCGCGCCGGGATCCGTCTTCGATGCGGAAATCGCGGCAGACACCTCGTAGCGGTCAGCGCCCTCAATTCGGCTGACAGTTGATTGCTCGCGCACGTCGCGTGCATATACCTGACTGTAAATTCCCGATGGCTCATCTGCCGACAAATTCGTCGCGAGCGTCGCGTAAGCCACGTGATTTCCATTGCTGGACAAGACGGGATTGGTCGAGTTGGCATTTCCGGCACGGGCCGTGGACGGTTCTCGACTGATTGCCGTCGTCGCACCCGAGGACAGAGACGTCAAGTAGATTTGGTCCACGCCACCCGGGAACGTGCCACTATCAGTGACGATGTTCGGGGCCGATGACGCAAATGTGAGAGACCTGCCGTCGGCTGAGAGAGAAGGTGACTTGCAACCCCCCACGGATTCTGCAGTCCTGTCGCGATTGTAGGTACCCAGGACTGTCGCATTCGATTGAAGGTCAATGACGTAGATCTGCAGACTGCCGGTGACGGTTGCAGGAGTCGCGACGGCGTCGCTCGCGCCGCTCGAATATGCTAAATAGTGACCATCTCCCGAAAGAGCAGGGGTCATGGCGTCTTGGTTTACGCTAGCCGAATTGTTCTTGTTGGTGCTCGCCAGGTGGAGCGTATCGCTCGCTCGGTCTCTCACGTAGACGGCGGCATACGTCGACGGAACGGCTGTGAGCCGTGATCGCGTAGCGAAGGCGATCAGATTTCCGTCCGCTGAGATGGTGGGTGCGAATGTGATTGTCGGTGCCCCGGTAGACGGGGTGGCTGTTGTGTCTCGACTGACGAGACTGGTTCTGCGGTGAACGAGGTCACGTTCGAAAACCTGCGCAACACCGAAGGTCCTCTCTGGAGTGAGATTGCTGGAATCACTGGTCCAGGCGACGGTCCCTCCATCCGCGGAGAGGACCACCTGATATGACGCCCCGTTCTCCAATTGGGGGACTGTGTCATTCGTAACGCTCACAATCTCCAGTGCTCCGCTTGCTGCTGACCAAATGAAGACCTGAAATCCTGTCGTCGGCGCGGATATCAAGTTCGGCGCTCCGGAAATGAAGGCCACCAAGCTGCCATCGGCCGAAATGGATGGGGAGAACGATTCGCCGTCGCCTGCCCCTCCAGTGGCAGTTGCGCTCACCATCCGAGTGGTGCTCGTCAGTGTGTCGCGAATGTAGACCTGGCGAGTTCGATCTGGATCGACGCTGGTCAGGTTGGAGGCCTTGGACACAAAAGCGACGTAGCGGCCGTCGTCGGAGATCGAGGGCTGGTCCGAATTGTTGTCGCCCGGGAGGGGCGGGGTGGTGTTGGAGATGCTGACGAGCTGGTTCGCGCCCGGGGTTGGCGCGTCTGCAGTGAGGGCCGTGGCAAGGGAGGTGGGCGCGAGCGCGGCGGCAAGGGCGACCGCACAAGCGCCGGCGGCGGCCGCGAGCGCTGCGGAAGGGGATTTTCTCATCGGGTACTCCGTACGATTCGATGTCGGCGCGGCCCGGGCAGAGGGCCGTAACTGACATTTTATCAGTTGTGGAGCGAGAAGGCGTGGTGAAGCGAGAAAGTCTCGAGTTTTAGTCGAGCGCGAGCGGCGTGGCGCGACCGACGACGATTCGGTTGCCGCCCTCGTCGCGGGCCGTGAGGGTGGCGTCGTCGAGGGCGCGGCGGAGGGCAGGCAGGCTGTAGCCGAAGGCGTCGGTGTCGACCACGCCGAAGCTGGCCGTGGCGCGCAGCGACTGCTGCGGATCGATCGGCTCGTCGACGAGGGCGGTCTGCAGGCGGATGGCCAGCTGCTCTGCTTCGGCCGCCGAGGGCGTGACCACCACGATCACGAAGCGCCCGGCGCCGGTGTGGCCGAGCAGCGAGGTGGTGGGGGCGTGGTGCCGCACGATCTGCGCGACGGAGCGGATGGCGGCGTCGCCGAAGGTGCGCCCGAAGGCGGTGTTCATCTGCGGCAGGTTGTCGACATCCATCGCGATGATCGCCAGCCGGTCGCCGTGGAACGAGGCGCGTTCCACCCAGTCGGCCCACTGCTGCATGAACGAGGCGGCCGAGAGCACGCCCACCACCGAGTGCACGCCCACCGTCACGTCACCGAGCGCACGGGCGCCGGAGCGTTCGGCCTGCAGGATCGACATCGAGATGCAGCCGACCAGCACGAGCAGCAGGGTGAGGATGGTGGTGTTCGACGAGCCGAAGTAGGTCGCGAACACGTCGCTGTACGGTCCGATGGTCACGAAGATCGATGAGCGGAGCACGTAGTAGGCGAAGACGATCCACAGGCAGAAGCTGAGGATGCGCGCGTTCAGGTTGCGGCGCATCCGCGACCGCATGGTCTCTGCCCCGCCGAGGCCCGCGAACACGGCGATGCCGATGAACAGCCCCGTCGATCCGGTCCACACCCCGGAGTCGGAGCCCTCGATGCCGGTGAGGGCCGCCACGACCACGCCGGCGGCCAGCGGGATCCAGATGTAGGAGCGGCGGCCGTTGAACACGCGCGATCCGGCCCAGATGGCTCCGATCGAGATGACGTAGGCCGCGTTGCCCACCATGAGCACCCACCACAGGTGGGGAGCGACGCCCCACACCGAGAACGAGAGCGCGGTGAGCATCCCGGCGATGAAGGAGATGCTCCACAGCCGGCCGGAGGCGTCATTGCGCCGCATCGCCGTGTTCAGGATGAAGGAGATGCCGCAGAGGATGATGACGAGCCCGCTGATGAGCAGCAGGGTCGGCTGGTCGAGCATCATCAGGCCCACCCCCTCGAATCGATCGCTGAGTCGGAGTTTAGCGCGAGCGGGGGATGCGCGCGGAGAAGGTCGTGCCCACGCCGAGCGTGCTCGTGACCGTCAGGTCGCCGCCGTGCCGCCGAACGATGTCGCGGCTGATGGTGAGTCCGAGCCCGGAGCCGTGGATCGAGGACTGCCGCACCCCTTCGGCGCGGAAATAGCGGTCGAAGAGCTTGGTCTGCTCGAGCTCGCTGAGTCCGATCCCGGTGTCCCGCACGGTGAGCTCGATGTCCTTTCCGGTGGCGCGTACGTTCACCTCGACACGGCCGTTCTCGTTGTTGTACTTGATGGCATTGGTCAGCAGGTTGTCCATCACCTGCCGCAGCCGGAAGCCGTCGGCCTCGAGCAGCACGGGCCCGGATGCGGCGTTCTCGAGCGTGATGCCGCGTTCACCGGCGGCCAGGCTCTGCGCCTCGATCGACTGCCCCACGATCTCGGCGAGGTCGCACTGGCTGAACGACATCACGATCTGCTGGTCCTTCTCGCTCGCCGCCGTGAGGAGGTCGGCCACGAGCGCGAGCAGCCGGTCGGCGTTCGATGACGCGACCTCGAGCATCGACCGGGTCGACGCATCCAGGGTCTCGTCGTCGAGGGCGAGTTCGAGGTAGCCGAGAATGGAGGTGAGTGGGGTGCGCAGTTCGTGCGACACGGAGGCCACGAGGTCGTCGCGGGCCTGGATGGCGTTGATCTCGGCCGTGACGTCACGCGAGACCATCACGCCGCCGTCGAGTTCGCCGTCGGGGGAAAGCAGTGGACGCGAGCTCACCGAGAGCGCGATGCGGTGCTCTCCCGGCTCGCCGAGCCACACCACCACGTCGTCGAGCCGCTCACCCTTCACAGCGCGGCTGAGGGGGCGCTCGCCGGGCTCGTAGGGCGTGGTGCGGTCGGCCTTGTACATCGTGGTGATACCGACCTGGTCGTCGGGGTTGCCGAACTGCGCCTGCAGCTCCCGCTGCCCCCGGTTCACGATGCTGAGGGTGCCGTCGCGGCCGAACGCCACCACAGCGAAGGTCACGGCGTTGAGTACCTCGTCGAGCGTCTGCTCCTGCCGCCGGGCGCGGCGCAGGGCCACCTCGAGCAGGTCGGCCTGCTGGCGGAGCAGCCCCCGTTGGGCTGCCGTGCGGCTCGAGGTGGTGAGCGTCGTGGTGGCGATGAACACGAGGGTGATGGGCAGCACGAGAAGCCCGGGCAGGCTCGCCAGAGTCAGGGGGCCGCCGACGACCGCGGCGCTGCCCCAGAGCAGCAGCGACGACGTCGCCACGCTCACCACCGCGCCGCCGAGGCCGAAGTAGCTCGACAGCCAGATCACGGGGAACACCAGCAGCAGTCCCGCGCCCAGCATCGAATTGCCGTTGCGGATGGCGTTGATGGCGATGATGTCGATCAGCGGCACCGCCGCGATCGTCCACCGCGGCAGGCGCGACCACGGCACGAGTGCGGTCGTGCCGGTGAGCACGAAGACCAGGGCCACGCCGGTGAAGAAGCGCACGTCGAGCACCGAGGTGGGGTCGAAGATGTAGGCCGCGCAGACCAGCAGGAGCAGAGCCGCCGCGAGCAGGAGCTGCGATTGGAACACGGCTCGATCGACACGGGAGCGTCGTTCCGCCTCCGTCGCGTCGCTCCCCGGGCTCATGTGTTGAGATTACAGCCAAGCGGAAGCCCGCCCGCGGTCCCACGCACCGGATTGGACGGAGCATCTGCCCCGCAGATATCCTCGAACGGGGGGAAATCCGTGAATCTCAGCGTCACCGCTCGAACAGAGCAGCAGCGCACGGTCGGTATCGTCGACGACCACGAGCTCGTCCTCGACGGACTCGCCGGCTGGATCACGGCGAACGCGCCCGATCTCGATGTCGTCATCCGCGCCACCTCCTGGATCGAGATGGCCCGCCACGCGCAGTTCCCGCCCGAGCTGGTGATCATGGACCTGCAGCTCAAGGAGCACATCTCGGTCGAGGCGCGCATCCGCATCTGCCGGTCCGTCGGCGCCGCCGTGGTGGTGATGAGCGCGCTCGAATCGCCCGAGACGGTGAAGCGGGTTCAGGATGCCGGCGCCGCGGCCTTCGTGTCGAAGGCGCGCCCCGCGAGCGAGCTGGTCGAGACCGTGCGCAGCGTGCTCGGCTCGGCCCGCGCTCCCCACGGAGTGGCGTGGGACGACGGTCCGCGGCTGTCTCCGCGGGTGACCAGGTCGAGCGTCCGCTTCACCGAAGAGGAAGAGGAGACCTTGCGCCTCTACGCGTCCGGTCACAGCCCGGTGGAGGTGGCGATGATCCTCGGCACGAACATCCAGGCCGTGAAGAACGGGCTCGAGCGCATCCGTCAGCAGTACACCTCGGAGGGACGCGTGGCCGACAAGAAGCAGGACCTCATGCTCCGCGCCGCCGAGGACGGCTACCTGGCCTGAGCGCGGGCTCTCGCCGGATGTGTGTCGCCTATCATGGGGGCAGGGTGGGCGGCCGTTTCTTTCGGGAGCGCACGGCCGAAAGGGTGCGGGTGACACTTCAGATTGCGGCAGACGTCGGTGGCGTCGCCACGAGCCGCGCTCTCGGCAAGGCCGGCATCTGGCTGGCGTGCGTGTTCGTCGGTGCCACGGCGCTCATCGCGGCCCTCTTGATCCCTCTCACCGGACACGTCGAAATCCTGTTCGGTGTCGGTGCGCTCCTCGTGTGCGCCGCCGGGGTGGTGCTCGCCCTGCTCACTCCCGGCTTCACCAGGGCCGTGATCTTCACACTCGTCGCGTGTGCCGGTCTCTACGGCTTCGCCGTCGTTGCGGCCGAGGTATCGGTGGCGGTGCCGGCTCCCACGCCCTCGAGCGACTACGTCCTGCTCTCCATGCCCGAGTTCGCGGTGCTCGTGGTCGGCATCTCGCGGCGTTCGCTGGCCACCGCGCTCGCGCTCGGCACCCTCGGTTTCGTAGCCGGCCCGGGGCTCGTGCAGCTGGCAGCCTGGCAGGAGGGCATGCCGCTCGCGGTCGACGTGCCGGTGCTCGCCTCCTTCGTGGCGCTCAGCCTCTTCGTGACGGCACTGTGGCTGGCTCGGCGTGACGCTGCGCGCGGCACGGCGCTGATGTCGGGTGCGGCGCTCGCCGAGGAGAAGGACGTGGCGCTGGGGCGCTTCTCCCACCGGGCAGCGACCTGGGTGCACGACACGGTGCTGAGCGATTTGCGGGTCATCGCCGCCGGGGAGCCGGGCCCGCTCGACGAGCGTCAGCTGGCCGCCATCGACCGCGATCTGGCGAACCTCGCCGACACCCGCCTCATCCTCGAGGTCCGCGGTGCGAATGGCTCGGCCACGCGGGCGCTCTCCACCGTTCCGATGCTCGTCGCCGTGGTGCGCGGAGCCGAGCAGGCCGGGCTGGAGCTGCGGGTGAGCGGTGACATCCCGGCCGTGAACGCCTTGTCGGCGACCGCGCTGCGCAGCCTCGAGCGCGCCATCGCGGAGTGCCTCGACAACGTGGTGAAGCACTCCGGGGTTCGTGAGGCCGAGATCTCGGTGATGTCGAGTCCGCCCGAGCTGAGTGTGATGGTGTCGGATGCGGGTGTCGGCTTCGATGTGAACGACACCACGGTCGACACCATCGGTCTTCGCATGACGGTGGTCGACGCCATCGTCGAGATCGGCGGGTCGGTGCAGATCTGGGCGCGGCCCGGCGCCGGCACGGCGGTGTTCATGACCGTTCCCGGGGTTCCGCAATGAGCCGCGCCCGCGATCTGCGTCCCCCGCGCGGAACGACCGCGCTCGAGCTCGACCCGCTCGCCGCCATCAGCGCGCGGGGCTTCCTGATCGTGGTGGCCGTCGTCTCGCTGATCTGCGCGGTGGGGCTCACCCTCGCCACGCGCGAGCAGATCTCGTCGTGGCCGATGGCGATCGCCGCCGTCGTCGCCCTGGCGGGCGGCTACGCCTGGTTCGCGCGCAGCGCCTTCCGCGGCGGAGCCGGAGTCACCAGCGACCGCTTCGCCCTCGCCTTCGCCCTCATCGCGCTCGGCACCGTGCTCAACTCACTGAGTTGCCTCGGCACCAACCTGGCCATCCGCGACGACTGGGGGCTGATCACCATCGGCCTCGCGCTGATGGCGGCGGCTCCGTTCCGCACCTCCTCCGAGCTCGGCGTCTACGCCGCCATCTCGGTGGCGCTCGCCGCGCTGCTCGCGGTGGTGCACGTCATCCTGAGCTTCACCGGTGGATTTCCGCCGCTCATCGTCGTGACGGTCGCGGTGGCGCCGGCGTTGGCCTTCGGGCTCGGTTCCGCCGCCTACGCCCGCGAGCTGCTGACGGGTATCTACGCCGAGCGCCTGATGCAGGCCGAGGCTCGCAATCAGCAGTTCGACCGGCTGCGGCAGGAGTTCGTCGACGACGACGTGGTGGGGGAGATGGGTGGGCTGAGAGCCGAGGTGGTGCCGTTCCTGGCGCGCATCCGGCAGGCCGGAATCGTCACGGCCGACGACCGCGCCCTGGCCGGGAGGCTCGTCCAGAACCTGCAGGCGGCCGTCGCCGCGCCGCGCCACGTCGACTCCCTCGGCGACCACGCGGGCCGGCTGATCGACGAGAGCGGGCTCTCGCCGCGGCTGCACGAAGACGATCGGGCCACCATCCGGGCCCTGCTCATCGGCCTCGAGACCTCGTCGCTCACGGTTCCGGGCTCGATCGTGGTGGAGTTCATCGAAGGGGAGTCCGACCGTTTCGGGATGGTGCGCTGCGCGAGCGACGACGTTCGGGCGCTGCGGGACGAGGTGATGCCGTTCCTGCGTATGGTGCGGCTGATGTTCCGCACCGCGAGCGAGCAGGTGAAAGGGCGCGAACTGCTCGTGCAGTTCGACATCGAGCGACTGGCCTGACGCTCTCCGCGCGTTGCCGCGGCCGCTCGTGCGGCTTGCCGCATCGTTCACGCATTCTTGATCGGCGGTCCGTTCGGGAGGTTCCCGTGCTGTTAGCGTCGTGCGCACGTCGAGGTGGTCGCCTCGATGGTGACGAGGGAGTGCCCGATGTTCCTGTGCGACGCAGTCCTGCTGGGCACCCGTGCCCGGGCCGGACACGCGGGCAGCGCGGCTCCGGCGCGGGGCGTTCCGCACGTGGTTCGGTGCACTCCCGGGTCCTCGGCAGCGGCGGTGAGCGCCGCCGGTTCACCCCACCCCGTGGTGCGCCACACCGCTGCCGAGCTCACTGCGGCGACCTCACGAGCTGCTCCATCCGCTCGTGGGGTCGTCGCGCCAGACGCGGCGTCCCGCACCACCCCGGTCGTGCAGATCGTGTGCAAGGCCCCAGGGCGGCGTTCGGGTCCGCCGCGATGGCGGCGTCACGGCACGGCCCCGGGTGGTGCGGGGCGTCGCCTCTGACCGCTGAGCCCCAGCGGCCGGCGTGGCGCGCGTTCTCCGGGTCGCGCTAGGCGACCGAGCGGATGCGCGGCTTCAGCATGCCCGCGGCGCCGGCGAGAGTGAGCGACTGCCCGGCCTCGACCGCGCGATCGTAGCGGCGGCCGGAGAGCGCGACGTAGACGCCGCCGGTGCGCTCGATGTAGCCCAGGAACTGCTCGTCTGCGAGCACTTCGTAGACCCCGGTCTCGCGCCGCTTCACACGGAAGGCCTCGCCGTTCGAGATGAGCGTGATGCTGTTCATCGGCTGTCTTCTCCTCACGTGTCGGTTACGATTGCGAACCTACTCACGATTTCCCCCGCGCGCGTGGGGTTGACTCGAGGAATCTGCCGAGCTAGGCGGCTGTGCTTTACTACAAGTGAACGTATCGGTGTGGCCCGGTGGGAGCTCCACGTCTTGGGTTTGGGGGTTGTACGATGGCCGATCCCGTTGCTGCCGCAGAAGCGCAGCAGAGACGCTCGCGTATCCGGGCATCCGAGGTGCGCCGGCGGGTTCTGGATGTCGCACTCGACCGCGTGGGGGGCATCGGCCTCACGATCGGCTTCGAGCACATCGTGATGGACGACCTCATCCGCGAGGCCGGAGTGCCGCGCAGTTCCACCTACCGGCTGTGGGACTCGAAGGAGGCGTTCGTCGCCGACCTCCTGATCGAGATCGCGGCGGAGACCTCGACGAGGCTCGCCGACGACGAGACGCTCGCGCTGAGCGAGCGCATCCTGTTCGACAACCTCGAGCTGCTCACCTCGCAGAGCGACCGTCAGCGGGTGATGTACGAGGTCATCCGGGTGGCGCTCGAGCACAACTACCGCGCGGTGATCGCGTCGGTGGCATGGCAGTCGTACGTGGGGTTGTCCGCCACTCTGCTCAGTCACATGGAGTCCTCGGCGCGGGAGGAGATCGAGCTCGCGCTCCGCAACGGCAGCGATGCCTTCATCGAGCGCATGGCCGAGTTCCACAAGTGGTTCTCGACGATCCTCGGCTACCGCATGCGGGCCGAGTGGAACGACGACTACCGGCCCTATGCCGTGGTCATCTCGGCGGTCGTGGAGGGGCTGGGGCTCCGTCACCTCGGCAACCCCGGCATCGTGGACGCGAGCTACCACGGGCCCGCCACCATCACCTCCGACGACGCCGAGTGGGCGTTGCCGGCCATCGCTCTCGTGGCCATTCTCGAGCGGTTCCTGGAGCAGGATCCCGACTTCGACGCCGAGGCGACCGTGGCTGAGCTGCGGGCGATGAAGGCGGCGCGGGAGGCCGGCGTCGATGGGGATGGCGGTGACGACGACGGCAGCGGAGCCGGTAGCGAGGTGGATGCTGATCGGGTCGCCGCTGTCGAGGCGGATGCGTCTGCCGGCGCTGCCGGCGCTACCGGCGCTACCGGCGCTGCCGGGGCCGACGCCGGCCCGGCGAGTCCGGCGGGCCACTAGCTCCGCTCCGCGGTCACGCCTGGCCCGAGGCTCTGCCGAGGCGCACGTCGAGGTCGTGTGCGAGCGCATCCGTCGCCGTGGCGATCGCCCGGTGCAGCCGATCCGGCTCCGGCTCCAGGGCCGGCCCGGGCCCCAGCGCGCGCCGTGACGCCGGCACCGGCACCACCGCGAAGCTCGGCGCGGAGGCGTCTTCGGGCGGTGCGGTGCGCGCGTAGTCGGCGCGCATGAGCTCGGTGAGTTCGCGGGCGGCCACGAGCGCGTCTCCGGGGTCGGTTCCCGGGTGGCTGAACAGCAGTGCTGCGAACCGGTCGTGGGGCAGGCGGCCGAGCAGGGCGTCATCCGGGATCCGGTCGATCATGGCCTGCGTGAGCGAGCGCGTGACGTCTTTGGCGTGGGCCACTCCGAAGGCGCCGCGGAGGGTGGCGATGAGGTCGACCGTTCCGAGCACGAGCACGAGCACGGCCTCGGGGCGTCGTGCGAGGCCTTCGGTGGCGAGCCGCTCGAAGGTGCGCGGGTCTTCGACGCGGCGACGGTGACCGTCGGCGCTGTAGCGGGTGAGCTCGCGGCGGGCGGCCTGCAGGCGGACGGCGATGATGGAGGCGCCGCCCGTGATCACGAGCAGGATGTTGATGAGCGTGGTGGCCCGGGTGCTGAAGAAGGTCTCGTAGATCGCGCCGTCGGCGCCCTGGGTGAGATACAGGGCAGAGCGCGCGGTCACGAACACGCCTTGCGCCGCGAGGGTGGCGGCGAGAACCCAGGCGCCCGGGTAGCTGCGGAGCGGCGTGCGCAGGCACTCGATCACGGTGAGCACGGAGAACAAGGCGAGGGCGGCCATCTTCTCGGCGGCGCCCGCCCACGTGGTGCCGCCGGAGGACGGGAGTGCGGAGGCGACGCCGACCACCGAGGAGAGCAGCACGACGGCGAGCACGTACGTGCGGCGGCGGTTGAAGGCGCGGCTGCCCATCCAGATGGCGCCCACGGTGAACGTCATGGTCGCGTTGCCGGCCGCCACCGCCCACCAGACGCCGTCGCCCTGGCCGCTCACGAAATACGCCACCGAGCACAGCAGTGCCGACACGAACACGAGCGCCCAGTAGCGGCCGGCATTCTGCGCGGGCGAGCGCAGCTTGTCGACGAAATAGACGGCGGCGATCGGCACCATCACGAAGCTCATGGCGACGAGCGCCGTGGAATACTCCAGCCCCATGGCCCCCTCCCGCGCCCATTCAACCATGTGCCCCGAACGGAATGAGATTCGGGCCGAATCGGCTGATTTCGTCGATGACATGCCCGATTCTCATTCCGTTCGGGCCGCTCCGCGCGGCCACAGGTGCTCGCGCCGGCGCACCAAGTCGAGGATGGTGGTCTCGCAGGCGTCCCATGAGTACGTCACTTGCTCGTAACTCAGGCGCAACAGGGTGTAGCCGAGGCGCGCGAGTTCGAGGCCTCGGCGCCGGTCTTCGTTGAAGTCCTTCTTCTTCGAATGCCAGGCGTAGCCATCGAGTTCCAGTACCAGACGCTCTCCGATCAGGAGGTCGACGTGCCCCACCCCAGGAATCTCGACCTGGCTCCTCGTTCTCAGCCCCCGCCCTCGCAGCCGGACGCGGGCCTTCGTCTCCAGCCCTGACTGCGATGCGGGGTCGACGAGCCCGAGGTAGGCGCGGTACTTTGCGGGCAGCGGCGCGAGCACATCGGCGAGCGAGCTCGGCGACACCAAGCCGAGCGCCAGCGCAGAGTCGAGCGTGACGATCGCGTCGAGCTGCGGCTGGCAGACGGTTGCGCAGGCCAGTGCGACCGCGATGTCGTCGACAGCCGAGCGCGGCGGCCGTGCCCACGAAGGCCGGTGCACCACGACCGGGTGGCGTGGACTGAGCGCCCGCCGACGGTCGAGCGGCGACGCCAGGTGCGAGATGTTCGGCGGGACTCGCACGTGCATACGGCCGTCGGCCAGGCACCACAGGCCCTCACGACCCAGCGCCGAGACGCAACTCAGGGCGCCCCCCACGCGCACCGCCCCAGCGACATCCCGGTCGGCGTTCGGCACCGCGACCCACCCCTGTCGCAGCCGCACCAGGTCGCCGCGCTCCACGGCCGCGCGCACCGAGGCGGCGCTCACCCCGTGCGAGTGCAATTCACTCGTGGACGTGACGCCGTCGAGGGCGTCCAGCACAGAGAGCAGCACGGGGAGATCGTGCCGCGCCGGCAGCATCCGTGGCCCGACGCCTGCGGCATCTGTGGAGAATCCCGCTCGTCGCCGGACTGGGGAGAACAGTGCGCAAGCGGATGCGCGCGGCCGGTAGCGTAGAGGGGTGGCCGATTTCTCCGTACTCACCGTGTGCTCGGGCAACATCTGCCGCTCGCCTCTGGCGGAGCAGATCCTGCGGGCGCGGCTCGCCGACATCCCCGACTTCGCGTTCTCGAGCGCCGGCACCTTCGCCGGCGACGGCGACCGGATGCCCGACGAGGCCGCGGCGCTCTCGCTGCGGTTCGGGGGCGACCCGTCCGAGCACAGCGCCCGCTACATCACCGCGACGATGGTGGCCGACGCCGACCTCGTGTTCGCCATGGCGCGCAGCCACCGCCGCGAGATCGTGGAACTCGTGCCGCGCAAGGTGGCCGTGACCTTCACACTGCGCGAGTTCGCTCGCCTCTCGCGCGAGCTGAGCGATGCCGAGATCGCCGCGGTCGCCTCCGGCGCTCCCACGACGCGCGCCGGCATCGCCGAGGTGGTGGCCTACGTGGCGTCACGCAAGGGCCAGGTGGGTTTCCCGTCGTCGACGGGCGACGACGACGTGCTCGACCCCTACCGCCGCGGCGACGAGGCCTACGAGCAGGCCGCGGCCCAGCTCGTTCCCGCCGCCGACGAGGTGGCCCGCGTGCTGCGCGTCGCGGCCTCGGTCGAGCACTGACCCGGCGCCGGCCGCCGGCCTACAGCCCGTTCACGCGCGCGAGCAGCCGGCCTCGCACGAGCACGAGAGCGCCGGCGGCGATGCCGAGAAGGCTCACGAGGAACACCACGTTCGGCCCCACCCGGTAGTTGTGCACGATCTGCGGACCGAACGCGTCACCGTCGACGTCGTAGGTGCAGTCGACGCCGAGGGGGAGGATGCTCCGCTGACCCGACATCCGGGTGCTCTCGGTGAAGGGCCCGCCGAGCTCGGGCACCGGCGCCGAGATGCACTGGCTGTCCGGCGAGCCGATGCCGTCGATGATCCACCCCACGTTGATCATCACGATCGCCACCACCGCGCAGAACGCGATCACGACCCACCCGACCACTCTGTGCGCCCTCACCGACATGCGCCCAGCCTCTCACGCGCCGGCGCACTTCTTGCACAGGTGTCGAAGGTGTGATGCGGTGGGAGCATGAGCTTCTTCCCCGCCGACCCGCCGCCGCCCGACCCGGCCGAGTTCGCGCCGCAGCCGCAGCCCTGGTGGGCGCCGCCGGGCGACGAGCTGCCGGCGCTGTTCCCTGTCTCGGAGCTGCTCGCGGCCACAGGGAACGTGGCCGTGGCGGTCATCGGCGTGCGCGTCTACAGCACCGGCGCCGAGTTCCTCATCGAGCGGCGGATGCGCCGCGGCAGCATGGATGTGCGCGCCTGGCAGGATGCGCAGCTCGGCTTCGGCGGGCACCACCACCATTCCGGGTCTGCGGGCTTCGAGGGACGTCTGCGCTTCGGCATGGTGCTGGGCGACGGTCAGCAGCTCGTCGTCGACAGCCTGTTCCAGCGCAGCTTCGGGCCCGATGCCCCCGAAGGGCACTCGCTCGTGCAGACCGGCGGCAACGGCGGTGGCGACATGAGCTACCAGCGCTACGAAGACGCCCTGTGGCTCTGGCCGCTCCCGCCGGCGGGGCCGCTCGAACTCGTGATGCAGTGGCCCGACCTCGGCATCCCGGAGTCACGCGCGGTGATGTCGGGCGAAGGTATGCGCGAACTGGCGGCCGGCGTGCGGCGCCTCTGGGTCTAGGAGGTGTCTTCCGACCGGATGCCTGTTGCGCGGCCCGCGCCGGAGCCGAACGACCGCAGCTCTCTCCGCACCGCCCCCGCGGCATCCGTCACCACGATCGAGACCCGCAGCTCACCCGCCGTCGCCCCTGGAGCCATCCGCGCGGTCACCGAGCCCGAGCCCGCCCCCGACGCCGGGCCGACCGGCCCCACCTCCGCCGGGGGGAAGCCGGCGTCAGTGACAGTCGCAATGGCAGCGGCCGCTGCGGCGGCCTGCGCCAGCCACTCCGCCACCGCATCGCGCGCCCCTGCGGGGAGCGGTGCGCCCCGGGTGTCGTCGAGCAGCAGCACCTCGACCCCGCGCATCCGCGCCTCGCGGACCGCCGACACCGCCGGCTCGGCGCAGAAGCCGCGTCCGCGGATGCGATCGCGCAACGATCCCTCGAGAGCCGCATACCCCGCGCGCTCCGCGGTGCTCGCCGGGGTGCCGCTCGCGATGGCGCGAAGGCTCTCGCCGATCTCGGCAGCCAGCGACTCCACGTGTCCCCGCCGCACCTCGAGCGCGGTCACGCCGGCGGCGATCTCGGCGGCGCGCGCGGCTTCGAGGGTGTCGAGCCGCTCCCGGTCGCGCAGCAGCCGCCGCAGCAGCAGCGCGAACAGCGACCCCGCGAGCAGTGCGACCGACTCCCGCTCCACGAGCATCAGCCCGAACAGGGGTCCGGCACCGTCGGCGGTGGTCCAGACCATGCACACCACGGTGAGCAGTCCGAACCCGACCCAGGCCAGACCGATGCGCCCCCGCACCGCGAGCGCGAGCAGCAGCAGGGTGGCGGCGAGGATGTGCCAGGCCGCATAGCCGGGCCACCCGCTGCCGTCGAGCCCCGCCGTGAGCAGGATGCTCATCGCCGTCGTGCCCGCCACGGCCGCCACCGCGCGCGGGAGTGCCAGCGGGTACGCGCTCGGTGCGAACAGGATGCCCGCCGTCGCGACCGTCGTCGCCAGCGCACCCAGCCCGAACCAGCTCTGCGTCACCGGTCCGCCGGCCGTGACGGCGAGCGTCGCGATGGTGACGAGCCCCAGCGCGAGCAGCGCGTACCCGCCGGCGCTCGGGATGCCCACGAGCCGTCCCACATCGGCAGACCGGCGGATGCCGCTCCCGGCTCCCGTCCGCCACGCGCCCCCGGCGCGCCACCCTTCTGCGCCTCCGCCGACGTGGGCGGCCGATTCGACGTGGGCGGCCGATTCCGCGCCGCCGGCCGACCCCGTGGCACTCGCCGCACCCCTGCGCTCGGCCTCAGTCC
>SCNI01000042.1 GCA_005502775.1 Microbacteriaceae bacterium 3FA27C10
GAACCGGGGGCGGGCATCCTGCCATTGTGGCAGTTCGGAGATCGGGGGCGTATCCTCGGGGCACCATGAGCACCGAGATCCGCAACGAACACCGGCAGAGCCGCTACACCATCACCCTCGACGGAGAGGTCGCCGGGTTCGCCGACTACCTGGTCGACGGCAGCACCATCACCTTCGTGCGCACCGAGGTCGACCCCACGAAGCGCAAGGGCGGCGTGGCCGGGCGGCTCGTGCAGTACGCGCTCGACGACGTGCGAACGAGCGGCGGGCTCGCGGTGGTGCCGAAGTGCTCGTTCGTGGCCCACTTCATCGACACCCACCCCGACTACCAGGAGCTCGTCGACCGCGGCTGACCCGCGGCACCGCTGACCCCGGCACCACTACCCCTCAGCGCAGCCGAGCCCGGCCGCGCTCAGGCCTGGCGCCGCTCCCGGTAGGCCTGCACCGCATCCGCCGCCAGCTCGTGGTCGATCACATCGGCCTCGCCCGAAGCGGTGATGGTGCCCACCGGCACCCCGTTCACGAGGATCGGGATCGACCCGCCATGGGCGAGCATCCGCTCGTGGTCGACGGATGCGTCACTCACGTCTTCGAAGCGGGTGCCGGCCTCGGCATGGCGCTGCTTCACGAGCAGTGAGGGCACCCCGAAGTGCTGCGCGACCGCGGCCTTGCCGGCCAGCCACACGTCGTTGCCGGCGCCCGTTCCGGCGAGCTTCGCCCGGAACACGAGGTCGTCCTCGACGATGATGTCGACGGCGAGGTTGAGCCCGCGCTCCCGGATGAGCATCGCGGCGATCACACCGAGCTCGAAGGCGTCCTCCTTCGAGAACGAGGGCACGTCGAGCGCGGGGACCGCCTCGAGCTCGGCGACGGTGAAGACGGGAAGGGTTCTCTCAGTGGTCACGGGACGCGTCCGATCCATTCGGGGGTGGAGAATTTCGAGGCGACGAGCTCTTCGGCCTTCGCCCGTTCATCCGGGGTGATCTCGCCGGGCTCGGCGCCGTAGAGGGCGGTGAAGGTGCCCACGAGGCGGTCGATGATCTCGGCACGCGGCAGGCCGGTCTGGCTGCGCAGCGGGTCGACGCGCTTCGCCGCCGACTTGGTGCCCTTGTCGCTCATCTTCTCGCGGCCGATGCGGAGCACCTGCACCATCTTCTCGCCGTCCATGTCGTAGCTCAGGGTGGCGTGGTGCAGCACGGCGCCGTTGCCGAGGCGCTTCTGCGCGGCGCCGCCGATCTTGCCCTTGGCGGAGGAGATGTCGTTGAGCGGCTGGTAGACGGCCTCGATGCCGAGCGACTTGAGGGCGGTGATGACCCACTCGTCGAGGAAGGCGTAGGAGTCGGCGAAGCTCATGCCCTGCACGAGGGCCGCGGGCGCGTAGATGGAGTAGGTGACCACCGAATTGGCGTCCATGAACATGGCACCGCCGCCGGAGATGCGGCGCACCACCTCGAAGCCGTACTTCGCGGCGTTCTCGAGGTCGACCTCGTTCTTCAGCGACTGGAAGCTGCCGATCACGACGGCGGGTTCGTTCCACTCCCAGATGCGCAGGGTCGGCTGCCGCCGGCCCTCGCCGACCTCGGTGGTGAGCACCTCGTCGAGGGCGAGCTGCATCTGAGGGCTCTCGGGGGCGCCGTGCACGACCTGCCAGTCGTAGTCCTTCCAGCTCGTGGCCTGGGCGAGCGAGCGGCGCACAGCCACGGCGACGGCCTCGGGCGAGAAGCCGAGCAGCGTGGCCCCCTCGGGGAGCGCGGCCCTCACGGCCGCGGCGATGGTGGCGGCATCACTGTCGCTCGGCAGTCCCTCGACCGCGGCGTCGATCAGCGGCAGCGCGTCATCCGGCTCGAGGAAGAAGTCGCCGGCGAGACGGAAATCACGGATGCGCCCCTCGACGTCGTCGAGATCGACCACGACGAGCTTGCCTCCGGGCACCTTGTACTCACCATGCATGCCTCCAGCCTAGAGCCGCGGCAGGTCACGCCGGCGCTCGGGATTCGCGGCAGATCGAAACGCCGCGATAACACGACGTTCATGACGAGCCCCTAACGTTGAAGGCATGACCGACACCGTCATCCGCGACCAGAGCCGCCTCGCCACGGCCCGCGCCTTCCTGTTCGACCTCGACGGCGTGCTCACGCCCACCGTCGTGGTGCACATGCGCGCCTGGTCGCGGCTGTTCTCCTCGTACCTCGCGGGCCTGGGCGTCGACGACTACACCGACGACGACTACTACCTGCACATCGACGGCAAGCCCCGCTTCGACGGTGTGCTCTCGCTGCTCGCCTCGCGCGGCCTGAGCCTCCCCGACGGCAGCCCGGCCGACGAGCCCGGCGACGCCACGGCGTGGGCGCTCGGCAACCGCAAGAACGCCGAGTTCGCGACCGAGCTCGCCGAGAACGGCGTGGCGCCCTATCCGGGCTCGCTCGACTTCCTCACCGCCGCCCTCGACGCGGGCTACCAGGTGGCGGTCGTGTCGAGCTCACGCAATGCGGTCCCCGTGCTCGAGGCCGCGGGCATCCGCGACCGCTTCGAGGTCATCGTCGACGGACTCGTGGCCGCCGCCGAGGGCCTGCCCGGCAAACCGGCGCCCGACACCTACGCGCGTGCCGCCGAGCTGCTCGGGCTCACCCCCGCCGAGTGCGTCGTGGTGGAGGATGCGCACTCCGGCGTGCAAGCCGGCCGCGACGGCGATTTCGGTCTCGTCGTGGGCGTCGACCGCGGGGTAGGCGCGCAGGAGCTGCTCGACTCCGGAGCCGAGATCGTGGTCGAGGACCTCGACGAGCTGATCCCCGCCCTCCGCTAGTCGCGCATCCGCCGGCCCGGCCCCCGCTAGCATTCTCCCGACGGCCCCTCGAACTGCGCTCCGTGCGAGAAAGCGACCGATGAACCCCATCTCCACCGACCCCCTCGACCGCTCTCAGTTCCCGATCGACGAGTGGGCGCTCACCGAGGCGGAGTTCCACACCTCCACCCAGGGCCGCACCGAGACGCTCTTCGCCGTCGGCAACGGCTACCTGGGGCTGCGCGGCAACTTCGAGGAGGGCCACAAGGCCCACGCCGAGGGCACCTTCATCAACGGCTTCCACGACACCTGGCAGATCCGGCACGCCGAAGAGGCCTACGGCTTCGCCCGCGTCGGCCAGACCATCGTGAACGCTCCGGATGCCCGGGTCATCCGCCTCTACATCGACGACGAGCCCTTCGTGATCGCCGACGCCGACACCATCGAGTACTCCCGCACCCTCGACTTCCGCACCGGCGTGCTCGAGCGCGTGGTGGAGTGGCGCACCCCCTCGGGCAAGCGCGTGCTCATCCGCTCCCGCCGCCTGGTGTCGTTCACCGACCGCCACCTCGCCGTCATCGACTACGAGGTGACGATGCTCGACGCCGACGCCTCGGTGCTGCTGTCGAGCCAGATCCTCAATCGGCAGGACCGGGTCGACGAGTTCGTGCCGGCGGCCGGCGGCAACGCGGGCGGCAGCGGCGGCATCGCCGACCCCCGCAAGGCCTCGGGCTTCGCCGACCGGGTGCTTCTGCCCCGCTTCAAGTGGGTGCACGAGGGCCGCTACGTGCTCGGCTACCGCACCGCCAACTCGGGCATGGCCATCGCGGTCGGCGCCGAGCACCACCTCGAGACCGACAACGAGTGGGACGAGTCGGCGCAGATCGACGACGACATCGCCAAGCAGGTCTACCGCATCCGCGCGAAGGCCGGCCAGCGCATCCGTCTGGTCAAGACCATGGCCTACCACACCTCCTCGACGGCACCCACGACCGAGCTGGCCGATCGCTGCAACCGCACGCTCGACCGCATCCGCGAAGCCCCCATCGAGGATGTCTTCGAGGCGCAGAAGGCCTGGCTCGCCGAGTTCTGGGAACGCGCCGACGTGGTGGTGGCGGGGCAGCCCGCCGTGCAGCAGGCCGTGCGCTGGAACATCTTCCAGCTCGCGCAGTCCACCGCCCGCACCGACGGCGGCGGCATCGCCGCGAAGGGCGTGTCGGGCTCCGGCTACGGCGGGCACTACTTCTGGGACACCGAGATCTACGTGCTGCCCTTCCTCACCTACACCTCCCCGCAGGTGGCGAGGAACGCGCTGCGCTTCCGGCACGGGATGCTCGACGCGGCTCGCGAGCGCGCCGTCGAGCTGAACCAGCGCGGCGCCCTGTTCCCGTGGCGCACCATCAACGGCCTCGAGTCCTCGGCCTACTACGCGGCGGGCACGGCGCAGTACCACATCGACGCCGACATCTCGCACGCGCTCTCGCAGTACGTCTCGGCCACGGGCGACGACGACTTCCTCTACAACGGCGGCGCCATCGACATCCTCGTCGAGACGGCGCGGATGTGGGCCGACCTGGGCTTCTGGCGCGGCCACGGGGGCAAGAGCGAGTCGTTCCACATCCATGGCGTGACCGGGCCCGACGAGTACACCACCGTCGTCAACGACAACCTCTTCACCAACGTGATGGCGCGAGCGAACCTGCGCGCGGCCGTGCGCCAGACCACGAAGCTGCGCTCCACAGACCCGGAGGGCTTCGCGAAGCTCGTGAAGCGGCTCGCGCTCGACGAGGACGAGATCGTGGAGTGGTCGGCCGCCGCCGAGGCGATGCACGTGCTCTTCGACGAAGACCTCGGCATCCACCCCCAGGACTCGCAGTTCCTCGAGAAGGAGCTGTGGGACCTCGAGAACACGCCCGCCTCGAAGCGCCCGCTGCTGCTGCACTTCCATCCTCTGGTGATCTACCGCTTCCAGGTGATCAAGCAGGCCGACGTGGTGCTCGCGCTGCTGCTGCAGGGTGACGAGTTCACCGCCGCGGAGAAGCGCGCGAACTTCGAGTACTACGACGCACTCACCACCGGAGACTCCACGCTCTCGGCGTCGACCCAGTCGATCATCGCGGCGGAGGTCGGCTACCGGGAGCTCGCGCTGGGCTACTTCCTCGCGGCACTGTTCGTCGACCTCGGCGACCTGCACAACAACACGGCCGACGGCATCCACGTGGCCTCGACCGGCGGCGTGTGGAGCGCCCTGGCGTTCGGCTTCGGCGGGATGCGCGACTACCTCGGGAAGTTCACCTTCGACCCGCGCCTGCCCGAGGAGTGGGACTCGCTGGTGTTCCACGTCACCATCCGCGGCGCGCTGATCGAGGTCGACCTCCGGCAGGACCGCATGACGTTCACGATCGAGCGCGGCCAGGCCGCCGAGGTCTACGTGCGCGGCGAGCGGGTGGAGATCGTGGTCGGGGCGCCCGTGACCGTCGCTCTCGCCGACGACCGGCCCTCGATCGAAGGCGCGCCCACGACCTCCGACATCGAGGGCACCGTGCGGGCCGACGGCTCGGTCATCACGGCGTCGATGCCCACCATCACCGACCTCGACTTCGACGAGCCCGACGGACTCGTCGGCATGGACTGACGCCGTGCTTCTGCGGCGCCGCTACCCGGGCGGAGCCGAGAGGCCGAGCCGCGGGTAGAGCACCTCGAAGCCCTTCTCGAAGCCGCCCTGGATGGCGTCGATCACGTGCCCGGCGCCGGGCACCACGAAGTAGGTCGTGTTCCAGCCCGCCGCCTTCGCCGCATCGGAGGCTCCCTGCGCCTCGGGGATGAAGGCCGGGTCGTTGCCGCCCACGGTGAAGATCGCCGTGGTGTCGGGGTAGGTGATGCCCGACTTCAGGATCGACTCGGGCTTCTGCGCCTCGAACGCGGCCGCGTCGCCGTTGAAGAGCTGCTTGATCACGGTGTCGGGCTGCTCGGAACCCGGGTACTCCTCGCCCGAGATGTCGAGCACGTTGCCGAAGACCTGCGGGTACTTCGCGCCGTACTTGAACGCGCATCCGCCGCCGTTGGAGTAGCCGGCCACGGTCCAGTGCGCCGGGTCCTGCAGGATGCGGAGGTTGGTGCGCGCCCAGGCCACCACGTCTTTCATGATGTAGCTCTCGGCGTTGCCGTACGTCGCCGTGTCGGCGCAGACCGGGTCGATGCTCTCGTCGGGGCCGAGCTGGTCGGCCACGAGCACGATCGGCGCCAGTCCCTTGTTCTTGGCTTGGTACTCGTCGAGCACCTTCGCCACGTATTGCGGGTCGGGGCTGCCCGGCTGGCCCATCATGAGCAGCATGAACGGCAGGTCGGGGGCGTTCGGAACCAGCCCGGCCGGGGGCACGTAGATGCCGGCCGGGCGCGCGGTGAAGCCCGAGGCTGTGGCCGGGATGACCTTCGTGCCCTGATTGCCCACGGCCGGCATGTCGGCGGGCGGCTGCCACGACTGGTAGAGCGGCACCACCGGCTTCGAGGGGTCCGCGCTGCCCGTGGGAGTGGGTTTCGGGATGTCGATCGGCTTGTCGATCACGATGCCGAAGAAGGAGGCGATGGTGGGCTTCAGGCCGAAGTAGGCGTTGATGCCGAGGGTTCCGGAGAGCGCGAAGAGCACGATGCCGAGCACGGCGATGACCTTGCGCCACCAGCGCGACCGCCAGAGGTTCACCACGGCGAGGCCGATGGCCGCGAAGGTGGCGACGACCCAGGCATCCGTCTGCAGGGCGAGAGGCACGCCGAGCAGGTTGAAGCCCTGCACCACGGCGATGGCGCCGAAGGCGACCAGCGCGCCGGCCAGCAGGCCGATGATCGCCGTCAGCACCCAGAGCAGGCGCGGCGGCCGCACGAGAAGGTAGACGAACGCGATCGCGCTGAGCCCGAACACGATCCAGATCAGCGGACCCGTGATGATGTTCACGCTCAGGATGTCGTCGGTCACTTACTCTCCCTGCTGACGGGCGCCGGCACGGACGCCGAAGTGGCCGTCGAGCCAGTGCACGAGGCGCTCGACCACCTCGTCGCGGTTGATCTCGTTGAGGACCTCGTGCCGGGCATCCGGGTAGACCACGAGCTCGACGTCGCTCAGCCTCGAGCGGCTGAGGTACGCGTCGCGCAGCTTCCGGGCGCTCCGTTCGCCGCCGAGGGTGTCGTCGGAGCCCACCATGATGAGCACCGGGACGTCGGCGCTGAGCTTCTTGGCCGGGCGGCCGAAGAGACGCAGGGCGTCGGCGAGACCGAACAGCTTGAGCACCTCGGCCGGGAACATCAGCTCGTCCTCGGCCGCCTTCTGCTGCTGGGCGGGATCGCGGCTGAGCCACTCGAAGCCGGAGGTGGCGGGGTCGCTGCCGGCCCCGCCTTTCTTCGCTCCGGCCGGCCGGTGCTTGCGGGTGAGGTCGCCGCCGTCCATCGAGCCGGGCATCCGGTAGGCGGTGCCGGTGAGCACGATTCCGGCGTAGTGACTGAGTGCGGGGCCGTTGACCAGCTTCTGCACCATCAGCGAACCCCAGCTGTGGCCGAGCAGCACGAGGGGCACGTCCGGATGCTCACGGGCGATGCGGACGCCGAGCTGACGGATGTCGTCGACGGTCGCCCGCAGGCCCCCGGGGCCGAGGTGCCCGAGTCGTGAGCGGTCGCCGCCGTGCTGCGCGAGCCCCGTGGCGCCGTGGCCCCGCTGGTCGGCGGCGTAGACGCTGTAGCCGGCGCGGTTGAGATCCTCCGCCACCGCGGCGTAGCGCCGGCCGTGCTCGCCGACGCCGTGCGCGATCTGCACCACGGCCTTCGGATGCTCGATCGTCCAGCCGTAGTAGACGATCTCGACGCCGAGATCGTCGGTGAATCGGGCCGTGAAGTGGGCGCCGCGCGGGGCGTCTGCGGGCCCGCTCGCGGCCGCGTTCGGGTCGTCGGGGAGCTCGGACATACGCCATTGTTGCACGCGGTCGGTTGTGCACAGGCCGAGGATCTGGCGGGTTCTCCACAGATGCGCAGCCGCCCCGGATGCCGGCGGGAGAGCCGACATATCCTCACCGCATGAACACATCATCCCGTGCCCAGCGTCGACTCGGTTCGACGATCATCGCCCTCGCCGTCACGGCCGGCTGCCTCTTCGGAGGCGCCACTGCGGCGTCCGCCGCGGGGTTGCGCGCCGACGAGGCGGCGCCGCCCGGTTCCACCGCACCCGGGTCACCGGGGCTGCTGGCCCCGCCGTCGGTCGACCGGCTCGGCGGGGTCGACCGCTACGCGGTGTCGGCAGCCGTGTCGGCCGACACCTTCGCGCCGATGGTGTCGGTGGTCTACATCGCCTCGGGGGCCGTCTACAGCGACGCCCTCTCGGCCTCGGCGGCCGCGGGCGCCCACGGTGGCGGCGTGCTCCTGGTGGAGAAGAACTCGATCCCCGCGGCGATCGGGCGAGAACTCGCGCGGCTGCGCCCGCAGCGCATCATCGTGCTCGGCGGCACCGACACCATCAGCGACGGCGTCGAGAGAGATCTCCAGCCGTACTCGCCGATGGTCACCCGCATCGCCGGCGCCGATCGCTTCGCGGTGTCGGCGGCGGTGTCCGAGCAGGCCTTCGGGCCCGCGCGGCCGGTGGCCTACATCGCGTCGGGAACCGCGTTCCCCGACGCGCTCTCGGGCTCGGCGGCCGCGGGGCGGCTGGGCGGCCCGGTGCTCCTGGTGCAGAAGACCAGCGTGCCCGGCGCCGTGGCGGCCGAGCTCGCCCGGCTCTCGCCGGCGAAGGTGGTGGTGCTGGGCGGCGTCAACACCATTGCCGAGTCGGTGGTGAACGAGCTCAAGGGCACGGCGCCGACGGTGCGGGTCGCCGGCGCCGATCGCTTCGCCGTCTCCGCGGCGGTCTCGGCGAGCGCCTTCCCCCTCGGGGCCGAGACGGTCTACGTGGCCTCGGGGGCCGACTACCCCGACGCGCTCTCCGGCGGAGCGGCCGCGATCGCCAACGCGGCTCCGGTGCTGCTCGTGACGGCCGACGCGGTTCCGGCCGCGGTGGACGCGGAGCTCGAGCGGCTGAACCCGCACCGCATCGTGGTGCTGGGCGGCAAGTACTCCGTCTCCGACACGGTGCTGACCTCGCTGCGGCACTACCTCACGCCGTAGCCGACGCCCCCGGCGGGCAGCGGGTGCCGCGCCTCGGCGAGGGGGCGCGGCTTCCCGCCGAACGGCACGATGACGCCCGCCGCTTCGGCTACGACTCGCGGGTGATCTCGACCTTCACGAAGAGCTGAGAGCCGAACGGGCCGGCGTAGACCCCGCGGAGGGGCGCGACGTCGTTGTAGTCACGGCCTCGGCCGACGATCACGTGACGCTCGCCGATGTCGATCAGGTTGGTGGGGTCGAAGCCGCGCCAGTCGCCGCAGAACCACTCCACCCAGGCGTGGGACTCCCCGGCGATGGTCTCGCCGATCTCCGCGTCGGGCTTCGGGTGCAGGTAGCCCGAGACGTAGCGGGCGGGGATGCCCACCGAGCGGAGGGCTCCGATGGCGATGTGGGCGATGTCCTGGCAGACACCGCGCTTTCCGATCCACGATTCGCGCGCGGTCGACTGAACGCCCGTGACGCCCTGCACGTATTCCACGCGCCGGCCGATCTCGGTGCAGATCTCCAGGGCGGCGTCGCAGGGGCTCGCGTGGCGGGCCGAGATCTCCTCGGCGAGCTCGGCCACGTCCGATGCCGGCTCCGTGAGCCGGGTCTGCTTGGTCTGCTCCACGTAGGTGGTGGAGGTCGCGGCTTCGTTCGCAAGCAGCTCCCAGTCGACGGCGTGCGGCGCGTGGCCGCGATTGCGCACCTCCACGAGGCTCGTGGCCGTGAGCGACAACTCCTTGTGCGGGGTGAGCACCTCGAACGAGGAGACGCGGGTGCCCCAGTAGTCGACGTAGTTGTGGCTCGACGACACCGGCGAGATGTCGAGCGAGGAGTGCAGCACGAACTGGCCCTCCGACGAGACGGGCAGCATGCGGGCCTCGTTGTAGGAGGCCTGCACCTCGCCCTCATAGCGGTAGCCGGTGATGTGCCGGATGCGCAGCCGGTTCATACGCTCTCTCCGATCCAGCTGGGGGCCGTGTTGGTGGGGAAGTACCTCTGCCGCACGGCCTCCGAGGCGGCGCTCGTGGCCTCCTGTACGCCGTCCATGTAGCGCGGGAGCTCCTGCAGGATGTCGGCGATCGGGCGGTACTCGAGCTGCGAGCGGATCTGCCCGAGCAGGCGCTGCGAGTTGTCGGAGACCCCGACACGCTCACTGCGCGGCCCGAGGTCGCGGAGGCACTGCTCCGCTCGCGAGACGGAGTAGAGGATGGAGCGGGGGAAGAGCCGGTCGAGCAAGAGGAACTCCGCCGCGTTGCGGGCCGAGGGCACACCTCGGTAGGTGCGCAGGTAGGCCTCGTAGGCGCCGCAGGAGCGGAGGATGGTGGTCCACGACGGGCCACTGGCCTCAGTGAGGGAGCGGGTGGCCAGCAGGCGAGCCGTCATGTCGGCGCGCTCGATCGAGCGGCCGAGCGTGAAGAAGTGCCAGGCCTCGTCCCGGCTCGTCGACGACTCCACGATGCCCACGGCGAGCGCCGCGCGATCGCGCACCCAGCCGAAGAACTCGTGTGTCTTCTCACTGGCGATCTTGCGGGGCATCCGCGCCCGCGTGGTGTTGAGGCACTCCCAGAGCTCGGTCGACACGATCTCTCGGGCACGGCGGGCGTTCTCGCGGGCGGCGCCGAGGGAATAGGCGATGGAGGCCGGATGCGTGCGGTCCACCGCGAGCATGGCGAGCACATCGGCGCGGGTGAGTGATCGGTTGTCGTCGGGAACGTCAGAGCCCATCACCGAGAGCAGCGAGCGGCAGGCGAGGTTCTCTTCGATCCACGGGTCTTCGAGCAGCAGCTGCAGGTGCACGTCGAGGATGCGCGCCGTGCCGTCACTGCGCTCGATGTAGCGGCCGATCCAGAACAGCGATTCCGCGATGCGGGAGAGCATGGCCATCAGGCGACCTCCCCTTCGGCGGGAGCAGCGCTCGGTTGCTGTTGCTGTTGTTGTTGCTGCTGCTGCGCCTGATCCTGGTTGCGCGGCCGGTCCTCCGGCGAGTGGTCGGGCTGGTGGCCGGCGATGATGCTGATCGACTGGGTGTTCGCCGCCTGCTCGGCGACGAGCCCCTGGATGTTGTGGCCGTCGGTGGAGGACGAGAGCGGATCCTGCCCCACCACCCAGGTGTCCTTCGAACCGCCGCCCTGCGAGCTGTTGACGACGAGCTGGCCTTCCGGGAGCGCGACACGGGTGAGGCCGCCAGGCAGCACCCACACGTCGTTGCCGTCGTTCACCGCGAAGGGCCGCAGGTCGGCGTGCCGAGGGCGCATCCCCTCTTCGACCAGGGTCGGGATGGTCGACAGCTGCACCACGGGCTGTGCGATCCAGCCGCGTGGGTCGGCGATCAGCCGATTGCGGAGGGTTTCGAGTTCCTTGGCAGAGGCATCCGGGCCCACGACCAGGCCCTTGCCGCCGGAGCCGTCGACGGGCTTCACCACGAGCTCGTCGAGGCGGTCGAGCACCTCCTCGAGCGCTCCCGGGTCTTCGAGCCGCCAGGTGTCGACGTTCGGGATGATGGCCGTCTCGCCCAGGTAGTACTGGATGAGGTCGGGCATGTAGGTGTAGACGAGCTTGTCGTCGGCCACGCCGTTGCCCACCGCGTTGGCGATGGTGACGTTGCCGAGGCGCGCCGCGAGCAGCAGTCCGGGCGAGCCGAGCATCGAGTCGGCGCGGAACTGCAGGGGGTCGATGAACTCGTCGTCGACCCGGCGGTAGATCACGTCGACGCGGGTGGGGCCGGCCGTGGTGCGCATCCACACCCGCCCGCCCGAGCAGAAGAGGTCGCGCCCCTCCACGAGCTCGACGCCCATCAGGCGGGCGAGCAGGGTGTGCTCGAAATACGCCGAGTTGTACACACCGGGGGTGAGCACGACCACGGTGGGGTCGTCGACGCCGTTGGGTGCGGAGGCCCGCAGCGCCTGCAGGAGCTTGTTCGGGTAGTCGCCGACGGGCCGCACCCGCATCGACACGAAGAGCTCCGGCAGCGTCTGGGCCATCACCCGGCGGTTCGAGATGACGTAGGAGACGCCCGAGGGCACGCGCACGTTGTCCTCGAGCACGCGCCAGGCGCCGTTCTCGTCGCGGATGAGGTCGATTCCCGACACCTGGATGCGCACGTTGTTGGGCGAGACGATGCCCGCGGCTTCGCGGTGGAAGTGGTTCGAGGAGCTGATGAGCCCGGCCGGGATGACGCCGTCGCGCACCGCGGACTGCGAGCCGTAGATGTCGGCGAGGAACGCCTCGAGCGCACGGACGCGCTGCTTGACCCCGGCCTCCACGTCGACCCACTCGCTCTGCGCGATCACCCGGGGCACCGCGTCGAGCGGGAACGGGCGCTCCTCGCCGGCGAAGTCGAAGGTGACGCCCTGCGCGAGGTAGGAGCTCGCGAGCGCGTCGGTGCGGCCGCGCAACTCCTCCTGGGTCATTCTCGCCAGGGCGTTGTAGATGTCCTTGTAGGCGGCCCGGGCCTCGACCGGGTCGTTCGACTTCGGTTCGGGGAACATCTCATCCCACGGGGAAGTGCTCCCGCGTCGGGACCGCGGCAGGAGCGTGGCGCCGTAGCCATCGAACAGGTCAACCATGGCCCGAGCCTACTGTGCGGGTGTTGCGGCGGTGTTTCCTGCCCGAGTCGGCGGCTAGTGTGCAGGGTGTGGCACGACAGACGAAGAACCTCCGGCCCCGGGTCGACCCGGTGCGGCTCAGCGGACTCGAAGACGGCGACGCCGACGCCCTCGAGGCGCACGACGCCCACGACGGGCTCCGCTTCACGGAGGCCGACCTCACCAGCCGCGACCTGACCGGCGCCTCGTTCAGCGAGTGCGAGTTCATCGACCTGCTGGCCCACGAGACCGAGCTGCGCGCCTCCCGCTTCACCGACGTGCTGTTCGAGCGCCTGAGCGCACCCATCCTGCTCGCCGCGCGCTCCACCCTGCGCGACGTCGAGGTGCGCAATTCACGCCTCGGCTCGGTGGAGCTCTACGAGAGCGGCTGGCAGTCGGTGCAGTTCGTCGACTGCAAGCTCGGCTACGTCAACCTGCGCGGGGCGCACCTGCACGACGTGCTGTTCACCCGCTGCACGATCGACGAGCTCGACCTCGGCAGCGCCGAGGCGCAGCGCCTCGCCTTTGCGAGCACCCGGGTGGACACCCTCGACCTGACGCGCGCGACGCTCGCCGAGGTCGATCTGCGCGACGCCGAGCTGCACCAGATCACCGGGCTCGAAGGTCTGCGCGGCGCCACCATGAACCCGTTCCAGGTCTCGGCGCTGGCCGAGATGTTCGCCGCCCAGCTGGGCGTCTCCGTTCAGGACTGATCTGCCACCCGGCGCGCTCACAATCCCTTGTGCGACACTGCAGGGGTTCCTCGCACCCTCCCCGGGTGCGGAGGCGCGCGGCTCGCACGGCGGACTCCGGGCTTGATCCGCGCCCTGTCAGTCGCCACCCGGGCCCTGCGAACATCCACCATCACGTGGTCGTTTCGCCGTGCGGACCGGCCGCCCAGGAGCGGAGTGCGGCATGACCACCCAGACCGGCTTGACCACCCAGACCGGCTTGACCCTCGAGGTCGGGCAGACCGTCATCTACCCCCGGCACGGGGCCGTGACGGTCACCGCCGTCACCAACCGAACGGTGCGCGACGCCGCCGTTCAGTACGTGACGCTCGAGGTGCTGAACAGCCGGCTCACCATCCAGGTTCCCGTCGCGGGGCTCGCCGGGCTCGGCGTGCGCCCCATCATCGACGAGAACCAGATCGGCGGCCTGCTGGCGGTTCTGCGCGCCGTGGCCGGCTCCGGCGCCACCGAGGCCTCCTGGACCCGCCGCTTCAAGGCGAACACCGCGAAGATCGGATCACGCGAACTGAGCTCGGTGGCCGAGGTGTTCCGCGACCTGGTGCGCCGCGACAGCGAGCGCGGCATCTCGCTCGGCGAGAAGGAGATGCTCTCACAGGCCACCAAGCTGCTCGCGAGCGAATTCGCCCTGGCTCGCGGCGGCACCGACGGCGAGGCCGTCGAGCTGCTGCGCTCCGAGGCGCTTCAGCCGGCCTGAGCCGCGCCGCCGCCCACCGTCGACTCCCGCACCACGAGCTCCGGCTGGAACACCACGTGCCGGTAGTCGTGCGCCCCCGGGTCGTCGATCTCGGCCATCAGCAGCTCGGTGGCCGCGCGCCCCATCTCCCAGGCCGGCTGCCGGATGGAGGAGATCGGGATGGCCGCATCCGCCACGAACGAGATGTCGTCGTAGCCGATGATCGCGATGTCGTCGGGCACCCGCACGCCGGCGTGGGTGAGCCCTTGCAGAACGCCGAGGGCGATGAGGTCGTTGGCGGCGAACACGGCGTCGGGCCGCTCTCCGGCCGACAGCGCGAGCAGCTGCTCCGCGCCCTGCCGCCCGGCTTCCGCGCGCATCGCGTCGAATTCGAGCACACGGAGAGGGGCCGCCCCCCGCGACGCGAGCGCATCCCGTGCTCCGCCGGCGCGATCGGCCACCTGCAGGATGCTCGCGGGGCCCCCGAGGAACGCCAGGCTCGTGCGCCCGGTGTCGAGCAGGTGCTCTGCAGCGAGCCGCCCGCCGAGCCGGTCGTCGACCGACACCGAGCTGAACGAGTCGGCGTTCTCGTGCCGGTCGACGAGCACCACCGGTGAGCCGCGCGAGCGCAGCCGCTCCAGCCGCGGCAGCACGTCGCCCACCGGAGTGATCAGCAGCCCCGAAACCCGCTGCTCCTCGAACAGGTCGAGGTAGCCGAGCTCCCGGCCCGCGTCCTCACCGCTGTTGCCGAGCAGCAGCGAGCGGTTGAACTGCGTGAGCGTGTCTTCGACGCCCCGCGCGATGTCGGTGAAGAAGGGGTTGCTCACGTCGAGCACCATGAAGCCCACGGTGCGGCTCTGCCCCACCCGCAGCTGCCGGGCCGCGTCGTTGCGGATGAACCCGAGCTCGTCGATCGCGGCGAGCACGCGCTGCGAGGTGGCGGGCGAGACGTGCTTCGACTGGTTGAGCACGTTCGAGACGGTGCCCACCGAGACGCCCGCGAGCGCCGCGACATCACGCACGTTGGCCGCTGCCATGCCTCACCTCGCCCTGGATCACGCCGTTCGGAGAACGTTTCACGAGGTTATCGTCTCTGCGCCGCGCGCGTGCTCTCCCGCACCACGAGCTCGGGCAGGAACACGGTCTGCCGGGGGATGAGCCCGGGGTCGTCGGTCTCCTCGAGCAGGATCCGCAGGGCCGTGCGCCCGATCATCCGGCTCGGCTGCCGCATCGACGAGAGCGGCACGGCCGCCGCCGCCGCGAAGGCGATGTCGTCGAAGCCGATCACCGCGATCTCGTCGGGAACGAGGATGCGCCCGCCGACGATGAGCGACTGCAGAACCCCGAGGGCGAGCAGGTCGTTCGCCGCGAACACGGCGTCGGGCCAGTCGGCGCGCGGCCGAGCGATCAGCCGGGCCCCGGCCGCCGCCCCCTCGGCCACGGTCAGGGCGCTGGTCGCCACCACCTCGATCTCGACGGGCTCCGGACTGTCGTCGACCGCGACCCGGGCGCCCGCCAGGCGGTCGGTCACCTGCCGGATCTCGAACGGGCCGCCCACGAAGGCGATGCGCCGGCGACCCGTCTCGATGAGGTGCTCGACCGCCATCCTGCCCCCGATCACACTGTCGACGGAGACCGAGCTCACCCGCCCGTCGCCGCTGAAGCGGTCGACGAGCACGGCCGGGATGCCCCGGGCCCGCAGCCGCTCGAGCCGCGGGTTGATGTCGCTGTAGGGCGAGATCAGCACGCCGCGAACCTGCTGCTCCTCGAACAGGTCGAGGTACATCCGCTCCCGTTCGACGTCCTCGTCGGTGTTGCCGTGCAGGATGGCGATGCTGTTGCGGCTCGCCTCGTCTTCCGCACCCCGCACCACCTCGCCGAAGAACGGGTTCTGCCCGTCGAGCACGACGAAGCCGACCGTGCTGCTGACGCCGGCCCGCAGCTTGCGGGCGGCGTCGTTGCGCACGTAGCCGAGCTCGGCGATCGCCTCGTGCACGCGCCGGATCGAGTCCTGCGACACGTCGTCGGGCCGGTTGAGCACATTGGAGACCGTGCCGACCGACACGCCGGCCCGCAGCGCGACATCACGGATGCTCGCAGCCATGCGTCCTTCCTCACCGTTGAAAAAGCCGCGGAGAACCCCGAACGGATATCCGTCTTGACCCGCGGCGCAATTGTACATACGGTATACCTGAATCGCACTTGAATCGATTCAGGTATCTTCATATGGTCGAGTCGACCTGGATGATCGCAACCCTCAAGGAGGAGGACAGATGGTGGACGCCCCCGCTCCCGGCACCGCACCGGCCCTGGAGCTGTCGAGAGTCGTCAAGTCGTTCGGCGCCGTCGTCGCCCTGCGCTCCGGCACGATCGCGCTGGAGTCCGGATCGATCCACGCCCTGGTGGGCGAGAACGGCGCCGGCAAGTCGACGCTCGTGAAGATCATCGCCGGGCTCTACCAGCGCGACTCGGGCGAGTTCCTGCTGCGGGGCGAGTCGGTCGACTTCCGCTCCACCGCCGAGTCGAAGGCCGCCGGGATCGCGGTCATCTACCAGGAGCCCACGCTCTTCCCCGACCTCTCCGTCACCGAGAACATCTTCATGGGCCGCCAGCCCACGAACCGCTTCGGCCGCATCGACCGCAAGGCGATGAAGACCGAGGCGCAGGGCCTGTTCCGCCGGCTCGGCGTGAACATCGACCCCGACCGGCCGGCCGAGGGCCTGTCGATCGCCGACCAGCAGATCATCGAGATCGCCAAGGCCATCTCGCTCGACGCCTCCGTGCTCGTCATGGACGAGCCGACGGCGGCCTTGAGCGGCGTCGAGGTCGACCGCCTGTTCGCCGTGGCGCGGAGCCTGCGCGACGAGGGTCGCGCGCTGCTGTTCATCTCGCACCGCTTCGACGAGGTCTTCGACCTCTGCGACACCATCACCGTGATGCGCGACGGCCAGTACATCTCCACCGACCCGGTGGCCGACTCCACCGTCGACGAGATCGTGCGCCGCATGGTCGGCCGCGACGTCACCGAGCTGTTCCCCAAGCAGGAGGCCGTCATCGGCGACACGGTGCTCGAAGTGCGCGGCCTCAACTCGGCCGGCGTCTTCCACGACATCTCCTTCGACCTGCACGCGGGTGAGATCCTCGGCCTCGCCGGCCTCGTCGGCGCCGGCCGCAGCGAGGTCGCCCGCGCGGTCTTCGGTGTCGACCCGTACCAGTCGGGAACCGTGCGCATCAACGGCCGCAAGGTTCCGCCGAACAGCCCCACGGCGGCGATGAACCTCGGGATGGCCCTGGTTCCCGAAGACCGCCGCAAGCAGGGGCTCGTGCTCGAGTCGTCGGTCGCCCGCAACACCACCATGGCCATCCGCCGCACCCTCGCGAAGGCCGGCATCCTGACCAGCGGCGAGGAGAACGCCTCCGCCCGCGTCTGGGCGAGCCGCCTCGAGGTGAAGACGAACGCGCTCGACACCGAGGCCGGCACGCTCTCGGGCGGCAACCAGCAGAAGGTCGTGCTGGCCAAGTGGCTCGCCACGAACCCCACCGTGCTCATCATCGACGAACCCACCCGCGGCATCGACGTGGGCACCAAGAGCGAGGTGCACCGCCTGCTCTCCGAGCTCGCCGGGCAGGGCATGGCCATCCTGATGATCTCGTCCGAACTGCCCGAGGTGCTCGGCATGGCCGACCGCGTGCTCGTGATGCGCGAGGGGCGGATCACCGCCGACATCCCGCGCGAGGACGCGACGGCCGAGTCCGTGATGTTCGCGGCGACCCAGGCGGCGAACCCGGGCGACATCGCCGCCACCCACGCACCCGAGGAGCACGTCGCATGACCACCCTGACCCCCGCGACCCCCCACGCCGCCCCCGGCGCACCGCGCGAGAAGCCCGCCGTGGTGCGCGGCCTCAGCGCGTTCGTGCGGGCACGCGAGACAGGCATCCTGCTCGCCGTTCTGCTCGTGATCGTGGTGACCACGGTGAAGAACCCGAGCTTCGTGTTCTCCTCCGACGGCTGGCGCGACCTGCTGCTGACCCCGTCGATCCTCGTGATCGTGGCGGTCGGGCAGGCGATGGTCATCATCACCCGCAGCGTCGACCTCTCGGTCGGCTCGGTGCTCGGCCTCACCGCCTACCTCACCGGCCGGCTGTTCATCGACATCCCGGGCATCCCGATGATCGTCGTCTTCCTCGCCGGCATCGTGCTCGGCGGCCTGCTCGGTCTCATCAACGGCGCCCTGGTGGCGTTCGCGAAGGTGCCGGCGCTCGTCATCACGCTCGGCACGCTCTACGCCTATCGCGGCATCAACGTGGTCTGGGCCGGCAGTGACCGCATCAACGCCTCCGACATGCCGAAGGACTTCCTGGCGCTCGGCACCGGGCAGTTCCTCACCATCCCGTTGCTCACGATCATCGCGCTCGTGGTGCTGATCATCGCCGGCTGGTACATGAAGAACACCCGTGGCGGCCGCGAGTTCTACGCCATCGGCTCCGATCCCGCAGCAGCGGGCCTGTACGGCCTCCGCGTGGTGCGTCGCCTGCTCATCGCCTTCGTCGCCTCCGGAGCCCTCGCGGGCCTCGCGGGAGTGCTGTACGCCGCTCGCTACGGCACCGTCAACTCGCAGGCCGGCAGCGGCTGGGAACTGGATGCGGTGGGTGCGGCCGTGATCGGCGGCGTGGCCATCTTCGGCGGCTCGGGCACCGTGTGGGGCGCCGCGATCGGCGCCGTGCTGCTGCTCACCATCAACCGGGCCTTGCCCATCATCGGCGTGCCCGACTTCTGGCAACGAGCCGTCGTCGGCGCACTCATCATCGGCGCCATCGTGCTCGACCGGGTCCTGGCGCTCCGACAATCCCGACGGCTGCTCGAGGCGAGGGAGGAAACGAAATGACCACCGCCACCATGAACCCGCCCACTCCCGCGCAGGCGTCCACTCCGGCGCGCGTCTACAAGGACTACGGCCAGCCGCTCTGGCGGCGGGTGCTGCTCACCCGGGAGATGGCCATCATCGGCCTGCTCGTCGTGGTGACCGTCGTGTCGTTCTTCACCGTCAAGGGCTTCAGCCAGCCGGTGACCCTCGGCTACCTGCTGCTCGACGTGATGCCCATCCTCCTGATCGCCCTGCCGATGACGCTCGTCATCATCACCGGCGAGATCGACCTCTCCGTTGCGAGCGTCGTGGGCCTCTCGAGCGTGACGCTCGGCATCCTGAACCAGGCGGGCGTCGACGTGGGCATCGGCATCGTGGTCTGCATCCTGGTGGGCGCGGTGGCCGGGGCGATCAACGGCTTCCTCATCACCGTCGTGGGGCTGCCCTCGCTCGCCGTCACCATCGGAACGCTCGCGCTCTACCGCGGCCTCGCCGTGGGCCTGCTCGGCACCACCGCGGTGACCGACTGGCCGAAGTTCTGGACCGACCTCGCCAAGGCGAAGATCGGCGGCACCACCATCCCGGTGGTCGTCATCCTGTTCGTCGTGCTCGCGATCGTGTTCGCGGTGCTGCTGCACTTCACGCCCTTCGGCCGCGGCATCTACTCCATCGGGCTGAGCGCCGAGGCGGCGAGCTTCTCGGGCGTGCACGTGAACCGCACCAAGTTCATCCTGTTCATGCTCACCGGTACCGTGTCGGCCATCGCCGGCATCTACTACACCTTGCGTTTCGGCAGTGCCCGCGGCGACAACGCGACCGGGCTCGAGCTGCAGGTGATCGCGGCGGTGCTGCTCGGCGGGGTCTCCATCTTCGGCGGCCGCGGCGCGCTGCACGGCGTGATCGCCGGCGTGCTGCTCATCGGCGTGCTCTCGAGCGCGCTGCGACTGGTGAACGTCACCTCCGACGTCATCAACATCATCACCGGTGTCCTCCTCGTCCTCTCGGTCGTGGCGGCAAGCTTCCTGGCCTGGCTGCGCTCGAAGCGCGTCGGGCCCGGGGGAAGGAAACACGGGGGATCCAGCGCAGCCAAGGCGTAGTCCCCCGCCGTCGATGCAATCACATCGGCTCAACCATTCGAAAGGAAGAACAACGATGTTGTTTCACACTCTCCGCACGGCCAAGGCCCGTGCCGGGGCGGTTGCGGCCATCGCAGTGACCGTCGCCCTCGTCGCCACCGGATGCGCATCCAGCGGCGGCGATACGAGCGCCAGCTCCTCCGCCGGCGGCAACTCCGGCAATCTCGCCATCACGTTCCTGCCGAAGAACCTCGGCAATCCCTACTTCGACACCTCGGACAAGGGCGGCCAGAAGGCCGTCGAGTCGTTCGGCGGCACCTTCCAGGAGGTCGGCCCCGCGACGGCGAGCCCCGACGCGCAGGTGTCCTACATCAACACCGCCACCACTCAGGGCGTCGGCGCCCTCGTCGTGTCGGCGAACGACCCCACCGCCATCTGCGACGCGCTCAACGAGGCGCGCTCGGCCGGCGTGAAGGTCGTCACCTTCGACTCCGACACGGATGCCGCCTGCCGCGACATCTTCATCAACCAGGCCAGCGCCGAGGGCATCGCCAAGGTGCAGATCGACCTGATCGCCAAGCAGATCGGCGGCTCGGGCGAGGTCGCCATCCTCTCCGCCTCCGCCAACGCCACGAACCAGAACGCCTGGATCGAGCAGATGAAGACCTACGCGGCGAGCCAGTACCCGGGCCTCACCATCGTCGACACCGTCTACGGCAACGACGACGACCAGACCTCGTTCGACAAGACCGCGGCCCTGCTGCAGTCCCACCCGAACCTGAAGGGCATCATCTCGCCCACCACGGTCGGCATCGCGGCGGCGGCTCGCTACCTGCAGACCTCGGAGTACAAGGGCAAGGTCGCTCTGACCGGTCTCGGCACCCCGAACCAGATGCGCGACTACGTCAACGACGGCACCGTGACCGCGTTCGCGCTGTGGAACCCGGCCGACCTCGGCTACCTGGCCGCGTTCGCCGCCAAGGCGCTGATCGAGGGCACCATCACCGGCGCCGAAGGCGACAAGTTCGACGCCGGCGACCTGGGCTCGTACACGGTCGGCGCGGACAACACCGTGCTGCTCGGCGACCCCTACGTGTTCGACAAGTCCAACATCGCGAACTTCGACTTCTAAGCCGAAGCGCACCACCCGGCCGGCGGCACATTCCACGCGTGCCGCCGGCCGCATCCGTCTCCCCCTCGCCCCCCTCGAAAGGACCATCGTGCAGCGCGTCTGCTTCCAACTCCAGATCAAGCCCGAGCGCATCCCGGAGTACACCGAGCGCCACGCGGCCATCTGGCCCGACATGGCCACCGCCCTCAAGGCGAGCGGCTGGAACAACTACTCCCTCTTCTTGCGGGCCGACGGCCTGCTCATCGGCTACTTCGAGACCCCCTCGCTCGCCGAAGCCCAGGCGGCGATGGGCGCCACCGAGGTGAACGCCCGCTGGCAGGCCGAGATGAGCGAGTTCTTCGTGGAGCTCGAGGGCTCTCCCGACACCGGGTTCCTGCAATTGACAGAGGTCTTCCATCTGGAAGACCAGCTTCCTCTCTGATACATTGAATCGATTCACCAACACTGAGAACTAAGGAACGACTCCCATGGTGCAGTTCAGCGACATCGCCTCCGAGCTCGAGCGGCAGGCCATCGAGCTCCCCTCCTGGGCGTTCGGCAACTCGGGCACCCGCTTCAAGGTCTTCGGCACGCCGGGCACGCCCCGCACGCCCGAGGAGAAGATCGCGGATGCGGCCCAGGTCAACAAGTACACCGGGCTCGCCCCGAAGGTGGCCATCCACATCCCGTGGGACAAGGTCGACGACTACGCGGCCCTGCGCTCCTACGCCAACGACCTCGGCGTCGACCTCGGCACGGTGAACTCCAACACCTTCCAGGACGACGCCTACAAGTTCGGCTCGCTGACCTCCTCCGACGCCGCGACGCGCCAGAAGGCGATCGACCACCACCTGGAGTGCATCGAGATCATGCACCAGACCGGGTCGCAGGACCTCAAGATCTGGCTCGCCGACGGCACCAACTACCCCGGCCAGGGCGACATCCGCTCCCGTCAGGACTGGCTCGCCGAGTCGCTGCAGGTCATCTACGACGCGCTCGGCGACGAGCAGCGCCTGGTGCTCGAGTACAAGTTCTTCGAGCCGGCGTTCTACCACACCGATGTTCCCGACTGGGGAACCTCCTACGCGCACGTGAGCGCCCTCGGTCCGAAGGCCTTCACCTGCCTCGACACCGGCCACCACGCGCCGGGCACGAACATCGAGTTCATCGTGGCGCAGCTGCTTCGCCTCGGAAAGCTCGGCTCCTTCGACTTCAACTCGCGGTTCTACGCGGATGACGACCTCATCGTGGGCGCGGCCGACCCGTTCCAGCTCTTCCGCATCCTCTTCGAGGTCGTGCGCGGCGGCGGCTACGACGTCGACTCCCCGGTGGCCTTCATGCTCGACCAGTGCCACAACGTCGAGGAGAAGATCGTGGGCCAGCTACGCTCGGTGCTCAACGTGCAGGAGATGACGGCGCGTGCGCTGCTCGTCGACCGAGCGGCGCTGCTCGAGGCGCAGAACGCCGACGACGTGCTCGGCGCCAACGGCATCCTGATGGACGCCTTCTACACCGACGTGCGCCCCGCCCTCGCGGAGTGGCGCGAGTCCCGCGGGCTCGCCGGCGACCCGATCGCGGCGTTCAAGGCCTCCGGCTACCAGGAGACGATCGTGGCCGAGCGCGTGGGCGGTGCGCAGGCCAGCTGGGGCGCGTAGGCTCCCCGGCATCGCCGGCCTCGCGCCGGCCCTCAGGTTTGTGGCCCGGGACCCCTGGTGGTGGGGGTTCCCGGGCCACAATTCATCGTGCCGCGGGTCACTGCGCCGCGGGTCACTGTGCCGCGGGCCGGGTCAGCGGGCCGTGGAGGCGCGGGCGACGAGCTCGGGCGCGAACACGAGGTGGGCGGGGTCGGGCGCCTCACCGTCGATGACGGCGAGCAGCAAGTCGACCGCGGCGACGCCGAACTCCTCGTGCGGCGGCCGCACAGAGGTGAGCGGCACGATGGCGCTGCCGGCGTATTCGATGTCGTCGTAGCCGGTGAGCGCGAGCTCTTCGGGCACGCGCACACCGTGGGCGATGAGGGTCTGCACCATGCCGATGGCCACGAGGTCATTGACGGCGAAGACGCCGTCGGGCCGCATGGCGGGGTCGCGCGCGGCGATCGCGTCGCCCACCGCATGGCCGGCCGAGATGACGCGCGTCTCGACGTCGATGACCTCGAGCGTGGCGGCGCCGCTCTCGCGCACCGCACGGTTCGCCCCCTCGAGCCGATCGCGCACCTGCCGCACGCTCAGTGGGCCGCCCACGAAGGCGATGCGGCGGCAGCCGATGTCGAGCAGGTGCTTCGTGGCGATGTAGCCGCCCAGCACGTCGTCGATCGAGATCGAGGGCTGGCTGGGCGAGCTCGCGAGCTGCCCCATCAGCACGGTGGGAGTACCACGCGCGCTGAGCGAGGCCAGGCGGTTCTCGATCTGCCCGGGCGAGGCCACGATCATGCCTCGCACGCCGTGCTCCTCGAACAGGTCGAGATAGGCGTCTTCGCGCGGCTGGTCGCCCTTGGAGTTCGCGAGGAACACGGACAGGCCGCGGCCGGCGGCCCGCTGCTCGATGCCCTCGGCGATGGTGGCGAAGAAGGGGTTGCTGACGTCGGGCACCACGTAGGCGATCGTGGAGCTGTGCCCGAGACGCAGCTGACGGCCCGCATTGTTGCGCACGAAGCCGAGCTGGTCGATGGCGGCCTGGATGCGCCGCGACTTGTCGTCGGAGACCGGCGAGGTGCCGTTCAAATAGTGCGACACCGTGCCCACCGAGACGTCGGCGACGCGCGCGACCTCGCGGATTCCGACCTTCGCCATCGATGCCGCCCTCCCTCGTGAATTCGCTGACGACTACCGTACAGCCCGCCCGGCGCCGACCGGGCCGTGAGCGCGGAGCACGCAGTGCGCGCACCAGCTGAAACGTTTCGATCGAAACGTTTCAAGAATACGCCGAAGCGCCGCAACGCTGCGAGTCCCAGGCCCTCCCATCTGCGATGCTGAATCGCGTGACGCAGAATCCCGACGACGTGCTGGCACCCGACGCCACCCTCGAAGAGCTCTACTCCGGCGCGAGCTGGGGTGAGGGCCCGGTGTGGCTGGCGGCGACGCAGAGCCTGCGCTGGAGCGACATCCCGGCCGACCGCATCCTGGAGTTCGACTCCCGCACCGGCGAGACCCGGGTGCACCGGGAGGGCGTCGAATTCACGAACGGCCGCACCCTCGACCTCGAAGGCCGCGTGGTGCAGTGCTCCCACGGGCGGCGCGCGGTCGAGCGGGAGGTCGACGGCGTACCCACGATCATCGTCGACTCTTGGAACGGCAAGCGCCTGAACTCGCCCAACGACGTGATCGTGGCCTCCGACGGGGCCGTCTGGTTCACCGACCCGCCCTACGGCATCGTCTCCACCCGCGAGGGCCATCTCGGCGAGGCCGAGTACGGCGGATGCTGGGTGTTCCGCCACGACGAGGCCACCGGCGAGACGACGGCCGTCGTCACCGACATGCTGCACCCCAACGGGCTCGCGCTCTCGCCCGACGAGAGCGTGCTCTACGTCTCCGACACCTCGTCGCTGCAGCTGGCAGAGGGGCGCGCCCACATCCGCGCCTACGACCTCGTCGACGGCGTCGCCGCGAACCCGCGGATCTTCGCCGAGGTGCGGCCCGGCGTCCCCGACGGCTTCCGCATCGACGAGCTCGGCCGGCTCTGGAGCTCGAGCGAGGACTCGGTGCAGGTGTTCCGGCCCGACGGCGAACGCGTCGCCGTCATCCCGGTTCCGCAGAAGGTGGGCAACCTCTGCTTCGGCGGCCCCGACGGCCGCGATCTCTACATCGCGGCGTCGAGGAGTCTGTACCGCATCCGCACCGCCACCCGGCAGGCCCCGCGCCCGCCGCGGGCGGCCCGGATGCCCCGCCCGTGACGGCGCGAGCACCCGGATGCCGCGCCCCGAGCCGCGGCCGCGGCACGGCGCGGCGAGCCTCAGTCCCTGTCGGGGCCGAGCGCGGGCGGGATCTCGACGCCGTACGCGATCAGGGCGTCCGTCACCACGCGGATGGCGTTGAGGGCGCGCGGGAAGCCCGCGTACTGCACGGTGTGGATGACCGTCTCGAGGATCTCGGTGGCCGAGAGCCCCGCGTTGATCGCACCGCGGGTGTGCCCTTGCAGCTGCGGCTCGAGGCCGCCGAGCGCCACGAGCGCCGCGATCGTCGCCATCTCGCGCTGGGCCAGGGTGAGGCCCGGGCGCGAGTAGATGTCACCGAAGTTGAACTCGATGCCGTAGCGCGCGAGGTCCTGCGCGAGCCCGGTCTGCATCTCGACCAGGCCGTCGGCCTTCCCCTCCCCGTAGAGCTCGTTGAACTTCGCCTTGCCCTTTTCGAGCCTGTCGACCATGGGTGGTCCTTTCCGTTCGGAACGGATGCCCGGGGCAGCGCCCGCGCATCCCGGGCGTCAGATGGAGTGGCCGCCGTCGAGCGGCAGGATCACGCCGGTGACGTTGACCGTCTCGGGCGCCGCGAAGAACACCACGGTCTGCGCGAGGTGCTCGGGCTCGCCCAGCAGGCGCGTGGGGATCTGCGAGAGCAGGGCTTCGCGGCGCTCGGGGGTGTCGTTGTCGCGGGCATTGGTGCCCTGCGCGCCGGGGGCGAGGCAGTTCACGGTCACACCGGAGTCGGCCACCTCGATCGCGAGCGCCTTCGTGAGGCCCACCACCCCGGCCTTCGCCGTGGCGTAGGCGGTGGCCCCGCGCACGAGCCGGCCGCCGGCGATGGCGGCGACCGACGCGATGTTGATGATGCGGCCGTGCTTCTGCTCGAGCATCGAGGGCAGCACCGCACGGGTGACGTTGAAGACCGAGTTGAGGTTGCGGTCGATCTGGGTGTTCCAGGTCTCCGGCGTCATCTCGTGGAAGTAGCTCACCGCGCCGCCGCCGGCACCGTTCAGCAGGATGTCGATGGCGCCCCACTCCTCGACGAATCCGGCCACGGCATCCTGCACCGCGTCGAAGTCGGTGAGGTCGACGGCGGCCGACAGGGCGCGGGTTCCGTGCGACCGCACGGCGGCGGCGGTGGATTCGAGCCCCTCGGCGTTGAGGTCCAGGCCCGCCACGTCGGCGCCCTCTGCTGCCAGCGTCTCCGCGATGACGCGGCCCAGTGCTCCGGCCGCGCCCGTGACGACGGCTCTCTTTCCCTGCAATCTCATGCTCTGACCTTACGAATAGTGGGAGGCCCGCGGGGGAATCGCGCTCGGTGCGGCTCGACACCCGGCGGCGGGCGTGTGCGGCCATTCTGGCCCCGCAGGTTGAAACGTGTCAATTTCAGAGAATCGCCACCATGAGAAGTCTGTCCGTTCACTTGACATCAGGTGTTTCATGTAGCTAGCCTCTCGAATCGAAACGTTTCAAACGCAGCCCGCACTTTCAAGGAGGAAATGTGTTCCTGACACCCCCCACTCGACGCACCAGACGTCTGACCACTCTCGTCGTCGCCGCCGGCGCCACGGCCGCACTCCTCGCCGGGTGCGCCGACAGCGGCGGTTCGACCGGCGGCGGAGACTCCGCCACCGCGTTCTCGCTCCTCACCCCGGCCGAGAACAAGGTCATCGCGAGCGAGCTCACCACGCTCTCGACCGGCCAGTGCTCCGCCGAGAACACCGCACTCCCGCTCGACAGCCAGACCGTGGCGCAGGCCGACGTGGTGCAGAAGATCACCCTGCTCGCCAGCCAGGACGCCCTGCCCGTGCAGTTCGTCGCCGGCACCGCTCAGGTCAAGCCCGACGGCGACCTGGGCAAGAACGGCCTGCTGCTCGACTACGAGAAGACCCTCACCGACCTCGGCGTGTGGGACGACATCCTCCCCGCCGCCGTCTCCACCATCAAGTCGGTGTACGGCGGGATGGTCTCGCTGCCCTACCAGTACAACATCGAGGGCATCTTCTACAACAAGCAGCTCTTCGCCGCCAACGGCATCCAGGAGCCCAAGACCTGGGACGAGCTCGTCGCCGCGCTCACGACCCTCAAGGCCGCCGGCGTCGTGCCGCTGACCGAAGCGGGCAACCAGGGCTGGCCCATCACCCGCCTGATCGGCAACTACATCTTCCGCGACCTCGGCCCGGATGCGATGAAGGCCGTCAAGGACGGCTCGGCCAAGCTCACCGACCCCGAGTACGTGAAGGCCGCCCAGGCCATCGCCGACCTCGGCGCCGCCGGGCTCTTCGGCGAGGGCATCACCTCGCGCGACACCGACACCGCGAACGCCCAGTTCCTGAGCGGCCAGGCCGCCGCGACCTACAACGGATCGTGGTTCCTCGCCAACCTCAACGACCCGGCGCAGAACAAGATCGGCGCCGAGAACGTGGGCTTCATGCCGTTCCCGAACGTCGCCGGAGGCAAGGGCGACAGCAGCCAGTGGCCGGCCAACGCCGGTGCCGCGATGGCGACCTCGCAGAAGCTCTACGGCCCCAAGGTGGGCGACTGGCTCTCCTGCATCGCCACCAACTACGGCAGCGCGGTCATGAAGGACCAGGGCGTCATCTCGGGCTTCAAGCTCAACACGCCGGTCGAGGACGTGCCCCCGCTCACCGGTGAGCTGCAGGGCATCGTGAACGACGCCACGCAGACCGTGCTGTGGTTCGAAGCCCTGATGGACGCGAAGACCACCAAGGACGCCCAGACCAACGTCGCTCTGCTCATCTCGGGCAGCATGTCGGCGCAGGACTACATGGCGCTCCTCCAGTCGGACCTCGACCAGGCAAAGTAGACCGAACCCGGCCGATCCCCCGGTGGCGGATCCCGCGCGAGCGGAGATCCGCCACCGGTGGTTCGGGAAGGCCGAGCCGGAGCGCGTCGATGCGCCCGGCGGAAGGACACAACACCGTGCACAGAGTTCTCGGAGACAAGAAGGCGATCCTGATCCTGCTGGGTCCGGCGCTCCTGGTCTACACGCTGATCAAGCTCGTCCCCGTGGCCTGGTCGTTCGGCCTGTCGTTCTTCGACGGCAACCCGCTCGGCGGCTTCACCTTCATCGGCTTCGACAATTTCGTGCGGTTCTTCAACGATCCGCAGGCCATCCATGCGCTGGGCTTCACGGTGCTCTACGCGGTGGTCATCACCATCGGGCAGATCCTGCTCGGCTACGCCCTCGCCCTCCTCTACGTGTTCGTTCTGAAGAACGCGTCGAACTTCGTGCGCACGGTCGTGTTCTTCCCGGCCGTCATCCCCACCGTCGCCGTCGGCCTGCTGTTCCGGAGCATGTTCGCCGTCGGCCAGAACGAGGGGCCGGTCAATGCGGCACTGGACGCCATCGGGCTCGGCTCGGTGGACTGGTTCGCCTCGGGCGCCGGCACCTTCATCGTCGCCATCCTGATGGAGCTGTGGCGCTCGATGGGCTTCTTCGCCGTGCTGCTCTACGCCGGTCTCCTCGACATCCCGGAGGAGACACTCGAGTCGGCCCGGCTCGACGGCGCCACCGGCCTCAAGCTCGTGCGGCACATCGTCATCCCGCTCTCGCTCCCCGTGCTGCTCTCCTCGGTGATCTTCAGCATCAACAACTCGCTCAAGGTCTTCGACACGATCCTCGCCCTGAACGGCGGCGGCCCGGGCACCGAGACCACGCCGCTCACCCTCTACATGTTCAACACGGTCTTCAGCTATTCCGACTACGGCTACGGCAGCACGATCGCCCTGGTGCTCACCATCCTGTGCCTGCTGGTCACCGTCTTCATCTTCCGCTCCGCCCGCCGAGACATCACGAGGAACTAGTCATGGCCATTCAGACCGCTCCCGTCGCCATGGCGACCGCGTCGGCCCGCGCACCCCGCCGACCCTCCGCCCGCCGCGGCATCGTGGGCACGATCAAGTGGGTGCTGATCGGCCTGCTCGTGCTCGTCGAGGTGTACCCGCTGTTCTGGCTGCTCATGGGCTCCTTCAAGACCCAGGACGAGTTCTTCTCCAAGCCCACCTGGGCCCTGCCCGAGAGCTTCGACCTCACCAACTACGTGCAGGCCCTCACCACCGGCGACCTCGCCACCAACCTGCGCAACAGTCTGCTGGTGACGGTGCCGTCGCTGTTCCTCATGATCCTGCTCGGCGTCGCCGCCGCCTACGCCCTCGAGGTCATGGTGTGGAAGGGGCGCAACGGCATCCTGCTGGCCTTCGTGGCCGGCATCATGATCCCGGGGCAGATGATCCTCGTGCCGCTGTTCACCGTGTACTTCAAGAGCGGGCTCACCAACACGCTCTGGCCGCTGATCATCACCTACACCGTGATGGGGTTGCCGCTCACCGTGTTCATGATGACCGCGTTCTTCCGGGCGATCCCGCGCGAGGTCTTCGAGGCCGCCACGCTCGACGGCTCCAGCATGCTCGGTTCGTTCTTCCGCATCGGCGTGCCGCTGATGCGGAACGCCATCATCACCATCGCCCTGGTGGAGTTCTTCAGCGTCTGGAACGACCTCCTCATCGCCCTGACCTTCACCACCAAGAGCTCGCTGGCCACCGTGCAGGTGGGCTTGCTGAACTTCAGCGGGGAGTACGGCTCCACGGAGTACGGCCCGCTGTTCGCGGCCATCTCGATCAACATCCTGGGAATGCTGGTGCTCTACCTGTTCCTCAACAAGCAGATCATGACGGGTCTCGCCGCGGGCTCGCTCAAGGGCTGAGCGGATGCGCGGCACCGCCCGGCCGGGCCCGGCACGACACGCCGCCGTCGCGAAGAGCTCCGTCGTGCTCGGCACCTCCCGGCTCGGCCGGAGTGGGACAGCCGGCCCCGCTGATGGCGACGACGACGGCGAGCCGGATGCCGCATCCGTCGACCTGGCCGTGGCCATGCTCACCGCCGGCTACCCGCTGATCGACACCGCCAACGGCTACGCCGGCGGGCGCAGCGAGCGAGCGCTCGGCCTCGCCGTGCGCGAGCTGGGCGGATTGCCCGAGGGCGTCTCGATCGTGAGCAAGGTCGGCGCCGACCCCGACACCGGCCGGCTCGACGGCGAGCGGGTGCACCGCGCCTTCGGCGAGTCGCTCGAGCGCCTCGGCCTCGAGCGGCTGCCGTTGTACCACCTGCACGACCCGCACGGCCTCGACCCCGTGACGGCCGCGGCTCCCGGCGGAGCCGTCGACGCCCTCGTCGGCCTCCGCGACCAGGGACTCGTCGACGCGATCGGCGTGGCCACGGGGCCGCTCGACGAACTCGGCGACTTCTTCGGCCTCGGGGTGTTCGACGCGATGCTCACCCACAACCGCTTCACGCTCGCCGACCGCTCGGCCGAGCCGCTCATCCGGTCGGCCGGCGAGCGCGGCGCCACGGTGTTCAACGCGGCGCCGTTCGGCGGCGGGCTGCTGGCCGACGCCTCTCCGGCGCGGCGGAGCTACGCCTACCGCCCGGCCGGGCCCGAGGTGCTCGGCCGGGCTGAGGAGCTGCGCCGGCTCTGCGCCGAGGCGGGGGTTCCGCTCGGGGCGCTGGCGCTGCACGCCGCCACCGCGCATCCGTCGATCGACCACGTGGTCGTGGGCGTGTCCAGCCGGCAGCGGCTCGAGGAGCTCGACGCGCTCGTCGCCGTCGAGCTGTCGCCGACGCTGCTCGCCGCCGTCGAAGCCCTGGGGCCGCCGCCGCTCGCGGCCTGACACGGTCGCGCTCCTCCCGCCCCCTTTCC
>SCNI01000043.1 GCA_005502775.1 Microbacteriaceae bacterium 3FA27C10
TAGCGAGAGGGAAACGCCCGGTCACATTCCGAACCCGGAAGCTAAGACTCTCTGCGCCGATGGTACTGCAAGGGGGACCTTGTGGGAGAGTAGGACACCGCCGGACTTACTTTAGAAAGGGCCACCTCCGGGTGGCCCTTTCGCTTTAACACGACATATTTGAACAGCGACCGCAGCAGGAGGCTCATCGTGACAGAACCCGAAGACGACAAAGGTCGTTCTGACGACCGTCCGAAGCGCCCCCATGCCTCGCGGCCGGCCGGCGCAGGAGGCAAGCGGCCGTTCGAGCCGCGGCGCGACAGCAGTTCCCGCCCCGATCGCGGAGCACGCCCCGATCGCGGCGCGCGCCCGGATCGCGGAGGGCGGCCGGACCGTGGTGGTCGCGATCAGAAGAGCGGCCCCGGTGAGCGCCGGCTCTGGACCAAGGACGGCAAGCCCGCGCGCAACGACAAAGCGGCGTCGAAGTTCGAGCGGCCGCCCCTCACCGAGGAGGAGCTGCGCGCCCGTGAGCTGCGCTCGGTGCGCACGCGACACGACGATCCTGAGATCCCCGACGAGGTCACGGCTCGCGATCTGGACAAGGTCGCCCGCAACGAGCTCAAAACCCTCAACAAGGAGAACGCCGACGCCGTGGCCCGGCACCTGGTGATGGCGGGGCGGCTGATCGAGGAGGATCCCGCGCTGGCTCACGAGCACGCGATCTCCGCGTCCCGTCGCGCCGGCCGCATCGGCGTGGTGCGGGAGACGCTCGCGATCACCGCCTACAGCACCGGGGACTACGCCCTCGCGTTGCGAGAGCTGCGCACCTACCGTCGTATCTCCGGATCGAACGAGCAGCTCGCGCTGATGATCGACAGCGAGCGGGGCATGGGCCGCCCCGAGCGAGCGCTCGAGGAAGGGCGCTCCGTCGACCGTTCGACGCTCTCGGTGCCCGCGCGCGTCTCGGTGGCCATCGCCATGTCGGGAGCCCGCCTCGATCTGGGTCAGGCCGAGGCGGCGCTGAACGAGCTCGAGATCCCCGAGCTGAACCCCGACGTGGCCTACTCCTACAGCCCGGAGCTGTTCGACGCCTATGCCGAGGTGCTCGAGGAGCTGGGCCAGGACGCCGAGGCGGCGACCTGGCGGGAGAGGGCCGAGCGCGCATCCGCTGCTCTGGCCGGGGAGATCGACGACGACACCATCGAGGTGTTCGAGGAGGACGACGATGAGTCTGCTGCGTCCGAAGAAGACTGAGTCCGTGCATCCACTCGACGGGGTGGACGCCGTTCTGGCCGACCTCGACGGCGTCGTGTACCAGGGGGCCGACGCGATCCCGCACGCGGTGGAGGGCCTCTCGCGCGCCGCCGCGGAGGGCTTCCGCACCGGGTACATCACCAACAACGCCTCGCGCACCGACGCGCAAGTGGCGGAGCACCTCACGAGCTTCGGCTTGAGCGTGGCGCCGGCCGACGTGGTGACGTCTCCGCAGGCGGCCATGCGCATCCTGACCACGCTCGTGGAACCCGGTGCGACCATCCTCGTGGTGGGCGGCGTGGGTCTCACGACCGAGGTGGAGAAGGCCGGGTTCGTCGTGACCCGTGCAGCCTCCGACAAGCCCGCCGCCGTGGTTCAGGGCTTCGCGCCCGAGGTGGGCTGGAAGCAGCTGGCGGAGGCGAGCTTCGCGCTGCACGACCCCGCGGTGCACTGGGTGGCCACGAACACGGACTGGACGATTCCGGTCGCGGGCGGCATCGCCCCGGGCAACGGCACGCTCGTGTCGGCCGTGCACACGGCGGTCGGGCGGCTGCCCGTGGTGGCCGGCAAGCCCGAGAAGCCGATCTTCGAGGAGGCGCTCGCGCGCTTCGGCACCGCGAACGCGGCGTTCATCGGCGACCGGCTCGACACCGACACGCTCGGCGCACACCGGGCCGGGCTGCGCACCATCCACGTGCTCACGGGGATCGACCGGGCGAAGCAGCTGCTCGCGGCCCCCCAAGGTTCGCGGCCCGAGTTCATCCTGGAGGACCTGCGCCAGTTGTTCGAGGCGTACCCGGCCACACAGACGTCGAAGGACGGCAGCGAGACGCGCGTGGGCGCATCCGTGGTTCGGATGACGGGCCCCGTCGTGCGCGTGGTCAAGGCGGGCGATTCGCGCACCGATCTCGTGCGCGCGGGTTCTGCGGCGATCTGGAACTCGGGGCTGTCGATCCACGCGCTCGACGTCGACCCGGCGCTCTACAGCTGACCGCTCCGTCATCGGTGCGGGGTACGCTGAACGGGTGAACACGGACGACGTCGACAACGATGCCGCTCTGGTTCCGAGGCTCCGCGTGATCGAGGAACAGCCCCTGGACCAGCGCGCGATGGCGTATGCCCAGATCCACGACGAGTTGAAGGGCCGCCTCGAAGGCGGAGACGCGTCGCCGACGGATGGGTAGTGCCCGACTGGATGCTGCTGTGGCGACTCGCGGTCTGGCGCGGTCCCGCACGCATGCCGCCCGGCTGATCGCGAATGGGTACGTGCGCGTGGACGGCGTGCCCGTGGTGAAGTCGTCGGTTCTCGTGACCGACGAGCAGTCGGTGACCGTGGACTCCGTCGACCGCTATGTGAGCCGTGGCGCCAAGAAGCTGATCGGCGCCCTGGACGCCTTCGACGGTGTGCGGGTGGAGGGCCGGCTCGCGCTCGACGCGGGCGCCTCGACCGGCGGGTTCACCCAGGTGCTCCTCGAGCGCGGGGCGCGCCAGGTGCTCGCCGTCGACGTGGGGCACGAGCAGCTCGACCCGATCATCGCCCGGGATCCCCGCGTGGTGTCGGTGGAGGGGTTCAATCTGCGCTACGCGACCCCGGAGACGCTAGCCGGGGCATCCGGTGTGTCCGACGCCCCCGAACTCGTGGTGGCTGACCTCTCGTTCATCTCGCTCGCCCTCGTGCTCCCGCCGCTGCAGGCCGTGGCGCGCCCGGACGCCGACTTCGTGCTGCTCGTGAAGCCGCAGTTCGAAGTGGGCCGCACGGGCATCAAGGAGGGGATCGTGCGCAACGCCGCGTTGCGCGCGGATGCGGTCGCGAACGTGTTGTGGGCGGGCTTCGATCTCGGGTTGTCCACAGCCGGGATGATCCCTTCCCCCATTGCCGGTACAGCGGGAAACCAGGAGTACCTGGTCTGGTTCAATCGGGATGTCGGTTCGCATCCGACAGAATGGTTGCAACGGATCACCGAGATGACAGGAGCGTGACGCGTGTCGGCTGAGCGATACATCCTCGTCGTTCTGCACACCGGCCGCCGCGACTCCGTCGAGGCCGCGCAGAGCGTGTGCGAGAAGCTCCGCGACGCGGGGGTGACTCCGGTGATCGCGCCGCTCGACGAGAACGACCGGCCCGAGGCACTCGACGAGTTCGGCCCGTTCGCGACCCTCGGCGTCGAGGTCTCGGCGTACGAGCTCGAACTCGTGATCGTGCTGGGCGGTGACGGCACCATTCTGCGCGCCGCGGAGCTCGTGCGCGGCTCGACGGTGCCCCTGCTCGGTGTGAACCTGGGGCACGTGGGCTTCCTCGCCGAGAGCGACCGTGAAGATCTCGCCGAGACCGTGAACCGCGCGCTCGTGCGCGACTACCTGGTCGAGGAGCGGATGACGCTCTCGGTGCGGGTGAAGGTCGACTCCGAGGTGGTGTACGAGACCTGGGCCCTCAACGAGGCCACGGTGGAGAAGGCCAGCCGGGAGCGGATGCTCGAGGTGGTGATCGAGGTCGACGGCCGGCCGCTGTCGAGCTTCGGCTGCGACGGCGTGGTGATGTCGACGCCCACCGGCTCCACCGCCTACTCCTTCTCGGCCGGCGGCCCGGTGGTGTGGCCGAGCCTGGACGCGATGCTGCTCGTGCCGCTCAGCGCGCACGCCCTCTTCGCCCGGCCGCTCGTGGTGGGCCCCGACTCCGTGCTCGCGGTGGAAGTGCTCGACCGCACGCCTGGGGGAGCGGTGCTCTGGAGCGACGGGCGGCGCATGCATGATCTTCCGCGCGGCGCGCGAGTGGTGGTGCGGCGCTCGCCCATCCCCGTGCGCCTGGCGCGGCTGCACATGGCGCCGTTCACCGACCGGCTGGTGCGCAAGTTCGATCTGCCCGTGAACGGCTGGAGAGGACCGAGCGACCGTGATTGAGGAACTGTCGATCCGCGACCTCGGGGTGATCGGCGAGGCCGTGCTGCCGCTCGGGCCGGGCTTCACCGCCGTGACGGGCGAGACCGGCGCCGGCAAGACCATGGTGGTGTCGGCGCTCGGGCTGCTCTTCGGCGAACGCGCCGACACGGGTTCCGTGCGATCCGGAGCCGCCCAGGCCTGGATCGAGGGGCGCATCCTCGTGGACTCCCACGGGGCGGTGGCCGAGCGCGTGCGCGAACTCGGCGGAGACCTCGACGAGAGCGCGGAGTCCGGAGCCGCGTCGAGCGCAACCGACGGCGAGGTGATCCTCTCGCGGTCGGTGTCGGCCGAGGGGCGCAGCCGCGCGGTCGTGGGCGGGCGCTCGGCACCGATCAGTGTGCTCTCCGAGCTCGGGAGCTCGCTCGTCGTGGTGCACGGGCAGTCCGATCAGCTCAGGCTCAAGGGCCAGTCCGCTCAGCGTGGGGCCCTCGACAACTTCGGAGGCGCCGCTCTGGCGGCGCGACTCGCGGAGTACCGCAGCCTGTTCGACTCGTGGCAGGCGCACACCGCGGAGATCGACGCGCTCGTGACCGAGCGCTCGGCGCGCATCCGGGAGGCCGAGCAACTGCGATCCGCGATCGACGAGATCACCGCGGTGGCGCCCGTCGACGGGGAGGACGACGAGCTCACCGAACTCGCCGGCCGGCTGACGAACCTCGAAGACCTTCGGCTCGCCGCCGCCGAGGCCCGGGAGAACATCTCGAGCGAGACCGGCGACGCGCCCGACACCGTGGGCCTGATCGACGCGGCCCGGCGGAGCCTCGAGCGCGTCGCCCACCACGACACCGCCCTCGCGCCGATCGTGGAGGCGCTCGAGAACGCGAGCTTCCTCGTCTCCGACATCTCGACGCAGCTCGCGAGCTATGCCGCCACGCTCGAGACCGACGAGGTGGGCGAGCTCGACCGCGTGCAGGAGCGGCGCGCGCAGCTGACCGTGCTCACCCGCAAGTACGGGCCGGATCTCGCCGACGTGATCGCCTACGCGGCTGAGGCCGAGCCGAGACTGCTCGAACTCGACTCCGACTCCGACCGCATCGAACAGCTCTCCGCCCTCGTCGACGACGAGCTCGCCGAGCTGGGCCGTCTCGCCGACGAGTTGAGCGCGCTGCGCCGCACGGCGGGAGAAGAGCTCTCGACACTCGTGACCGAGGAGCTCGGCGCGCTCGCGATGCCGAACGCGCGCTTCGTGGTCGACGTGCAGCCGCGCGAGGATTTCGGCTCGAGCGGGCGCGACCTGGTGCAGTTCCTGCTTCGTCCGCACGAGGGCAGCGAGCCTCGGCCGCTGAGCAAGGGCGCCTCCGGCGGTGAGCTCTCGCGGGTGATGCTCGCCATCGAGGTGGTGCTCGCCGCAGCCGATCCGGTGCCGACCTTCGTGTTCGACGAGGTCGACGCGGGCGTGGGGGGCGCATCCGCGATCGAGATCGGGCGGCGGCTCGCCGTGCTGGCGCGCAGCTCGCAGGTGATCGTGGTGACGCATCTCGCTCAGGTGGCGGCCTTCGCCACCAACCACTTGCGCGTGGAGAAGGACCAGGACGGGCCGGTGACCGCGAGCAACGTGGTGCAGCTGGACGGCGAGGAGCGGCTGGCCGAGATGGCGCGGCTGCTCTCGGGTCTGCCCGACTCCGAGTCGGGTCTCGCGCACGCCGCCGAGCTGCTGGAGACGGCGCGGGCGCTCGCTGTGCGACACTGAGGCAACATCGAAGCGACGGAACACCGTCAGACCACTGTTAGGATGGAATTCCGTGGAAGATGCTCATGACGCGGAACGTACAAATCACTCCAGTGCACAGAATTCGAGCGGGTCTGCAGACTCGAAACTGACGAAGCACATCTTCGTCACCGGGGGTGTCGTCTCCTCGCTCGGCAAGGGCCTCACCGCCGCCAGCCTGGGCAATCTGCTCACCGCGCGCGGTCTGCGCGTCGTGATGCAGAAGCTCGACCCCTATCTGAACGTCGATCCGGGAACGATGAACCCGTTCCAGCACGGCGAGGTCTTCGTGACCGACGACGGTGCCGAGACCGACCTCGACATCGGGCACTACGAGAGATTCCTCGACATCAATCTCAGCCAGGCCGCCAACGTGACGACCGGTCAGATCTACTCGAGTGTGATCGCCAAGGAGCGCCGTGGCGAGTACCTCGGCGACACCGTGCAGGTCATCCCGCACATCACCGACGAGATCAAGCGCCGGATGCGGCTGCAGGCGCACGACGCCTCCCGCCCCGACGTGATCATCACCGAGATCGGCGGAACGGTCGGCGACATCGAGTCGCAGCCGTTCATCGAGTCGGCCCGCCAGGTGCGGCACGAGCTCGGGCGTAAGAACGTGTTCTTCGTGCACGTCTCGCTCGTGCCGTTCATGAACGCCTCGGGCGAGCAGAAGACCAAGCCCACCCAGCACTCGGTGGCGGCCCTCCGCTCGATCGGAATCCAGCCGGATGCGCTGGTGCTGCGCAGCGACCGGCCCGTCTCCGAGAGCAACAAGCGCAAGATCGCGCTGATGTGCGACGTCGACGAGCAGGCCGTGGTGAACGCCATCGACGTGCCCTCGATCTACGACATCCCGACCATGCTGCACGAGCAGGGCCTCGACGCCTACATCGTCGACCACCTCGACCTCGGTTCGAAGGCCGCGGAGGTGGACTGGGCGGGCTGGCAGCCCATCCTCGACGCCGTGCACGAGCCCAAGCACGAGGTGACCATCGGCCTCGTGGGCAAGTACATCGACCTGCCCGACGCCTACCTCTCGGTGACCGAAGCGCTGCGCGCGGGCGGCTTCGCCCATCGCGCCAAGGTCAAGATCAAGTGGATCCCGTCGGACAACTGCGAGACGCCCGAAGGCGCTGCGCGCGAGCTCGGCGACATCGACGGCATCTGCGTGCCGGGCGGCTTCGGGGTGCGCGGCATCGAGGGCAAGCTCGGCGCGCTGCGCTTCGCCCGGGAGAACGGCATCCCGGCGCTCGGCCTCTGCCTCGGCCTCCAGTGCATGGTGATCGAGTACGCCCGCAACGTGGTGGGCCTGCCCGGCGCCTCGTCGAGCGAGTTCGACCCCGACACCGAGTTCCCGGTGATCGCCACCATGGCCGAGCAGGTCGACATCATCGCCGGGGGAGACCTCGGCGGAACCATGCGTCTCGGCCTCTACGAGGCCCAGCTCGCCGGCGGATCGATCGTGGAAGAGGTCTACGGGGCGCCCAGCGCCTCCGAGCGCCACCGCCACCGTTACGAGGTGAACAACAACTACCGCGAGCAGATCGCCGACGCCGGCCTCTGGTTCTCGGGCCTGTCGCCCGACGGACACCTCGTGGAGTACGTCGAGCTTCCGCGCGACGTGCACCCCTACTACGTGGCGACCCAGGCGCATCCGGAGCTGCGGTCGCGGCCGAGCCGCCCGCATCCGCTGTTCAAGGGCCTCGTGGGCGCCTCGCTCGACCGGCAGGAGGCCTCGCGCCTGTTCGCCGTGCAGGACGCGGATGCCTGAGACGCCGGCGGCCGGTGACGAGCAGGCCGCGAGCGGACTGCTCTCCGACGAGCCGGCCGCCGTCGAGGTGCTCTCGAGCGAGGTCGTGTTCGACGGCTACGTCTGGGACGTGCGGCGCGAGGGCTTTGAGTACGGCGGGGCGACGCTGCGGCGCGACTTCGTCGACCACCCGGGTGCGGTGGCGATCTTCGCGCTCGACGACGAGGACCGCGTGCTGCTGATCAAGCAGTACCGGCATCCGGTGCGCCGCCGGGAGTGGGAGCCGCCCGCGGGTCTGCTCGACGTCGACGCCGAGTCGCCGCTCGAGGCCGCGATGCGTGAGCTCGCCGAGGAGGTCGACCAGGAAGCCGACGACTGGCACGTGCTGATCGACTACGTGACCACTCCGGGTGGCAACAACGAGGCGATCCGCATCTTCCTCGCCCGTGGGCTGCACGACGCCGCCGAGACCTTCGACCGCGAGGGCGAAGAGGCCGACATGGAGAAGCGCTGGGTGGGCCTCGACGAGCTCGTCGACGCCGTGCTGGACAGCCGGGTGCAGAACCCATCCCTCGTCATCGGCGCACTCGCGGCCCAGGCCTCCCGGGCACGCGGCTGGTCGACGCTGAAGCCCGCCGACGCGGAGTGGCCCGCGCATCCGCGATTCCGCGGGACCGCGGCGGAGTAGAGCGGCCGGCCGGTGGCGGATGCGGCGGGGCGCGGCGAGGCGGGCCGGCGGGTGGGCAGGCGGCCGTGTCGGCGAGCGATGCCGGAGCCGGAGCCGGGGCGGCGATGCCGAACACGGTGATGCCGAACGCAGGGCAGCCACGCGAGCGGACGGCGACCGAGCGGGCCGTCGACGGCTTCCTGCGGCACATCACGATCGAGCGCGGGTTGTCGGCGAACACCGTCGCCGCCTACCGGCGCGACCTCGGTCGGTACACGGCGTGGCTCGACGGCGCCGGGGTGACTGAGCTGGCCGCGGTGCAGGAGAGCGACATCAGCGCCTTCGCGCAGGCTGCCCGCTCGAGTGACGGGGAAGCCGCGCTGAAGGCGTCATCGGTGGCGCGCATCCTGTCGTCGGTGCGGAGCTTCCACCGCTACCTGGCGGAGGAAGGCCTGGCGCCGGCCGACGTCTCCCGCGACGTGAAGCCGCCGAAGCTCGGGTTGCGGCTGCCGAAGGCGATCTCGATCGAGCAGATGGACAGGCTGCTGAACGCCACCGCGGGAGACGACCCCGTGGCCCTGCGGGACCGGGCGCTGCTCGAGCTGCTCTATGCGACCGGCGCTCGGGTCTCGGAGGTGGTGGACCTCAACGTCGACGACGTGCAGGACGGCGACATGATCCGGGTGACCGGCAAAGGCAGCAAGCAGCGGATCGTGCCGGTGGGCCGGTACGCGCGCACCGCGCTCGACGCCTACCTCGTGCGGGTGCGCCCGGTGTTCTCGGCCCGCGGCAAGGCGACGCCCGGGCTGTTCCTGGGCATCCGGGGGCAACGGCTCAGCCGGCAGGCGGCCTGGCTCGTCATCCAGGCCGCGGCCGAGCGGGCGAAGCTCGAGACGCACATCTCGCCGCACACCTTCCGGCACTCCTTCGCGACGCACCTGCTGCAGGGCGGCGCCGACGTGCGGGTGGTGCAGGACCTGCTCGGGCACTCCTCCGTGACGACCACCCAGCTCTACACCCAGGTGACCGCCGACACCCTCATCGACATGTATCAGACCGCGCATCCGCGAGCCCGCTGATCGCACTCGCCGCCGATCATCTCCGTGCACACGCGCTCTGGCCGATAGAATCATTCACGTCCGCCGGGATGGCGGTCAGGAACAGGAGCGACTCCGTGTCACGCATCGAGGAGCCGACCGGGAAGACAGGCGCGGTGAAGAACACTCAGGCCGACGAACTCGCGGGGATCGACCTGCCGAAGATCGGCCCGACCGGCAGACCGGTGACCGTGTTCCCCGTGCCTGCCCCGCTCACCTCGCACGGCCCCGCCCGCATCATCGCGCTCTGCAACCAGAAGGGCGGCGTGGGCAAGACCACGACCAGCGTGAACGTGGGCGCCGCGCTCGCCGAATACGGCCGCAAGGTGCTCGCCATCGACTTCGACCCGCAGGGAGCGCTCTCGGCCGGCCTCGGCGTGCTCACCCACGACGCCCCCACCATCTACGACCTGCTGCTGGGCACGGTGAAGGACCCGGCCGAGGCCATCCAGCACACGAGCGTCGAGGGACTCGATGTCATCCCCGCCAACATCGACCTCTCGGCCGCCGAGGTGCACCTCATCAACGAGGTCGCGCGCGAGACGATCCTCGCGCGGGTGCTGCGCAAGGTGAGCGACCAGTACGACGTCATCCTGATCGACTGCCAGCCCTCGCTCGGCCTGCTCACCGTGAACGCGCTGACCGCGAGCCACGGTGTGCTCATCCCGCTCGAGTGCGAGTACTTCGCGCTGCGCGGGGTGGCGCTGCTGGTCGAGACGATCGACAAGATCCGCGACCGGCTGAACCCCGCCATCGTGCTCGACGGCATCCTCGCCACCATGTACGACCCGCGCACCCTGCACTCGCGCGAGGTGCTCGAGCGCGTGGTGGAGACCTTCGGCGACAAGGTGTTCGAGACCGTGATCGGGCGCACCGTGAAGTTCCCGGACGCGACGGTGTCGGGAAAGCCGATCACCCAGTTCGCCCCGGAGCACTCCTCGGCCAGGTCGTACAAGCAGCTGGCCAGAGAACTGGTCGCCCGTGGCGCGATCGCCTGAATCCGCCCTCGCGGCGGTCGCCGCGGAGGAGTCCCCGGGCGGGACGTCGCCGGGCTTCTCGCTGAGCCTCGACAACTTCGAGGGACCGTTCGATCTGCTGCTCTCGCTCATCTCGAAGCACGAGCTCGACATCACCGAGATCTCGCTCAGCCGGGTGACCGACGAGTTCATCGGCTACCTCAAGAACCTGGACTCGGAACAGGAGCTCGACCGTGCATCCGAGTTCCTGGTGGTGGCGGCGACGCTGCTCGACCTCAAGATCGTGGGGCTGCTGCCGCAGGGCGAGCTCGTCGACGCCGAAGACGTGGCGCTGCTCGAGGCGCGTGACCTGCTGTTCGCCCGGCTGCTGCAGTACCGCGCCTTCAAGGAGGTGTCGGCCTGGCTCGCGACGCAGTTCGACGAGGAGTCGACCCGGCGGCCGCGCTCGGTGCGACTCGAGGAGAAGTATCGGCAGCACACGCCGGAGCTCGTCTGGACGCTGACACCCGACGACTTCGCCGCGCTCGCCGCGTTCGCGCTCGCGCCGAAGGAGCTGCCGGTGGTGGGGCTCGAGCACCTGCACGCGCCGCTCGTGAGCATCCGGGAGCAGGCGGCGCACGTGGTGGCGCTGCTGCGCTCGGCGGGAGGATCGCCGGTGAGCTTCCGGGCGCTGATCGCCGGCATCCAGGAGAAGGGCGTGGTGATCGCGCGTTTTCTCGCCGTGCTGGAGCTCTACCGGCACGCGTCCATCTCGTTCGAGCAGCTCGAGCCCTTGGGGGAGCTGACGCTCAAATGGACGGCCGAGAACTGGAGCGAAGACAGTCTCGCAAATCTAGGAGCAGACTATGACACCTGAGGTTTCGTATCCGAACGAGCGCAACGACATGGACGCGGTGGCCCAGGATGCCGAGCGTCCCGCTGCCATCGACGTCGACCGGGCGCTCGAGGCGATCTTCATGGTGGCCGACGAGCCGCAGAGCCTCGTGGCGCTCGCGACCGCGCTCTCCCGCCCGGTCGCCGTGGTGCGTCAGGGCATCGAGCGCCTCGTCGAGGACTACGACGGCATCGCTCCCGGCAGCGTGCGCCGCGGCTTCGAGCTGCGCGAGGTCGCCGGTGGGTGGCGCCTCTACGTGCGCGGCGAGTGGGACGCGCTGGTGCGCGACTTCGTGCTCACCCAGAACCCCTCGAGACTCTCGCAGGCCGCCCTCGAGACACTCTCGGTGATCGCCTACAAGCAGCCGATCTCGCGCGGAGCCGTGGCGAGCATCCGGGCCGTCAACGTGGACTCCGTGGTGCGCACCCTGCTCAGCCGGGGCCTCATCACCGAGGTGTCGACGCAGGCCGAGACCGGCGCCATCCTCTACGGCACGACCGAGCTTCTGCTCACGCAGCTCGGCATCAACTCGCTCGACGAGCTGCCCCAGATCTCCCCGCTGCTGGCCGACGGCAGCGAGGGATTCGACGAGATCGGAATGACACGATGACCCCTTTCGAGATCCCGCCGTGGGATGACAACGCTGAGCCGCAGGGCGTGCGCCTGCAGAAGGTGATGGCCGCCGCCGGGGTGGCCTCGCGCCGGGTCTCCGAGCAGCTCATCGGCGCCGGCCGGGTGGAGGTGAACGGCGAGATCGTGACCGAGCTCGGCCGCCGCATCGACCCGACGACCGACCTCGTGGCCGTGGACGGCGTGGCCGTGCAGCTCGACCCCGAGAAGCGCTACGTGATGCTCAACAAGCCCACCGGCATCGTGAGCTCGCTCGCCGACCAGTACGGCCGCCCCGACCTGCGCCGCTACACCGAGAAGTACGAGGAGCGACTGTTCAACGTGGGCCGGCTCGACGCGGAGACGAGCGGGCTGCTCATCCTCACCAACGACGGCGACCTCGCGCACGTGCTCGCGCATCCCTCGTTCGGCGTGGTGAAGACCTACATCGCGAAGGTGGAGGGGCGGATGTCGCCGCAGACGATCTCGACGCTCACCAAGGGCATCGAGCTCGAGGACGGCCCGATCGCCGCCGACCGCACGCGCCTGCTCGACGTGGAGAGCGAGCACTCGATCGTGGAGGTGAGCCTGCACTCGGGCCGCAACCGCATCGTGCGCCGGATGCTCGACGCCGTCGGCCACCCCGTGGTCGACCTCGTGCGCCGCTCCTTCGGCCCGCTCAACCTGGGCACGCTCAAGGCGGGCTCGATGCGCGACCTGACTAAGGTGGAAGTCGGCCAGCTGCTGACGCTGTCGCGGGCCGCAGCGCCGGACGGCGCCACCGGGCCGGATGCGTCCGGGCCGGGCGCGGACGGCGAACCGGAACCCGAATCGGAGGAGTGAGCGTGGTCGAGAGCCGACTCACCGGCAGTGTGCGCGTGGTGGGGGTGGGGCTGCTCGGCACGAGCATCGCCCTCGGACTCCGTGCGCGCGGCGTCGACGTGATCCTGTCCGACTCCTCGCCCACGAACGTCAGCATCGCCATCGACTACGGCGCCGGGCGCTCCGCGAGCGACGCCGACGAGCCGCAGCTCATCGTGGTGTGCGTGCCGCCGGACGTGACGGCCTCGGTGATCGTGCGCGAGCTCTCCGCCTACCCGCGGGCGGTCGTGACCGACGTGGCGAGCGTGAAGAAGCCGGTGCTCGACGCGGTGATCACGGCGGGCGCCGATGTGACCCGGTACGTGGGCTCGCATCCGCTGGCCGGCCGGGAGAAGGGCGGACCGATGTCGGGCCGGGCCGACCTCTTTCTCGGGCGCCCCTGGGTCGTGGCCGGCCACTCCGCGATCTCGTACCAGACCGCCGCCGCCGTCGACGACCTCATTCTCGACCTCGGCGCGACGCTCGTGGAGATGACCGCCGAGGAGCACGACCAGAGCGTGGCTCTGGTCTCGCACGCGCCGCAGGTGGTGTCGAGCCTGATGGCACGCCGGCTCGTGTCGGCGCCTGACGCGGCCGTCGGGCTCGCGGGCGGCGGACTGCGGGACGTGACGCGCATCGCGGCGAGCGACCCGGCGCTGTGGGTGCAGATCCTCGGGGCGAACGCGGCGCCGACCGCGGAAGTGCTGCGCGGGCTCCGTGCCGACCTCGACGAGGTGCTCGTGGCTCTCGACGGCGCGGCGAGCGCGGGCGTGGACACGGGCGCTGGTGCGGTGGCTCCGGCTGCGCGAGCCGATCGGTCGGTCCCGGTGGGCAGCGGGTCGGATGCCCCGACCTCGACACCGACGCCGATCGGCTGGAGACGGATGCTCGCCCAGACTCTCGCCGGAGGCAACGCGGGCGTGGCCCGGCTCCCCGGCAAGCACGGGCAGGACAAGCGCTACGCCCAGCTCGTGGTGATGGTGGACGACACCCCCGGTGAGCTCGCACGGCTGCTCACCGAGATGGGGGAGGCCGGGGTGAACCTCGAAGACCTGCGTCTCGAGCACTCGCCGGGCGCGCAGATCGGCCTCGCCGAGATCTCGGTGCTGCCCGAAGCCGTGGAACGACTGACAGCGGAGCTGAACGCCCGCGGATGGAGGATCGCCGGATGACCCGGGCCCAGCACGCCGGAAACCTGCACATCGGAGACCCGCGCACCGGATCGGCGGAAGAGTCGAACCACGCCGACGGCGGCCCCGTCGTCGTCGCGATCGACGGCCCCGCGGGCAGCGGGAAGTCGAGCGTCTCGCGTGCCGTGGCCCACGCCCTCGGCTTCGCCTACCTCGACACCGGCGCCTCCTACCGCGCCCTCTCCTGGGACCTGCTCGACCGCGGCATCGACCCCGCGCATCCGGATGCCGTGCTCGGCGCGCTCGACGGCTTCGACTTCCGCATCGGCACCGACCCCGACGACTACTTCGTGCGGGTGGGGACGACGGACGTGACCGACGCCATCCGCGAACCCCGCGTGACCGCGGTGGTGAGCCTCGTGGCGCGCATCCCCGAGGTGCGGCGATGGCTCAACGAGCGCTTCCGCGGCATCATGGCGAGCACCCCGTTCGCCGGGATCGTGGCTGAGGGCCGGGACATCACGACGGTCGTCGCCCCGGATGCTCCCGTGCGCATCCTGCTCACCGCCTCGGAAGAGGCTAGAATGGGCAGGCGTTCCAAGGAACTGACCAGCGAATCGGCCGCCGCCGTCGGCGAGGCCCTCCGGTCGCGCGACAAGGCGGACTCCCGCGTGGTCGACTTCATGAATGCCGCAGACGGTGTGACCACCGTCGACTCCACCGAACTCGACTTCGATCAGACCGTTGCCGCGGTCGTGCAGGTCGTGCACACACAGACAGCGAGGACCTCGCATGGCGGATAGCCAGACCACACCCAATTCACACGGCTCGGCCGGGAACGACGCGGAGGAGTTCGACGCGCCCGCCGACGACCTCGCCGAGCGGCTCGCGAACGTCGACGAAGACCTGGCGGAGCAGCGCGCATCCACACTGCGCTCCGGTCTCGACGACTACGAACTCGACGAGGGCGACCTCGACCTGCTCGAACTGAGCGACGACTACCCCGACGGCGTCTTCTACCTGCCGGCCCTGCCGGTGCTCGCGATCGTGGGGCGGCCGAACGTGGGCAAGTCCGCGCTCGTGAACCGCATCCTCGGCCGGCGCGAAGCCGTGGTCGAGGACGTGCCCGGCGTCACCCGCGACCGCGTGGCCTACAAGGCCGAGTGGAACGGGCGCCGTTTCACACTGGTGGACACCGGCGGCTGGGAGCCCGACGCCTCGGGCATCAATGCCGCCGTCGCCGCCCAGGCCGAGGTCGCGATCGACCTCGCCGACGTGGTGCTGTTCGTGGTCGACTCCAACGTGGGCGCCACGGCGACCGACGAGCACGTGGTGAAGCTGCTCCGGCGTGCGAACCGCCCGGTGTTCCTCGCGGCGAACAAGGTCGACGACGTGCGGCAGGAGCCGGCTGCATCCGCTCTCTGGTCGCTGGGTCTCGGCGAGCCCTACCCGGTGTCTGCGCTGCACGGGCGCGGCGTGGCCGACCTGCTCGACATCATCATGCAGAAGATGCCCGAGGTCTCCAACGTCGCGAAGCAGGAGGTGGGCGGGCCGAGGCGCGTGGCCATCCTCGGCCGGCCGAACGTGGGCAAGAGCTCACTGCTGAACAAGGCGGCGGGTGAGGAGCGCGTGGTCGTGAACGAGCTCGCGGGCACCACCCGTGACCCCGTCGACGAGCAGATCGAGCTCGGCGGGCGGGTGTGGACCTTCGTCGACACCGCCGGAATCCGCAAGCGGGTGCACCTGCAGCAGGGCGCGGACTTCTATGCCTCGCTGCGCACCTCCGCGGCGCTGGAGAAAGCCGAAGTGGCCGTCGTCGTGCTCGACGTGACCGAGCCGATCTCGGTGCAGGACCTGCGCATCATCGACCTGGTGCTCGAATCCGGGCGCGCCCTCGTGCTCGCGTTCAACAAGTGGGACCTGCTCGACGACGAGCGGCGCCGCTACCTCGAGCGGGAGATCGAGCAGGATCTCGCGCACGTGACCTGGGCTCCGCGCGTGAACATCTCGGCGCGCACCGGACGGCACCTCGAAAAGCTGGTTCCGGCTCTCGAGCTCGCGCTCGAGTCGTGGGACACCCGCATCCCGACCGGCAAGTTCAACGCCTTCCTCGCGGAGCTCACGGCCGCGCATCCGCACCCCGTGCGCGGAGGCAAGCAGCCGCGCATCCTGTTCGGAACGCAGGCCGCGTCGCGCCCGCCGACCTTCGTGCTCTTCACGACCGGGTTCCTCGACCCCGGCTACCGTCGCTACGTGCAGCGGCGGTTGCGCGAGATCTACGGATTCGAGGGTTCGCCGATCGTGGTCAACATGCGCGTGCGCGAGAAGCGAAAGCGCTGACGCGTTCGCTCACCCGGATTGCGCCGAATGGCCCCTCTTTCTTGCGGAAGAGGGGCCATTCGGCGCAACCGGGGTGGCAGGGGAGCCTCGCCGTCAGCGTTCAGGGGAGCAGGTCGGCGCGGTGGACGAGACCGGCGGCGCCGATGAGGGGCCCTTCGTCGGAGAGCGCGGAGGGCAGGATCTCGACGCCCGGGATGGTGTCGAGCGGGGCGACCTCGGCGACGGTGGCGCGGATCAGGTCGAAGAGCTCGGGGGTGACGCGCGAGAATCCGCCGCCGATCGCGACGGCCTCGAGGTCGACGAGGGCGCAGACCGAGGCGATTCCCTCGCCGATCGCGCGGGCGCAGCGCTGAACGGCGGCGACCGCGATCGGATCGCCCGCCGCGTAGCCCGCGGCGAGGTCTTCGCCGGTGCGGCCCTGCCAGCCCTGCTGCTGCGCCCAGGCGACGACGCGTGGGCCCGCTGCGATGCCTTCGAGGGTCACCGTGAGGTCGCGCCCCGGCTGCTCATGGGTGTGCAGCTGGATCTGGCCCACGTGGCCGGCGTTGCCGGTGCGACCGCCGACGAGCCGACCCTCGATGAGCAAGCCGCCGCCGATGCCCGTGGAGACCACCATGCCCATCGCCGTGCGGTAGCCGCGCAGTGCGCCGGCCCAGTGCTCAGCGAGCAGGATGCAGAGGCCGTCGAGCCGCAGCGTCGGGTTCGGGATGCCCGACTGCTCGGCCACGAGCGCGGCGAGCGGGAAGTCGCGCCAGGCCGCGAGGTTGAGCGGCGAGACCGTGCCGCGCTCGAGCGAGATGGGGCCTGCGCTGCCGACACCGGCTCCTGTGATGCGGGAACCGGGAGGAGCGGATGCGAGGGTGGCGTCGATGACGCGGCGGACGGCATCCGCTATTCCGTCGCGGGTGTTCTCCGCGCCCGTCGCCTCGCGATGGCGGGTGCCGGGCGCGACCCGGGCGGCGTCGTCGACGAGGGCCGCTTCGACCTTCGTGCCTCCGACGTCGATGGCGAGGGCCAGGGGGCGGGCGGGGGCCTGATCGACGGCAGCGTTGGTCACAGCACTATTCCACACCATCCGCGCCGGTGCCCGTGACGGCCCGCGGGATGGACTCCCCGCTCGTCGAGTCGCCGCTACTTCGAGTAGAGCGGAGCGCACCACGCAGGAGAGGTGGCCATCATGAACGAGGTGGCGGTCTCGACATCCGTCTCGTCGCTGAAGGCCCATTCCTCGAAGACGCCGAGTGAGCCACCGGCGATGAAGGACGCGGCCGTGGCCGAATCGATCTGGGTGGCGGCGCCGAGTCGCTGGCAGACGGCGACGGCGAGCGAGGCGCGCCGGAGCAGGCGCTGGTAGAGCTCGCGGCGGAATCCGGCGTCGACACGGGTGCCGAACATCATGCGGTAGGCGGCCCGGTGGTCGCGGATGTGGGTGAGCTGCTCGCGCACGGATTCGGCATACGCGGCCGTGATGGCTTCGGCGGACATGCCGTCGAAGGTCTCCGGGTCTTCGCTCACGCTCGCGAGCTCGTCGAGGATGTGCGCGAAGGCGTCGCCCGCGAAGGCGAAGATGTCGGCGTAGTGCCCGTAGAACGTGGTGCGATGCACCCCGGCGGTGCGGCAGAGCTCGGAGATGCTGATCTCGGTGAGGTCGTGCTCACGCAGCAATTCGAAGAGAGCGGCGGTGAGTGCTTCGTGCGTTCTGGCAGCACGGGGCTCGGTCAGATTCACCGAGGCGCCCTGGCGGCGTGTAGGGGCACCGGATAAGGCTGCGGTCTGGGGCATGCTCAATTATGCAATGCCGAAACTCCGAACCTGCCGAGTTTGGGATGGACAGTCTCAAATCTTGAGGAAATCCTTAGACAGGCGAGAGATTTCGGTGGGAGAGAGCGCTGCGGGGGCCGTTCGGGTCATCCCCGCAGCGCATCTCCATTCGATTGTATGCAGTCGATCCGGAGCGGATCGTCCGGTCGAGGAGACCGTTATTGCTCCGTGATGGTGTCGGCGGCGTCAGCGGGAGCTCCCGGAAGGCGCTATCATGGACAAGTTGTCCGGAGCCGTTACGGCGGATCGGGGCAGCATGCCACGGGCTGTGGCGCAGCTTGGTAGCGCACTTGACTGGGGGTCAAGGGGTCGCAGGTTCAAATCCTGTCAGCCCGACAGTGAGCCCTGGTGAGAGACAACTTTCACCAGGGCTTCGTCGTTCGCGGAAAGGCACCAGGGAGGCAGCGGGCGGCTTGCCCGCTTACTTGTCATACAAGCGCGTTTAAGTTGTGGGACATGTGCGAGAATTGCCGGGAGGCCGCTGACCTGTTCTGATCCCCCTCGCGACAAGGAATCGATCGCTATGAGTGCACTTCCCGTGATTCTCGACATGGACTTCGGCATCGACGACTCGATGGCGGCGCTGTACCTGGCGCGGTCGGGACGAGCGGAGATCGTGGCCGTGGGAAGCGTCCACGGCAACACCTCGTCGGCACAGGCCGCGCGCAATGCTCGCCAGGTGCTCGCCGAACTCGGTCTGGGCTCCGTTCCGGTGGCTCTGGGGCGCGCTGCGCCGTTGAACCAGCCGGCGAGCTACGCATCCGAGGTGCACGGTGACGACGGGATCGGCGACATGGCCTCGGTCAGCGAACCACCGGGAATGCTTGTCGACGAATCCGCGGCCGAACAGATCGTTCGACTCGCCCGCGATCGCCCGGGCGAGCTCACGCTTCTCGCGACGGGCCCGCTGACCAACGTCGCCGTCGCTCTCGCCATCGAGCCGGCGCTCGGGTCGTTGCTGCGCTCGGTCGTGATCATGGGTGGTGCGATCGGCGTGCCCGGTAACATGGAGGCCCATGCCGAGGCCAACATCCGGCATGACCCGGAAGCAGCCGATCAGGTGTTCGCCGCCCTCGAGAACGTCACGCTCGTGCCTTTGGACTTCACGATGCTGTGCCGCATCACGCAGGGCGAGATCGACAGGATCTGGTCGGCGCCGCACACGGCGGCGGCCGACCTCGTTCGCGGGATGCTTCCCCGGTATCTCGAGTTCAACCGACGCGACCTCGGTGTGGTCGGGTTCCCCTTGCACGACCCGGCCGCCGCCGTGCTCGCCCTCGATGCCGGCTTCGCGGAATGTCTGGAGGCGCCGGTCGTGGTGGAGTTGACCGGCACGGCGACCCGGGGGATGACCTGCGTGGACCGACGTCCCGTCGCGAGCGCGGTGTCTCGGCCCACGGTGCGGATCGCGATGAGGCCGCTGAGGCCGGTGGTCGACGAATTCGTGAGGGTCGCCTTCGAAGCTGGCAGCCAGGACTGAGACGTGACGGGTGCCCATGTGCTCGGCGGATTCAGTATCGATGCCGTGCGCTACCCCGACGGCTCGTACGACGTGAATCGTCTCGGCGGAAATGCCTTCTGGGCCGTCCTCGGCGCCTGGCTCGCCGGCCGGGCCCCTTCTGTGCACGCCGTCGTCGGCGCCGACTATCCGGCCCGGGCGCTCGCCCGGCTGGCCGAGCTGGCGATCGACGTGAGTGGTGTGGTGCGCCGGCACGAGCTGGCGAGCACCCGCGTGACCTTCAGCTATGCGGAGGACGGATCGCGCGTCCAGCCCGCCGACGAGGCGATGCTCGCGGGCATCCCTTCCCGCGACCGGGCGAAATTCATCGACAACACCGATCTCGAGGAGCTCGTCCTCGAGCTGCTGCCGACCGCGCACGACGTGAGTCTCTCAGCGGATCGCCTGAGCGACGAGCGGGGCCGCCAGGCCTGGCACCTCGGTCTGCTGCCGGCCGTCCGTGTGCGAGAACTGGTCGCCGGTCTGCGCGGGGCCGGATACCTGCAGCTCGACTGTCCCGAGCGGGAGGAACTGCGACGTGAAGGAAACGGGGTGCTCCGCGAGGTCCTCCCGGCGGTGGATGTGTTCCTGCCCAGCACCTCGGACGCGGCGGTGTTCCTGCCCGGAATGAAACCGGCGGGATTGCTCGACACCTTTCACGGTTGGGGCGCCGCGGCCGTCGTGCTGAAGTGCGGTGAGGAGGGTGCTGTGGTGTCGTGCGACGGGCGGCGATGGCACGTGCCCGTGTATCGCGACCCGCGGGAGTTCGACCCGACCGGAGCCGGCGACGTCTTCGGCGGAGCCTGCGCATCCGCCATGGCGGAATCCGGCGACCTCGTCGCGGCCGCCGTCGCGGGGGCCGCCGCCGCGTCCTTCGCCACAGCGGCCAGGACCCCATTGGATCTCGCCACGATCAGGCGGCAGGACTATGAAAGCCGGCGCCTGATCATCGCGGCCGGTGTGGAGGAGCTATGAGAAAGACGACGATCGGTGTCATCGGGAGCTCGGGTGAGATCCCCGGCAGCGCCGGAGACGAGGTCATGCGCCTTGCCCGGCAGGTCGGCGCGCAGGTCGCGAAGGCGGGAGCCGTGCTGGTGAGCGGCGGGACCACTGGAGTGATGGCGGCTGTCTCCCAGGGCGCCCGTGAAGCGGATGGCTTCGTGGTCGGGTTCTTGCCGGACGCAGACTATTCGCGTGCTTCTCCTGACCTCGACATCGCCTTCCCGACCGGTATGGGCACGATGAGAAACGTGCTGACCGCGCGGTGCTGCGATGCCCTGATCATGATCGGCGGTGGTGCCGGAACGCTCAACGAGCTGACGATCGCCTACGACTTCGGCACTCCCGTCGTCGTGGTCGAGGGCAGCGGCGGTTGGGCGGACAGGATCCGCCCGGTGCTGGTCGAGGGAGTCTGGCTCGATGAGCGCCGCGCCGTCGCGATCGGTTTCGCGAGCAGCGCGGTCGCCGCTGTCGACGAGGCACTACGGAGGGCCGCCGAGCCGAAGAGCGCCCGATCCCTTCCCGTGCACTCGGGCCCGGCGGGCAGCTGATTCCTGCATTGCGGCCGGTGTGTCACCCGGCGGGGTCGGTGACGGAGACGTGTGCCATGCGAATGTGCCATCCGTCGGAGTCGCGCTGCCAGGTCTGGGTCTGGTAGCCGGAGGCGCCCGAGGGGATGCGACGGAAGCGCAAGGCGGTGATGGCGGTCGCGTCGCTGAGCGACTCGACGGAGACGTGCAGGAATTCGCGCTGGGTTGCCGGACGAGTCTGCGCGGCACGCAACGCGGCGATCGACGACCGGTCGTAGGCGGCTCCCTCCGGCGCGAAACGGATGCACGGGGAGTTCGCCGCGAACAGTGCGTCGAGGGTGTCTCGGTCGCCGTTCACCAGCGCGTGTTCGTAGCGGTAGAACTCCGTCAACAGTTCGTCGTGATGCGGATTGAACCCGGCTTCGCCGTGCGACAGCGCTCGAAGGAGCATCCGGTCCGTTCCCGGTGCCGAGACGTAGGCGATCCCCGCTTCGCCTGCCTTCCACGGTCGCACCAGGCACGGGGCTCCGAGGAGGCCGGCGAGGGCGTTGAGGGCGATGGTGAGCTCCCGGTGCGCGGCATACGCGTCCGAATCGATGTCATCGCGCACCGGGGCGGGACCGCCGGTCGCCGGGAGCACCAGGACGGCACCATCGTCGAGCGCCACGCGGAGGTCGAGCAGTGCCCCCTCGGCGCGGGAGAGGAGTTCTGGCTCCACCCGGGAGGCCGCTGCTTCGGCGAACCTCTCGCGGACACGGGGGAGTGCTGCGGCCACTCCGGCGGCATCCCGGGGAGTGTCGGCGATATCCCGCAACTGCAACTGGCGGAAGGCGCGGCCGATCTCCCTGAGGGAGATGCCCAGACGGAGCCGGTGTGCATCCCATCCGTGCTCGCGCCCCAGCGCGCCCGTCGCCTCGACGACCGAGGCCGCCAGACTCGGCTCGAGCGCACTCATCACCTCGTCGACCAGCAGCGTCGAGCGCAGCGCGGAGGGCGCCGATTCCGGTGGGTCGGGCAGGAGGACCTGGCCCACCATCGCCGCCGTCCGCACGTCGCGCGCGTGCCAGCCGAGCGTGTCGAAGCGAGGCGCGAGCGGTGTGACGCCGTCGAGGGAGACGGCGCCCCAGCTCGGCCGGAATCCCACGACCCGGCAATACGATGCCGGAACACGCACGGACCCGGCTGTGTCGGTGGAGAGCGTGAAGGGCACGAGCCCGGCGGCGACGGCGGCAGCCGATCCCGACGAGGAGCCGCCGACCAGACGGGACGGGTCTCGGGGGTTGATCGGAATCGGTGTCGCAGTGTCGGCTCCGCTCAGCGCGAAGGCCAGCTGGTCGGTCGTCGTCTTTCCGACACAGCTCGCACCCGCGCGGAGCAGCGCGGCGACAGCGGGACCGGAACGCTCGGCGGCCGGCCCCGAGACGGCAAGACCGCGGCCGGTGGGCAGGCCGCGCACATCGATGATGTCCTTGACCCCGAAAGACAGACCGTCCAGGATGCCGGTACCGTTCGGAGGCACCATCAAGGACGGGCCGTGCACGAACGCATTCCACTGGTCAGGCACGCTCGTGCCTCCGTGCGGGCGTCTGCAGCTGAGCATCCTCTCGCGGTCCGATCACGACTCCCGCGGGGGTGTCGAAGCTGAGGAACTGCTCGAGAAGCGCCGGTGAAGCGTCGCGGAAGACGCCGTCGGCTATTCCGTCGACCAGGCGGTGGACCCCGCCGTACAAGCCGGAGATCTGGTGGCTGAGGACTCCCGTGCTCAGGCGTGCACCGTGGTTGAACAGGTGGATCCGCCTCAGGCGTTCCTCGTGCTCGGCATCCGTGCTGCGCAGCCCGAAATGCTCGTCGAGATAGGGGTAGGCGCCGAGACGCGGCATCAGCTCGATCAGCTCGGGAGCCAGTCTGTCGCGCCAGAGCAGGATGTGCTCGGCGAGACCGCTCAACTCGGCACGCTGGGAGACATCGACGGAGATGCCGGTGGCGGCGATCACGAAGTCGTAGCGCTCCTCGCCCTGAGGGGTGCGCACGACGATCTCCTCTCCCGTCCAGGTCGCCGAATTCCAGGGGGAGGCGCAGCGGAAGGCGAAGGTCTTGAAGGCGAAGGCCCGCCAGATCGCGTTCTGAGTCGCCGGCTGGTCCACCCGGCTCAGGTGCACGTTGAACGCCCACTTCTGCTCATCGGTGAAGGATGCGTAGTGCTCGATGATCCCCGGGAACTCCATCCAGCGATAGGGGCTCACCGTGGGCATCGACGGGCGTCGCAGATGCACGACGGCGCTGGCGGCTCCGGCTTCCAACGCGGCGGCCGCGTTGTCGAACGCCCCGGTACCGCCGCCCAGGACACCGATCCGCTGGCCGGCGAGAGCTGCGAAGTCGATCCGTTCGTGCGTGTGCGCGTATCGCTCGGCAGGGATGCCGGAGAAGAGCTCGCGCGGAATGTTCCGACCCCCCGCGCCCTCCAGGCCGGTCGCGAGCACGACACGCTGAGCCGTCACGGAGTAACGGGACCCGTCGTGGCGACGAAGGTCGACACGGAACGGCGAATTCCCCAAGCCGCCGCTGATCTCCGTCACCGCGGTGTCGAAGTGCACCGCGATCCCCATCGAGATGCGGTACCACTCCAGGAAGGCGTGCCAGTCCGCGGTGGGGAAGTGGTCTATCCGCTCCCAGGCCTCCTCCCCGTACCGCGCGTCGAACCAGGCGCGTGGACTCGCCGCAGGCACCCCCCACGTGGGCCACTTGATGTCCTTCGGGGTGCGCAGGGTGCGCATCCTCGCGTAGGTGTCCCAGGGGCCGGCGAAGCCTTCGGGCGCGGCGTCGACCACGAGGACCTCGGCTATCCCCTTGCGGCGGAGCCCGTACGCGGTGACCAGTCCGGCCTGCCCCCCGCCCACGATCAGCACACTTGCGCTCGCCTGGTCGTTCGTGTTCCAGGGCGGAGTCGGGTAGTCACTGGTGCTGGCCTGCTTGTGCGCTTCGCGGGTCAGTCTGCTCAGCCTGGCGGTGGCGTCGGGCAAGGGTGCCGGCAGGGTCGCGCCGATCATGCCGGATCGATGACGATGCGGATGCCGAGCTCACGATCGAGCTGGTACGAGTGGTGGTCCACGATGTTGGTGTCGGCGAGCTCCAGGTTCACGAAGGCGAGCTCCTCCGCGGCGAAGTACGGACCCGAGTGCCACGTGCCCTTCGCCAGGGTGATGGCGACGTCTCCGGGGATCGCGAAGGCCCGGATGTCGTCCACGAACGGCACATCGCCTTCCGACAGCCCTCCTGCCGGTGCCACCGCGATGAACCACTCGGCGCCCCCGGCCGCCATCAGCGTCTGCGTCGTGTGCAGATGGCGGGTGATGCGAGTGAACTGGAGCGGCTTGTCCCGCAGGGTCATCAGGTAGAAGCGCGGTGTGCCCTCACTCACGTCGAGCGCGGCCTCCTCGTCGGTGAACGGCGTCCCGTCTTCCAGCGCATGGAGCACGACGCCGAACGGTCGGAAGCTCTCGGCGGTCACCACCTCGGCTGTGAGGTGAACTGTTTCGATGGGCGCACTCATGTCGGTCCTATCTCCTCGCGGGACGTTCGAAGCGACGCCCTCGTGACAGCAGAGTACACTTGTCATACAAGTCCTTCGCAAACTTGTTGGACAAGTTTCGGCAGGGTTTACATCCTTGTTACATGGAAGGGCCGTCATGAGCATCCCCAGCTCCGCGCATCCGCAGTTCGACCCGGAGCTGGCGACCGCACTGGCTCTGCTGCCGGCCGACATCGGATCGACGATCACCGCGGACGCGATCCCGCGCCTGCGCCGGGAGCACGTGCGGGAGGTCTCGCAACAGATGCTCGACGACGCCGGGATCGATGCGGAGGACGTCGTGCTCACCGGCTATGACGGAGCGGAGATCGGCGTGACGATCCTGCGGCCGACGGGGCGCACGGGGTCGGGCGTCGGTTTCTACCACGTGCACGGTGGCGGCATGATCCTCGGCGATCGCTGGACCGGCGTGGCAGCCCTTTTCGACGCCCTTCACCGGTTCGACGCGGTGGCGGTGACCGTGGAGTATCGGCTCGCGCCGGAATTCCCCGACCCGACCCCGATCGAGGACTGCTACGCCGGACTGGTCTGGATGGATCGCCACGCCCACGAGCTGGGAGTCGATCCGGATCGCCTGATCATCGTGGGCGGCAGTGCCGGGGGAGGTCTTGCGGCCGGCACGGCACTGCTCGCTCGCGACCGTCGTGGGCCGGCGCTGCGCGGGCAACTGCTGATGTACCCGATGCTCGACGATCGGAATGCGACGACGTCGAGTCGTCAGTCCGATGGCGGCGGACCGTGGAGCCGGGAAAGCAATCGCACAGGCTGGACCGCTCTCCTGGGGGAGCGCCGCGGAACGGATGCGGTGTCGATCTATGCCGCCCCCGCGCGAGCCACCGATCTCTCGGGACTCCCGCCCACCTTCATCGACTGCGGTTCAGCCGAGGTCTTCCGCGACGAAGACGTGGCGTACGCCTCGGCGATCTGGGCCGCCGGCGGCGACGCGGAATTGCATGTCTGGCCCGGGGGATTCCATGCTTTCGACGTGTTCGTGCCGGAATCGACGCTCGCACGCCGGATGATCGCCGCGCGGCACGACTGGTTGGCGCGGATCCTCGGCGCGGGAGTGCCCGCCGGGGCCTCCGACGACATGCCGTAGAATCGGCGCCGATGGTCGTAGGCCTGCTGCTCGATCTGATGGAAGGTGTGTGGATGTCGAAGGGTCGCTCTGACACCGAAGATCTCATCGACACCCTGATCGCGATCTGGACCCGGGTGAATGAGACCCACGGACCGATGCCCTCCGAACCGCAGCTGGCGGCCGAGACCGGGGCCAGCCGCACCTCGGTGCGCGAAGCCCTCATCCGCCTCGAGGAGCGCGGCTACATCCATCGCTCGCACGGCGCACGAACGGTCATCAACTCGAATCTCGGGATGCTGGGGACCCGTGTCGATCAGCAGCGCGATCACCTCGTGGCCATCGCCCGAGCGGGCTACGAGCCGGGTCTGCGGCTCGTGTCGGCGTCGTACGACGTGATCGCCATGCCCGTGCCGGGCGCCCCTGAGCCCTTCCATGATCTTCCCCCGGGCACTCCGGTGCTGCACACGCGCAAGGTGTGGAGCGCCGATGGCCGGGCTTATGTGCTCGCCGACGACGTCATTCCGATCGTCGGCGGGCGATCCGGTGCTGATGGGCGCGACGAACTCGACGCCACCGAGCCGGTGTTCGACCTCGCCGAACGATTGAATGGCGTGGCTGTCGCCTGGGAGACGGTCTCACTGGCCGCGGAGGCTCTTTCCGACGACGAGCGTGCTGCGATGCAGCTCGACGCCGCCGAGCCCGCTCTGGTGCTGAGCTACTGCGGCCTCGGCGCCTCGGGCGACGTGGCGTACTGGTGCCGTGAGGTGCAGCTGCCGGCGCCGGCGCAGTTGCGCAACGTCCTGGTGCGGAGAGTCACCCGCGGCTGAGCTCCGCTGCGCCTCTTTCGGGGGTGATCGATCGGACGTGTGTCCGCCCGACGTTTCTCGCGTGTTTCGTCTTCATTAACTTGTATGAGAAGTGTGGTGAACTTGTCCAACAAGTGACAGACTCGGTGCCAGCGCAGCACGATCCTGGTGCTCGTGCCTCTGCACCTCCTTCTTCTGACGCCGGCACCTCGGCGCCCATCCGAAAGGCTCATCCCCATGATTCACAGCCCCGCACACCGTTTCCGGCGTCCCCTCGTCGCTGCCGTCGTCATCGTTGTCGGCGCGTCGCTCGCATCCTGTGCCGGCAGCACCCCGGCACCCGCCTCGACCGCCGCCATCCCCGCTGCGGATGCTGCCGGCACGCTCAGCGGGGTCTGCCCGGCCACGGTCGTGGTGCAGGCGACCTGGGAGCCCGAAGTCGACCAGGCCCCCTTCTACAACCTCGTCGGGCCCGATCGTGTGATCGACACCTCCAAGAAGAGCGTCACCGGCACGCTCGTGGACGGGGGCAAGGATACCGGTGTCAAGATCGAGGTCCGATCCGGAGGCTCGGCGATCGGCTACCAGCCCGTGGCCTCTCAGATGTATGCCGACACCTCGATCACCCTCGGCAGCGTGACCACGGAGGACCGGATCGCCGGCGCAACCTCCCAGCCCACGATCGGTGTGTTCGCCACCCGGCAGCTCAGCCCGCTGATGCTGATGTGGGATCCGGCGACGCACCCGGACTGGACCTCGATCGCCGACATCGGAAAGACGGATGCGGCTGTCGTCGTGCCCAAGGGCGCTCTCTTCGCCGACGCCCTGGTGGCCCAGGGCGTGCTGAAGGCCTCGCAGATCGACCCGACGTACGATGGCACCCCTGCACGATTCGTGAGCGACCCGAGCATCGCCCAGGACGGCTTCGTGACCTCGGAGCCCTACATCTACGAGCACGAGGTTGCACAGTGGGACAAGCCGGTCAAGTACCAGCTGGTCAAGGATGCCGGGTACGACGTCTACCCGGATTCCCTCTCGATCCGCTCGGGTGACCTCACCACGCTGGCGCCGTGCTTGGCGAAGCTCGTGCCGGTGCTCCAGCGCTCCGAACTGGCGTACCTCGCCGATCCGACCGTGACGAACGACCTCATCGTGACGCTCGCCGAGCAGTACAACACCGGCTGGGTCTACTCGGCCGGCGTCGCGGACGCGGGGATCGCGGCCACCAAGAAGTACCAGACGATGACCGGCACCGACCTCTCCGTGCCGATGGGGAGCTTCGAGCAGACCCGGGCCGACAACTCGTTCGCGCTGCTGACGAAGACCTTGGGCGCCTCGGGCGTGTCGATCAAGCCCGGCCTGACGGCGGCGGACGTGTTCACCAACCAGTTCATCGACACCTCGATCACCAGCAAGTAGCCCAGGCGGCCCTGCCCACCCGCTCCATGCGACCAGGAGAAACAGACATGTCAGCACCACAACACCTCCCGGTGGGCAGGGAAGCCGGCTACCAGGATCCGGACCCCGGCGGCGCCACGACCGAGCGCCCGCGACAACCGGTGCTCTCCTTCGAGCGTGCCGGGTTGACGTTCCCCACCGGGACGACAGCGCTGAAGGACATCGACCTGGAAGTGCTTCCCGGGGAGTTCGTGACCGTGGTCGGACCCTCCGGCTGCGGCAAGAGCTCCTTGCTGCGCCTCGCGTCCGGCCTGCAGACGGTCACCGACGGCGACGTGCGTGCCGCCACCGAGAAGATCGGCTATGTGTTCCAGGACGCCACGCTGCTGCCCTGGCGCTCCGTGCGCCGCAACGTCGAACTTCTCGCCGAGATCGCCGGGGTGCCGGCGGGGGAGAGGGCGCAGCGCGCGGCGGACGCCATCGATCTGGTCGGGCTCGCCGGGTTCGAGAAGCACTATCCCCGCGCGCTGTCCGGGGGGATGCGGATGCGCGTCTCCCTGGCCCGCTCGCTCGTGCGCGATCCGCAGTTGTTCCTCTTCGACGAACCCTTCGGTGCGCTCGACGAGATCACGCGGGAACGTCTCAACGACGAGCTGAGCGGCATCTTCGCGCTGCGTCGATTCACCGGCCTGTTCATCACGCACTCCGTTGCCGAGGCCGTGTACCTCGGCACGCGGGTGATCGTGATGTCGGGGAGACCCGGAACGATCCGCGCTGACATCCCGATTCCCGAAAGCCACCCGCGCGACCCCGACTTCCGCTTCTCGAAGGAGTTCGCCGAGATCACCAGCCAGGTCGCACACCACCTCCGCGAAGGACATTCGGCATGAGCGCCTCCCCGAATACCCGACAGACCCTGCTCCGCCGCCGTCGCGGCCGGGCCAACTGGATCGCGCCCCTCCTCGTGCTCCTGATCGCGATCGCGATCGCGTATCTCGTCAGCTACGTGGTGCTGGAGCCGAGCCGGCAGTTCCTCCTCCCGCCACCGCATCAGGTGATAGCGGTGTTCTTCGATCCGGTCACCCTCGGTGACATCGCCGTGGGTCTCTCGCGCACCGCACTCGTCGCCGCCCTCGGTCTGGCGGCCGCGATCGTCATCGGCATGGCCTGGGCCATCGCGATGAGTCAGGCTCGCTGGATCGAGGATTCGCTGTTCCCCTACGCCGTGATCCTGCAGTGCATCCCGATCCTCGCGCTGGTGCCGCTGATCGGCTTCTGGTTCGGCTACGACCTCCCCGCGCGGATCGTGGTGTGCGTGATGATCTCGCTGTTCCCCATCGTGTCGAACACGCTCTTCGGCCTGCGCTCGACCGACCCCGGGCAGCGTGACCTGTTCCTGCTCGAGAAATCGAGTCGCTGGGGGCGGCTCTGGCGACTCGAGCTGCCCGCGGCGATGCCCGCGGTCTTTGCCGGACTCCGCATCGCTGCCGGGCTCACCATCGTCGGTGCGATCGTCGGCGACTTCTTCTTCAGTCGGGGGACGCCCGGTCTGGGGGCGCTGATCAGCACCTATCAGTCACGTCTGCAGTCTCCTCAGCTGTTCGCGGCGATCATCGCCGCGTCTCTCCTCGGCGTACTGGTCTTCTTCGCCTTCGGCTGGCTGGGCCGCCGGGTGGTCGGCCACTGGTATGACTTCTGAGAAGAGGCGAGTTTCCTCCGACGTCCCGAATTGCTTGTAGCAACAACCAATCTGTGAGATAGTTGTTGCTACAAGCAATCGCTTCGCAGAAGAGTAAGGAAACGTCATGGCACGCATCACCATCGTCGGAAAAGGCTCCATGGGAGACGCCATCGGAAGCGTGTTCGCTGCCGGCGGCAGCGACGTCAGCTATGTCACGCGCGGAGACGCCGGCGCGACCATCGAGGGCGACATCGTCGTTCTGGCCGTTCCGTACCCCGAGGTGGACGGCATCATCGCCGCCTATGGCGCGCAGCTCGCCGGCAAGACCGTCGTCGACATCACCAACCCGCTCGACTTCTCGACCTTCGACTCGCTCGTGGTTCCGGCTGGCGGCTCCGCCGCGGCCGAGATCCAGGCGAAGCTCCCCGAGAGCCACGTGCTGAAGGCCTTCAACACGACCTTCGCCGCCACTCTCGCGAGCAAGCAGCTCGGCGGCGTGCCGACCACCGTGCTCGTCGCGGGCGACGACGCCGACGCCAAGGCCGCTCTGGTCGAGGCGATCACCGCGGGTGGTGTCTCGGCGATCGACGCCGGCGCCCTCCGCCGCGCCCGCGAGCTCGAAGCCCTCGGCTTCCTCCAGCTCACGCTCGCCGTCGGCGAGAAGGTCGGCTGGAACGCCGGGTTCGCCGTCATCCGCTAGTCGCTCGGGGTGGGTGGGTCGACCCGCCCACCC
>SCNI01000044.1 GCA_005502775.1 Microbacteriaceae bacterium 3FA27C10
GTGCGTCGTCGCCTCCACGTCAGTTGAGAAGTTGCTCGCGCGCATCGGCCTACTACTCGTCGCTCTCGGAGTCCTCATCTCAGTGCTCGTCTAAAACTGGCAGTAATTACGAACTTCCTGCACCTGCCTGCGAGGGCACCACGCTGCGAACGGCGCAGCAAACGAAGAGCCCCGGCTCGATCCCTCACGGGGTCGGGTCGGGGCTCTTTTCGCGTTCCACGGTGCCGACGAACACGTACCCGGCGAGACGGTGCTCGTCCCAATCCTCATCATCGACGAGCTCGAAGACCTCGAGCAGGCCTGGGACCCCAGTCGGCCGGCGTAAGGTCTTCGGCGGCCGGGTGATGCCGTCGGGGAGTGGGGCGATGATCGCCTCTGTGCGCACCGGGTCGCGGTAAGTGAGGGTGGCGCGGTAGAGGGTCTCCACGAGCTACCGTTCGGCGGTGATCCAGAGGCGCTGGACGGCGCGCTCGGGCAGGGCGGCTTTCGCGGTCTCATAGTCGGGGCCCTCGGCCTGGTCCTCGACGACGTCATCGCCTACCCGGTAGCCTGCGCGCACGATCATGCTCTGAGGGTACCCCGGGGACCGTAGGCGTCCGAGCGGGACAGGGCCGGGTTGCCGGGCTCGGCGGTCGCCGCCCGGTGGCAGGCCATGGCTGCGTCGTCGAGCTCACGGAAGTAGCCGGCGCCGATGAGCCGCCGCGTCTCGACGTCGACTCTGACGGCTCGGTACCGCCATACCCGTTCGCCCTCGAGCGTGACGAGCAGGTAGCGGATCTCCGCGAACGTCTCCTTCGTGCCTGGGCGGGGAAACAGCCACACCAGGGGGCGGAGAGTATCGACGGGATGCCAGGCGGCCACGGGCTGCTCCTCACGGGTTCAGGGGAGCGCGCCGGCCCGCGCAGCACCGATCGTAGACGACGGCGCCGACAGCATCACATTCGAGCGAGCAGCTCAGCCTTCTTCGTGCTGAACTCAGCGTCCGTGAGAACTCCCGATGCATGCAACTGGGAGAGCTGCTGCAGCTGCGCCGGCACGTCGACCGGCACGGGCGCCGACACGACCGGCTGCGCCGCCGACTGCGGGGCGGCCTGCGACGGATGCGAGCCCAGGATGAGTTGCGTGAGCACCTGCTTCACGGCCTCGGCCTCCTTGTGCGACACACGGAAATCGACCGTGTTGCCGGAGGTGATCACCTGCACGAGTGTGTTCGAGAAGCCGTCGCGCTTGGTCGTCACCGACGAGATCGACTTCACGGGGATCATCTCGGTTCCGGCCTTGCCGTTCTTCACGCCGGTGGCGAGCGTGGAGAGGCCCATGGTCAGGATGCCCGCGGTGACCTTTCCGCCAGACACCCCTCGGGGCCGATCCCATTCGACACGGTCAGGGTAGACGACGACTTTCGCGTTCTTCCCCTGGATGTGCGACGTGAACTCGTAGATCGGCTGCTGCTCCATCGAAATTCCCCCCAGGATCGGTTGACGCGATTCTAGAGGCCACCGCCCTGCCCTACAACTGCAGACGCCCCGCACGCGCCCACCAAAGGCGCTGTGCGGGGCGTTCTCGTCATTCAGGCTGCCGTCTTCCGCCCCGAGTGTTCCGTGAGCTCACGTGGCACGAGGGCGACGATGCCCTGCCGCTTCTTCTTCTCGGACACTCCTGTGTAGATCTGCGTGGTCGAAAGCGACTCGTGCATCATCAGATCTTGGATCACCCGGATGTCGACGTCGGCTTCCACGAGGTCGGTACCGAAGGCGTGGCGGAGCGAGTGCGGTGTGAGGCTCGGGTCAATGATGCCGGCTCGCTTCTTCGCCAACGTGATGAGGTTCGTGACCGAAGCCGGCTTCATGTGACCCGGACGCCCACCACGTGCCCGGAACCACCAATCGTTCCTTGGCATGGTCATCGCCAGCTCCCGAACTACAGGGTGCAGGGGAAGCGTCCGAACTTTCCCGCCCTTGCCGACCGTTCGGATGGTATCCGCGAGGAGGTCGATGTCGGTGCCGTGCACCCTGGCGATCGACGAAACGCGGAACCCTTGGTAGTAGCCGATGAGGATCATGGCTCGGGTCTTGCGGTAGGCGCCGGAGTTGATCATCGCGTCGATCTGCGCGGCGGTGAACGGCCGAGGCTCGCCCTTCGGCGCCGAGATCGGGGCGAGCTTCACTGAAGGGTCGTCGGCCCGGTAGCCGTCCTCGAGCAGGAACTGGAAGAACGCGATGAACGCCCCACGCTCCGTGCGCCGCGACCCCGCAGCGATGTTCTCCCGACCAATGTGACGGCGCAGATCCGGCAGGGATATCTCGAGGTAGCTCTTCCCGCACGCGCGCTGCAGCGACCGAAGGATGCTGCCACGGTTCCGCACGGTCGTATCCGCGAGGCCCTTGGCGCGCTGGTAGTCGGCGAAGTCAGCGATGACCTGCTCCCAACCGCTGTTGTCGACGACGAGTTGAAGGACCGGCCGCCCGAATTTCTGGTGTGTTTGGGCTGATTGAGTCATGGTTTCCCCCTTCGGAATAGGAGCGGCTTTCCCCGTCCGCTCGACAGTGGATGAACACTATGGGCCAGCTGTGTGATTTCTCATGGATCGGTGCGCGGCCGCACCGCCTTCTTCGCCTATGGGGACACGAGTGTCCGACATTCGTAGGTCGAACATTTTCGTGATGGAGCATTGATGCACACCCCGCATTCGGGGGTACGACCAGAGGCACCAACATCATGAACACCTGGCAGCAGTGGCTAGACAGAACTACCGAAGGCAGCTCGGCCAGAGCGATCGCCCACCGCATCGGCGTCCACCACACCACCGTCTCCCGCTGGATGAACTCGAACACCGCACCCTGCGGCGAGATCATCCGCATCGCCCGCGCCTACCGCGCAGACCCCGTCGACGGCATGATCTCCGGCGGGTGGCTGACCGAGCAAGACCTCATGAACGGCGGCCTCCGTAACGCTGTCCGGCACGCACCGACGGCGTACCTGACCGAGGAGCTACACGAGCGGGTCGTCACGGGGCGAATGTCCGGCGGCTTCGACGAGCTCCGCCGCGCGTTCAGGAGCTGACGAGCTGGTCGACCTCGGCGGCGTCGACCATGCTCACAGCCCGACCACCTTCGCGGCGAAAATGTCGACCACGGGGGCCACCCAGTCAGTCTCGAACCGCCCGTCTTCCACCGTGGATGTCATCGGTTCGATCCCGGTAGGGCCCACATACGAGTGGCCCCGGGGTTCCGGGGCCACTCGGCTACCGGGCCTTACTTGGTCGCTCTCAGCTTCGTGGCTCGTGCCCCCCCCGGACGCCCCCCGAGACGGACCGCATTCAGCTTCGCGATTCCCGCCGCATCTGCGTCTGTTCCCATGAAGTGACCGTAGAGGTCGACCGTCCCCGAGGGCCACTTCTTCAACGACAAGATCAGCGGGTTGAAGTCGTCGCGCCCGGACCTAGATCGGCTCATCGGCAGCCCCGGCCCCGATGGTAAACGGACGGACGGTGTGGCTCGCGAGGGTGACACCATCTGGGTGCACTCCGTCGACCGTCTCGGCCGTAGCACCTCACAGATCCTCGATACCGTTAGGGCTCTCCGCGAACGCGGTATCCAGCTACGAGCCATAAAGTCAGACGGCATCAACTTTTACGGCGTGAACGGCGAACTCGTCTTGACGATGCTCGCCGCCCTGGCGACGTGGGAGCGGGCGAACATGGCGGAGCGGGCGGCAGAAGCCCGAGCCGCCTGTAAGTCGCTAGACAATTCGACCGGGCGCAAGAAGTCACTCAGCGCAGTCGAAGTGAGAACGATCTTCGACATGCGCTCAATGAATGTTTCAATCGACACCGTCGCAGAGAAACTTGGCGTGTCCAGAGCCACGATCTACCGTGCAATCAACCCCGGGCTAGACCCCACACCTTCCCAGCCCCCCAGAACGGCTATCAGAGCCCCCCCAATGGGGCTTTGGTCTGCCAGGGCAACCCTCGCGCACCCTGAGATCGCCCGGACTCGCCAGACTGCACCCTTCGACCCCGAGACTCGGACCTGCTCGACCGGAAGTACAACTAGTCAACTCGCACCCCTGTTGCCGGGCGCGGGCTGGGATGCTCTCGTGCTATTGGAGATCAGGAATAGCGCCAAGTGGCCAGAGGGCCTACAGGATCGGTAACCTCCGAGAATGACGCCCGAGCAATTCAACGAGCTGATCGCGACCATCGAGCGATTTGCACCGAACCCGTGGACCCCCCTGTTGACCACGTTCGGTGGCGTTATTATGGGCTTCCTGCTCTCCACCATCACGTCATGGTGGAGTCGTCGATCGGAGCGCAAGCGAGATCGTGAACTGGCGGTACAGGAAAATCGGCAAGCCGCGATCAATGAACTTGGCCGGTCGGCACTGTGGCGAGTAGCCGCGTTTCAGGTTTCCCGGCCCAGCAGTGAGGTCGAGTCCGATCGTGTCGTCGCAGAGCGATTTCTCCGCACCGGCGAGCCAGCGGATCAAGCGGTCTGGCAGGCTGCCCAGCAGTACCTGGATGCGCTACAAGCCAACCTGTATGCGTACGCACGAGAGACAGTGTTTGGTGGCACAAACTACGAAGAGTTCACACAAGAGGAACAGGCCTTGTATGAACAACGTGTCGAGGCGCTTCGCACTCGCGCTCAGAGTTGGGTGAATCGGAACGGCAAGTCCCGAATCTTTGCGGAAGCCTTGACTAGCGAGGCGCGGGCTTTGGAAGCGACACGCCGAGCCCAAAGCTAAAGAATCCTCCTATCTCTCAACCAGATCGTCGCGAGCTGCCCCAAGGCCTGGCATGCCCAACCTCACCGAAGGTCGAGCATGGCGTCTCGCTAAAGTGCTTCTGTGCCGTCGCGGGGCTCAGTGTGGTGGTGGATGTCACCTCCAAGACGCCAACGGAGGCTATGTCTGGCAGATCGGCCGACTACTCGCAGGTCCATACGACACTAAGGCTCCGAAGCGGAGCCCTTAGCGATAGATCGCGATTGGCTTGATAACCAACACCGGCCCCTTGAGCACGGACTCCTCCGCCTCTACGTCCACGCCCAACTCCCCTGCTGGTTCCACGAAGTGCTGCACCGCATCCTTTAGCGTATTGATCTCAAGCGGCGTCGGGGACACATCCTTTGTCAGACGGAGTACTGGATACTCCTCTCCGTCTGCGATCACTTGCACCACCTGGCCAACAATTCCGAAAGTTCCACCGAGCTGGCCGATCCGTCCGATAAGCCATTTCCGAGAAACAGACAGTAGGACGGTGGGCCCCGGTTCCCCTACCGGAGTAGCCAGCAACGGAATCTCATCCTCGTCTTCCATGTCTCCCAACATCTGACGAATATTCCGAGAGGCGCTAGCCGTCGCTTTCCGCTCCTCGCCTTTTTGAGAGAAGAGATTTCCGTCCTTCGTTGCTTGATCCGCAAACCACAGGTACAAACGCAATACTGTCTGCAATGGGCCCTGGGATAGTTGGGCTCGAAACTCGATGGTGTCGCCGGGCTCCACTTCTTCGAGCGCATTTTCACCCCAGCCGTCGAATGAGCCAACTGCCTTCTTCTCATTCAGCAGCTGGTACCACGCGTCGAAGATAGAGAAGCGGGTGCGCGTCCGAACCATCTCCTCCTCGATCTCAGATGAAGACTTTCTGCTACCCCCTACTGCAAGATCGACCACGGGCAACTTGACGTCCCCGCTGAACCCGCCCTCCCTGGCAGTCGTCGTTCGAGAGACGATCTCATCGACCTTCCCTGACTCCAGTGCGGACAATGAGTTGATGGCTACTTCATCGTTGAGGTAGAAGAAATCCCGATGGAGCCTTTTGCTAGGCCGCTTATAGATGGACATGTTCCCCCTTGAGCGTTGATCTGAGACTAGCGAGGCAATGACGAACAATTTTCGTTGACTGGCGAGTTTCGAGTCAATACACCGCTATGCTGCACCCTGTCGAGCACCACCCCCACTACGACCCGGGATGCTCGCGGGCGGTCGCAGCTCGCACCTCGATGCCCTCGGGCAGCTCCGACCGCCTCAGGCACCCTCAGCTCTCAACAAGCCCGTTCGGGCCTCCAGTGCCGCCTCTGGGCTTTGGCGGATACCCGTGAGGCTCGGGGCGATGTCCTTTCCATCGTCATCGAGGCGGCCGAGCACGTAGGTGGGCACGTAGGCCTGTCGACGGATGAGCCACGGCGTGAGCTGGGGGGCCGTCGGCCTCCTGCAACACCGCCCACGAGTCACTGTTGACCGAGCGCATGGGCGGGAACCGGGACATGCGCGGACACTACCGCGAGTCGCCACGACTCAACCAATGTCCCTGGGCAGTACACCTAGATGGACTTCTAACACCTCATCTTTCGTTCTCAGACGGCAGGATGTCACGCGCGCCCATGCGCCCCCCGCCCGAGGATGAGATTTCAGTCCCTGGGGCCCCCAGTGCAACGGCAGAAGCCCGTGAAGGCATCGCTGCTAACAGGCAACGATCACACCGTGGATGTCATCGGTTCGATCCCGGTAGGGCCCACCGAGTGCGTTTTCGACTGCCCAGGGTGCGGCTGTGGGTGGCTGCGATCGGCACCAGAGCCAGCCGTGCATTTCGTGCCCGGCTCAGCGAAGGGCCAGGCGGGTCTGCGTGTGGGTCGCTCCGCCGTCGTTCTTCAGGCTGCGCAGCAGTCGATCGAGGGCGTTGGTGTCGCCGACACGGATGCGCAGGAGGTAGTCGTATGCCCCCGTCACATGAACGGCATCGCCGATCTCCGGGATGCGCCGGGCCCACAGCAGGAACTCCTCGGAGTCGCGCGCCGGATCGAGTCGCACGTCGACGAACGCTTCCAGGCCCGCAGCCGGATCGGCCAGGTCCGAGCTGAGGACCACACGGTAGCCGAGGATCATTCCCGTCTTCTCGAGCCGGCGCACCCGAGCGGCCGTCGCGTTCGTGCTCAGCCCGACGCGGCGACCGATCTCGCTGAACGATGCCCGGCCATCTGTGCGGAGAACGTCGATGATCTCGCTGTCTGTCGCATCCATGCGGACAATTCTCTCAAACGACAGACCGATCGCACTGCTTCTCGGAGGCGATGCCCCAGAGTCGGGTCATGGACGTCCTTTCTTCGTTGCTCTCCGGCGTTCTCGCGGGACTCGCTCTGGCGGTACCGCTGGGAGCGATCGGCGTGCTCCTGATCCAGGAGGGCATCACGCGCGGCCTGCGCCGGGGCCTGCCCGGCGCAGCTGCGGTGGCGACCGTGGACATCCTGTACTGCACTGCCTCCGTCGCCGTGGGCACGCTCGTCGGTCCGATCGTCGGCGCATGGGCGCCCTGGCCGCAGATCATCGGCGGGTCGGCCCTCGTCGCGATCGGGTTGCATGGGCTCCTGAGGAGCCGCCGCACAGGCCCCGGCGTCGACCCGGCGCTGTCGCACTCGGGAACATCCCGCCGCCGCTATGCCCTCTTCCTCGGACTGACGGCACTCAACCCGGCCACCCTGGTGTACTTCAGCGCGGTCCTCACCGGGCTCGGTCGGATCGCGGAGTCGCCGCTGTCGGCGATCGCGTTCATCACGGGCGTGGGCGTCGCGTCACTCGCCTGGCAGGCCCTGCTCGTCGCGCTCGGAGCGGGACTCCGGCACACGACGGGGCACCGGTTCCAGAGCTGGACCTCAGCCCTCGGAAACGGGCTGGTCGCGCTGCTCGGCGCCGTTCTCCTCGCCCAGGCGCTCTGACGTTCCGGCACGACGGTCGTCGGCGAGTTCGACCGCGGTAGGAGCGACGGGCCTCGAGGACACGCGGACGAAGCCGTGGAGCGCGGGCGTGCGCCCGTCAGGAGCCCGATCGAGGAGACAGCGGTGGACCCGGAACCGGCCGCCGACGGCTGAGCGCGAGCACGCAGACCGCGATCGCAGCGGCGAGGACCAGGCTCACCAGGCCGGTGCCGATGCCGAGGCCGCCGCGCTCGGGGCCGACGCCCAGCCAGTCGGCGAACGAGGCCCCGAGGGGGCGGGTGAGGATGTAGGCCGCCCAGAACGCGAGAACGGCGTTCAGGCCGAGGAACTGGTAGGCGACGGCCGGGATGCAGATCGCCGCGAGGAACAGCAGGCCCGAGGCGAAGTAGCCGAGCCCGAGGACGTGCGCGGTCCAGTCGCCGGTCGCGGTGCCGAGCGCGAACGTCGTCAGCACGGCGGCCCAGTAGAACGCCTCCCGGCGAGGGGTGTCGATGGCGTGGATCGACAGGGTGTGCTCGATCCGGTACCAGAGAACGAACACGGCGGCCAGGATGACGGCGAACCCCGCGGTCGACACCTCGTAGGGCACGCCGAACTGCACGTGCACGACGTCGGCCGCCATCGTGCCGAACACACTGACCAGCACGACTGTGAGCCAGTACACCCACGGCACGTACCGGCGGGTGCGGAACTGCAGCACGAGGGCGCCGACGAGGAGTGCGAAGGCGATCGCCACGCCGATGACCGGCTCGACGGTCTGCACCACGAAGTCGGAAGTGGTCTCGCCCATCCCGGTGGTGAGGATCTTCGTCATCCAGAACAGGGCAGTGATCTCCGGCACCTTGCTCGCGAGCGATCCTCGCGAGACTCCCGCCACGATCGCGCTCACGGCGTTCCGGCCCGGATGATCCCGGCCCGGTTCGCTGGGCGATCGAGCAGGACGCCGGATTGCATCAGCACGCGGTGGAACTCCTTCGAGGTGTGGGCCAGAGAGCTTCCTGCAGGTTATGCGCACCGCGTCGCGCCCTGATCACAAGCCGCAGCTCAGATGGTGGGAGTGCTCTCAGAGTCGCGGGTCGAGGAGTGGAGCCGCTGGCCACCGGGCCGAGCCGGAGTCAGCGGCCGGCGAGGTCCTCGTCGCTCACGTGCTCGGCCCAGATGGCGCTCTGCGACGGATCGTCGGCCGACTCCATCATGGCGATGTGCTCCATGAAGCCCTCGCCCCCGGCGGCGTGCCAGTGCTCCTGGCCCGGCGGGGTGTAGAGCGTCTCGCCGGGGTGCACCTCGAGGATGTTGCCCTCGCGGTCGCCGAAGCGGGCGACGCCCGCGGTGACCCGCAGATACTGGCCGCGGGCGTGCGAGTGCCACGCCGTGCGGGCCCCGGGCGCGAAGCGCACGGTGGCGACCGTCATCCGCTGGTCGTCGGTGTGCGGTGCGGCGATGACGTCGAGCCAGACGTCGCCGGCGAACTGCTCGGGCGGGTTCTTGACGGTGGGCTTTCGCGGTTCGATCTGCATGTGGTTCCTCGCTTCGGTGGTGACGACTCCCACGGTATGCCGCACGGCTGCGCGGCGAGAGGCCCTGGCGCTACCCGTCACAGCAGGTACCCCCTGGTAGCCCGTGAGGTCGTGAAGGCGCTCTTCGGTGCCCGTGGACGGCGCTCCGTGCGATGCTGGGGGGATGAGCGCACAACGGGTGGTCGTCATCACGGGCGCGAGCTCGGGCATCGGAGCGGTCGCCGCCGCGCACTTCGCCGAACAAGGGGATGCGGTGGCCGTGGTGGGGCGCAACCGCGAGCGCACCCGGGAGGTCGCCGAGCGCATCGGCGGCCGCCCCTTCGTGGCCGACTTCGCCCGCTTCGCCGAGGTGCGCACCCTCGCGGCCGAGCTCCTCGACACCTACGACCGCATCGACGTGCTGCTCAACAATGCCGGCGGACTGGTCTCGACCCGCACTGTCACTCCCGACGGCCACTCCGCCACGCTGCAGAACAACTACCTTTCGCCCTACCTCCTGACCCGGCTGCTCCTGCCGCGACTCGAGCAGACCGCCGCCGCCGAGGGCGACGCGCGGGTGGTGTCGACCTCCAGCGTCGCGAACCGCTTCGGCCACATCGACCTCGCCGACCTCGACGGCGCCGGTCGGCCGTGGCGAGGCGGATGGCGGGCGTACGGGTCCGCAAAGCTCGCCGTCGTGCTCTTCACCCGCGAGCTGGCCCGCCGTACCGCGGAGTCCGGGGCCGGCATCGAGGCGTACTCCGTGCATCCGGGGGCCGTCGTGACCCGCTTCGGATCCGGTTCACCCCTCATCCGCTTCGGCACCGCCGTGTCGCGCGGGCGCTGGGGGGTCACGCCCGAGGTCGGCGCGGCGCCGCTCATCGCGCTCGCCTCCCCGGTGCCTGTGCCGGCCGCGAGCGGCGCGTACTTCGATCGGCTGCGCCCGAACGGTCCGGTCGCGAAGCAGGCCTCCGACATCGCCCTCCAGGGCGCGCTCTGGGCGACGACGGCCCGGTTGGTCGGGCTCGAGCCCTGACCACGACGGGAGCGGGCACGCGCTCCTCACCGACTGATCGGGCCCCGGCCGGGCGGCGAAGTAGTCTGGAGCCGTGCCCACAACACTCACCGAGTTCAACGCGGCGGTCGAACGGCTCTGGCCCACCGCCTTCGCCGAGGCCTGGGATGCCCCGGGTCTTCTGAGCGGCGCCCCCGACGACGAGGTCTCGCGCGTGCTGCTGGCGGTCGACGCCGTGTCCGCCACCGTCGACCAGGCCGTCGGCACAGGAGCCGACGTCCTGCTCGTGCACCATCCGCTGCTGCTTCGCGGAGTGACCTCGGTGGCGGAGACCACGTACAAGGGGGCGCTGCTCGCGAAGCTCATCCGTTCCCGCTGCGCCCTGATCGCCTCGCACACCAACGCCGACATCGTCGACGACGGCACCTCCTCGGTGCTCGCCGGCCGGCTCGGTCTGCTCGACCAGCAGCCGATCGAGGCCGGAGTCCGGCCCGGCACGGGAATCGGGCGCGTCGGGCGGCTCGCCGAGCCGACCACCCTCGGACGGCTCGCGCTCGAGCTCGGCGAGATCCTGCCGGCGACGGGTACGGGCGTGCGGGTCTCGGGGGAGTTCGAGCAGCCCGTCTCGACGGTCGCCCTCTGCGGCGGGGCCGGCGATTCGCTGCTCGCGCATCCGCTGGTACGGGGAGCGGATGTCTACATCACCTCCGACCTGCGCCACCATCCGGCCTCCGAGTCGCGCGAGCAGAGCCTGCTCGGCGGAGGCTCCGGCGGCGTCGCCGGTCCGGCGCTCGTCGACGTGTCACACTGGGCGAGCGAGTGGCTCTGGCTCGAGACCGCGGCCGCGCAGCTCGCCGAGGCCCTGCCCGAGGTGGAGTTCGTGGTGAGCGACCTCCGCACCGACCCCTGGGATTTCGTCATCACGCAATGACCGGCGCCGGATGACCACCCCTCTTCCCGACGAACAACGAAGGAACCACAGATGAAGGCTCCGGCCCTCGAACAACGCAAGCTCCTCGACCTGCAGGCCGCCGACAACCGGGTGTCGCAGCTGCTGCACTCGCTGCGCACGCTTCCCCAGGAGGCCCGGCTCGCCGAACTGCAGCGCGACTCCATCGCCGCACGCCAGGAGGCCGGCGGGGTGAACGGCGAACTCGAAGATGCCAAGGCCGAGATCGCACGGGTCGAGGCCGACGTGCAGACCGTCGCCGCCCGCGAGAAGCGCGACCGGGAACGCCTGCAGGCCAGCTCGTCGTCGAAGGACATCCAGGGTCTCGAGCACGAACTCGCCTCGCTCGCCGTGCGCCGCTCGAACCTCGAGGACATCGAGCTCACCGTGATGGAGCGGATGGAGGAGATCGAGCTGCGACTCGCTGCCATCACCGCGCGCCGCGACGACATCGCGACCGAGGAGCGCCTGCTCGTGGCTCAGCGCGACGAGCAGAAGACCCGCATCGAGGCGCAGCTCGAGGTCGCACGCTCCGAGCGCTCGGCGATCGCCGGGGGCGTGAGCGCCGAACTGCTCGCCCTCTACGAGCGCCAGCGCGAGCGCTACGGCATCGGTGCCGCACTGCTGCAGCGGGGCATCTCGATGGGCAGCAACGTGGCCATCACGGGCAGCGACCTCGCCGCCATCCGCGCCGCCGCCGACGACGACGTCGTCCTCGACCCCGAAAGCAACTGCATCCTGATCCGCACCGAAGAATCCGGCCTCTAACCCGCCCCCGCCACACCCATCGCACTCCCGCCCAAGCGCACGGCGTCCATACCCAACGGCGTCGAGAACCAACGCAACAGGCCCTACTCGACGACCCAAGGTGAGCGCGCGGCCGCGAAGCGACCGCACGCGAACATGTCGCGGAGCGCCGGGCAGGGACCGGCGCGACCCTCGGACGCCGCGCGAAGCACGGCGCCCGAGGCAGATGAACAGGCCGGCGATACGCCGGGTTCTGTAGGGGAGCGAGCTCCCTGACGGCCATCTATCTAGGAGTTGCGTTGCCGCAACCCTCAAGCGGTCTACCCGGATGCTGAGCGAGCAGCGTTAGCGCATCCTGTCTGACCTTGCTCCGGGCGAGGTTTACCGAGCCGACTGCGTCACCGCAGCCTCTGGTGGTCTCTTACACCACCGTTTCACCCTTACCCCGGGCCGAAGCCCGTGGCGGTCTACTTTCTGTGGCACTGTCTCGCGGGTTGCCCCGGGTGGGTGTTACCCACCGCCCTGCTCTGTGGAGCCCGGACGTTCCTCGGCACCGAACTCCTGCACGAAGCACGAGCGCGGCGACGCGACCGTCTGCCGGCCTGTTCACCGTCGACCAGCCTACGGCACAGATGTCCCCATGGCACGGATGCCGCGGGCCGATCGGCGGGTGTGCCGGCTACTCCAGGAACGTGGTCCTCATGGTCGACAGGCAGGCCGCACCGAGGATGCCGGCGTTGTTGCGCAACTCGGCCGGGATGATCGGCGTGTCGAGCGAGAGCAGCGGGAGGAACTCCTCGTAGCTCTTCGACACGCCGCCGCCCACGAGGAACAGATCGGGGGAGAAGAGCTTCTCGAGCGTCGTGTAGTACTTCTGCAGGCGCTCTGCCCACTTCTTCCAGCTGAGGTCTTCGCGTTCCTTCGCCGAGTAGGCCGCCTTCGTCTCGTAGTCGACGCCGTCGATCTCGAGGTGGCCGAGCTCGGCGTTCGGCACGAGCACGCCGTCGTAGATGATCGCGCTGCCGATGCCGGTACCGAGCGTCGTCATCAGGATGAGGCCGCCCTTGCCCTTCGCCGCCCCGTAGCGCACCTCGCCGAAGCCCGCCGCGTCGGCGTCGTTCACGAAGGTGATGTCACGAGAGAGCGTCTTCTCGAAGAGCTTCTCGGCCTCGAAACCGATCCACTTCTTCGACACGTTCGCCGCCGACATCGTCACACCGTGGCGTACGACCGCCGGAAAACAGATGCCGACGGAGGCATGCGCCGGGATCTCGCCGAGCGTGTCGACCAGCTCGGCCACCGTCGCGGCGATGTCGTCGGGCTTGCCGCCCTCGGGCGTGGGCAGTTTCTTGCGGTCGGTGAGCAGCTCACCCGTGGTGACGTTCACGATGGCGCCCTTGATGCCGGTGCCGCCGATGTCGATGCCGACCGCGATCTCGTCGGGCGTGTTCTCCGTCATCGCTCGGCCGCGTCGTCTTCGGCCCACTTCGCGCTGTTCGCGCGCAGCGTCTCGAGGGCGTGCTCGGCCTCCTCGTGGGTCTCGAACGGCCCGACCCGGTCGACCACCGACGACTCGTAGCCTTTCTCGACCGCCCCGGTCTTGATGTTGTACCAGTACTGCTTCGAGGGGTCTTCGCTCATGATTCCTCCGTCGTCTCCATGCTTGATCGTCGCGGGTGCTGCTAGTCGTAGCTGTGTTCTGGGCCAGGGTACCGGTGCTCGGCGACATCCTCGCGGAAGCTCGTCACCGCATCCGTCAGTACGCCGCGCAGGTCGGCGTACTGCTTCACGAACTTCGGGATGCGCCCGGTCGAGAACCCGGCGAAATCGGTCCACACGAGCAGCTGCCCGTCGACGTGGGGGCCCGCGCCGACACCGATGGTGGGGATGCGCAGGGCTGCCGTGACCTTCTTCGCCGCCTCGGCGGGCACCATCTCGAGCACTACCGAGAACGCCCCGGCCTCCTCCACCGCGAGGGCGTCGGCGAGCAGCTGGGCCTCGCCCTCCCCGCGGCCCTGGATGATGTGTCCGCCGAGACCGTGCTCGCTCTGAGGGGTGAAGCCGATGTGCGCCATCACCGGGATGCCGGCATCCACGATGCGGCGGATCTTGTCGGCACTGCGAACCCCGCCTTCCAGCTTCACGGCGTGCGACCCGGTCTCCTTCATGAACCGCACCGCGGTGTGCAGCGCCTCCTCGGCGCTGTTCTCGTAGGAGCCGAACGGCATGTCGGCCACCACGAAGGCGCGCGACACCGACCCGGCCACCGCGCGGGCGAGAGGGATGAGCTCGTCGACGGTGACGGGCAGCGTGGTGTCGTAGCCGTAGACGTTGTTGCCCGCGGAATCGCCGACGAGCAGGAAGTCGATGCCCGCCTCGTCGAAGATCTGCGCCGAGAGCTGGTCGTAGCTCGTGAGCCCCGTGATGACGATCCCGTTGTCCTTCGCGTTCTGGAAGTGACGGGTGCGCACGCGCTTGGAGACGGGCTTCTCGGGCGTCGATGACTGCTCTGGCATGTCGCCAGTCTAGTTCGGCTGCTTTGAGCGGCCGATGCGTTAGGTTGATGGGCACGTAACCCGAATGCGTGGATCCTGACCCGGAATCGAAAGGGAGACGTGGGCCGTCGAATTGTTGCGCAGCTGGTGCTGGGAGCGGCTCTGGCAGCGCTGCTGGTCTCCGCTCATCCCGTTTCGGCGAGCGCCTCCACCGTAGCCGAGGCGGACTGCCCGGCCGGTCTGCCCGCCACGGCGCACTGCGGCACCCTCACGGCCCCGGAGAACCGCGACAACCCGTCGACCCGGGCCATCGAGATGCCCTACGTCGTCATTCCGGCGTCGACGCAGCCGGCCACCGGAACGCCGATCGTCACCATGGCCGGAGGCCCGGGGCAGACGTCCACCGCGGTGGCGCTCGCCCTCGCGGCCGACCCGCGTATCGGGGGCGCCCGGGACATCGTGGTACTCGCCCAGCGCGGCAGCATCGAGTCGAGTGCGTCGCTGGACTGCCCGGCGGCGACGTCGAAGTACGTCGACACCTTCACGAAGTCGGATTCGCCGGCCACCGAGATGACCGAGGTCACGCTCGCCATGAAGGACTGCATGACCGCGTTCCAGAAGGCGGGTGGTGATCCGACGGCCTACACGAAAGCCAGCACCGCGTCCGATCTGATCGAGTTGCGGCAGCTGCTGAACTACCCCACCTGGACGCTCTACGGCGGCTCCTGGTCGACCAAGGTGATGCAGCTGGTCGCCGTGCGTGATCAGGCGGGGGTCGACGCCGTGGTGCTCGACTCCTTCTCGCCCATCGATCGCGACCTCAAGGGCGACGCCTACCTCGCCCTCTCGGATGCCCTCACGAACCTCTCGGCCCGGTCGAACGGCGCCTACCCCGACCTGAACGCCGACCTCGTGACCGCGGAGGGCCTGTTCAGCGACAAGCCCGTGCACGGCCTCCTCACCAACCCCGTGAGCGGCCAGCAGCGCTACTACTCGCTGACCGGCTCCGACCTCGTCACCATCGTGCAGCAGGTGCTCTACGACCCCGACACGGCCGAGGCGGTGCCCTACCTGCTCTCGCGCCTGGCGGCGGGGGAGAAGGATGCGATCGCCCCGTTCATCCCGGAGGCCCTCGCGCATCTGACCACGATCAACCTCGGGCAGTACTGGCTCGAGGCCTGCCGCGACGAACAGCCGTTCTGGTCGGCCGACCCGACCGAGCCCCTGCCCGAGGGCGCGCCGGCCGACACCACGCCGAAACCGCTGCCGGTGATCACCTATCTGACCGCCGCCGACAAGATCTGCGCCGGCCTCGGCCTCCCCGCGTCGGGCATCGAGACCCGCTCGGCGGTGGCGGTCGGGCAGCCGACGCTCATCTTCGCGAGCGACACCGATCCGCTCATCTCGGTGGCCGCGGCCCAGTCGGGGCAGGCGGCCTTCCCGAACAACCAGCTCGTGGTCGTGCAGTCGAACGGCCGCGCCGGCGCCACGAACGACGTCTGCGCGATGGATCAGCTGGCCACCTGGCTCGCCTCGCCGGGCACGGCGGTGACGACCGGCTGCACCGACGGCGTGGCCGCGCATCCGGCCATCCCGGCCTCGGAGGTGCACAAGAGCACCCGCATCGCCTCGGTGGTGACCGCGGTGGAGCAGCGCAACCTCTTCGAACTCACCGTGCCGCTCATCTTCGCCGGGTTCGCCGCCCTCTGGCTGCTGGGCTGGCTGATCGCGGTGCTCGTGCAGGCCCTCCGTCGTGAGCCGATCGTGCTGCTGCTCTTCACCGGCATCGCACCGATCACGGGCGTGGCGTTCCTCGGCGCGCTCTGGGTTTTGCTCACCGCACAGCTGGCGGCCTTCCCCGCCTTCGACCTGGTCGGAGTGCCCACCACCGCACCCTGGCTCGGCATCCTTCTCGGCATCGGCTTCCTCGCCATCATCCCGGTCTGGCGCCTCCCCGGCCGCGCCACCGCCGCCCTCGCGGCGGCGGCCACCCTGGTCTGGCTCGCGATGGGCGCCTGGTTCGTCTGGATCGTCGTGCTCCCCAGCTAGTTGTGCTCATAAGGCCGGCATCGCCAGTTCTTCGGACGTGAATGAAGCCAGCGGGCCGCGCCCGACGACCCAAGGTGAGCGCTCGGCCGTGACAGCGACCGAACGCTCACATGTCGCCCGCGCCGGGCGGGGACCGGCGCGGCAATGAGCGCTCGACCTGCCGAAGGCCGGCCGAGCGCGGAGTAGTGCGATGCGGGACCCTCGGCAGGTGCCCAGATGCCTAGAGGTGCGGGCGGTACGTGATCGGCAGCCGGCGGTCGCGGCCGAAGGCGGTGCGGGAGATCTTGGGTCCGATGGCGCTCTGGCGGCGTTTCCACTCGGCGCGGTCGACGAGCTGGGTGATGCGCTGCACCTCGGCCCGGTCGAAACCGAGGGCGGTGATCTCGGCGATGCTCCGGCCACCGTCGATGTAGGCCTCGAGGATGGCGTCGAGCACGTCGTACTCCGGCAGCGAGTCCTGGTCGGTCTGGTCGGGGCGCAGCTCCGCCGACGGCGGCTTCGAGATCGAGTTCTCCGGGATCGGCGCCACCAGACCCTGCGCGAGCGCGCGCTCGTTGCGCCAGCGCGCGAGCTCCCAGACGAGCAGTTTCGGCACGTCCTTGAGCGGGGCGAAACCGCCCACCGAGTCGCCGTAGATGGTCGAGTACCCCACCGCGAGCTCGCTCTTGTTGCCGGTGGTGAGCACCAGGTGCCCCTCTTGGTTCGACAGCCCCATCAGGATGACGCCCCGCGCCCGCGCCTGCAGGTTCTCGGCGGCGATGTCGGTGAGGCCGAGCTGGGTCTCGAACGGGAGGACGAGATCGGCGATCGGCTCGGTACGGAAGTTCAGCCCGATGCGCTCGGCCAGGTCGTCGGCGTCCGAGCGCGAATGGTCGGAGGAGTAGCGCGAGGGCATCGACACGCCGAACACGCGCGACGGGCCGATGGCGTCGGCCGCGATGGCCGCGCACACCGCCGAGTCGATGCCTCCGGAGAGGCCCAGCACGACCGAGCGGAACCCGTTCTTCTCCACGTAGTCGCGCAGCGCGAGCACGAGGGCGTTCCAGATCTGCTCCCGGTCGTCGGGCAGCTCGGCCACGTCGGCCGCGAGAGCGGGCTTGGGCACCTCGGCCGGGGCGAGCTCGACGCGGCGGATGTCGTCGGCGAGCGGAGCATCCGTCGCCCCCTCCGGCTCGAGATCGACCATCAGCAGGTGCTCGACGAACTGCGGTGCGCGGGCCAGGATGGCGCCGTCGCGGCCCACCACCACGCTGTCGCCGTCGAAGACCAGGTCGTCCTGCCCGCCCACGAGGTTCACGTACGCCACGATCGTGTCGGTCTCCACCGCCCGGCGCGTCACGAGCGGCAGGCGCACCTCGTCTTTGTCGCGCTCGTAGGGCGAGCCGTTGATCACCATGAGCAGCCCCGCGTCGGCGTGCAGCACCCTCCCCACCGGGCCGCCGTCGCGCCAGAGGTCCTCGCAGATGATGAGCGCCACATCGACGCCCTTCAGGCGCAGGATGAGCAGTTCGTCGCCCGGGATGAAGATGCGGTACTCGTCGAACACCGAGTAGTTCGGCAGGTGGTGCTTGGCGTAGCGCGCCACCACCTCACCGTTCTGCAGCACGCTCGCGGCGTTCTGCGCGATGGCCGTGGGCGCATTACTCGTGCCGAGCAGTCGCGGCTCGAAGGGGCCGTCGGGGTGGCCGACGATCACCGGCACGTGGCCGAGGCCGGCCTCGGCGAGCTCGCGGGCGAGCATCCCGACCCGCTCGTGGGCGGCGGCGAGGAAGCTCGGGCGCAGCGCCAGGTCTTCGATCGGGTAGCCGGAGACCACCATCTCGCCGAAGGCCACGAGGTCGGCGCCCCGCTCCACGGCCTCGCGCACGGTCGCGACCACGGAGCGCGCGTTGCCCTCGAGGTCTCCCAGAACGGGGTTGGTTTGGGCCAACGCTAAGCGAAGTCTCGGCATAGCCACTAGCCTAATAGGGGCATGAACCAGTGCCGGAGAGAGGGTCATTTCCACCGATGATGGACAAGCAACGGGACTTCGTTCTTCGCACAATCGAAGAGCGGGGCATCAAGTTCGTGCGGCTGTGGTTCACAGACGTCGTGGGCACCCTGAAATCCGTCGCGATCGCTCCGGCCGAGGTGGAGGGCGCCTTCGCCGAGGGCCTCGGCTTCGACGGCTCGGCCATCGAGGGCCTCACCCGTTCCTTCGAGGCCGACGTGCTGGCGCACCCCGACCCCACGACCTTCCAGATCCTGCCCTGGCGGGGCGAGATCGATCCCACCGCCCGCATGTTCTGCGACATCACCACGCCCGACGGGCAGCCCGCCGTGGCCGACCCGCGCAACGTGCTGAAGCGCACCCTGGCGAAGGCGGCCGACCGCGGCTTCACCTTCTACACGCACCCCGAGATCGAGTTCTACCTGCTGAAGTCGTCGAAGTACGGCCCCGAGGGCCCCGAGCCGGTCGACTCGGCCGGCTACTTCGACAACGTGCCCGGTGGCACCGCGCACGACTTCCGCCGCCGTTCGGTGCGGATGCTCGAGGACCTCGGCATCTCGGTGGAGTTCAGCCACCACGAAGCGGGCCCCGGACAGAACGAGATCGACCTGCGGTACGCGGATGCGCTCACCACGGCCGACAACATCATGACCTTCCGCACGGTGATCAAGGAGGTGGCGATCGAGCAGGGCGTCTACGCCACGTTCATGCCGAAGCCGCTCTCGGGCCACCCGGGTTCCGGCATGCACACCCACCTCTCCCTCTTCGAGGGCGACGCGAACGCCTTCTACGAAGCCGGCGCCGAGTACCAGCTGTCGAAGATCGGCCGCAACTTCATCGCGGGCCTGCTCAAGCACGCTCCCGAGATCACGGCCGTCACGAACCAGTTCGTGAACTCCTACAAGCGGCTCTGGGGCGGCGACGAGGCTCCGAGCTTCGTCTGCTGGGGCCACAACAACCGCTCCGCGCTCGTGCGTGTGCCGCTCTACAAGCCCAACAAGGGCCAGTCGTCGCGCATCGAGTACCGGGCCATCGACTCGGCGGCCAACCCTTACCTGTCCTACTCGCTGCTGCTGGCCGCCGGCCTCAAGGGCATCGAGGAGAACTACGAGCTGCCGCCCGAGGCCGAAGACAACGTGTGGAGCCTCACGGATGCGGAGCGCAAGGCGCTCGGCTACGACGCTCTGCCGGCCTCGCTCGACCGTGCCATCAGCCTGATGGAGGAGTCGGAGCTCGTGGCCGAGACCCTCGGCGAGCAGGTGTTCAACTACGTGCTGCTCAACAAGCGGCAGGAGTGGAAGGCCTACCGCGCGCAGGTCACCCCTTACGAGCTGCAGTCGAACCTCGAGATCCTCTGAGTTGATGGCGTCGGCCTGCGGCCGGCGCACTGTGCACATGGCGTCGGCCTGCGGCCGGCGCGAATGAATCTCCTCTGAACTGATTAGCCCACCGAAACGCACTGATGCCCCGTTCGCAGACCAGCCTCACCGATCTGGCCCGGGTCGGCTTCGCCGATCTCGGTCGGGCCGGTGAGGGGCTGCGGGAGCTCGCGGCCTCGACCGGCATCGACCTGGATGCCCTCCTCGCCTCGTTCCAGCTCGCCGCCGACCCCGACCTCGCCCTGCGCAGCGTGCAGCGCATCCAGCAGCGGGCGCCTGAGACGCTCCTCGCTGTTCTGGCCGACACCGCGTCGCGCGACCGGGCGGTGCGCGTCTTCGGTGCGTCCGAAGGGCTGACGGACTTCTTCGCCCGCCATCCTGCGCAGCTGCCGGCTCTGGGCGGTGAGGAGCTCACGCTTCCGGATGCGCAGACCGCCAAAGGCGAACTGCTCGCCTCGGTGGGCGCGATCGACGGCTTCTCCACGCTGCTCGGCGAAGACGCCTGGACCGCCCTGCGCATCCGCTACCGCGTGCTGCTCGCCCGGGTGACGGCCTTCGACCTCGAGCAGGCGAACCCCGTGATCGGCCTCGACAAGGTGGCGCGCAGCCTCGCCGACCTCGCCTCCGGCGCGCTCGAGGCGGCCCTGGCCGTGGCGCGGTCGCAGGTGTCCACCACAGGACACGGGCTCTGGCACTTCCCGGTCGAAGAGGTGCGGGCCACGCGTTTCGCGATCATCGGCATGGGCAAAGCCGGTGCGGGGGAGCTCAACTACGTGAGCGACGTCGACGTGATCTTCGTGGCCGAGGGCGGCGAACTCGCGTCGAGCAGCGCAGACCCCGGCGGGCCGCCTGACCCGGCCGACGGCATCCTGCCCACGAGCACCGCCGTCGAGATCGGCACACGCCTCGCCATGGTGACCATGCGCGGCATCGGCGAGACCGGCCTCGAGCCCGGTCTCTGGGAGGTCGACCCCAACCTCCGCCCGGAGGGCAAGGCCGGCGCACTCGTGCGCTCGCTCGAGTCGCACGCGGCCTACTACGAGCGCTGGGCCAAGAACTGGGAGTTCCAGGCGCTGCTCAAGGCGCGCCCGCTCGCGGGCGATCCGGAGCTCGGCGCGGCCTATGTCGAACTCGTGGCGCCGAAGGTGTGGTCGAGTTCGTCCCGCGAGAACTTCGTGGAGTCGGTGCAGCGGATGCGCGAGCGCGTGACCGAGCACATCAAGCCGGCCGACGTGGAGTACCAGTTGAAGCTCGGGCCCGGCGGCCTGCGCGACATCGAGTTCACCGTGCAGCTGCTGCAGCTCGTGCACGGCCAGATCGACGCCTCGGTGCGGCAGGGGAGCACGCTCGCGGCCCTGGCGGCACTGGCCGAGGGCGGCTACATCGGGCGGGTGGAGTCGGTGGAGTTCGCGCAGGACTACCGCATCCTCCGGCTGCTCGAGCACCGCATGCAGTTGCGGCAGCTGAGCCGCACCCACCTGATGCCGCGCGAGGAGACCGAGCAGCGCGTGCTCGCCCGCGGCAGCGGACTGGCGGGGAGCGCCGACGAGTTGATCGCCCGTTGGACGGCCATCAAGGTGCGGGTGCGCACCCTGCACGAGCGGCTGTTCTATCGCCCGTTGCTCGCCGCCGTTGCCGCCCTCTCGCCCGACGAGCAGGCGCTCACGAGCGCGCAGGCCGAGGCCCGGCTCGCGGCGATCGGCTTCCAGGACCCGCGCGGCGCCCTGGCTCACATCGCGGCCATGACGGCCGGGGTGTCCCGGCGGGCCGCCATCCAGCGCACCCTGCTGCCGGTGATGCTGCAGTGGTTCTCCAACGGTGCCGACCCCGACTACGGCCTGCTCGCCTTCCGCCGGCTCTCCGACGCGCTCGGCGAGACCTACTGGTTCCTGCGCATGCTGCGCGACTCCTCCGGTGCGGCGGCGCGACTCACCCAGGTGCTCTCGGGCTCCCGCTTCGTCGGCGAGCTGCTCGAGCGCATCCCTGAGGCCGCTGCCTGGCTCGAGAACGACGAGGAGCTGCGGCCGCGCCCGATGGCGGTGCTCGCCGACGAGACGCGCGCCATCGTGGCGCGCCACGACACGCCGGATGCGGCGGCGATGGCCCTGCGCACCGCCCGGAGACGCGAGGTGCTGCGGATGGCGATCGCGTCGATCCTCGGGATGATCACCGTCGAGGAACTCGGGCTCGCCCTCACCGACATCACCACCGTGCACCTCGAAGGCACCCTGAGCGTCATCCGGCAGTCGGCCGCGCCGGCGTCGGGCGACGGCATCGAGTTCGCCATCATCGGGATGGGCCGGTACGGCGGCGCCGAACTCGGCTTCGGCTCCGACGCCGACGTTCTGTACGTCTACCGGGCGGTCAGGGTCGACCCGCAGACCGCCCAGTCGGTGGCGCAGTTCATCGTGAACGAGCTGGTGCGGCTCACCGAGGACAACCGGCTGCCGCTCGACCTCGACATCGATCTTCGCCCCGAGGGCAAGAACGGCCCTGCGGTGCGTTCGCTCGACTCCTACGCCGCCTACTACGAGCGGTGGTCGCTCACCTGGGAGGCGCAGGCGCTGCTCCGGGCGAACGGCGTGGCGGGCGACCGGGCGCTGATCCAGGCCTTCCACACGCTCGCAGACACCGTACGCTATCCGCCCGCGATCTCGGAGACCGAGATCCGCGAGGTGAAGCGCATCAAAGCGCGTGTGGAGAAGGAACGGCTGCCCCAGGGGGCCGACCCCGGGCGGCACCTGAAGCTCGGGCGCGGTTCGCTGAGCGACGTCGAATGGTACGTGCAGCTTCTGCAATTGCAGCACGCGTGGCGTCTGCCGGAGCTGCGCACCACCTCGACGCTCGACGCCCTCTCGGCCGCGGAGGCCGCGGAGCTCATCAACCACGACGACGCGCGCAAGCTGCACGCGGCCTGGATCTTCGCCTCCCGCGCGCGCTCGGCGATGACCCTGTGGACCAACAAGACCGCCGATGTGCTGCCCTCCGACCGTCGGCAGCTCGAGGGCGTCGCCCGCCTGATGGAGTACCCGCCCGGCTCCGCCACCCGGCTGGAAGAGGACTACCTCGGCGTCACCCGCCGCGCCCGCACCGTGTTCGAGCGCCTCTTCTACGGGCAGTAGCAGCCGATCGGCACAGGCCCGTCCCCGACACGGGGCGCAATCGGGTCACCGGAGCCGGGCGAGAACCCGCGGATGCTCGCGCCAGGCGGGCATGGCCGCCATGAACTCGAGGGTGTCGGCCTCCACCTGGGCCCGACTGGCCTCGGGATGCGAACGCTGCTGCCACCTCACCATCGCGCCGAATCGCGTGTCGAAGTCCTGCAGCATACCGTTCTCGTCGGTGCAGTGCTCGCAGTAGCGGCCGCTCTCGATCGGCATGCTGCAGCTCTCACAATTGGTCATCGTGTCGTCCTTCCGTCGTGCTGAGGCTCTCGGCGCCCGAGGCGTGCGCGAGCCGGTCCAGGATGCCGAGCGCGGCCCGGATCTCGCCCTCGCCCACCCGGGAGATCGCCTTCTCGAGCAGTTCGTGGCTCAGCACGGATGCGTCGCGGCGCAACTCGGCTCGCCCCGCATCCGTCAGCCAGATCAGTGTGCGCCGGCGGTCGCTGTCGTCGTGCCGCCGCTCAACGAGGCGGTTGCTTTCGAGCTGCGTCACGAGCTCGCTCGCCGCCGACTGCGAGCGGGCGAAGTGCGCGGCGGCTTCACCGATGGTGATCGGGCCGCTGTGGGCGAGGTGCGTCAGCATGGCGCGCGAGGCGGGGGAGACGTCGCGCCGCACGCCGTCGCGGCGGTGGAACGCGAGGTACACCCGGCGGAATGCGTCGTCGAAGTCCGCGGCGCAGTCGGACGCGGAGGCGCCGGTGCCGGATGTCGCCCCGCCGGCATCGGTGGCCTCGGTGGCTTCCTCCGTGGGGCTGCTCTCGATCATGGCTCCAGCATCCTGCTGTCGCGATCCATCGTCAATCCCGATGCATCTGAGCCTGGCGGATCCGAGCCCACGGAACGACGAAGGCCGCACCCCGGAAGGATGCGGCCTCATCGTGTTCAGTGATGCGGATCAGACGCCGTAGTAGAGCTCGTACTCGAAGGGGTGCGGGCGCTGGGCGATCGGCTTGATCTCGTTCTCGCGCTTGTAGTTGATCCAGGTCTCGATCAGGTCGGGGGTGAACACGTTGCCCTTGGTGAGGAACTCGTGGTCGGCCTCGAGCGCGTCGAGCGCCTCGCCGAGCGAACCCGGCACCTGGGGGATGTTCTTGGCTTCCTCGGGGGGCAGCTCGTAGAGGTCCTTGTCGACCGGCTCGTGCGGCTCGATGCGGTTCTGGATGCCGTCGAGGCCCGCCATCAGCTGGGCGGCGAACGCGAGGTACGGGTTGCCCGAGGCGTCGGGCGCACGGAACTCGATGCGCTTGGCCTTGGGGTTCGTGCCCGTGATCGGGATGCGGATCGAGGCGGAGCGGTTACCGGCCGAGTAGACCAGGTTGACGGGGGCCTCGAAGCCCGGAACCAGACGGTGGTAGGAGTTCACCGTAGGGTTCGTGAAGGCGAGCACCGCGGGGGCGTGCTTCAGCAGACCGCCGATGTACCAGCGGGCGAGGTCGCTGAGTCCGCCATAGCCGGCCTCGTCGTAGAACAGGGGCTTGCCGTCGTTCCAGAGCGACTGGTGGGTGTGCATGCCCGAGCCGTTGTCGCCGAAGAGCGGCTTCGGCATGAAGGTGGCCGTCTTGCCCCAGAGGTTCGCCGTGTTCTTCACGATGTACTTGAACTTCAGGATGTCGTCGGCCGCGTGCACCATGGTGTCGAAGCGGTAGTTGATCTCGCCCTGGCCGGCGGTGCCGACCTCGTGGTGCGCGCGCTCGAGGATGAGGCCCGCGTCGATGAGCTTGAGCGAGATGTCGTCGCGCAGGTCGGCGTGCTGGTCGACCGGCGAGACGGGGAAGTAGCCGCCCTTGTAGGGCGTCTTGTTGGCGAGGTTTCCGCCTTCTTCGACGCGGCCCGTGTTCCAGGCGGCCTCGGAGGAGTCGACGGAGTAGAAGGAGGAGTTCTGCTTCACTTCGTAGCGCACGTCGTCGAAGATGTAGAACTCGGCCTCGGGGGCGAAGAACGCGGTGTCGGCGATGCCGGTCGACGCGAGGTACTTCTCGGCCTTCTTGGCAACCTGACGCGGGTCGCGGGAGTAGATCTCACCGTTGCGCGGGTTGTAGATGTCGAAGACGAGGATGAGGGTGCGCTCGGCCCGGAAGGGGTCGACGTAAGCCGTGGAGACGTCAGGGATGAGCTGCATGTCCGACTCGTGGATCGACGCGAAACCGCGGATCGACGAGCCATCGAAGAGCTGGCCGACGGCGAAGAACTCTTCGTCGACGGTGGAGGCGGGGATGTTGAAGTGCTGCTGAACACCGGGCAGGTCGGTGAACCGGATGTCAAGGAACTTGACGTCGGTGTCCTTGATGAACTTGAGCACCTCGGAAGAATCACTGAACATGTGAAGAGTCTCCAAATGGCTTGGTACAGAAAACAGCTACAGATGCAGCCAAGACAACACTATGGGGCAGCCATTACTCGGTAGTGTCACGATTGTTTCGGGGATGTTACGGCTGGCTCGGAGTCCCGAGCGCCTAGGCTTGAGCGGTGACGAGAACTCCCGACGACTCCACAGCATCACGGGCCGCAGCTCCCAGCGAATGGCCGGGGGAGCGCCTCGGCTTCCGCCGCGAGGGCCGGGGCTCGGTGGCCCGTCCCGGGCGCCGCATCGCCGGCCTCCTGATCGACTTCGCGTTCTGCTACGTGATCTATTTCGCGTTCTTCTTCGGCAGCGACTGGGCGAGCCTCATCATCTTCATGATCGAGCAGATCGTCCTGCTCATCACGCTCGGCGGAGGAATCGGCCATCTGCTGCTCGGGATGCGCCTGGTGCGCCTCGACGGCAGCTACGCCGGCTGGTGGCGGCCCATCGTGCGCACCGTGCTGCTGGTGCTGCTGATCCCGGCCCTGATCTGGGACTCCGATCAGCGGGGCCTGCACGATGTCTTCGCCGGGACGGTGCTCGTCAAGCGCTAGAACGCACGAAGCCCGCTCCAGGAGGAACGGGCTTCTCTGCGTGCGGCGAGGTCGTCAGCGACCGCGCTGCGGGCGCATCCGCATCGGGTCGATGCCCTTGGGGATCGGCAGCGGCGAGCTCGACAGCGAGGTGAGGCGGTTGCTCACGGCCATGACTTCGGGCTTGGTGAGGGTGGGCTTGATGCGCGCCATCTTGGCCGGGATGCGGTGCAACGGCACGGCGTCGGGGTCGGGACCCACCGAGAGGAAGGTCACGGGCACGTTCGGCAGGATGCGCAGCACCTTGCGGCGCTCCTCCTCGAGCATGCGGTTGGTGCGCGAGCGCGGGCCCTCGCTGATCAGCACCACGCCGCCGCGGCCGACCGCGCGGTACACCGCATCCTGCGTCTTGCCGTTGACCGCGATCGGCATCTCGCTGCCGCGCCAGCTGCGCTTGAGTGAGGAGCGCAGAACGGCACCCACGGCGCCGGGCTGCCCTTCGATCTGCTTGTAGGCGGCGCGTTCGGCGCGGCGGCCGAGGATGATGAGCGCGGCGAGGAAGCCGCCGAGCACGCCGGCGAGAATCCAGAGCACCGTGCCGAAGACGTTGCCGGCCGAGAGCACGAGCGCGAGCACGATGCCGGCGATGGTGGGCACGGCGAAGCCGGCCGCCATGTACCAGACGGCCCTGGAGTCGTAGCGGCGGGTCATGCCGAAGACCTGCCACATCTGCTTGATGCGGCCCGGTTCTTTCGGGGCCTTGGGTGCGGAGTCGGTCTTGCGTGCCATGCCTCCAAGGATACTTCTTCGGGCCGACCCGCAGGGCCACGACCGTTGTGCACACCCCGGCATCCGCCGCCGCTCTCCACAGATGGGCTCGGAGACCGACGCGAGGGTGTGCGGGGAGGCACGATCGACGGCATGCCCACCTCAGCCTCGCCGGTCTTCGCCGGCTTCCGCGCGCGTGAACTCGTGTCGGTCGGCGTCTCGGCGAACGTCTACTTCGGTGTGCGCGCTGAGCCGGCGGATGCGCGCGCCCCCGGCTCCCTGGTCGCGATCAAGGTGTGCGCGCCGCAGGCGCCGCCCGTCTTGCTCCCTGTGCCCGCTCCGGATGCACCGCCCGCTCGGGAGGCATCGACCTCGCGCGACGAGGAGTGCCGCGTTCTCGCCCTGCACCCGATCAGCGCGATGCCGCGACTCCTCGACGTCGGGACGACGCGGGCCGGCGAACTCGTGATCGTGATGTCCGTGTGCGCGGGGAGGCCTCTGGCACGGCTTCCCGCTCTCGGGATGCCCGCGGCCGGCTTCGCACGCCGGCTCCGCGACCTTGTGGCGGAGCTGCACGAGGCGGGCATCGCCCACGGCGGGCTCGAGGCCGATCATGTTCTGGTGGCCGCCGATGGCGAACTCTCGCTCGTAGGCTTCGCTCGCGCGGCCCTGCTCAACGGCGGTGTGGGCGTCACTTCCGGCACCGAGGCGGCCGACCGCTTTCACACCGCTGCGGCGGCCGACCGGCGAGCGGTGCTGCACCTGATCTCCCTCGCGGAGGTGCGGGCGGGTGGCTCGGTCCTCCCCGGTTCTCACGAGGCGGGTCCGGGCGACGGCACCCGACCGCTGGTGAGCGAGCGTGCTCGACGCGAGCGTGGTGAGCAGCAGACGGGCAAGAGACGGCCACGAGAAGAGGGCAACCCTCGGCCAGGTGAGCGGAGACTGCCGGGCGCGAGCGGCGACATCCCGGAGTCGGAATCGTATTCAGCACCAGTGCTGCGGCCGAAGCCGGAGTGGCGTTCGGAACGGGGAGGCCGTTCATGGGTTCGGGACGACGCCGACGAGGGCACTGTGGGTAGGCCGAAGCGTGAGCCGTCGGGGCGCGGATCGGAGCCGGGAGGGCGCTCGAGGGCTCGGGAGCATGCCGCGGAGCCGTCCGTGAGTCGTTCGGCGTCTGATCCGCCGAAGCTGGCGTCCGAGTCGTCGGGGTCGGAACCCTGGGAGCGCGGGTCGGAGCCGGGAGGGTGGTCGTGGGCTCGAGAACAAGTCGGGGAAGAGGCCGTCAGTCGCTCGGAGCCGGAGCTCTGTGAAGCGCTCGCGCCGGCATGGCACGCTGCGCTCGAGCTCGGGCGGGCTGCCCGGCGGAGTTCGCGGGTGATCGTGCAGTGCCTGGTGACGTCACGCCGGCGGCGCGTTCTCGTGATCGGCGGTGCACTCGTGGTCTGTGCGGCGGTGGCCGCGAGCCTGGCGGTGCCGTCGGGCTCTGCGGCCGACGCGTCACGCGGTGCACCACCGGGCTCGCGCGGGGCCACGGGCCCATCGGTTCCGCCTGACGGCGGCACACCGGCCGCGAATCCGGGCGCCTCCGCCCCAGGCGCTGTGGCGGGTTCACCCGGCGAAGACGACGTGCCCACGGCGGGCACCGGAGACGCATCGCCATCACCGGTGGGCGCGAGCGACGAAGTCGGGGTGGTCGACGGCAGCTCGGGCGGGACCTCGGCGGAGGCGTTCGGTTCCGCGATGATGGGCGACGATCCGGTCGCGGCCGCGCGGGCCCTGCTCGAGCGGCGGGAGAGGTGTCTGCGGGAGCGCGACCTGAGCTGCCTGTCCGGCGTCGATGAATGGGCCTCGCCCTTGGCCGTGGCCGATCGCGACCTGATCGTGCTCGCGAATCCGACCATCCCCTCGGGGGGCCCGCCGGCATCAGCCGGATCGAGCGGGCCGGGTTCCCTCGCCCCCGAGGGTCAGCCCGGCGTATCCGTCGATGGGGAACAACTGCGGCTCGTGCAGCGCCTCGGGGCCTTGTCGATCCTGAGCGCCGAATCAGGCGGGGCTCCGCCGGGGGAGACGACGAAGCCCGTCTCGCTCCTCGTGGTGAGGGGCGAGACGGGCTGGCGTCTGCGGTGGATCTCGTCGGGTCAACGCGCCGACTCGAACGCGGGCAGCTCGTGACTAGATGCCGAGGTTCGCCTCGAACGACGAGTCCTCAAGGCGGCTCTTCACCGCGGCGAGGAAGCGCGCGGCGTCGGCGCCGTCGACGATGCGGTGGTCGTAGCTCAGTGCGAGGTAGACCATCGAACGGATCGCGATGGCCTCGCCACCGTCGACCTTCACGACGGCCGGCTTCTTCACCACGATGCCGGTGCCGAGGATGGCGACCTGCGGAAGGAACACCAGCGGGGTGTCGAAGAGCGCTCCGCGCGAACCGGTGTTGGTGAGCGTGAACGTGCCGCCACCGAGCTCGTCGGGCTTCAGCTTGTTGTCGCGGGTGCGAGCAGCGAGGTCGGCGATCTGCGCGGCGAGGCCGGCGATGTCGAGATCGCTCGCGTTCTTCACCACGGGGGTGAGGAGGCCGCGCTCGGTGTCGACCGCGATGCTGATGCTCTCGTGGTCGGGGTAGACGATCGACTCGCCGTCCACCGTGGCGTTGATGATCGGGTAGGCCTTGAGCGCCTCTGCCGCCGCGAGGGCGAAGAAGGGCAGGAACGAGAGCTTCGTGCCGGTCTTCTCGAGGAAGGCGCCCTTCACGGCGTCGCGGTAGGCGGCCACCTTGGTGACGTCGACCTCGACCACCGTGGTGAGCTGAGCGGAAGCCTGCATCGACTCGACGGCGCGCTGGGCGACGACCTTGCGCAGGCGCGACATCGGCTGCGTGGTGCCACGCAGCGGAGAGGTCTCGAGCGCCTTGTACGAGGAGGAGACGGGAGCGGCGGCAGCAGCGGGAGCCGCCGCAGGCGCAGTTGCCGCAGCGAGGACGTCCTCCTTGCGGATGCGGCCGCCGACGCCGGTGCCGGTCACGCTTGCGAGGTCGATGCCGCGGTCATGGGCGAGCTTGCGCACGAGCGGGGTGACGTAACCGGCGTTGCCGCCCGTGGACGCCTCGGCCGCCGGAGCGGGAGCGGGAGCCGCGGCGGCGACAGGAGCCGGCGCGGCGACCGGTGCCGGGGCGGCGGCCGGGGCAGCCGGAACCGGGGCAGCGG
>SCNI01000045.1 GCA_005502775.1 Microbacteriaceae bacterium 3FA27C10
TCGGGGGAGAGCGGCCCGGAGCTCTCCGGGAAGAGCTCCACGATCTCGGCCGGCGCGGCGGCGGGAGGAGAGGCGGCCTCGGTCTGGGTCTCGGTCACGCGGGCTCCGATCGGTGGGAGGGGTCAGAAGTCAGGGGTCAGGGGTCAGGGGTCAGGCTGCGTCAGACATTGTGCACGGCGAGCACCGGGTCGCGGAACCCGAGGATGCCCTCGAGCATCCGCATCGAAGCCACGGCCGCCCGCACGTCGTGCATCCGCACCACCCGGGCGCCGAGCATCACGCACGCCGTCGCCGCGACGATCGAGCCCTCGAGCCGCTCCGACTTGGCCACGCCGAGGGTCTCGCCGATGAAGTCCTTGTTCGACACGGCCGCCAGGGTGGGGAGGCCGATCGCCGTGATCTCGGCCATCCGGCGGGTGAGTTCGAGGCTCTGCACCGTGTTCTTGTTGAGGTCGTGGCCCGGGTCGACGAAGAGGCGGTCCTCGCCGACCCCGGCGGCCACCGCGCGTTCGACCCGCTGCTCGAGGAAGGCCCGCACCTCGCCGGCGATGTCGTCGTAGTGCGGATGCGGGTAGGGCGTGCGGGGCGCGGCCAGGCTGTGGGTGATGACGAGCGAGGCGCCGGATGCGGCCACCACCCCGGCCAGCTCGGGGTCGCTGAGCCCCGTGGTGTCGTTCACCACGTGGGCTCCGGCGGCGATGCAGGCCGCGGCCACATCGGCACGGAAGGTGTCGACGGAGATCACGACATCGCTGCGTGCGCTGACCGCCTCCACCACGGGGAGAACCCGGTCGAGCTCCTCGGCGGCGGGGATCTCGGGGCCCGGGGCGAATTTCGCCCCGCCGATGTCGACCCAGTCGGCACCCGCCTCCGCCGCGGCGAGGGCGGCGTCGACCGCCCGGTCGAGGGCGAAGGTGGCTCCCTGGTCGAAGAAGGAGTCGGGGGTGCGGTTGACGATCGCCATCACGGCCACCTGCCGGTCGAAGTCGAATCGGCGCCGGCCGAGGGTGCGCACCGGATGGCGGAGTCTCATGCTTCCATCATGGCTGCTCGGCGCGGTCGCGCGCGTTCAGACGTGAGAAGCTGGGGGGATGACCGAGGTGCCCGCCCGACTCCCGCCCCGCGACAGCGGTGACGCCTGGGTGGAGGGGCCGGACGGCCGGCGCTACTGGGGCCGCTACGGCGCCGCCGGGCTGCTCGTGCACGACGAGGCTGCCGGGGTGCTGCTGCAGCACCGCGCCGAGTGGAGCCACTTCGGCGGCACCTGGGGCCTGCCCGGCGGGGCGCGGCACGCGGGCGAGTCCGCGGTGGCCGGCGCCGTGCGCGAGGCGGGCGAGGAAGCCGGTGTGCCGGCCGACGCGCTCGAGATCGCGTTCACCTCGACGGTCGACTTCGGCTTCTGGTCGTACGTCACCGTGGTGGCCCGCGCCTCCCGGCCCTTCGAGGCGACCATCGGCGACGCGGAGAGCCTCGAGCTGCGCTGGGTGCCGGTGACGGAGGTCGATGCGCTGCCGCTGCACCCGGGCTTCGAGGCGGCCTGGCCGGGGCTGCGCGCGCGACTGGGGCGGCGCATCCGGCTCGTCGTCGACGCGGCCAACGTGGTGGGCTCACGGCCCGACGGGTGGTGGCGGGACCGGGCCGGAGCGGCATCGCGACTGCTCGGGCGACTGGAGGCGCTGAGCGCGGCGGGCGTGGCGGTCGAGGCTCTCGAGAGTGCGGACGGCGATCTCGCGGGCGGGCGCTGCTGGGCCGGCATCGTGGTGGTGCTCGAAGGGCAGGCGCGGGCCGCGGAGCTGCCGGTGCCCACCGCGCCGACGGGCGACGACATGGATGCGGTGGCCGCACCGGATGCGCCCCTCGCCGAGACCGTGACCGAGCACGCCGACGGAGCGGCCGCGATGGCCCCGGCGCTCGAGGTCGTGCGCGCGCCGGCATCGGGCGACGACACGATCGTGGCCGTGGTGGAAGCGGCGCTCGCCGCGGGCTCTCGCGGTGCCGATCGGCTGGTCGTTATCACGGCCGACCGCGAACTCGTTCAGCGCGTGACCGCCGCGGGCGCGGAGACCCGCGGCCCGGGTTGGCTGCTCGAGCAGCTCGACGCCCTCGACTGAGCGCCTGCACCGTTCCGGCCTGTGCCGTGTCGGCGTGGTGTGGTGTCGATTTCGCTGGGCGGGCATTTTGCCGGCCGCGGGTGCCTCGCGTCCCGGGCCGCGTATCGCCTGCGCCGGCGCGTGCTCGCGCGCCCGGCGCCGTCGATGTCCGTGCCCTCACGTAGTCTTCTCGCACGATGACCATCACCGCCGGCACTCCTTCCACCGCCGGTGGATTGCGCCCACCTCATGACGGTGTGCGCGATGACGATGTGCGCGATGACGATGTGCTCCCTGACGCCCTCCGCCCTGCGCGCCGCGACGACGCTCCGCTCGAGCTCCACTACGAGCCGCGCGAACCGGTCGACTACCGGGCCACCCTCGCCCCGCTCCGCCGGGGCGCCGGCGACCCCTGCGTGCACGCCGACGAGAGCGGCGCCGTCTGGCTCGCGCTCCGCACTCCCGAAGGGCCCGCCACCGTGCGCTTCTCCGGCACCCGCGGCCGGGTGCACGTGTGCGCCTGGGGGAGCGGAGCATCCGCTGCTCTGCAGCAGGTACCCCAGCTGCTGGGGGCCGGCGACGCCGGGCACTGGGCCGCGCTCGACCTCGGCACGTCGGCGCTGCTCGCCGACGCGAGGCACCGCAACCCCGGCCTGCGCCTCACCCGCACCGGACGGGTGTTCGACGCGCTCGCGCCGGCCGTCATCGAGCAGAAGGTCACCTCGGTGGAGGCGTTCCGGGCGTGGCGCATCCTCGTGACCGCGCACGGCGAGCCCGCTCCGGGGCCCGCTCCCGCGCGGATGCGGCTGGCGCCCACCCCGGAGGTGTGGCGGCGCATCCCGTCGTGGGAGTGGCACCGCGCCGGGGTCGACCCGCGTCGCTCGCGCACCGTGCTCCAGGCCGCTCAGGTCGCGGCCGGTCTCGAGCGCACCACGGCGCTCGGGGGCGGCGGTGCCGAGGTCGAACGCCTGCTCCGCACCGTGAACGGCGTCGGCGTGTGGACGGCGGCGGAGACCGCGCAGCGCTCCCACGGAGACGCGGATGCCGTCAGCTTCGGCGACTACCACCTCGCCGCCCACATCGGCTGGGCACTCGTGGGCGAGCCGATCGACGACGACGCGCTCGCCGAGCTGCTGGAACCGTGGCGCGGGCACCGGCAGCGCATCGTGCGCCTGGTGCTGGCGAGCGGGTTCCGCAAACCTCGGCACGGCGCGCGGATGACGATCCAGGATCACCGCGACCACTGACGGCTCCGCCGGGCATTCGGGAACGCATCAGCAGGCGACCCGCGACCTGCGCGAGGTCGACCCGCGGGATCAGTACCAGTGCGGGCTGCGCGCCGTCCACTGCGAGAGCGCCTCGCACGGCGTCCCGTAGCGGTTCGAGATGTAGCCGAGTCCCCAGTCGATCTGGGTGGCGGCGTTCGTCACGTAGTCGCTGCCGGCCGAGGCCATCTTCGACGCGGGCAGCGACTGCGGGATGCCGTAGGCCCCGCTCGAGTCGTTGTAGGCGTTGGCGCGCCATCCCGACTCCCCGGTCCAGAGCCGCACGAGGCAGTCGAACTGGCCGCCGCCCCAGCCGTAGGCGCCCATCTGCCCCGAGGCGTAGGACTGCGCTTCGGCGGGGGAGGCGACGGCCGAGCTGTCGGGAACCCAGGCACTCCCGGGCAGGTCGTCGATGGCGCCGCTCGCCGCGGCCGCCGCGGCCTGCGCCGCAGCCTGCTGTGCAGCGTAGACGAGCCCGGCCTGGTACTGCGCCTCGACGGCGTCGCTGGTCTGCTTGAGGCTCGCGAGCTGGGCGGTCATCTGGGCGTTCTGCGACTGCGCCAGCGCCACGGCCGCATCGGCTTCGGTCTTCGCGGCCGCCGCCGCGTCTTTCGCCTGCGAGGCCTGCTGCTCGAGCGCGTCTCGGGCGGTCTTCGCCACGTCGGCCTGCGAGTTCAGCGCGTCGGCGGTGTTCTGCGCCTGCACCGCCTTGTTGCGGATGCCGGCGGTCTGCTCGGTGAGCTTCGACATCGCGCCGAGGCGGTAGAGCAGAGACGTCGAATCGCCCTGGTTGAGGATGAGGTTCACCGTCGAGTCGCCGCCGTTGCGGTAGAGCTGGGCGGCGAGCTGCCCCACCTGCGTGTTGGCCTTGGCGGCGTCGGCCGTCGCGGCGGACGCCTGGGCGGCGAGGGTGGCGGCGTAGCCGGCGGCCGCCTCGGCGTCGTACTTCGCCTTCAGATACTCCTGGCCGCGTTGAAGGAAGAGAGTGTTCGCAGCGTCGGCGGCCTGCAGGTTGGCCGTGAGCTGGCTCTGGATCTTCGTCACCTCCGCCTGCGTCGCCTGCACGTTCTGCTTGGCGGCGTTCACCTCGTCCCACGAGGGGAAGACCGGGTCGGTGCGAAGGCTCGCGGGTGCATCCTGCGTCGTGGTGGTGGTGGTCGTGGTGGTTGCGGATGCGCTCGCCGCCGCGGGCAGACCCGGCACGGCGACGAGGGCCGCCACCACCGAGAGCACCCCGAGAGTGCGGGCAGAGGGCTTCCACATGCGGTCCAGGCTAAGCGACGAACCCCAAAGAGGAGGCGAAGGGATGCGCGCGTCCCGATACCATGTCGCCATGGATCCCGTCGTGACCGAGGGCTGGAACGACTTCGCCGTCGCCACCGCCGGAGCGGCCGGCGCGCTCGCCGGGCTCATCATCGTGGCGATGTCGGTGAACATCAAGGAGATCATCTCCGGCCAGGCGCTGCCGGCCCGGGCGGGCGCGACGATCGCCTCGGTGGTGGTGATCGTGGTGTCGTCGGCGGCCATCCTCATCCCGGGCCAGCTCGCCGTGGCGCTCGGACTCGAGCTGGCGCTCTTCGCCGCCGGTGGGCTGGCGCTGCAGGTGGTGGCGATCCGGGAGATGTTCGCGACCAGCGAAGGCGCGTCGCTGCGGGACAAGGTGGCCCAGAGCGTGCTGGGCGTCGGGCAGCTGCTGCCCGTGCTCGTGGGCGGCCTGTTCGTCGCGGCCGGTGCATCCGCGGGCCTGCTGGGCGTGGCGGCGGGGTTCATCGCGATCTTCGTCGTGTCGATCCTGAACGCGTGGGTGCTGATGGTGGAGATCCTCCGCTAGGAACGCCGGGCGAGTTCGGAATAAATCTCCAGGTCGATGCATTTGTATTGACACGGGCCACCTTCGCGCCTCGCTCACGTTCACGACTCACGAAGAGAGAACACCATGACTGACACCATCGAGATCCCCGGCTACAAGGTCGGCACCTGGACCATCGACCCCTCCCACTCCGAGGTCGCCTTCAGCGTCCGCCACATGCTCATCAGCAAGGTCAAGGGCACCTTCGACACCTTCACCGCCACCTTCGTGACCGGCGAGAACCCGCTCGACACCACCGTGTCGGCCACCGCCGAGGTCGCCTCGGTGAACACCAACGACAAGAACCGCGACGGCCACCTCGCGACCAACGACTTCTTCAACGCCCCCGAGTTCCCCCAGATCACCTTCGTCTCCACGGGCGTGCGCAACGTGGGCGGCGACTACAAGGTCGACGGCGATCTCACCATCAAGGGCGTCACCAAGCCCGTCACCTTCGACTTCGAGTTCGGCGGCTTCGGCACCGACGCCTACGGCAACTACAAGGGCGGCTTCGAGGCCAAGACCGAGATCGACCGCAACGACTTCGGTGTGAACTGGAACGCCGCTCTCGAGACCGGCGGCGTGCTGGTGGGCGACAAGGTCACCATCACCATCGACGTGCAGGCCGTTCTGCAGCCGTAGTCTGCGGGGCTTCCCCCTCTTCGAAGGCGTCGTGGGCCGGGTTCACCCCGGTCCGCGACGCCTTTCGCGTTTCTCCCCGTGACTTCTCCACAAGCCGGGATCCGGCGGCCCTCTCCACAGATCGCCGGTTCCACCCCTGCGGCCTGATGGCGCTCAGGACACTGGTCGCATGACCACGATCACCGCACCCTCTCGCACCTCCACCACCGGCCCGTCGGCGTTCGCCGAGGTCGACGAGCTTCTGGGGTTCCGGCCGCAGAACTCTCTCGTGCTGCGCGCGCGCCGTCGCCGAAGACCGCTCGCCGTGCTGCGTATCGACCTGCCACCCGGAGCGCTCTCGGCAGCTCACGGCGAGTTCCCACGCCGCCACCTCGCCGAGGTCGCCACCGGCATGCTCGCCCGCGTCGAAGGTGCCCTCGACGTCGAACTGCTGGTCTACGCCGAACCCCCGGGGCGCGATGGCAGGCCCGCCGCCGCTGCCGTCGCCGAGTCGGTCGCCGCACGGCTCGATGCTGCGGGTTTCACGGTGCGACGCGCCTTCTGGGTGAACGGCGCGCGCTGGGCGGAGCTGCACCGAGGGGTCACGCGGATGCGCTGGCAAGCGATGCCGGCGGTGCCCGGATGCGCGGTGCCCGGCTCGCGGTCGCCATCCGCCGTCGCCGTGGCCGGCTCGGCGATCCCCGCGCCGACCGGCGCTCGCACAGCGACGCCACCGGCCGCGGATCCCGGTGGCCGTCCGACCGGTGAGCACGCCGCTGCGAGCGCATCGTCGCCGCAGCACGCCGATCCGCACCACGGCCCCTTCGTGCCGATCGCTGCCGCCACCGCGGAGCGCCGCACCCGTGCCCTGGCCACCCTCGCGGGGCTGCAGCGGCCGGGTCGCGACGGCCGCGACGACGGCCCGGTCGAGCAGCTGCTCCACTGGCACGCCGTGCTCCGCTCCGAGGGCACCCTGCCCACCGATGTGCGCGCGATCTCCCTGGCCTGGTCGCTGCGGCACAAGCCGTTGCGCGACGCCGTGCTCCTGCTCTCCGCCTGGGGTCTCGACGCCGGCGTCGTCGCTCTGCACGAGGCGAGCGACCCCGCGGTGTGCCGCGGGAGGAGACGGGGGGTGGTGCTCGAGAGCTTTCTCGGCGAGGGTGAGACGGCTCCCGAGCGCTCGACTCTCCGCCGTTCGGTGGAGGTGCTGCGAGGAGTGGTGGAGTGCGTTCCCGAGACCATCGCCGGCGCGCCGCTCACGATGCTCGCGTGGCTCGAGTGGGCGCGAGGGCGCGGGAGTGTGGCCTTCGCCTACCTCGAGGAGTGCCGCCGTGTCGACCCTGACTACGAGCTGGCGGCGCTGTTCCGTACCATGCTCTCGCGCGGCTTCGTGCCGGAGTGGATCGTGGCGCCCCGTCCCGGGGCCCGAGCGGGCGCCGCCCTCGACGCGGGGTCGTCCGGTGTGCGCTGACTCGCCGGCCGACGCGAAGGTGGCCGCGCCGATGCGTTCAGTGGCCGGTGAGCGGGCCGAGCAGGCGGGCGGCGAGCGAGCGCCGACCGGTGACCGACTCCTCGAGGTCGGCGGCGCCGGTGCCCACCAGCCCCAGGTTCGCTCCCACGAAGCGCCACGGTTCCGGCTCCCACTTGGGCGAGAGATGGTTCACCCAGGGCAGGGCGGTGAGCTCGGTCGAGGAGCCGACGATGAGATCGGCGAGGGTGCGCCCGGCGAGGTTCGTGGTGCTCAGGCCGTCGCCCACGTAGCCGCCGGCGAAGGCTACTCCCGTGCGCGGGTTGAAGCTCGCCGTCGCGTGCCAATCGCGAGGCACGCCGAGCGGGCCGCCCCACCGGTGTGTGACGGCGGCTCCGTGCGCCGCCGGGAACAGTTCGACCAGAGTGCGTTCGAGGTGCCCGAATACGCGGTCCACGCGGTCGTAGCTCGACTTGATGCTGCTGCCCCAGTGGTAGCGGGCTCCGCGGCCGCCGAAGGCGAAGCGGTTGTCCGCGGTCCGCTGTCCGTAGATGAGCAGGTGCCGATAGTCGCTGAAGGTGGTGCCGTGATCGATGCCGAGCTCGTCCCACAGCGTGTCGGGCAGCGGCTCGGTGGCGATCATCAGGGAGTAGAGGGGCATGATCCGGCGTCCGACGCCGGGCAGCTGGGAGCCGTAGGCCTCGGTGGCGATCACGATCTGCTCGCATTCCACGAGCCCGTCGCCGCCGGCGCCGGAGTACAGAACGCGGTGAGGGGCCCACTCCACCACCTCGGTCTGCTCGGCGATCACGACACCGAGCTCCTCCACCACACGGGCGAGTCCGCGCACGAGCTTGGCGGGGTGCAGTCGCGCACAGGCGGGGTCGAAGGCCGCGGCGAGGGAGGAGGTGGCCGAGAGGGCACGGGCCCTCGGGTCGTCGTGCGACCCGGGGGTCACGAGCTCGAGCCGGTCGACGCCGAACTCGCGCGCGGCGTCGACGTCGGCCAGCGCGGCAGCGCGCTGAACTCCGTCTCGGGCGAACACCAGGGTGCCGCCGCGCGCGAAGTCGCAGTCGATGCCTTCGGCAGCGGTCACCTGGCCGACTTCGGCGACGGTGTCGATCATCGCCTGGCGCATCGCCCGGGCGGCCTCGTCGCCGTACTGCCGTCGCAGCGCCTCCGTCGAGCGGGGGAACAGCGCCGAGCACCACCCGCCGTTGCGGCCGGAGGCCCCGAACCCCACGGTGTGCTTCTCGATCACGGTGATCGCGAGCTCGGGGTGGCGCTTCTTCAGGTAGTACGCCGTCCACAGTCCGGTGAGGCCGCCGCCGATGATGCACACACCCGTCGAGAGGTCACCCGAGAGAGGCGCCCGAGGGGCCAAGAGGTCGGGGCGCGCGGATGCCGCTTCGGTGTGAGCGGATGCCGTGTCGCTGTCAGCCTGCGCGCCCTCGGCGAGGCCACGGTCGGCGCCGAGCGAGTCGAACCAGAACGAGATGTCGCGGAGCTCCCGCACGGTGCCGGCCACCCGGTTAGAGCCGGGTCCAGGCTTCGGAGAGAACTCCGCGCAGAATCTGCTCGATCTCGTGGAACTCGGCCGGCCCGATGGTGAGGGGCGGGGAGAGCTGGATCACGGGGTCGCCACGGTCGTCGGCGCGGCAGTACAGCCCGGCGTCGAAGAGCGCCTTCGAGAGGAAGCCGCGCAGCAGGCGCTCCGACTCGTCGTCGTCGAAGGTCTCGCGGGTCGCCTTGTCCTTCACTAGTTCGATGCCGAAGAAGTAGCCGTCGCCGCGCACGTCGCCGACGATCGGCAGGTCGAGCAGCTTCTCGAGGGTCTGGCGGAAGATCGGCGAGTTCTGCTGCACGTGCTCGTTGAGCTTCTCCTCCTCGAAGATGTCGAGGTTCTCGAGCGCCACGGCAGCCGACACAGGGTGACCGCCGAAGGTGTAACCGTGGTAGAACGCGGTCTGGCCGTGCTTGAACGGCTCGTAGACCCGCTCGTTGACGATCGTGGCGCCGATGGGGGAATACCCGCTGGTCATCGCCTTCGCGCAGGTGATCATGTCGGGTTCGTAGCCGTAGGTCTCGCAGGCGAAGTAGTTTCCGATGCGGCCGAAGGCGCAGATCACCTCGTCGGAGACGAGCAGGACGTCGTACTGGTCGCAGATCTCGCGCACCCGCTGGAAGTAGCCGGGGGGCGGAGGGAAGCATCCGCCCGAGTTCTGCACCGGCTCGAGGAACACCGCCGCCACCGTCTCGGGGCCTTCGAACAGGATCATCTCCTCGATGCGGTTCGCCGCCCACAGGCCGAACGCCTCCGGCGTGCCCTCGAAGCCCATCTCGGGGGCTCGGTAGTAGTTGGTGTTCGGCACGCGGAAGCCGCCGGGGGTGACCGGCTCGAACATCTCCTTCATCGCGGGGATCCCCGTGATCGCCAGGGCGCCCTGCGGGGTGCCGTGATAGGCCACCGCCCGGGAGATGACCTTGTGCTTGGTGGGGCGGCCCTGCAGCTTCCAGTAGTACTTCGCGAGCTTGAACGCCGTCTCCACGGCTTCGCCACCGCCGGTGGAGAAGAACACACGGTTGAGCGAACCGGGTGCGTAGTGTGCGAGGCGGTCGGCGAGCTCGATGGCGGAGGGATGGGCGTACGACCAGATCGGGAAGAACGCCAGCTCCTCGGCCTGCTTGGCCGCCACCTCGGCGAGGCGCTTGCGGCCGTGGCCGGCGTTCACGGTGAAGAGGCCGGCGAGGCCGTCGATGTACTTCTTGCCGGTGGAGTCCCAGATGTGGTGGCCCTCTCCGCGGGTGATGATGGGCACTCCGGCGCCCGACTCCATCACCGACTGCCGGGCGAAGTGCATCCAGAGGTGGTCTTTGGCCATCAGCTGGAGCTCGGCCTCGGTGCGCGAGCCGCGAGCGGCTGCGGTGTACGACCGGGCGGAAACGGGCTGTTCTGTTGTTGTCATCGTGTACCCCAGTTGTAGAGCTGCTTGTGCAGTTTCAAATAGACGAATGTTTCGGTGGACTGAACGCCCTCGAGCCGGCGGATCTCGGAGTTCAGCAGGGTGATGAGGTCGTCGTCGTCTTCGCACACGACCTCGGCGAGGATGTCGAAGGTCCCGGCGGTGAGCACCACGTAGTCGACGGCCGGCATCGCGGAGAGCGCGTCGGCCACCACCCGGGTGTCTCCCGACACCTTCAGACCGATCATCGCCTGGCGGTAGAAGCCGAGCTGCAGCGGATCGGTGACTGCGACGATCTGCATCACTCCCGATTCGGTGAGCTTCTGCACCCGCTGCCGGACGGCGGCCTCGCTGAGGCCGACCGCCTTGCCGATCTCGGCGTAGGAGCGACGGCCGTCGTCCTGCAACTGCTCGATGATCGCCTTGGAGGTGTCGTCGAGCAAGGAAGGCCTCGGCTTGGTGCTCATGCTTCGATACTGTCAGGTGCAGGGGTGCCCGGCAAGCGAATCCGAAGCAGATCACGGCAAATGATGCCGAAATCGGCAGTCTCGCCTGAAAACTCGCCCTCGGTGAGCTCGACTTCGGCCGTCGTTCATCGGCGGGCCGGCGGGAAAGGAACACGGCGCAGCCCCGCCGGGCGGGCGCATCCGCGGGTAGTACTCTCGCCGCATGGGGAGTCTGCGATTCGTGCCCGCCGAGGGGGAGTGGACGGTTCTCGCCGCGTGGCCCACGGTCGTGACCCTCGACGCGGGTGCCGGTGACGAGGTCGTGCAGGCCGTCTGGAATGCGCTCTCCACCCCGCGTGCCTCGATCGAATCGGTGGTGTCGAGCATCCCCATCCGCACGGCAGCGGCAGAGGCCTCGTTCTCGGTCGTGCGGTTCCGCGCCGAGGGAGCGGAGCACGACTCGGTCGACCCCGCGCGTCCACCGTCGGCGTGGACGGCCACCGTCGTGGCGCGCGGAGCCGCCGCCGTCGACCTGCACTCGGTCGGGGGAACGCGCCGATTCGGCTCGGGCGGCATGCAGCCCTGGGCGCTCGCCGAGTTCTCCTCCGTCGTCGCCATTGCGACCGGCGGGCTGGCGCCGGTTCCCGAGTCGGTTCTGCACCTGCCCACGGACGCCCGCCGACTCGACCACGGGATCGCCCGCGCCAGTCGGGTGCTCTGGGCCACCTCGGTCGAGCTGTTCGTGCCCGAGGGAGCCGCCACGGGGCCCGACCCCGACACGGCCGACGGCGAGACCGTGCTCCGGCCGCGCATGCAGACGGCACCGACGGCCGCGCCCCTCGTGCCCGCCGCAGAAGCCGCGGGGGCGGGGCCCGACGGGGCCGAGGCCCTCGACGCGGCGTCCGGCGGCGAGTCCGACGCCGGGCCGGACCCCGCACCCGAGTTCGAACTGCGAGTGGGTGATGGCGAGCCGATCGCTCTCACCGGCGCGGTCGTCATCGGCCGAAGTCCCCGCATCCGTCGCTCCTCCTCGGCCGCCGAGCAGCTGCTCGTCACGGTCGACTCGCCATCGCAGAAGGTCTCGGCGAACCACGTGGAGATCGCGCGCACCGGGCGCACCGTCGTGGTCACCGATCTGCGCTCGACGAACGGCACCACGGTACGTCTGCCGGGGCAGCCCGCCCTCCGTCTGCGGCAGGGAGATTCGGTGGTCGCATCGGTGTCGGCTATCGTCGAAATCGGCGACGGAAACGTTATCCACATCTCGTCGCGAGACCGGGGAAACTCCGGGATCACCCTTTAGGATTCCCGGAAAGCTGTCAGGAGTTGGTCACCGTGACCCAAGTCGGTCGAACGAGCGCGCGCGTGAGCGTGACACGCGACGGCGCGAGTCCGCGCCGCGTCACCCTGTCGTGGGCCTCGCTCACCGACAAGGGCAACAAGCGTGCGGTCAACGAAGACAGCGCGCTGAGCGAGATCCCTCTGTTCGTCGTGGCCGACGGGATGGGCGGGCACTCCGCCGGCGACGTCGCCAGCGCCGCCGTGGTCGAGCGGCTGAGCGGCATCACCGAGGCCGTCACCACCGCCGACGCCATCGAGTCGGCGCTCGCCGAGGCTCTCACCGACATCGACAAGGTGGGCGACGAGTCCGCCCTCGGCACGGGCACGACGGTCACCGGCGTCGCCCTCGCGGAGGTCGACGACGACCTCGCCTGGATGGTGTTCAACATCGGCGACTCGCGGGTCTACCTCTTCGCCGACGACGAGCTGCGCCAGCTCACGGTCGACCACTCGGTGGTGCAGGAGCTCATCGACGCCGGTCTGATCACCAAGGAGCAGGCCGAGCACCACCCCGACAGCAACGTCATCACGCGCGCGGTCGGCTTCCACGAGAAGCCGGTGCCCGACTACGAGCTGCTGCCCGTGGCCCCCGGCCAGCGCATCCTGGTGTGCTCCGACGGGCTCACCAAGGAGCTCACCGACTTCGGCATCCGCCACTACCTCTCCACCACCCCCTCCGCCGAGCGCGCCGCCGTCGAACTCGTCACGGCCGCCCTCGCGAACGGGGGCCGGGACAACGTGACCGTCGTCGTGGTCGACGTCGAGTCCGACGAGAGCGATGCACGGGGCTCCGACGCGCGCGCGGCGCGCCACGGGTCGACCCGGAACTGAGAGCACCATGGCCCGGCGTCTTCCGTCACCCCCACCCGCGCTCCCCGGGTTCACGCCCGTGCGCGTGCTGGGCTCGGGCGGGTTCGCCGACGTGTTCCTGTTCGAGCAGAACATGCCGCGGCGGCAGGTGGCCGTGAAGGTCATGCTGCCCGAGGTGGTGAACGATCAGGTGCGGCGGATGTTCCAGGTCGAGGCCGACCTGATGGCGAAGCTGAGCGCGCATCCGTCGATCCTCACCGTCTACGAAGCCGGCGTCTCCTCCGACGGCCGGCCCTACCTCGTGATGGAGCTCTGCTCCTCCTCGCTCGGTCAGCGCTACCGCAGCGAACCGCTGCCGGTGGCCGAGGTGCTGCGCATCGGCGTGAAGATCGCGGGCGCGCTGCAGACCGCGCACGAGCAGGGCATCCTGCACCGCGACGTCAAGCCGTCGAACATCCTCGTGACGGCATACGGTGCTCCCGTGCTCTCCGATTTCGGCATCTCCGCGTCGACGCGCGGCAACGCGGCGGCCGAGGCCGTCGGGCTCTCGATTCCGTGGTCGGCGCCCGAGGTGGTCTCCGAACAGACGCAGGGAACCGTCGCCTCCGAGGTCTGGGCGCTCTCGGCCACGCTCTACTCGCTGCTCGCCGGCCGCTCTCCGTTCGAGGAGCCGGGAGGCCGCTCGGCACCGGGCGACCTGGCACGCCGGATCGTGAAGGCCAGGCTCGCACCGATCGGCCGCAGCGACGTACCCGTGTCGCTCGAGCGCATCCTGGGCCGCGGCATGGCGAAGAACCCCGTGCAGCGCCCCGCCTCGGCGCTCGAGCTGCTGCGCGAGCTGCAGGCCGTCGAGACCGAGCTGGGCCTCGCGCAGACGAGCGCCGAGATCGCGATGGCGGAGTGGGCGAGCGACTACTCGCGCGATTCCGACGAGCGCACGGTCATCCACGTGGTGGAGGCGACACGCCGCCGCCGCCGGAGTGCGACCGGAGCCCGCGGCCCCGCCGGCTCCGGATCCGGCGGATCGCGCGCCGGCTGGGCGTCGGGCTCCGGGCCGGGCGTCGGGCCGGCTTCCGGCGCCGGCGAGGGCAGCGACGGACGTGACCGTTCGGTCGCGTCCCGCGTCCCGGGCACGGGCCCCGGCTCCTCTCGCACGGCCGGCGGCCGCAGCAGGGTCTGGCTGGTCGTGGCCGGAGTCGTGGTCGTCGCCGCGATCGCGACCGGGGCGGTCTTTCTCTTCGCGCGCCCCGGCAGCGGCGGAATCCCGCGGGTCGGCGAGATCGCGGCCACCACCCAGGGCGGCCACATCCTCTTCACCTGGGCAGACCCCGGGCTCGGCGACGGCGACAGCTACCGGGTCACGACGAGCAGCGGGCAGAGCTCGGTGCAGAAGAGTCGCGAGTTCGCGGCCGATCCCACCAGCACCGCACCGGTCTGCATCTCGGTCGCCGTCGTGCGGGCGGGAAAGTCGGGCGAAGCGAGCTCGCAGAAGTGCGCAGCGCGGGAATGACCGATCGAGCGCGAACCACCGGCTGGCTCCGTTCGCACCGCTCGCTTGCCATCACGGTCGCCGCGAGCGGTGTCGTCGCGGCGCTGGTGGCCGTCGTCGCCGTGGTGTCCACCGGGTATGCGGCCCGTCAGGTGCACCTCGACGACGCGGCCGTCTGGGTGACGAGCGACCTGCACCAGGCGGCGGGCCGTGCGAATCCGCAGCTCGCCGAGCTGAACACGGCCGTGCGGATGCAGTCGGGCTCGCTCGCGGTGAGCCAGCTCGGGCAGACGGTGGTCGTGAGCGATCTCGGCGGCGGGCAGGCGCGCATCCTGAACACGGCCGACGCGAGCGTGGCCGACACCTTCCCCCTCCCCGTCGGCGACGTCGGGATCGCCCTCACCGACTCGCGCGCCGTCATCACCTCGCGTACGACGGGTGACGTGTGGATCACCACCCCCGGCGCGCTGGCGACCTTCGATCCGTCGAGTCCACCCGACCTGACGCTCGGTGCCGGAGGAGACACCACGATCACGGCGGCCGGCGCGATCGTCGCCGTGTCGGTGGCCACCGGCTCGGTGTTCACGGTGAATCCGTCGGCGGGGGCCGGGGGCTCCACCACCACGCCGATCTCGGTGGACGCGGGCGCCGACGTCTCGATCAGCGCCGTGGGCGAGCGCTGGGTGGTGCTCGACCGCAGCACCCGCCGGCTGATCACCGCGGAGGGAGCCATCGATCTCTCCGGCTCGATGAATCCGGTCACCGCGGCGGGCACGGGAGCCTGGCTGCAGTCGGCCTCGGACGCCTCGCCGAGGGTGCTGCTCGCGACCGGCGAGGCGCTTCTCGCCGTCACCCTGGCCGACGGCTCGGTGGAGCCGCTGTCGTCTGGCCACACCGGCCGCGCCGCGCGGCCGGTGCAGGTCGGCGGATGCTGGTACGCCGGCTGGACCGACGGCCGCTCGTGGAGCGCGTGCGGCGAGCCCGGCGCGGACGGCGGAGGTGCTGCCGCGGCTTCCGGCGCGGTCACCGTCGGCACCACCGGTGCGACGGGAGTGACACGCGCCCCGTCGACGGGCGCCGAGGGCACTCTCTCGGGCGCCGCCTCCGGCGACGAACTGGTGTTCCGCACCAACGGCGGCGGCGGGGTGCTGTTGAGCGACGCCGTCACCGGGCGCTCCTGGGACGTCACGCGCCAGAACGCGCCGATCGACAACTGGGCGGCGCTGCTGCCCGACATCACCTCGAACCAGCAGTCGAGCTCGGCCGTCACCGACGAGCCCGTGCAGGCCGACCCCACTCAACGCCCGCCCGTGGCGGTCGACGACCAGCTCGGCGCCCGGCCCGGCCGCTCGACGGTGCTGCCGGTGCTGTTGAACGACTACGACCCCAACGGCGATGTCATCGTGATCGACTCCGTGCGCGTGCCCGACGGCGTCGACTGGAGCGTCGCCCTGATCTCCGACAACCAACAGCTCCAGCTCACCCTGCCGGCCACGGCCACCGGGGAGCTCGCCATCGGCTACACCATCTCCGACGGGCGCGGAGGCACAGCGGAGGCCACCGCGCACGTGGCGGTGCGCGCACCCACCGAGAACTCGCCGCCCGTGCAGGCCTCGAAGCCGGGCATCGACGTGGCGCTCGGCGGCCGCCAGAGCACCGACATCCGCAGCAGCTGGTACGACCCCGACGGCGACGCCTTCTTCGTGCAGAGCGCCGGGGTCGCCGCACCCGACGTGGTCACCTACACGCCCGACGGCGTGGTCACCTACTCCGACGCGGGGCAGAGCACCGGCGCGAAGGAGATCGCCGTGACGGTGAGTGACGGCCAGGCCTCCACCGCGGGCTCCATCGGTGTCGTCGTGCATCAGCCGGGCGAGGTGCCGCTCGTCGCCTCGGGCTTCGTGGTGCTCGTGCACGTGGGCCAGGAGGTCGACGTGAGCCCGTTGCCGCACGTCGCGGGGGGTTCCTCGGCGCTGCGGCTCGCGAACGTGCCCGCGCACGACGGTTTCACGATCGCCCCCGACTACGCCGGCGGGACGGTGCGGATCACGGCGCAGACCGCCGGTTCCGAGTCGCTCGACTACGCGGTCGCCGACGGCGCGCGAACGGCCTCGGGCGTCATCCGCGTGATCGCCACGCAACCGCCGGATGCGAACACCCGCCCTGTGACGGTGCCCCACTCCGCCTTCGCTCGGCAGAACGCGAGCGTGCTCGTCGACGTGCTCGCCGGCGACTTCGACCCGGCCGGCGGCGTGCTCATCGTGAGCGGCGTCACCGGCGTGAACCCGGCTGACGGTGTGCGGGTGGAGATCATCGAGCAGAGGCTCATCCGCGTCACGCTCACCCGCCCGCTCGACCTGGGCCGCATCACCTTCGGCTACACCGTCACCAACGGTCTCGCCGATGCGCAGGGCTCGGTGACGGTCGTGCAGATTCCGGAACCCGCGTCGCGCCAACCACCCGTCGCCGTGCCCGACACGGCCTCGGTGCGGGTGGGTGACGTCGTCGACATCCCCGTGCTGCGCAACGACGTGCATCCCGACGGCGATCCGCTCACCCTCGATCCCGTGCTCGTGCAGGGCCCGGGCGCCGAGGCCGGCCTGCTCTTCGTCTCGGGCAACCTGCTGCGTTACCTGGCCCCGTCCACCCCCGGGGACTTCACCGCCGTCTACCGTGTGGATGCGCCCGACGGCCAGTGGGCCACGGCCCAGGTCACGATCAGCGTGCGCGAGGCCGACCCCACCGCCAACGCCGCACCCGTGCCGGCGCAGGTGACCGCGCGTGTGATCGCAGGCGAGACCGTGCATATCCCGATCACCCTCACCGGTATCGATCCCGACGGGGACTCGGTGCAGTTCCTCGGCATCGACTCGGCGCCCGGAAAGGGCACCGTGGTCGAGACCGGGGCCGACTCGATCGACTACCAGGCGGGCGACTACTCCACCGGCACCGACTCGTTCAGCTACACCGTGGTCGACCGGCTGGGCGCGCGGGCGACCGGCACCATCCGCGTGGGCATCAGCGCGCGCCTCGACGGCGCCCGTAACCCGGTGGCCACCCCCGACGAAGCGCAGGTCCGGCCGGGCAAGACGGTGCTCGTGCGGGTGCTCGACAACGACTCCGATCCCGACGGCAGCCCGCTCACGGTCACCGACGTCACCCCGGTCACACCCGGCGCCACCGCCTCGGTGTCGGACAACATGCTCTCGATCGTCGCGCCGGCCACCCCGGGCCGCTACGGCTTCATCTACTCGATCGCGAACGGACGCGGCGGAACGAGCTCGAGCTTCGCCACCATCGACGTGCAGCCGGATGCCCCGCTTTCGCGACCACGGGTGAGCGACACCGTGCTCACCCTCACCGACATCCTCGACAAGAAGACGGTCGACGTCTCGGTGCTCGACAACGTGTTCTTCGCCGAGGGGCCGACGAGCAGCCTGTGGCTCTCGGTGCTGCCCGCCTACTCGCAGGTGGCTCGTGTGGTCGGCGGACGCATCCAGGTCGACGTGCTGCCCGGCCGCCAGGTGATCCCGTTCACGGTCGCGCATCCCGACGACCCGAACGTCCGCGCGAGCGGATTCATCTGGGTGCCGGGAACCGACGACGCACTGCCGCAGGTGCGCGCCGGCGCTCCCAAGCTCTCGGTGCAGAGCGGCGCGGCCCTGAGCATCCCGATCAACGATTTCGTCGTCGCGGTGGGCGGACGCCAGGTCACCATCACCGACCCGAACACCGTGCGGGCCACCCACGCCGACGGCAGTTCGCTGGTCGCCGACGACCGCACCGTCGTCTTCCGCAGCGCCGACAAGTACTTCGGGCCCGCCTCCGTCTCGTTCGAGGTCACCGACGGCGGGCGCACGGCGACGCTGGTGCTGCCCATCACCGTGACGCCGCGCGACAACCAGCCTCCCGTCTTCAACGGCGCCGTGATCGAGTTCGAGCCCGGGCAGCAGAAGGTCATCGATCTGAGCCGCCTCACGAGCGCTCCCGGCGGCGGCGCGCAGCTCGGCTACCAGCTGCTCGACCCGAAGCCGGCGGGGTTCTCGGCGGTGCTGCTGGGGTCGAGCCTCACCATCTCGGTCGACGTGGGCACGAAGAAGGGCACGACGGGCACCTTCTCCATCGGGGTGAGTGACGGCGCGAATCCGGGCAAGGCCGGGCGGATCGAGATGAGCGTGGTGCCGTCGACGAAGCCGCTCGCGGTGCCGGCGACGGATACGGTGGTCGCGCCGCGCGGCAAGACCACGAGCGTCGACGTGCTCGCCAACGACAACGCCACCAATCCCTTCCCGGCGAAGCCGCTCACCGTCATCGCCGTGCGCGGCGCGGACGCCGGATCGCTGCCCCCGGGCGTCAGCGTCGTGCCGAGCGCCGACAAGAACGTCCTGCAGGTCACGGTGGCGGCGGACGCACCGCCGGCCGACGTGAGCGTGCAGTACCAGGTGCTCGACGGCACGGGCGATCCGGAGCGCGCCACCTGGGGAACGGTGCGCATCGCCGTTCAAGACCGGCCCGGCCCTGTCACCGGCCTCACCGTGACCGGGTTCGGCGACCGCACGGTGACCGTCGCGTTCTCGCCCGGCCCGGCGAACAATGCGCCCCTCCAAGGATTCGACGTCACGGCGGCGACCCCGGCCGGAGCGTCCGTCACCACGCGCTGCTCGGGCACCGCGTGCGTGGTGGGCACGCCCGGCAACGGGCCCGGCAACGCGGTGACTCTGAGTGTCGTGGCGATCAACGCCATCGGGGCGTCCGATCGCGTGTCGTATCCGGTACCCGTCTGGTCCGACCTGCTGCCGTCGGCGCCGGGCGTGCTGACGCTCGTGCCGCGCGACGGCGCGCTCGGCGTCAGCTGGGCGGCCTCGACCGTGCCCTCGGGCGGATCGCCGGTGCGGCAGTACGACGTCTCCGTCGGCGGTCGAGTGGTGGCCACGGTCGACGCGAGCGGTTCCGGATGCACGGCCTCGGGCTGCAGTGCCGTGGTCGGCGGCCTCGCCAACGGCACCTCCACCACCGTCACGGTCACCGCCCGCAACGGCGCCTACCCCTCCCTCTCGGCCTGGCCCTCCGTCTCCGGCGCGGGCACACCCTACGGGCCGCCGGCCGCCTCGACGGTCTCCGCGGTCGCGAACCTCGGCAGCGGCTTGGGCTCTGTCACGGTCTCGTGGCCGGCGTTCTCGGGCAACGGAGACGCGGTTGCCGGCTACTTCGCGCAGCTGCTCGCCCCCGGGGTCACGAGCGTGCCGGGGGGCGCCCAGGCCTGCTCGGTGTCGTCGCCGGCGCCCGGCACGGTCTCGCCGCCCCACGCCGGCGGCGACGTGGCCGCGCAGCTCGCGCTCGGCGGCGACGCGCGCAGTGCGACCTTCTCGGGCCTCGACCAGGTCGACCAGGGCTACTCCTTCGTGGTCTGGGGCTACAACTCGGCCGGCTGCGTGGCCTCGGCCGTCGCGACGGCGGTCGCCTCGCCGAGCCCCGGCAAGGTCGACGCCGCCGGCGTCTCGATGACCATGGTGCCGCGTGACAAGACGGTCGACGTGCGCGTCGACTCCGCGCCCACGCCGTCGGCGCCCTCCGCGAACGCGCGCTACGCGGTGCGGCCGGTCGACGGCAGCGGATCGCCCACCGGGGCCCGCCAGTCGTTCACCCTCGGTGGGTACCCGCGCGAGCTCACCAACGGGGCGTTCGGCGAGAAGTACCGCTTCATCATCCAGGCCTGCAACGTGTGGGGCAGCACCGAGGTCTGCGGGCCGTGGTCCGACCCCGTCACGGCGCCCGAGCCGTCCCTCACCTTCGCCTTCGACTCGGCGCCGGTCTACGACGGCACGGCCTGGGGCTGGCTGGCCGACCCGCCGAACGGCTCACTCACACCGCAGTACTCCTGCGGCACGGGCACGCCGCCGGCCGAAGCGGGCGGCACCGGAGGGGTGGTCGGGGCGAACTCCTGCACCCCGGATGCGCCGGCGCCTCGCGGCAGCAGCTGGCTCGACCTCACCATCGGTGCCTACCACTTTGTATACGTTGGCTAGCGGAAAGGCTCCCTCCATGACCATGACGACCGAGCAGGCGACGCGCTTCGCCGACGTCTTCGATCGCCTCACCGCCTCCATCGAGCAGACGCTGCACGGCAAGTCGCACGTGGTGCGGCTCGCGCTCACGGCCCTCTTCAGCGAGGGTCACCTGCTGCTCGAAGACGCCCCGGGCACCGGCAAGACCTCGCTCGCCCGAGCCATCGCCGACAGTGTGCGCGGCACGTCGAGCCGCATCCAGTTCACGCCCGACCTGCTGCCCGGCGACATCACGGGCGTCAGCGTGTTCGATCAGCGAAGCGGTGCGTTCACCTTCCACCCCGGTCCGATCTTCGCGAACGTGGTTCTGGCCGACGAGATCAACCGTGCCTCGCCGAAGACGCAGTCGGCGCTGCTGGAGGTGATGGAGGAGGGGCGGGTCACGGTCGACGGCCAGGGGCATCCGGTGGGCGAGCCGTTCATGGTGATCGCCACCCAGAACCCGATCGAGCAGGCCGGCACCTACCGCTTGCCGGAGGCGCAGCTCGACCGCTTCCTGATCAAGACCTCGATCGGCTACCCCGACCACGCCACGACCCTGCGCATCCTCGCAGGCGCCACCGAGAAGGCCCACGGTGAGGCACGACCGCCGGTGATCACCGCGGAGGGGGTGTCGCTGCTCGCCGCCGAGGCGCGTTCGGTGCACGTCGACCCCACCATCAACGACTACGTCTCCCGGCTCGTGCAGGCCACCCGCGACGCCGACGAGACCCGGCTCGGGGCCAGCGTGCGAGCCGCCCTCGCGCTCATCCGCTCGGCCAAGACCTATGCGGCCTCCGACGGCCGGCACTACGTGGTGCCCGACGATGTGAAGTCGCTCGCCGGTCCGGTGCTCGCGCACCGGCTCGTGCTCGATCCCGAGGCCGAGTTCGACGGCGTGACCCAGCTCGGCGTCGTGTCGCAGCTGCTCCTCGACGTCCCGCCGCCCGGGGACGTCGCGCCCGTATGACCTCCGGGGGCGACTCCGCCGGCGCGGGTTCCCGTCCTAGCGCGTCGGTGTCGGTATCCGCGCCGGGTGGCGGTGCCGCGGATGCCCCACAGCGGCATCCGCGGAGCATCGTCGTCTCCGCGAGCGGCTGGGTGGTCTGCGCGATGGCGGTGCTCGGCCTCGCCGGGGGCCTCGTGCTCGGCTGGACCGAGCTGCTCGTGATCGGCGTCTTCGCGGTGGTCGTGGCCGTCGTGTCCTCGGTGTTCCTGCTCGGCCGCATCGTCGGCCGCATCGACATCGCCGTGCGCGACCGCGAGGTGACGGCGGGCGCCGCGGCCTCCGTGGTCGTCCGCGTGCGCAACGAATCGGGCCGGCGCCAGCGCGCCCATCTTGCCGACTTCGTGGTGGGCGAACGCACCGAGAGCATCCGGCTCCCCGCGGTGGGCCCGGGGGAGTCGCACGAGATCGTGATCGCCGTGCCGACGAGCCGGCGCGGCGTGATCGAGCTCGGGCCCGTCACCGTCCTGCGGCGCGACCCGCTCGGACTCGCCCGGCGGGAGTCTGTGCGCTCGGGCACCGCCGAACTCTTCGTGCATCCCGCCACGGTGCCCGTCGGCGTGAGCACCACCGGGCTTCTGCGCGACCTCGAGGGCATCCCCACGGCCGACCTCACCGACAGCGACATGTCGTTCCATGCGCTCCGCGCCTACCTGCCCGGCGACGACCGGCGGCACATCCACTGGAAGAGCACGGCGAAGACCGGATCGTTCCTCGTCCGGCAGTTCGAGCAGACCCGCCGCAGCCACCTCATCGTGATGCAGTCGCTGAGCGCCGCCGACTACGCCTCCGAGGAGGAGTTCGAGCTGGCGGTGAGCGTGACCGCGTCGATCGGCGTGCGGGCCGTCACCGACGGCACCGCGGTGTCGGTGTTCGCCGGGGTGCCCGCGCGGCCGTCGGCCGGCGTCGGGCGGGGGCGGATGCTCCGAGCGGGTGCCGCGGGAGGTGCCGGCCGTGCGGGCCGCGCGGGAACAGCCGACCGGTCAGGGGCGCGTGGCGCCGGGCGCCCGCGGTCCGGGGCGCTTGCCGGACCGTCTGCGCGTGGCGCTCAGACCGGAGCGGCCGGGCATCCGGGGCGCCTGCGCACCCGGACACCCCGGCAGCTGCTCGACGACCTCAGCCGGATCACCGAGTCCTCCTCGGCCGCCACCGCGCGGGTGACCGCGCTCGCCCGCGCCGTCGGGGAGTCGGCCCCGGATGCCTCGGTCGTGTTCCTGGCGTGCGGTTCGACGGTCACGGCCCGTCAGCTCCGTGCGGCCGCGTCGCACTTCGCGGCCGGCGTCGAGGTGGTGGCGGTCGTGGTCGAGCCGGAGGCCGAGGCGGCGCTCGTGCGCATCGACGCGCTGCGGATCACGCGCATCGGCTATCTCGACGATCTCGTGCGCATCCTGAGCCGGGCGGTGGGCGCGTGAGCGCGTTCGCGCCGGCTCGCGGCCGGGCCGGCGCCGAGGCCGTTCGACCCGCCTCGGCCGGGTCCGGGCGTCGCGGACGGCCCGGGCGTTCCGGGCGATCCAGCCGCCCCCGCGGGCCTGGCTGGCCGCGCATCCTCACGGCAGCCCTCGTGTTCGAGGTGCTCACTCTCGTCGCGGCGGCGAGCTGGTGGCCGATCTACGAGTCGCCCGCCTTCGTCGTGATGGCGGTGGTCACCGTGACCGCGGGCGTGCTCATCGGAGCCGCCGGGGCCCGCTGGTCGTGGCCGGGCTACCTCGTTCTGGCCGCGCTGGTCGTGGCCTGGGCTGCGCTCGGTGTTCCGCTGGCCGTGCCGGCCGAGGCGGCCGGCGGCGTGCTCCCGAGCCCCTCCGGCCTGGTCGACCTCGTGGTGACCACGGGTACCGGGTGGAAGCAGCTGCTCACCATCGCGCTGCCCGTCGGCAGCTACCAGGCGCTCCTCGTGCCCGCCTTCGTGCTGCTGCTGGTCGCCTCGACGCTCGGCGTCACCGTGGCGACGCGGTCGTCGCGGCCGGCGTTCGCCGTCCTCCTGCCGGCGCTCGTGCTCGTGGCCGGAATCGCGCTCGGGGGGCCCGACGCCTTCGCCCCGGCGCTGGTGGGCGGGGCGTTCGCCGTCGTGTCGGTGCTCTGGCTCGTGGTGTCCCGCGGGCGCGTGCCGATCAGAGTGCTCGGCCCCGCGGCCGCGTTGGTGGTCGTGGGCCTCGTGGCGGCCCTCGCGGTCGCGGTCGCGACGCCTGCGCCGGATCGCGTGGTGGCCCGCGACGCGGTGCAGCAGCCCTTCGACGCCAGCCGGTATGCGAGCCCGCTCTCGGGGTACCGGGCACAGCTCAAACAGCCGGCCGACGCATCCGTGCAGCTGCAGCTCTCGGGGGCCGCGCCGGGCGAGCGCATCGTCGTGGCTCGCATGGACTCCTATGACGGCGTCGTGTTCAGCGTCGGTGGGGCCACCGGGTCGAGCTCTCTCTTCTCCCGGGTTCCGGGAACGCTGCCCGGGGGACAGGACGCGGCGAACGGCTCGCGCGTCGACGTCGTCGTCGGCGCCTATCAGGGGGTCTGGGTTCCCACCGTCGGCGTACCGAGCGCCATCGACTTCTCCGGGCCGAACGCCTCCGCCCTGCAGAACTCCCTCTTCGCGAGCGCCGCACTCGGCACCGTCGCCGACACCGCCGGGCTCACCACGGGTGACTCCTACACCCTGACCACCCGGCTCGACTCGGCGGTCACCGACACCACGGGCCTCACCCCGGGTGCGCTCGTCACCGGTGCGAACGCGTCCGCTCCGGATGCGGTGGGCGTGCGCGCGGCGACCTGGGCGCCCGACTCGCTGTCCCCGGGGCTGCGGCTCAGCGGAATCGTGGCCGGGCTCCGGTCGGGGTATGTGAGCAGCGGGCTCCCCGGCGAGGTCTTCAGTCGTTCGGGTCACGGGGCCGACCGCATCCAGGAGCTGCTCACAGCCACGCCGATGGTGGGCGACGACGAGCAGTACGCCGCTGCGGGCGCCCTCCTGGCCGAGGCCGCCGGGTTCCCGGCGCGGGTCGCGACCGGATTCACGGTGCCCGGGGCGGGCGGCGTCTCGGAGTCCGGCAGTGGCGGCGGCGCGGCGATCGCGGTGCGCGGCGCGGATGCGCACGCCTGGGTCGAGGTCTACACCGCCGAGGCGGGCTGGGTCGCGCTCGATGTCACTCCTGCTCCGCGCCCGATCCCCGACGCCTCGGTCGACGAGTCCTCGAGTGCGGTGCGGCCGCCCGAGGTCATCCCTCCGGCCACCGAGGATCTCGCCGATCCGGGCAACGCCGCTCCCTTGCAGCAGAACGACAGCAGCACACCCCCCGGTGACGGGGCGCTGGCCACGGTGCTGCGCATCGCGGCCATCGCCGGCCTCTCGCTCGTTGTTCTCGCGGTGCTGCTCGCCCCGTTCCTTCTGGCGCTCGCGCTCAAGGCCCGGCGTCGTACGCGCCGGCGCGGCTCCGGCAGCGCCCGATCGCGCGCGGCGGGCGGCTGGGCCGAAGTGGTGGACACGGCTCGCGACCTCCGGGAGCCGCCGGTCCCGAATGCCACCCGGCGCGAGGCGGCGCGGAGCCTCGGGGGAGGCCCGGCCACGGCGCTGGCCGAACGTGTCGACGGCGCCCTCTTCGCGCCCGTCGAGCCGAGCGAGGCCGAGCTCCGGGCCATCTGGGAGGCGTCGGATGCCGAGCGGCGACGGCTCCGAATCGCCCGTGGGCGGTTCGTGCGGCTGCGTGCTCGCGTCTCCTGGAGGTCGTTGCGCGCCTATCATGGCAAGGACAGGAAGAGGCAGGACGACCAGTGAAGTGCAGGACATGCGGCACGATCCTGAGCCCCGGAGCCCTGCTCTGCGGCGAGTGCGGAACCTCGGCCATCGCGCCCCGCCCGACTCTCGGCGACACCGCCCGGTACGACCGGCAGGCTCTCCTCGACGCGATCGCGGGCGAGGAGCGGCGCAGCCGTGCCGGAGCGCTGATGGCACCGGCGAGCCCCGACGCCGGCACCGACCCCGACGCCGTTCGGCGGTCCGTGCCCGAGGCGCCGGCGGCGTCTCAGACTGCCGGTTCCGTGACGGAGGTCGCTGCTGCCGTCCCGGCGCGCACCGAACCAGCGGCCGCGCGCGCCTCCGGAAGCCTGTTCAGTCTCGTGTTCAGCACGGGAGAGAGCATCCGGGTGGCCGGCAGCGGCCTCGTCGGCCGCAACCCGGCACCGGCGCCGGGGGAGCGCGTCGACTACCTCGTGCAGATCGTCGACCCCGAGCGCAGCGTGTCGAAGACGCATCTCGAGTTCGGCGTCGACGACGGGGGTCTCTGGGTCGCCGACCGCGGTTCCTCGAACGGCACGCGCCTCGAGCCCGGCCGCGCCGAGCCGCTCGAACTCCGCGCGGGCGAGCGGATGCGCGTGGAGCGCGGCACCCGCGTCGGCATCGGCGACCAGTACTTCGACGTGCACTGAGCGTCGCGTCGCCCTGAGCTGCGAGCTGCGACGGCTCGCCGCAACTCCTCCACAGCCTGAGTCGTACCGCTCTCTCTCCACAGATTGCGGATGCACGCCGTCGCGGCAGCGCCGCCCGCGTTGAATCGACGCATGCACACCCCCACCC
>SCNI01000046.1 GCA_005502775.1 Microbacteriaceae bacterium 3FA27C10
GATCACGAGTGTGACGCCCACGACCGGGCTGCCCGGGCGACCCGAGCGGCCCACGTAGAGCGAGTGATCATGCGGCACCACGATCGTCAGCACGATCCCGCCCACGACGGCACCCGAGCAGACGACGAGGGCCGCCCAGCGCACGAGCGCTCCCACCTTCCCCCGCTTCATCACGTCACCATTATCGCGAGCAGCCGGGCGAGCAGCAGGCCGAGAGCCGCGCGCGAACGGCGACGGCCGGCGGATGCGTGTGGTGCGCATCCGCCGGCCGTCGGCGTGAGGTGGGGCAGGGCGGGGCGACGAGAGGCCACCCCGCCCCAGCCGGCTACGGGATCGGGCAGGCCGTGAGGTCCGCCACCGCCTTCGACAGCGAGTTCTCCCCGCCGAGCAGGGTGACCCGGGTGGCCCCGAGGCCCTCGATCTGCGTCAGCGTCTCGGCCGGAACGCAGGTGCCCGGCACCGCGAACAGCGGGCCGCCCACCTGGGGCGCGTAGGCCGAGCCCGAGAGCGCATCCGGGAACTTCTCACCGGTGACGAGCACGACGCGCCCGGCCTCGGTGATGAAGTGCTCGTTGATGGCCCGCGAGGCCGCGTAGCGGTCGGCGCCGCCGAGCCGCACGGTGGTGGCGACCGTCTGCGCCTGGGCGAGGATGCCGTCGGAGACCGACAGCGCGCCACCGGCCACCGCGATCTCCGTGACCTTGAGGTCCTTCAGCAGCTGCAGGGTCGCCGCGTCCAGCGTGGGCTGGGCGCCGTTCACCAGGATGACCGGCCCGCGCCCGTCGACCGCCGCACCCGCCGACAGGGCGTCGGCGAAGGTCGATCCGGTCGCGAGCACCGCCACCGGGGCGCCGTCGGGGAAGGCCGCCTTCGCGACGTTCCGCGAGGCCTCGAAGCGGTCGGCGCCGCCGATGCGCGAGACCGTGGCGATGGTTCCGAGCTCGGTCGTCACCGCCGCCGTCACCGTGTCGGTGCCGCCGACCACGACGATCTTCGTCGGTGCGAGCCGCTGGATCTCGGCCTTCACCGCCGCCGGCAGCGAGCTGCGGTTGGTGAGCAGGATCGGCGCACCGGCCAGGGTGGCCGCCGGAGCCGCGGAGAGCGCATCCGGGAACACCTCGCCCGACACCACGTAGACCGTGTCGGCGTGGTCGAAGGCGTCCTTCGACGCGTTCACCGCCACCTCGAAGCGGTCGGCGCCGGTGATGCGATCGGTGGTGATCGACGTGGGCTCCGCCACCTGCACCGGGATGCGCACCACGGTTCCCGAGGGAGCCGCGGTCAGCACCAGCTCGCTCGAAGCCGGGGCGTCGAGCGGAACCACGACGTCGACCGAAGCCGAGCCGTCGGTGACCGGGATGGCCGGGAAGGTCGCCGCCGAGCCCGTCCACGACACGGACAGCGAGGTGTTCTTCGGGCTGCCGAGCGAGGTGAGGTCGAGCTTCGAGACCGTCGCGGTGAAGTGCGCCGCGGGGTCGACCGGCTGGGCGGCCACGTTCGTGAGCTGCACGGCCTTGCGGTCGAACGACGGCGCCAGCGGCGAGTTGGCGGTGATGTACGAGATCCACGCGTCCCGGTCGATGAGGCCCGAGTCGCGGGCGTTCGTGCCCTTGGCCAGCTCGTGGAAGTTGTCGCCGCCCGAGGTGAGGAAGCTGAACGTCCCGATCCGGTACGAGGCCGCCGGGTCGATGGCGGTGCCACCCACCCAGATGCCCGTGATGCGATCGCCCTTCGGCCGGGTCTCGTCGTAGCTGTACTGCACGTTGTCCGAGAGCCCGAGCTTCAGGAACGAGCGCGACGGCACGGTGCCGTCGGCGTTCGTCTGCCACTGCTGCTCGAGGACCGTCTTGAACTGCGCGCCCGTGAGCGAGGTGGTCCAGAGGTTGTTCACGAACGGCAGCACACTGTTGGCCTCCGCGTAGGTCACGACTCCGGCGGTGTTCGCCGGGTTCGTGGAGGTGTCGGCCGCGAACAGCAGGTCGGCGCGCAGGCCGCCCGGGTTCACGACGCCGATGGTCGCACCACCCCGGTCCGGCGAGCTGAGGCTCGAGACGAGCGAGTCCGCCACCAGGTTGCCCAGGGTGGATTCGGATGCGCGGTCGTCGCGGGTGCCGCCCGTCCACTTTCCGTCGGGGCCGTAGCTCCCGCCGCTGAACGCCGTCGTGATGTCACTCGACACCGAGCCGATCGGGGTGTTGCCGACCGTGGCCGCGTGCGCGAGCGCCGCATCCACGATGGTCTTCACCTCGGCGACCCGGGGGTACTGCGTGGTGAGCTGAGCATCGGTGGGGTCGGTCGCCGTGGCCGTCATGCGCGGCACGATCTTCGAGGTGTAGCTCTTCAGCGCACCCGTCGAGGCGTCGAGCGTGAGCACGGCGCTGGCGACGTTGGTGCCGTATTCGCCGGCTTCGAGGATCGGACGGGTCTTGCCCTCCTGGCCGGGGATCGGCACGTCCCACGCGTACTGCTTGTGGGTGTGGCCGTTGAAGATGGCCGCGACCTTCGGCGAGGTCTGCGTCGCGATCTTCGCGAACGGACCTCCGGCGGCGATCTCCTGCTCGAGGGTCGCGTCGGGCGTACCGAGGCCCGCGCCCTCGTGGTAGGTCGCGATCAGCACGTCGGCTTCGCCGTTCGACGGGTCACCGTCGGTCAGCTGGTCGGCAACCCGGTTGACCGCGTCGACCGGGTCGCCGAAGTCGAGCCCGGCGATGCGGTCGGGCGACACGAGCGACGGGGTGTCCTGCGTGACGGTCCCGATGATGCCGATCGTGAGGCCTTCGTACTCCTGCAGGGCGTACTGCGGCAGTGCCGGAGTGGTCGTGCCCTTGTTGTAGACGTTCGCGCCCAGGTAGTCCCACAGGGCGTTCCGGTCGCCGTCCGCTCCGATGATGCGGCCCGTCAGGTCGGCGTAGCCCTGGTCGAACTCGTGGTTGCCCACGGCGCCCGCCCGAAGGTCGAGCGCGTTGAGCACGTCGATCGTCGGCTGGTCCTGCTGCGTGGCCGAGGCGAACAGCGAGGCGCCCACGTTGTCACCGGAGGTGACGAACAGCGTGTGCTCGTCGCCCGCGGTGGCGCGCAGCTTCTCGATCGTCGCGGCGAACCGCAGGGTGTTGGCGTCGATCCGACCGTGGAAGTCGTTGATGCCGATCAGGTTGAGATCGATCGTCGACGGGGCGACCGGGGCGAAGTCGTAGCCCACCACGACGGGGTCGTGGTCGCTCGAGCGGTACTGGTCTGGCGTGTAGAAGTCGGTCAGGTTGTAGTTGTACCGGCTGTACTCGAGGGCGATCGAGGCACCCGAGTTGATGTTCCAGATGTCGGTGCCGGTGACCTTCGCGTCGGCGGAGGGCGAGGCGTAGACGTGGTCGAGCGAGCCGCTCTGGCCGCTGAACGAGTAGCTGTACTCTGCTGCTTTCCCGTTCTGGCCCGACTTGGCGCCCTGGTCGACGTAGCCCGCGTCGGTGATGACGACCGCCGGGTCCTCCTTCGAGTAGGCGTTGAAGTCGCCGATCAGGAACACGTCGCTCGTGCCCAGCTGGCTCTGCAGCGAGGTCGAGAAGGCGAGCAGCGCGTTGGCCTGAGCCACCCGCGAGGCGTTGGACGCACCCTGGCCGTCGCCCTGGTCGGCGTCGGCCCCCGAGCCGGAGCCCTTCGACTTGAAGTGGTTCACGATGGCGATGAACGACTGGCTGTCCGCGCCGCCCTTCGGCTTGAACTGCTGCGCGAGCGGCTGGCGGGCGTTGGCGAAGGCCGGGTCGATCAGCACGTGCGAGGCGCCGACCGGCTCCACCGCATCCGTCTTGTAGATGAAGGCGGTGCGGATGACGTCCTGCTGGGCGAGCGCGGGCAGCTGGTCGGCCGCCGGCGAGGGCACGAAGGCCCACGGGCCTGCACCGGACGGCAGTGCGGCATTGAGGGCGTCGACGAGCGTGGAGAGGCTCGCGTCGCGGTCGAGGCCGAACTTCACCGAGTTCTCGATCTCCTCGAGCGACACGACCTCGGCGCCGAGTCCGTTGATGGCGGAGACGATTTTCGCCTGCTGGCGGGCCAGGTCGTCGGCCTCGGCTGCACCGCGGGCGTCGCATCCGGTGTTCACGGTGACCTTGTTGCCGTCGCGGTCGGTGTAGAACGAGCATCCGGAGAGCTGGTCACCGGTGGTGGTGAAGTAGTTCAGCACGTTGAAGCCGGCGATCTGGATGTCGCCGCCCACCGCATCCGGTGCGGCGGGGCGCACGTCGCTGAACGTCACCGGCGGGGTGCCGGCGGCCGTGAGCTGCGTGGTGGGCTGGAACTTCCAGACGTTGTTGCGGAAGTCGAAGACCACGGGCTGCGTGAACGTCGCGGCCGACCCGACCGTGATGTGCGGGTTCTGCGTGAGGAACGGCAGCGCGATGCCCTTGTTGGCGTTCGAGCCGAGGAAGTTGAGGCTCGAGCCGTCGTCGAGTGCCACCGAGCGGGCCGCGTTGTCGGCCACGGCCGCCGCGTACTCCGGCGTGCCCGGGCGGGCGATCTCGGTGGGGCTGATCAGCGGCGTCGTGCCCGAGGCCAGGCCGATCTCGGCGTACTGGTTGGTGGAGTACGTGTTCGAGACCGTGAACGCGCCCTGAGGGGCGAGCAGCATGCCCTCGAGGCTCTCGCGCTGCGTCGCGTCACCGGGCAGGGCGACGGATGCCGGCTGCACCGGCGCGAGCGGGGTGTCGAGCTTCACCAGGCCCGCCGCCGAGGTGACGTTGAACTCGGTGAGGCCGCTGAACTCGGAGACGTAGCCGGTGACCTGCACGGAGTCACCGACGGCGACGGAGGCGGCGGTCGAGGGCGAGTACACGAAGATCGCGTCCGACGCGGTGTGCGTGGCGAGGTCGATCGTTCCGCCGGTTCCCGCGGTCTGGATGTAGTAGCCGTTGAAGCCGCCGCTGCCGTAGGCCGCGGTGACGACGCCGGTCGTGGTGACCTCGGGCTTGTCGGCGGTGGCGAAGGGCGAGGCGTCGCCCGTGCCCTGCAGCTCGGCGATGGTGTGCGCGCCCGGAGCGGGGGTGTCGGTGGGCACCGGGGTGTCCGTCGGCGTCGGCGTGTCCGTGGGGGTCGGCGTCGGGGTGCCCGGCTCGGCCGACGAGCCGGCGTTCTGCGGCGTGACCGTACCGGTCGACACGAAGTCGGCGCTGTTCACGTCGGTGTCGGCGTGGTTCGTGCGGGCGAGCGAGTTCGGCACGGGGTTCGCGCCGTCGACGGTCGCGGCACCGCCCTCGAAGGTGTTGGAGGTTCCGTAGCCGAGCAGGTCGACGACGTCGGCATTGCCGGTCACGGATCCGGTGGCGGGGGTGACCGCGGTGGACACGTCGGCGAGGAACAGCGTGCCGCTGGTGCCGCTGGGGTTGAGTGCCCCCGCCAGATCGAGGTCGGGCGTCGGCAGCGCTGCGCCGGTTGCACCGTTGCCGTTGAACTGCACCAGGAAGTAGCCGCCGGCGGCGATCGATCCACTGAGCGGGGCGACGCCGTTCGCGGCCCCCGACTGGGTGCCCGAACGGTACTGCAGAGACCAGCCGTCGAGCGACACGGCGGCGCTGCCGGGGTTGAAGAGCTCGACGAACTTCTTGTTGTAGGGGGCGCTCGCGCTCCCGCCCTTGAGGTATGCCTCGTTGATGACGACGCCGGCGCCGTCGACGCTGGCGGATGCGGATGATGCGACGCCGATCAGGGGCGCGGCGAACAGCGCTCCCCCCACGATGGTCGCGAGAACCGCTCTTGCGGTTCTCATAGCTTTCTTCGACATGGATCTCCTAGAACTCACGGGTCACACGGATCCGGCAATGCTAAGAGGCTCAAACTACGAAAGGGAAGCTGAACATTTCGTTCGGGTAAATTCAGGGAAACTGAACTATTGTCACCCGAACGGGGGTCGCAAGACTAAGCGAACTCACCCCCGGCTGGCAAGGCCACAGTCGTCGGACAAGACGATTTCACCCTCGATCGGGGCACATCCGGCCGATTTCACCCTCGCACGCGACGGTCAGCCCGTCGAGGGCGGCGGCCGGCAGGTTCACAAAGAATTAATGTTCGAGGGCGCCGCGGATGCCGCTCCCGAGGGATCGCCGTCGACGGGGATCGCATAGGGTATGACCGATCGACCTGACGACAGCTGTCGGGCAACGAGAGGACGTCAGTGGGAATCACACGCAAATGGGTCTTCCCCATCATCCGGATCCTTCTGGTCGCCGCGATCGCCGTGGCCCTCGGCAAACTGGCGTTCTTCCCCGACCGCGCCGAAGAAGCGAGTCCTGCGGTTCCCACGGGCGAGATCGTCGAGCCTCGCACCACGGTCGCGCTCGGCACCATCACGAACGACGTGGTGCTGCAGGCCTCGGTTTCGGCCGACCCGGCCGTGCCGGTGAAGTCGACGGCGGCGGGCACGGTCGACGAGATCTTCGTGGCGCAAGGGGCCGCCGTGGCGGCCGGCGACGTCGTCTTCGACGTGAAGGTGCCGATCGAACGCGATCCGGCCCAGAGCGTGGATGCGGAGGGCAAGCCGCTGCCCGCGATCTTCCGCTACGAGGAGGTCACGGCCCCGAGCTCGGGGATTCTCAGCTCGCTCTCCGTGATCGAGGGCCAGGACGTCACGATCGGGCTCGCAGCCGGGCAGATCGCGCCTCCGACCTTCTCGGTGTCGGGCGCGCTGCAGCCCGCCCAGCAGTACCGGCTGATCACGCAGCCGACGGAGGCGACCGTCGCCATCACCGGCGGACCGGCACCCTTCACCTGCACGGGGCTGCGCATCACGACGCCGCTGCCGGGAAGCAGCCAGGACTCCACCGGCGGATCCGGCGCCGCGGGCGGCACAGGCGGTGGGACGGGGTCGGGCACCACGGTGAGCTGCCCGGTCCCCGGCGACGTCACCGTGTTCTCGGGTCTGGCCGCGCAGATGACCATCACCGGCGGCAAGGCGGAGAACGTCCTCATCGTTCCGACGACCGCGGTGCGGGGCGCAGCCCAGACCGGCACCGTGTGGGTCTCGGCCGCCGACGGCAGCACCGAGCAGCGCGCGGTGGGACTGGGACTCAGCGACGGCAGCCAGGTGCAGGTGACCGGTGGGCTCGCGGAGGGTGAGGAGATCCTGCAGTTCGCTCCCGGGGCACTCGCCGACCCCGCAGGAGCGGGTGGGGACTGCGGCGCCGTGCCGCCCGGAAGCGCGGGCTGCGGCGGCGCGGTGATCGTGCGGTGAGCCTCCTCAGGCTCGAGCAGGTCACGCGGACCGTCATCCCACCCGATCAGCCGGCCCTCACCATCCTGAGCGGCGTCGATCTCACGGTCGAACGCGGCGACCGCATCTCGATCGTCGGCCGGTCCGGTTCGGGGAAGTCGACACTGCTGAACCTCCTGGGGCTGCTCGATCTGCCCACCAGCGGCACCATCGCCTTCGACGACCGGCCCGTGAAGAGCTACTCGGGCGCCGAGCGCGATCGCGTCCGGGGCGCGCGGATCGGGTTCGTGTTCCAGCAATTCAATCTGCTTCCGGGGCGCACGGCGCTCGAGAACGTGATGATGCCTCTGCTCTACGCCACCGGGCGGCAGTTCTGGCGGCGACGCGCCCTCGCGGCCGAGATGCTCGAGCAGGTGGGACTCGGGCACCGGCTCGAGAGCATGCCCGACCGGCTCTCGGGTGGCGAGCAGCAGCGCGTGGCCATCGCGCGGTCGCTCGTGCGCGGGCCCAGTCTCATCCTCGCCGACGAGCCCACCGGCGCACTGGACCTCGACACGGGGCAGAGCGTGATGGAGCTGATCGACGACGTGGCGACGCGCACGGGCGCGGCGCTGGTGACCATCACGCACGATCCGGCGATCGCCCGGCGGGCCCGCGACCACTTCCGGCTGGACCGCGGCGTTCTGACGCGGGTGGCGGACCCCGAGCTCGAGCCGTCGTCTCGCCGTGAGCTCCGCGCCATGGCCGCCACCCTCGAACTCGATCAGCGCCCCGACACCTCCGGTGGCGGCGCATGAGGGCCGTGACGGGGTTCGTCGGCGCCGTGCTGGAGGCGTGGCAGGAGTTGAGGGTGCACCGCACCCGCGTGCTGCTCTCTCTCGTGGGCGTGGCCGTGGCCGTGTGCTCCCTCACCACGGTCGTGGCCCTTGGGGCGATTCTGCAGCAGTCCAACGAGGAGCTCAGCGAACGCTCGAGCGGACGGCCGGCGACGCTGTACGTGTCGGCGTACACGACCGACGGCAGCACCGTCGACCCGGCGAAGATGCAGTCGGTCTGGGACGAGATGCTCGACCGCTACGACATCTCCTACGCCAGCCGGGTGACGCAGTCGAGTCTGCTCGTGCCCTTCGCGACCGGCGGAGTGTCGGTGATGACCCAGGCGGTCGACCAGCCCTACGGGGAGATGCACCGGGTGCGTCTCTCCGAGGGAGCGTGGTTCTCTCCCCCCGATGCCGAGCAGCTCGCACCGCGACTGGTCGTGAACCAGGTCTTCTACGACCGGATCGGCCAGCCCGATCTGGCGACGCACCCCACGGTGGCGCTCGGCGGGCAGGGCATCGTGGGGGGCGCATCCGGAGTCGCCGCGGGCGGGACGACAGCGGTGATCGTCGGGGTGACGCCCGCCGCGAGCTGGGAGACCGAGCCCTCGATGTTCATGCTGGCGGGACAGCTCCAGGCGTTGCAGGAGGCCGCCGCGGGCGGAGCCGGGACGACGGGGGTCTCCGGAGGTCCGTTCGACGGGGGTTCTCAGACGCAGTACGAGATGTGGGTGCCGCCCGCGGCATCCGACGACCTCATGGCGGCGGCGCGGCGCGATGTGCAGGCCGCCCTCGGCGACTCCGTGACGGTCGACGTGTTCCGGCAGGACTACGCCCAGTACGGCGACGATCCGTTCCTGGTGACGAAGCTCGTCGTGGGGGGCATCGCCGTGCTCGTGCTGCTCCTCGGGGCGCTCGGCCTGGTGAACATCGCCCTGGTGACCGTGAAGCAGCGCGTGCGCGAGATCGGCATCCGGCGCAGTTTCGGAGCCACCGCGGGCCGGGTGTTCTTCGCCGTGATGATGGAGAGCGTGGTGGCGACCATCGCGGCGGGTGCGGCCGGTGTGGCGGCGGCGATCCTGATCGTGCAGAGCCCGTGGGTGCACGATGCCGTGGGGCAGGGTCTGGTGAGCGACTTCCCGCCCTTCCCGATGGATGCCGCCCTGCTCGGCCTCGCCGCCGCCACCGCGGTCGGTGCGGTCGCGGGCCTCCTGCCGGCGCTCGTCGCCGTGCGCGTCAAGGTCATCGACGCCATCCGGTACTGAGAGCACCAGGAGGCACGGTGGAGGCGCGCGTGTACACGGCCCGCGGCAAGACGGGCTCCGTTTCCCGGCGCGAGCTCGGGCGGCTCGTGGCGGAGACCGGCGGCCATGGCTGACCCCCGACCGGCTCCCCGCGGCAGCCGGTAGACTGGAGCCATCTTTCCCGCCCATCGCAGGGGCCGAACGCAGGAGCAACACGTGCCGAAGATCGTCGTCGACGTCATGCCCAAAGCCGAACTTCTCGACCCGCAGGGCAAGGCCGTGGCCGGCGCCCTCAGCCGCCTCGGCAACGAGCACTTCTCCGGCGTGCGCGTCGGCAAGCGCTTCGAACTGACCGTCGACGGCCCCGTCGACGATGCCGTGCTCGCCTCGGTGCGCGAGATCGCCGACGAGCTGCTGTCGAACTCGGTGATCGAAGACGTCGTCAACATCACCGTGGTCGACGAAGCCGGTGCGCACAGCGCGTCGGCCGCATCCGGGGCCCTCGCGTGACGCGCGTCGGCGTCGTCACCTTCCCGGGCTCGCTCGACGACCGCGACGCCCAGCGCGCGGTGCGTTTCGCCGGCGCCGAGGCCGTCGCGCTGTGGCACGGCGACCACGAGCTGCAGGGCGTGGATGCGGTGGTGCTGCCGGGCGGGTTCAGCTACGGCGACTACCTGCGCTGCGGCGCCATCGCCTCGCACTCGCCGATCATGCGCGAAGTGGTGGCGGCCGCCGAGCGCGGGGTTCCGGTGCTCGGCATCTGCAACGGCTTCCAGATGCTCACCGAGGCGCACCTGCTCCCCGGTGGCCTCATCCGCAACGACCACGGATCCTTCATCTGCCGCGACCAGGTGCTGCGGGTCGAGAACACCTCGACCGCGTGGACCTCGGCCTACGAGCCGGGCCAGGAGATCACCATCCCGCTGAAGAACGGCGAGGGCGGCTACATCGCCTCGGCCGAGACGCTCGAGCGGCTCGAGGGCGAGGGCCTGGTGGCGTTCCGCTACGTGGGCGTGAACCCGAACGGCTCGCTCAACGACATCGCCGGCGTCACGAACGCCCGCGGCAACGTGGTGGGGCTCATGCCGCACCCCGAACACGCCATCGAGGCCGGCTTCGGCCCCGACACCCCGGTCGCCATGCGCTCGGGCGTCGACGGCCTCGCGATGTTCACCTCAGCGCTGCAGAGCCTCCTGGCGGTCTAGCTACTCGCCCACGGCGCCGTCGAGAAGCTCGCGGAGGATGTCGATGTGGCCGAGGTGGCGCGCGGTCTCCTCGGTGAGGTGCAGCAGGATCCAGCGCAGCGTGAAGCGGCCGTCCTGGGCCGCACTGCGGTCGTCGAGCGCGAAGCGGGCGGCCACCGCACGCGACTCGGCGCAAGCCTGTTCGTAGTCCGCGAGGATCTCGGCGAGGCTGTCGGCCTCCGTCACGCGGAACTCTCCGTCGGGGTCCTCCTCGCTCCAGCGGTACACGAGCCCGGTCTCGCCGGCCATGTCCTCACGGAACCACGAGCGCTCGACGTCGGCGAGGTGCCGCACCAGCCCCGAGACCGTCGTGAGGCTCGGCAGAAGGCGGCGCGCCGCATCCGCGTCGCTGAGTCCGGTGGCCTTCCACACCACGGATGCGCGCTGCAGCTCGAGGAAGCCCTCGATGCTCTCGCGCTCGCCGCCGCGCTCGGGCGGCTGGGGGCGCTCGTCGGGGAGAAGTGTCATGTCTCCAGTCTGCCGCGAGGACGCCCCTCCGGCAGGTACGAGCTTTCTTCACTTAATCGGCGGGGCGCGCTATGCTCACGACGGGGAACGGGACACCTGACACCGAAAGGTCTTCCGATGAACAGCACACGTCTTCGCCACCGATCCCGTCGCGCCGTCGCGGCACCGACCATCACGGCCGCTCTGACGATCGCGGCCGCACTGGCGGTGACCGGCCCCGCGCTCGGCGCCTCGGCGTATCCGAGCGTCCCGACGGGCCCGTTCTGCACGTCGATCCTGACGACACCTCAGGTGGTGGTCTCCGGTCGCACCACCCTTCTCGCCACGAACTGCACGTCGTCCGCTCGGGTCGTGACGATCACGGCCGCCAACGGCACCGCCACGATCGACCGCTACGGCACGATCGTCTACAAGAGCGACTCCGGCTACCACGGGCCCGACACCCTCACGGTCACCGCCGTCATCCTGCGCGACGGTGGCGGCCCGAGCGCCTCCTTCGAGGTCGCAGTCGGTTGACCTCGCACCGGAGAACGCCCGACGCCGGCGCCGCTGCGCGGCGAGCCCCAAGCCGCGCCGGCTAACGGTCGGTCGCCGACGGCGTGACCGGGGCGGGCGCATCCGGAGTCTCGCTGACGGCGTAGCCGCGGGCGCGGCGATGGACGAAGGTGACGGCCCAGAGCAGCACGCCGATCACGAGCAGGATGCCCGCGATGAGGTACTGCTCGGCCGGGCGCCCCGAGGTCCACGGCAGCACCAGCCAGACACAGGCCAGCACCCCCACCACCGGGAGCACGGTGGGCGTGCGGAAGTGCTCCTGACCGACGCTCTGCCGGCGCAGCACCAGCACGCACACGTTCACGACGGCGAACACGGCGAGCAGGAGCAGCGAGGTGGTGCCCCCGAGCAGCACGGCGATGGGGTTCTTCGGGTCGATCGACACGAAACCGGTGAGAGCGAGCGCGATCACGGTGGTGAACACGATCGCCGCCCACGGCGTGCGCCGCCGGGGCAGGACCTTCGACAGGAACGGCGGCAGCACCCCCTGCTTGCTCATGCCGTAGAGCAGCCGGCTCGCCATCATCATGTTGATGAGTGCGCTGTTGGCCACGGCGAAGAGCGAGATGAAGGGGATGAGCGCGGAGATCGGGAAGTCGGGAGCCGCCGTCTGCACCACGGTCACGAGCGGGGTGTCGTTGCCCGCCAGCTCCCCCACCGGCACGATCGCCACGGCCACGATCGACACGATCACGTACACGATCGCGGTGATGACGAGACCCGAGAGCATCACCTTCGGGAAGATGCGACTGGGGTTCTTCGTCTCCTCCGCCATGTTCACCGAATCCTCGAAGCCCACCATCGCGAAGAAGGCGAGAGAGGTCGCGGTGCTGATGGCGAGGAAGACGTTCTTGTCGTCGGGCGTCGCGAACGCCACCACCCGCGAGAAGTCCGCCTGGCCGCCGAAGATCGCGAACATGCTGATGAAGATCACCAGCAGCAGGCCCGAGAGCTCGACGAGGGTGAGCACCACGTTGAGCCCCACGCTCTCCGCCACCCCGCGCAGGTTCACGGCGGCGATCAGGATCATGAAGGCCAGCGCGATGATGAGCGCGGTCGCAGGGCTCTTGGCGAGCCCGAACCCGATCGCGAAGTTGCTGGCGAAGGCGCCGGCGGCAGCGGAGGCGGAGGTGATGCCCGAGGACATCACCGTGAAGCAGATCAGGAAGGTCACGAAGTGGATGGCGAAGGCCTTGTGCGCGTACAGGGCTGCGCCCGCCGCCTGGGGGTACTTCGTCACGAGCTCCAGATAGGAGCAGGCCGTGATGGTGGCCACCACGAAGGCGATGAGGAACGGCAGCCAGGCCGCACCCCCGACCTCGGCGGCGACCTGCCCGGTGAGGGCGTAGATGCCGGTGCCGAGGATGTCTCCGATGATGAACAGGAGCAGGAGCTTCGGCCCCATGACTTTCTTGAGTTCCGGTTGCGTCTCCGTGATGCCGGTCGACGTCGTCGTCGTGCTCATGGCCCCCAGCATGGCCCTGTTCACCTTCGACCGGCATAATGACCGGCATGGCGAAGAAGACGAAGACCGCGCTGAAAGAGCTCATCAAGGCTCTCGAGAAGCACGTCGAAGTACTCGAAGACCCGAAGAGCAACCGCGGCAAGCGCGATCGCGCCACCGCGCAGGTGCACGCCGCCGCGATCGGCTATGCCTCCGTGCTGCACTCGCGCACCGGCAGCGAGAGCCCATTCCTCGACATCCCCGACCCCGGGCTCGACGCCGACACGGTGGCGTCGCTCAAGGCCGAGAAGGAGGCGCTGATCGCGCGCCACAAGGCCAAGCACCCCGAGAAGTAGCGGCGGGCGCCGTCACCAGGCGACCGCCTGAGGGCCGTCGGCTACTGAGCGGTCGCCTACTGCGCCGTCGGGTCCTGGGGCGTGCCGCCGATGTTGACGAGCCAGTTGATGCCGAACCTGTCGGTCAGCATGCCGAAGCTGTCACCCCACGGTGCCTTCTCGAGCGGCTGCGCGATGGCGGCACCCTCGGACAGCTTGTCCCAGTAGCCGTGCAGCTCCGCCTCGTCGGTGCCGCTCAGCGACACGCTCACGTTCGTGCCGGACTTGTACTCCATCGACGCCGGGGTGTCGGAGGCCATCAGCACCAGGCCGTTCGGCGACACGAGCTGAGCGTGCATGACGAGCCCGCTCTCCGAGGGATCGTGCGCCATGCCGAAGTCGCCGAAGGTGCTGCTCGTGAGCTCGCCCCCGAACACCGACTGGTAGAACTCCATGGCGCTCCTCGCTTCGCCGGTGAAGCTGATGTAGGGGTTGAGATTGGTGGTCATGACCGTCTCCTCCGGGATGCGGCGACCGGCTGATCCGGTGCCGACGAGAGCACGATAACAGACTGATGTGGACGGTGTACACATGATTCGGTTCCGTCATCGAACGCTCCGGGGCTGATTTACTGGCAGTGACCGGCAGCATCCGTTCGGCCGGTCGAGGAGGGTTCGATCATGTCGGAGTTCACACCGGAGCCACCCGTGCAGCCCGGGGCCGCGGTTCCGCCCGAACTGCCCAGCGGCCCGACCTCGCCGTTCGGCCCGAACGGCCTCCCGCCCGCCGGTCCGAACCCGCCACGGCGCAACGGCTGGAAGATCGCGTTCATCGTCGTGGCGATCGTGCTGGGCCTCGCCCTCATCGGCGCCGTCGCGTGGGGCGTGCTCACCGCCAAAGCCCCCTCGCCGGCGCCGGCGCCCACCGTCACCGTCACCATCTCGCCGAGCCCGACGCCCACCGCCACGTCGACTCCGACCCCGACTCCGACGAACGCCGCCTCCACGGCCTGCACCGCCGACCAGCTGAGCGTCACCCTCGGCCAGGCGGAGGGCACGGCCGGCAGCAGCGTCGTTCCGCTCGTGTTCACCAACACGGGAACCACCGGATGCACACTGCAGGGCTACCCGCAGATCGCGTTCGTCGGCGACGACAACGGAACCCAGCTCGGCGCCGCCGCGGTGCCCGACGAGAACAGCGCGGTGGCGAGCCTCGAACTCGCCCCTGGCGGCGCCGCACAGGCGCTGCTGCAGATCGCGACCGCCTCGAACTTCCCGAACTGCTCGGTGCAGACCGCGAACGGATTCCGGGTGTTCCCGCCCAACGCCTCCGGGGCGATCTTCGTGCCCACCACCGCCTACGACGCCTGCACGAACACCAGCGACGCGCTGCTCAGGGTAGGGGCCGTGACGACGGTTCCGTAGGGCTGTCGCGGACGCGCCCCGCGCATCCGGTGCACGACTCCCAGCTGTGCTGAATAGCATGACGCCAATGGACATCATCGTCGACATCGTGCTGATCGTGATCGGCCTGCTCGCCGTGCTCGGCGGGTGGCGCCGCGGCGCCCTGGTGACCGCCGCGTCGCTCGTGGGCATCATCGCGGGTGCCCTGCTCGCCACCCTTCTGGCGCCCCCGATCGCCGACTGGGTGGGCGGCTTCGGCTGGAACGCGCCCGTGCAGCGGGCCATCACCGCGGGCGTGGTGCTCGTGCTCTGCATGGTGGTGGCGGTGGGTGTGCTCTCGCTCGCGGCCGGGCTGCTGCGCCGCGTGATCGGAGTGGTGCGCATCGGGCGCGGCCTCGACGCGGCCGGCGGAGCGGTGCTCGGGGCGCTCACCTGGGGGGTCGTGGTGTGGCTGCTCGCCGGGTTCCTCCAGACCACCGGCATCCCGCAGATCTCCCAGGTGGTGTCGTCGTCGAAGGTGGTGTCGACGCTCAACGCGATCTCGCCCATCCCCTCGTCGACGGCGCTCGGCACCATCAACACGGCGCTGGGTGACTCGGGTTTCCCGCAGGTGTTCGCCTTCGGGTCGGAGACCATCCAGGGCGCGCAGCCGCCCGACCCGAGCATCCCGGCCGCCGTCAATGCGGCCGCCAGCGGCGTCGTGCGCGTGCTCTCCTCGGCGCCGTCGTGCTCGTCGGATGCGGAGGGCAGCGGCTGGGTCGTCGCGACCGACCGCATCGTCACCAACGCCCACGTGGTGGCGGGCTCCTCGCAGCTGTTCGTGCAGCCGGGCGGCGTGGGGCAGCTCTACAATGCGACGCTCGTGGTGTTCGATCCCTCCCGCGACCTGGCCGTGCTCGACGTTCCGGGGCTGCCGCTCGCCCCCCTGCCGCTCGGCAGCACGCTCGCGGCCGGCGACTCCTCGGTGGTGGCCGGCTACCCCGAGAACGGCGCCTACTCCGCGGTGCCGGCGCGCGTGCGCGAGATGCTCGACGCGGTGGGACTCGACATCTACCAGAATGCGCCGGTCACGCGCTCGATCTACTCGCTGCGATCGGTGGTGCGGCCGGGCAATTCGGGCGGCCCGCTCTTCGACGACGACGGCGCCGTGGTGGGGGTGGTCTTCGCTCGCTCCACCATCGACTCGGAGACGGGCTACGCGCTGACGCTCGACGAGGCGGCACCCGTGCTCGCGCAGGCGGGCTCGACGGCACCCGTGGACTCGGGGGCGTGCGCGGCGTAGCCCGCGCGCTCGCGGCCGACGCCACGGCCCTCGAACGGAAGGAGATTCGAGGGTCTCGCGTGCGAAACGCGGGTTTCAGGCTCGAATCTCATTCCGTTCGGAGGCGGAAGTGCGGTGCGCAGCGATCACGGCGGCGGCCGCTCGAGCGAAGGCGCGGGTGACGGCCGCGGGATCGTCGAGGTAGCCGCCCACCGTGACGCCGTCGCGCAGGATCATCAGTTCGACCGCCGCATCCCGAGCCGCGCCGTCGGCGAGGCCGAGCGTGCCGAGCAGCCGGGTGAACGCAGCCGTGAGCCACCGGCGATGGCTGAGCACCACGAGGCGCACCGGATGCGCGGGGTCGGCGTACTCGGCTGCGGCATTGATGAAGGCGCAGCCCCGGTAGCCGGGCGCGCAGCTCGCGGCCGCCAGGGCGTCGACGGCGAGCCGCAACCCGGCCTCGGGATCGGCCTGGGCGAGCTCGAGCACGTCGCCCAGCACGGCCCGCTCGAGGGCCGCGTGCCGCTCGAGGTAGGCCACCATGAGCTCGTCCTTCGAGGGGAAGTGGCGGTAGAAGGTCACCTTCGTGGTGCCGACGAGCGCGATGATGCGCTCGGCGCTCACCGCGCGGAAGCCCTCGGTGTAGAACAGCTGCGAGGCGGCCTGGAGCAGGCGCTCGCGCATCGGCACGACGGTCTCGTCGCTCGGATTCACAGTCACCTCCCGTGGTCGCTCGCAGTAGAGTTACTGGTAAGTCTACTGGAAACGACCTCGACGACCTCGACCCGAAGGACACGCGCATGAGCGACAAGCTGAACGAGATCCCCCTCACCACCATCGACGGCTCCACCTCGACGCTGGCCGACTACGCGCCCGTCAAGCTCATCGTGAACGTCGCCTCGCGCTGCGGGCTCGCGCCGCAGTACGAGAAGCTCGAGCAGCTGCAGAAGGCCTACGGTGACCGCGGCTTCACGGTGCTCGGCTTCCCGAGCAACCAGTTCCTGCAGGAGCTCTCCGACACCGACAAGATCAAGGAGTACTGCTCCACCACGTGGGGCGTGACCTTCCCGATGTTCGACAAGGTGAAGGTGAACGGGCGCTCGGCGCATCCGCTCTACGCCGAGCTCACGAAGACGCCGGATGCGGCGGGCAAGGCCGGGCGCGTCAAGTGGAACTTCGAGAAGTTCGTGGTGACGCCCGACGGCCAGGTGCACCGCTTCCGCCCGACCGTGGAGCCGGACGCGCCGGAGATCGTGGCGCTGATCGAGTCGTCGCTGCCGGCGTAAGAGTCGGGCGCCCGGGAGCGGCGCCGAGCCGCGCGCGGGTTGCGGGGTTGCGGAGCCGAGGTCACGAGTAGAGTTGCCGCCGAGATGAGCGACGGCTTCGGAGTGGCGGCGGGCGAGGCCTGGAGTAACACGGCGATCGTCGCGCGGCTCCGGTCCGCCGGCTGCGTCTTCGCCGAGGACGAGGCCGCTCTGCTGCTGGAGGCGGCGGGGTTCGGCACAGAGCGCGGTTTCGACGAAGCGAGTGCGCGCGCGGCGGGCGGGACCGCCCGCACGGAGCCCGGCCCTGCCGCTGTCGACGAGCGAATGCGGCATCAGGGCACGCCTGACCCGGTGGCCCTCGAGCGCATGATCGCGCAGCGGGTGGCGGGGCTCCCGCTCGAGCACATCCTCGGGTGGGCGGAGTTCGCGGGGCTGCGGATCGCGGTCGATCGGGGCGTGTTCGTGCCGCGCCGGCGCACCGAGTTCCTGGTGCAGCACGCCGTCGCCGCTGCGCGTGGCTGGGGCGCGCATCCGGCGGCCGGGGCCGTGGTGCTCGACCTGTGCTGCGGGTCGGGGGCGGTCGGCGCCGCGATGGCCGCTGTCGTGACGGGGGCCGAGGTCTACGCGGCCGACATCGATCCGGCGGCGGTGCGGAGTGCGCGGCGCAACATCCCGCAGCCGGAGCAGGTGTTCGAGGGCGACCTCTACGACGCCCTGCCCGGGACTCTGCGTGGACGCATCGACGTGATCGTGGTGAACGCGCCCTACGTTCCGACCGCGGCGATCGCCACCATGCCGCCCGAGGCTCGCCTGCACGAGGCCCGCGTGGCGCTCGACGGCGGCGCCGACGGGCTCGACGTGCAGCGGCGGGTCGCGGCGGATGCGCCGGGCTGGCTCGCGCCCGGCGGCACACTGCTGATCGAGACCAGCGAAGCCCAGGCCCCCGAGACGGCGGCTGTCTTCGCCGAGGCGGGACTGCATCCGCGCATCGAGCGCTCCGACGAGCTCGACGCGACCGTCGTCATCGGCACGCGAGCCTGAGGCGCGCGCGTCTGCGGGTAGGCACGGGTACAGCCCGCACGGCGGGCCGGCGTGCGAAGGGTCAGCCCACGGAGGGTCGGCCCCCGAAGAGTCAGCCCTTGTACGGAGAGCGCACCATCGCGACGAGCGCCATGATGCCGAGCACACCGCCGACCAGGGTGATCAAACCGACAACGCCGAGCAGCACTCCAGCCATCCAATGTCTCCCAAATCTCGAGTCACCCCAGGGTAGCAAGCGCAGGAGCTCCCGGCGCGCGGGGCGATGACGGTGGCGCACCGCATCCGCTACCCGCGTCGCCTCGGCTGCGCGCGATGCCGCACGGCGTCCGTCAGTACGAGCCGGGCGCCTCGGGCTCAACGGCCAGGCCGGCCGCCTCGGCCAGGATGGCGCGGGTGCCCGAGAGCCCCAGGCGCGTGGCGCCGACCGCGATCATGGCCTCCACGGCCTCGAGGGTGCGGATGCCGCCGCTCGCCTTCACGCCGAGCTCACCGTCGACGGTCTTCGCCATGAGCGCGACGGCCTCGAGGGTGGCTCCGCCGGCGGGGTGGAACCCGGTGGAGGTCTTCACGAAGTCGGCTCCGGCGGCCATGGCGGCGCGGCAGGCGGCTACGATCTCGTCGTCGGTGAGCACGGCCGACTCGATGATGACCTTGAGCACGTGCGGGGCCGGGATGACGGCACGCACGGCCGCGATGTCGGCCTCGACGAGATCGAAACGGCCCGCTTTCGCCGCGCCGAGGTCGATGACCATGTCGATCTCGTCGGCGCCGCGCGCGATCGACTGTGCCGCCTCGGCGGCCTTGACCGACGAGGTGTGCTTGCCGGAGGGGAAGCCGCACACCACGGCGACCTTGAGCTCCGCGCCGGCGGGCACCGCGAGCGGCAGGAACGACGGCGACACGCACACCGAGTAGGCGCCGAGCTCGATCGCCTCGGCGACGTGCGCGGCCACGTCGGCCTCGGTGGCCTCGGGCTTCAGCAGGGTGTGGTCGACGAGACGCGCGAGGGCGAGAGCGGGCGTGGCGGTGAGGGACATGCGTGCGGGACCTTCCGGCGGGGTGATGGGCTGAGGGCTCACTGACCGCGGCGCTGCGGAAGAAGACCCTCCAAGAATACCCGCCCGACCAGGCGTTCCGGCATCCGGGCCCGGATGCCGCGGCGGAGGGCAGGACGGGGAGTGCGGGGTCAGGGGGTCTGGCGGTGGCACTCGGCGATGATGGCGAGACCGGCCACGGCGTCGCGCGGGTCGACGGGCGTCGGGGTTGCGGTGAGGAGCGCCTCGGCGACACCGCGGTAGAAGGCGGCGTAGTCGCCGCGCTCGAGCCGGATCTCGCGCGAGCCGTCGGGGGTCTCGAGCAGCCCCATCGGGCTGACGTCGTCGACACCGAACTCGGGATCGCCGACGTCCATGCCGGCCTTCGCCTGCCGCTCCTGCGGGTCGAGGCCCCACGTCGTGAACACGGCCTTCGAACCGACGACGCGGAATCGCGGGCGGTTCGCGGGCGCCACGGCGCTCATCCAGAGACGGCTGCGGGCGCCGCTCGCGTGCCGGAGGGTGACGAAGCTGTCGTCGTCGTTGACGGCGCCGCTGCGGCGCGCGTCGAGTTCGGCGTGCACGGCGCCGGATGCGATGTCGACGGGACCGAGCAACTGGAGGGCCTGGTCGATGAGGTGCGGACCCAGATCGAACAGGATGCCGCCGCCCTCGGCCGCCGGGTCGACGTCTTTGTTCTTGGCGCCCAGAGCCGGTTTCCACCACTCGAAGGCCGATTCGAACTGGCGCACCTCGCCGAGCTCACCGCCCTCGACGAGGGCGCGCACGGTGAGGAAGTCGCCGTCCCAGCGCCGATTGTGGAACACCGCAATGCGCCGGCCGGCCCGCTCGGCGTGAGCGACGAGTTCGTCGGCGTCGGCTGCCGACAAGGCGAACGGCTTGTCCACGATCACGTCGAGACCCGCGTCGAGGGCGCGGTGGGCGAGCGGCGCGTGCGTGGCGTTGGGTGTGGTGATCACCACCAGGTCGAGCGCGAGTCCACCGGCGCCGGCCCGCGAGAGGAGGGTGCCGGCATCCGGGACGACCACGACGTCGCCGTAGCGCGCACTCGCCTCCGCCGCCCGCTCGGCGTTCGAGGTCACGATGGCCACGAGCTCGAACGCGGGATCGGCCGCCACGAGCGGCGCGTGGAAGACCGAACCTCCGAGTCCGTAGCCGATGACGGCGGTGCGGAGGGCAGCGGTGCGCGCGGTGGTGGCCATGGGTTTCACGATACGCGGCGCCGTACGGTGGGGCCGACCGCGGACTACGGAATCAGGAGGGCGGCGAGCATGAGGGCGGTCGAGGCGGCCATGCTCGCGACCTCGGCCACGGCCATCCGGTCGCGGAGGGTGGCGCGGGGCAGTCGCAGCGCGAGCACGGCGCTCAGGCCCATGTAGACGAGCGCGCCGACGCCGGACATCGTCAGCAGGGCACCGGATGCGCTCCCCGCGTGATGCATCGAGCCCGCCAGGCCGGCGCCCCAGCTCGCCCCCACCGCGGAGGCGCCTCCCGCGCCGCCCATCGCCGCGAGCAGCCCCGCGGTGACGAGCAGCCCGGCACTCCCGTGCGCGGCCATGGCGCCGGCGTGGCGAGCGGGCACGGGCACCCGAGCGCCCGCATCCGGGGCGGAGCGGCGGCCGGGCCCACGGGTTCGCGCCGACGGGTCGGCGACGGCCCGCGCTCCGCCCGGGTGCGGCGCGCCCGTGGCGAGCCGGCCGGCGAGGGCGGCGGCGAGGGCCGCGGCCACGAGGACGGCGGTCCACACGAAGGTGGGCACGCGCAGGACGCCCACGGTCGCGTCGAGCATCGCGAGCAGCATCACGATCGCCGAGAGCGCCGCCGCCAGCCGGCGCGAGCGCACCGAGCCGAGGGTGCAGCATGCGCCCACCGCGGCGGGAAGCAGCGCGCCCGCGTGCAGAAGTTCAGCCATGACGGCTCCTTCCTCCCGGATACCCGGATCCCGGGCATAGCGGTGAAGGCGAGGCGTCACTTCCCGAGCCAAAGCACCCGAGCTGGCGCGGAGAGTGACGTCTCGCCGGCTGATGAGGGGCTAGTGCCCCGCGTGGTCGTGGGACCCGTGGTCGTGGCCCGCGTGGTCGTGCGCGCCCGACTCCGCCGCGCCTGCATCCGCCCCGTGGTGGGCGCAGTGCGCGCCCTCGGCCTCGGCCGGCGCCGGCACGTTCAGGGCCGGGTTGCGGTCGAAGAAGCCGTAGGGCTTCAGGGTGAACTTGGCGTAGTCGACCGGCATCACGGGCCAGTCCTCGGGGCGAGGAAAGTGCGTGGGCCCGAAGGTGTGCCACAGCACGATGTCCTCGCCGTCGATCGAGGCGTCGGCGGCGATGAACTTGGTGATGCCGTCGCCGCCCGGGTTCTGGTGCACGAAGTCGCCCGCCGCGTAGCGCTCGGCCGGGTCGTACGCCGTCACGAAGAGGTGCTTCGTGGCGAACTCCGCACGCTTCGCGATCGACGAGGACGGGTCGGCGAGCAGCGTCGGCGCCTCCTGCGGCAGCAGCACGTAGCCGGTGGGCCGGCCCATCGCGTTGGTCTGCGATGTGGAGGTGATGTGCCAGGCCCGGCCCACCGAGGCATCCGCCACCCGGCCCGACGAGCCCTCCGTGGTGAGCCGCGTCACTCCCTTCGTGAAGGCGTTGCCGTGCTCGTTGCCCGGCCCCACCGGAACCCGCACGACGTCGACCTCGTCGACCGCGTTCGAGACGCCGTCGACGGTCATGTCCAGGCGCGCCGAGAACAGGTGCTGGTGGTACGGGCCGCCGAGCCCGGGGGCCACCTCGGAGGCGTACGGGTAGTCGGAGCCGTCGGCCGACAGCCCGGGGTAGGCCGAGGTGAAGAGGATGCCGGTGAGCTTCGCCTCGCATTCGATCGTGCCGTCGAGATAGAGGTACCAGTAGAAGCCGTAGTCGTAGTTGCCCACGGTGGTGAAGAACGAGATGACGAGACGCCGCGAGCGCCGCACCTCGTTGGAGCCGGTGAACATGTCGGAGTGCTTCCAGAGGGTGCCGAAATCCTCCTCGTGCATGCAGATGCCGTTCTCGATGGTGAAGGGGTTGCCGAGCTCGTCCGCGAGCACCGCATCGAAGTAGTGGATCTCGCCCACGCAGTCGCAGCCGAGCGCGAGCGAGTTCGTGAAGCGGCCGAAGAGGTACTCCCCGGTGTCGAAGTAGTTCTGCCAGAACCGCACCGGCGACGGGTCGCCGTAGGGCACGAGCATCTCGTCGATGGAGGCGCGGTAGATCACGGGGCGGGGCGCCGGCGGCAGGCCCGTGGCAGCATCCGGCCGCGTGTCGGCCCAGGCGAGCTGACGCAGCACGAGGCCCTCGCGGGTGTCGAAACCCACCTGGAACTGCCAGTTGCCCCAGGTGACGTTCTCGCCGTCGACCGTGAACGACGGCCCCTCGGGCTGCGTGATGACGATCGGCTTGAGGGTGGCCAGCGGCGCGCCCTGCAGCTCGGGGTCGTCGAAGTTGCCCGAGGTCTCGGGCACGGCGAGGTCGGTGGCGTCGATGAGCCGGGTGACCGTGCGGGTGGCCGCGTCGACGTAGGCAGAGAGCCCGTCGACCGGATGCGCCCAGGGGTGGTCGTTCGGCGCGTCCATGCGGAAGGCCAGCACGCGCAGGATGCGCCGCCCCACCTCTTCGGGGAAGTCGTAGTAGCCGGCCGAGAGCGGCACGCAGATGACGTTGTCGACCGTGAGGCCTCGGCGCGAGAGCGCCTCGACCCAGCGGGGGTCATCGGCCACGATGGCGCCGACGGCCTCGAACTCCTCGACCAGGATCGGCAGCTGCCCGGCCGAGCCGTCGAGCACGGTCGTCGACAGCACCGAACCCGACGTCAACGACACCACGTTGTCGGTGGAGCGGCTCGTGGCCATGTCGAGCAGCATCACGCGCGCACGCCGCTCGGGCAGCGGGCCCTCCCCCGCCTGCCAGGCGAGCACCTCCCGTTTGTGCGGCTCGTCGAGCCCTACATAGGCGAAGCGGGTGGTGGAGGTGAAGTCGGGCTGGGCGATCACGATGTCGCGGATGCGCGTGAACTCGGCCGTGCTGAGGCTGGCGAGCGGATGCGCGGAGCCGGCGCCCGCATCCGGAGCGGCGGTGAGGTCGGTGTCGGTGATGGTCATGGGGGTTCCTTACGAGGTCGGGGTGAAGGGGGGCTAGT
>SCNI01000047.1 GCA_005502775.1 Microbacteriaceae bacterium 3FA27C10
TCAGCGCCCCGAGATCGATCGACGCGGTGCGCCCGCCCATGCTGGCGATGTTGGCGATGCGCCCTTCCACGGCCAGTGCCCGCACGTTGCGCTCGAGGTAGTCGCCGCCCACCGCCTCATGGAGTCCTCCGCCCACGTCGGCAAGATCCTCCTGCTCCCCTGAGCATAGGCACCGCAGCCCCAGAGCATGGGCACCGCGCTGAAAGCCGCAGGCCGCGCTCGACGGCCCAAGGTGAGCGCGCGGCCGCGCCAGCGACCGCACGCGAACATGCCGCGCCGCGCCGGGCGGGGACCGGCGCGGCCCGGAGGGGCCGCGCGCAGCACGGCCCCTCCGGCAGCTAGTACGTGTAAAAACCCTCGCCGGCCGCCACCCCGAGCTTGCCCTTGTCGATGTACTCGGCCTTCAGCCACTCCGCCAGCTTCTGGTTGGCGGGCGTGCCGTGGGCGAGGATGTTGTAGGGCGTCGTGAGTCCGATGATGTCGTAGATCTGGAACGGGCCCAGGGGTGCCCCGGTGGCGATGCGCCAGACCTTGTCGACGTCGTGCGGTTCGGCATAGCCGCCGGCCGCGAGCTCGACGGCCGCGTTGAGGAAGGGCACGAGCAGGGAGTTCAGCACGTAGCCGGCCTTCTCCTTGTGGATCGGGATCGGCACCATGCCGATCTCTCCGGCGAACGCCACCACGGCGTCGAACACGGCCGGGTCGGTGTCGGTGGTGCCCATCACCTCGGCGGTGTTGAACTGCCACACCTTGTTGGCGAAGTGCAGGGCGAGGAAGCGGTCGGGGCGGCCGGTGAAGCCCTTGATGTCGCTCGGCAGGAGCGTGGAGGAGTTGGTGGCGAACACCGTCTTCGCGGGGGCCACGGCGCCGAGCTTCTCGTAGGTCTCCTGCTTGAGGGCGAGCACCTCGGGGATCGCCTCGATGACGAGGTCGGCGTCGGCGGCCGCCTCGGCCAGGTCGCTGGAGTAGCTCAGACGACCCAATGCCGCCTGCACCGACTCCTCGGTGGCGCCGGGCACCTCGGCGAGGTAGGTCTTCGCGAGGCCCGCGAAGCGCTCCTTCGCGGTGGCGAGCGCGGCGGCGTTGATGTCGTAGGCCGTCACCGCGAAGCCGCTGTAGGCGGTCTGGTAGGCGATCTGGGAGCCCAGCACGCCGGTGCCGAGCACCGTGACCTTGTGGAAGTTCGAACTGCTCATCGAGTGCTTCTTTCTGTTCTGGATGTGTTCAGGGAGTGCTCATGATGTCGGGCCGTAGCCGCGCACGATCTGCGCGATCTGGGCTCGGGCCTCGGCCACCGGGTCGGTGTCGGGGAAGGCGTTGATGGCGGGTTGCACGAGGGCGAGGTGTACGACCGCGAAGATCGACCGGGCGGCGCGGCGGGCGGCCACCGCATCGTCGCCGGGTGCTCGCATCGCAGGCCCCGCCGAGGCGCGTGCGGTCAGCAACAAGCTCGTCAGAACGCCCTCGAGCTCGGCCACGAGGGCGAGCCCCTCAGCGCGGAAGCGGTCGGTGGGGTCGCCGAACATCAGTTCACGCTGGTAGACCATCGCGTTGTGCGAGAAGCTCCGGCCGGCCTCGAGCAGGGGCGCGACGGCCGCCTGCACCGCCGAGGCGAGCCCGTCGGCCCGGGTGGCGTCGCGCCGGCCGGCGGCGATGGCGTCGGCGAAACGGTGGTTGTAGACCATGAGCAGGAGCTCGCCCTTGGTGGCCGCATAGCGGAACAGGGTGCCCGTGCCCACGTCGGCCCGGTCGGAGACGGCCTGCGTGGTCACGGCCTCGAAGCCCTGCGACTCGAACAGCTCCTCCGCCGCCTGGAAGATGCGCTGCTCTTTGTCGAGCTTGCTGCGTTCTCTGCGCCCCAGGGTCGCCATCTGGTCACCTCCACGGATCGTGCTCATTTCGGAGTGTACTCCGTTTTCAGACACACATCCACCGGGGCGACCCAGGGCCTCAGAGCCCTCAGGCCAGGCGGATCCCGCGCTGCAGGCGGGGTCGCAACTCGAAGGCGCGATCGATGCTCGTGCGATCGGCGGGGCCGACCCCGGTGCGCAGAAGCTGCGGCAGCAGGGAACGGCGCACCACGACGGTGCCGGCCAGCCGCCCACGGCCGACCACCGAGACGGGTTCGGCGAGGGCGTCATCCGGAACCACCACGACCAGACCCGTGAACGTGACGCCGAGCGAGCGGGCCAGCGCGCGGGCGCCTTTCGCGAGCTCGTGCAACGGTTCGACACCGGAGGGCAGGCCGTCGCCCACCAGTTCGTCTTTGCGCAGGCGCACTTCACCGCCCCAGTCCTCCGACTGGATGGCGAACAACCCGGCGGGGCCGAGCACGACGTGGTCGATGGTCTCGGGCACGCCGCCGAGCGTGCGGCCGGTGAGCACGTTGTTCCAGATGGTGTAGCCGATGCCGAGCGCACCCACGAGGCCGGCGGTGGACTCCTCGGCGATGGCCTTTGCGAGCCAGCCGCGGATCTCCCGTGGCGCCGAGCGCACGAGCGCCGGGTCGTAGGGGTCGGTGACGGTGACACCTCGGCCGACCCACTCGCGCAGCAGCGTCAGGTAACGCTCGCGCTCCTGTCCGCCGGGGTGCCCGTAGCTGCGGGCGCGCACCGTGGAGCTCGCCGCCCGGCCGGAGCCCCCGCGCGACGGCGAGCCGAAGCCCTCCCCCGCCGTGCTCGACGAGCCGGATGCGCCGGCCGCGTGCGCCGCCGACCCTTCGGGCGCCATCGTGCGGGCGCCGTGACCGCGGTCGTACGCGGCCCGGTCCTCGGGCGTGCCCACGCGCTCCCAGGCGTGCTGAACGGCCACGAAGCGGGTGGCGCTGCCGCCGGTGTCGGGATGCGTCTCCCGCAGCAGCCGGCGGTAGGCGCGGCGCAACTCCTCGTGGCTGACCGTGGGCGGCACACCCAGCACCTCGTACGGTGTGGCGGAGGCGGGGCTGTCGGACACGCGACCACGATACCGGTCGCTCCCGGGCGCGCCCTTCGTACGGCCCGCGCGTTCGCCGAGGGCGTTCGGCTCAGGCGGTGTCGGCCACCCGCAGCACGATCACGGGACACGGGGTGTGGATGAGTACGTCGTGGCTCACCGAGCCGAGCAGGAACCGGCTGAGGCCGCGGCGTCCGTGGCTGCCGATCACGAGCAGGCTCGCCTGCTCGGCGGCGGTGATGAGGGCCGCGGCCGGCGCGTCGAGCACCACCTGCGTGTCGATGACGAGCTCCGGATGCGCGCCCGCCCGCTCGACGGCGGCCTGCGCCCCGAGCCGGGCGCGTTCCTCGAGGGCGTCGTAGAGCTCGGAGCCGTCGGTGAAGTCGGGCATCGAGAGCGGCGGCATGGTCCAGGCGCTCACGACATGAAGCGGCTCCTCGAGCCGCGCGGCCTCGGCGATGCCCTCCGCGAGGACGGCGTCGCCCGACTCCGAGCCGTCGATGCCCACGACGACGCCGGAACGCCCGGACACCGGCAGGTCGGGGATGACCGCCACGGGCACCTTCGCCGACGCCGCCACCCGCAGGCTCACCGCGCTCGTGGTGAGCCGCTCGTAGAGGTCTTTGCGGTAGCTGCCCACCACGAGCAGGGCCGCGCCCGTGGACTCGGCCTCGGCGCAGAGCACCGCGACGGGATTTCCGTGCACCACTCGCGAGGTGACCCGCACGTCGGGTGCCTTGGAGTCGGCGTTGAAGGCGGCGCTCGCGAGAACGACCTCGCCGTGCTTCTGCAGCAACGGCGCCGCCGTGAAGGCCTCGGAATCCCACGAGGTGTCGGCCACGAACACCACGTCGACGTCGTGCCCCGTGGCCTCCGCCCGCCGCAGAGCCCAGTCGAGAGCGACCTTGCCCGCCGGCGATCCGTCGTAGCCCACCATGATCGTGCCGCTCATGTCTCCTCTTTCCCCGGCGGCGGATGCGCATCCGCCGCCCGTGCCGCTCATCGGTCTCGTGGACCGCCGCGACTCCGCCGGCAGCCCTGCCGCCAGCCTATTGCCGCGAGCGGGTCGTGCGCCCGCGGGCGCGCATCCGCTCAGCCGGTGATGTCGACGCGGGAGATGCGGCCCTCGCCGTCGAGGGCGAAGGCGATGGTGCCGCCACCGCTGTAGCCGTTGCCTGTCACGGTGATCGAGACGGCGTGGACGCCGTTCGTCTCGATCACGCCGGTGACCTCGAAGTGACTCTGCTTGCCGATGTTGTCGGTGTCGTTCCAGCGGGCGATGCCCTCGCGGCCGGTGAAGGAGCGGCCCCAGTCGTCGAGCACGGCGCCGGGGGCGAAGGCGGCGAGGAAGCGTTCGGTGTCGCGGGCGTTGGTGGCGTCGAAGAAGGCGGCGATGGCGGGCGGGAGGTTCCAGGTGCCGGTCATGCGTCCATCCTCACGGCGGGCGCGGACCGGCGCCAGTGGGGTGCGGCGTGTTCACGGGGAGATCCCGGGTAGGCGCGCACGGGCGGCGAGGGCCGCTGAGGGTGATGAGTTGCTACTGAAACGCGGAGGACCGACGCGTATATCGCCTCGGTCCTCCGCATTTCAGTATTTACTCCGATCAGGAGGCCAGCAGCTGCGGGTAGAGATCGGCGATCGAACCCGAGAGTCCCTGCTTCACCGAGACGCTGAGCTCGTCGGCGAGCACCTCGAACTCGCCCGCCTGGAGGGCCGCGTAGCTGTCGCGCACGACGTCGGCGGGGTCGTTCTTGGGGCCGGTCGCGGTCGCCGCCATCGGGGTGTCGACGTAACCGACGTGCAGTCCCGTCACCAGCGTGCCCTGGGGCGCGAGTTCGAGGCGCAGCGAGTTCGTGGCCGACCAGAGCGCCGCCTTGGCCGCGCTGTAGGCACCGGCGAGGCCGATCCAGCTGAGCACCGAGTGCACGTTCAGGATGGCGCCGCCCCCGTTCGCGCCGAGCACCGGGGCGAAGGCGCGCGCCACGGCGACCGCGCCGAAGAAGTTGGTCTCGAAGACGGCGCGGAGCTCGGCGTCCGCTCCCGTGGCGATGGGCGCGAAGCTGCCCACGCCGGCGTTGTTGACGAGCACGGTGACGTCACTCGCGAGCGCGGCGGCCTCGGCCACCGAGGCGGGGTCGGTGACGTCGAGGCGCAGCGATACGACCCGCGCGTCGCCCCACTCGCGGGGCGTGCGGGCGGTGGCGTAGACCTTGGCGGCGCCCAGATCGAGGGCCTGCTGCACGAATTCGGTGCCGAGCCCTCCGTTGGCCCCGGTGACGAGCACGACGGCGGAGGTGAAATCGACGGACATGGTGTTCTCCTTCTCGGTTGTGTTTTCCAACCTAGCATCCTGAGTCGCCTTTTCGAACTCAGGAGTAGAATCGGGTCATGACATCGGTTCTCGGCAAGGATCCGCGCTGCTCCATCGCCCGCAGCCTCGAAGTGCTCGGCGAGAAGTGGACCCTCCTCGTGGTGCGGGAGGCATTCCGCGGCCGCACCCGCTTCTCCGAGTTCGCCGACGCGCTCGGCATCGCCCGCGACGTGCTCTCGTCCCGGCTCGCCACGCTCGTGGAGTTCGGCGTGCTCGAGCGCCGCGCCTATCGCGCCGAAGGTTCGCGGGAGCGCGCCGAGTACGTGCTCACCGCCAGCGGGCGCGAGCTGGTGCCGGTGCTCGCGGCCCTGAACGCCTGGGGCGACGCGTACCGGGCCACCGAGTGGGGGCCGGCCACGGTGTACGCGGATGCGCAGACCGGCGAGCCCGTGTCACTCCGGTTCGTGACGGAGTCGGGCCGCATCCTCGACCTCGACGAGGTGACGGCTCATCCGGGGCCCGCGTTCCGGAATACTTGACGCGGCCCCCTCGTTGGGAGTTTCATGCATATGCATGAACATGGGATGCCCGTGCGAACCGACACGATGAGGGAACGACGATGACACGCGAGCTGGAACTGGGCCTGGACACCTTCGGAGACGTCACGGCAGACGCATCCGGAACCCCGCTGCCCGCCGCCCAGGTGCTGCGGAACCTCGTGGAGCAGGCCGTGCTCGCCGACCAGGTGGGCGTGGACTTCATCGGCTTCGGCGAGCACCACCGCGACGACTTCGCGGTGTCGGCACCCGAGGTCGCGCTGGCCGCGGTCGCCGGGCGCACCACGCGCATCCATCTCGGCTCGGCGGTCACCGTGCTGAGCTCCGACGACCCGGTGCGGGTGTTCCAGCGCTTCTCGACCCTCGACGCGGTGTCGGGCGGGCGGGCCGAGGTGATCCTCGGGCGCGGGTCGTTCACCGAGTCGTTTCCCCTGTTCGGCTATCCACTCGCCGACTACGAGGAGCTGTTCGAGGAGAAGCTGAACCTGTTCGCGGCGGTGCGGGAGCAGCATCCGGTGACCTGGTCGGGCAACACCCGGGCGCCGCTCTCCGAGCAGAGCGTGTACCCGCCGGTCGAGGGCGGGCTGCTGAAGACCTGGGTGGGCGTGGGTGGAAGCCCCGAATCGGTGGTGCGCGCCGCGCGCTACGGCTTCTCGCTCATGCTCGCGATCATCGGCGGCGAGCCGTCACGGTTCGCGCCCTACGTCGACCTCTACGGGCGGGCGCTCGATCAGTTCGAGATCGCGCGGCAGCCGGTGGGCGTGCACTCCCCCGGGCACATCGCCGCGACCGACGAGGAAGCCCGCGAACAGCTGTGGCCGCACTACTCGGCGCAGATGAACCGCATCGGGCGCGAGCGCGGCTGGTCGCCGATGGGGCGCGCGCACTTCGAGCAGGAGATCGCGCACGGCTCGCTCTACGTGGGATCGCCCGAGACCGTGGCGCAGAAGATCGCGGCCACCGTGCGCACGCTCGGCGTCGACCGCTTCGACCTCAAGTACGGCAACGGGGCTCTCGGGCACTCGGAGCTGATGACGAGCGTCGAGCTGTACGGCACGCAGGTCATCCCGCGCGTGCGGGAGCTGCTGGCCGACTGAGGCCGCGAGCGCGGCACCTCGGTCACCTCCCGGCCCGAAAACGAAGGAGTTTCCGGGCGCCACGTCAGGATGACGGAGAATCCAGGGGCGTGTCGAGCGTTTGTTCCTTCGTTTTCGGCGGGAGGGCGCGAGGGCGTGGCCCGTCGCTCAGCGAGGACGCGGGGTCAGGACGCGGTGTCAGGATGCGGCGGACTCGCGGGCGAGGAGGGAGCGCTTGACCGGCACGCCCCAGGCGAAGCCACCCATGGTGCCGTCGGTGCGGAGCACGCGGTGGCAGGGCACGAAGAGGGCGGGAGCGTTGCGGGCGCAGGCGCTGGCGGCGGCGCGCACGGCGGTGGGGCGGCCGAGGGCGGCGGCGAACTCCTGGTAGCTGAGGGGGCTGCCGGGGGTGATCTCGCGGAGGGCGATCCAGGCGCGCTGGTGGAACTCTCCCCCGCGCTGCACGACCTCGACCTCGTCGATGGCGGTGACGTCGCCCGCGTAGTAGGCGCGCACGGCGTCGGCTGCGGCGAGTTCGCCCGGCTCGATGGACGCGGGGTCGGGACGGAGGCTCGGGGTGAGGCGGGCGACGAGGGTGTCGACGTCGGAGGTCCAGCCCGAGGCGAGCACGCGACCCTGGTCGTCGGCGAGGATCCCGAAGGGCCCGTCGGGGGTGTCGACGAACTGCACGGTCGCGGTCGCGGTCGCCGTGGCGGTGGTGGGGGTCATGAGTTCTCCTTGCTGAGTGCTGCGGTGGTGGGGGAATCGTCGGATGCGGCACGGGCCGGCGGGGAGGCGGCGCGCCAGAGGTGGAGCGAGAGGTAGGTGCGCCAGGGAGCGAAGGATGCCGACCAGTCCGCGAGGGTGCGCGGGGTGTGCGGCAGGCCGAGGGTGCGGGCGCCGGTGCGGAGGGCGACGTCGCCGGTGGGGAGCAGGTCGGTGTTGCCGAGAACGCGCATGGCGACGTACGAGGCGGTCCACTCGCCGATGCCCGGGAGCGCGATGAGGCGGCGCCGCTGCTCCGCCGAGTCGTCGGCGTGCGAGAGGGTGAGCTCGCCGGAGGCGAGGGCCTCGGCCACCCGCACCACCGTCGCGATCTTCGCCCGCGGACCGGTGAGCACCCCCTCCGCGTGCTCGGCGATCTGCGCGGCCGTGGGGAAGAGCAGCGTCGGGCCGCCGTCGGATTCCAGAGGAGTCCCGGCGGCCACGGCGAGGCGGCGCAGCAGCGTTCGGGCCGCAGCCACCGTGATCTGCTGACCCAGGATGGCGCGGAACAGCATCTCGTGCGCATCGACGGCCCCGGGCATCCGGATGCCGGGCACGGTACGCACCTGTTCCGCGAGCGCCGCTCCGCCGGCGTGTGCACCGGCCGGCCTCAGATGTTCGGCGCTCGTGCTGCCGTCGTCAGGAGCGGAGCCCTTCAGCCCGGAAGCGCCACCCGCGGAGGACGCCGGCAGGGCTGAGCCCGGCGCGGACGAGGCTTGCAGGGCCAGCGCCGCCGCGAGCAGCACCTCGTCGACGGCCACGGGGTCGGCGTCGAGGTCGAAGAGGCGGCGGACCCGGGCCACGAGCACCGGCAGATCGCCGAGCGCCGTGAGGTGCGCCTCGAGCACGAGTCGGCCCTGCGCCTGCCGGCTCCTGTCGCGGCGTGCGGGATCAGAGGCATAGCGCACCGTGAACCACGCCGGCCCGCCCGGCAGGAGCAGGGAGCGGGTGTAGCTGTCGGGGCCGACGGCCTCGATGCCGGGGATGGCCCGCGCGGCGAGCCAGGCGAACACGCCCGCGGCGTCGAACGGCTCACGGTACGGGAGTGCGAGCGTGAGGGCTCCGGGCACCGCGCCGTGCTGCCCCGACTGGCGGGCCCGGATCTCGGTGGGCGTGAGCTGGAACACCTCGGCCACGGTGTCGTTGAACTGCCGGATGCTCGAGAACCCGGCCGCGAAGGCGATGTCGCTCATCGAGAGGGTCGTGGAGGTCAGCAGGGTTCTCGCGGTCTGCGCCCGGTGCGCCCGCGAGAGCGCGAGCGGACCGGCCCCGAGTTCGGTGCCGAGCACGCGGTTGAGATGCCGTGCGGAGTAGCCGAGCCGCGCCGAGAGGCCCTCGACCCCCTCGCGCTCGACCACGCCGTCGGCGATGAGGCGCATGGCGCGCGCGGCGACGTCGTCACGCAGATTCCACGCCGGGGTGCCGGGCACGGCCTCGGGCAGGCAGCGCTTGCAGGCGCGATAGCCCGCCTCGTGCGCGGCCGCGCTGGTCTCGTAGAAGGTCACGTTGGCCGCCTTCGGCGTGCGCGCCGGGCAGCTCGGCCGGCAGTAGATGCCGGTGGAGCGCACGGCGGTGATGAACTGCCCGTCGAAACGGCGGTCGCGCGACTGGATGATGCGGTAGCGCTCCTCGAAGTCCATGACCCGAGTCTCCCATGCGCCGGCGACTCGCACTAGCGGAATTCGGACATGGCGGTGCACTGTCGGCGGCCCGCCGTAGGGTCGAGGCATGCGCCGCCACATCGTCCCCCCGTATCTGCTCGCCCGCATCGCCCGAGCCGACGCCTTCGGCATGGAACGCGCCGCCGAGGCCGCCCGGCGCTCCTTGCTCGCCGATCCCCCGCTGCGCGAGGAACGGGTTCGCGCGGGAAAAGCCACGGCGGCCGGCGGGCACTCGCGGGCGGTCTCGGCGGCTCCCGTCGACCGGAGGGTCGAGCGCACGATCTTCGACGCCGGCAACACCGAGAAGCTCCCCGGCCGCGAGGTGCGCACCGAGGGCGCAGCGGCGAGCGGCGACGTCGCCGTCGACGAGGCCTACGAGGGCCTGGGCGCCACCCACGCGTTGCTGCTCGAGGCCTTCGGGCGCGCATCCGTCGACGGAGCCGGCCTGCCGCTCCTCGCCACCGTGCACTACGGCACCCACTACGACAACGCCTTCTGGGACGGGCAGCGCATGGTCTTCGGCGACGGGGACGGGGAGGTCTTCGGCCGCTTCACGGCCTCGCTCTCGGTGATCGGCCACGAACTCGCCCACGGCGTGACCCAGTTCACCGCCGGTCTCGCCTACGAGGGCCAGTCGGGCGCGCTGAACGAATCGTTCTCCGACGTGATGGGCGCACTCGTGGAGCAGTTCCATGCGAGACAGACGGCGGATGCCGCGAGCTGGCTGATCGGCGCGGGCTTGTTCACGAGCGCCGTGCAGGGCCGGGCGCTGCGCTCGATGCTCGAGCCGGGCACCGCCTACGACGACGACGTGCTCGGCAGAGACCCGCAGCCGGCCGACATGGCGGGCTACGTCGACACGGCCGACGACAACGGCGGAGTGCACCTGAACTCGGGCATCCCGAACCGCGCCTTCGCGCTCGCCGCGCGCGCGATCGGCGGTTTCGCCTGGGAGCGCGCCGGCCAGGTCTGGTACGACGCCATCACCGGCGAGCTCAGCCCCACGGCCGACTTCGCGGGTTTCGCTGCCGCGACCACCGCATCCGCTCGCGCGCGCTTCGGAGACGACTCCCCCGAGGTCGGCGCAGTCGCCGCCGCGTGGCGTACCGTGGGGGTCACGGCGAGCTGACCGGCCGGCCGGCCGGCGAGGAGCGGCTCGGCGAGCCGAGGAGGCCAGACCGAGGAAGCGAGGGCGACGGGATGAACGACCGCACGCTCCGCATCACCGTCGCCCGCTCGGGCGGCGTGGCGGGTATCACCCCGAGCTGGAGCATCACGGCCTCCGAGGAGCCCGAGGTCGACTCGTGGCTCTCGCTCGTGGCGTCGTGCCCGTGGGACGCACCGGGCCCCGAGGCCGACGCGAACGGGGCCGACCGCTTCGTGTACAGCATCCGGGTGCTGCTGCCGACCGCGGCCTCCGGCACCGGCGTGGATGACGGCGCCGATGGGGGGCATCCGCCGTCGGCCTCGGAGGCGCCGGATGCCGCCCGCGCCCGCGAGCGCGACGCCCGCGTGCCCGAGACGGCGCTGCAGGGCCCGTGGCGCGAGCTCGTCGACCGCGTGAAGCAGGCGTCGGCCCGCTGAGGCCGCTGAGGCCACCACGCCCAGCCGTCACATCCGCGACACCGCCCCTTCACCGGGCGGACGCCCGCTGTGCACGCGCTCCCAGGATTCTGACAGCGCAATGCCCTTCGAAGGGCCCGGAGGTGCATCCGGGCCCACTGCCGGGCGCGGGGCACCACGGCGACGTGCGGCCCGCGCCCGGTCAGGAGCGCCGGGCCGCACCGCGCCGGATCAGCCGAAGACGCCGTTCACGTAGTCGTAGGTGCGCTTGTCGATCGGGCTCGAGAACATCGCCTCGGTGGAGCCGTGCTCCACGATGTGACCCGGCTGCCCCTGCGAGGCGAGGAAGAACGCGCACTGGGTCGAGACGCGCTGCGCCTGCTGCATGTTGTGGGTGACGATGACGATCGTGACGTCGTCGACGAGCTCGAGCATCGTCTCCTCGATCACGCGCGTGGAGGTGGGGTCCAGCGCCGAGCAGGGCTCGTCCATCAGCAGCACCTTCGGCGTGACCGCGAGGGAGCGGGCGATGCACAGGCGCTGCTGCTGGCCACCGGAGAGCCCGCCGCCGGGGGCCCGCAGCCGGTCCCGCACCTCTTTCCAGAGGCCGGCCTTGCCGAGGCAGGTCTCGACCAGGTAGTCCTTGCGGTCGCGGTCGGCCTTGGTGCCGGTGAGCTTGAGGCCGGCGAGAACGTTGTCGTAGATCGACATGGCCGGGAACGGGTTCGGCTTCTGGAACACCATGCCGATGTGCTTGCGCGCGTCGACGAGCTTGCGGTCGGCGTCGTAGATGTCGTCGCCGTCGAGCAGCACCTCGCCGGCGAGCGAGGCCGAGGGGATGAGCTCGTGCATGCGGTTCAGGATGCGCAGGAACGTCGACTTGCCGCATCCGGACGGCCCGATCAGCGAGGTGATGACCCCGGCGGGCATGGTGAGCGAGACGCGGTCGAGCACCTGGTGGTCGCCGAACCAGGCCGAGATGTTGCGGGCGTCGAGCTCGGCCAGCGGCGGGCGCTCCTCGGCGAGAACGAGCTGCTGCTCGAAACTCACCGCCGAGTTCGCCCCTGAGACCTGATGCTGCACGGTCACAGCGCCGGTGTAGGCGCGGGAGGGTGCGAGGGACGGCGCGACGGGCGGCGGGGTCCAGTCGCGGGGCCCGGGCGCCTTGCCGGTGATGATCTCCTGCGAGACCGGCACCTTGCCCTTCATGATCTGGCGCTGCTCGCGGCGGCTGAGGGCCGGCATCACCGTGGTGATGTCCTCGGCCGGGGCGTCGGGGGTGGTCACTTCTTCAGACATGGATGCTCATTCCGCTGGGTTCGCAGCTGGTCGTGTCACAGCAGGGCTGGTCTCGTCACAACAGGTTGGGGAGGAGGCGGGTGACCTGGTCGGCCACGAGGAGGCCGGCGAGGAACATGACGGGCACGAACACCACCCACATCTTCTGCGCGCCGATCTTGCGGTAGGCCCACACGGCGGCGATCTCCGCCACCACGAAGAACTGCAGGGCGAAGACGAGCGCCCAGACGGTGGAGGTGTCGGTCGCCATCTCCTTGTCCTGGGGCGGGAGGGTGGCATAGGCGCTCTGGCGCTGGCCGGCGGGCATCACGGTCGAGACGAGTTGCGCATCCACGCGCGCGACCCCGTTCGGGATGAACGCGGCGCCGCGGGCGCTCTCGAGGATCAGGCGGCTCTGCCCCGCAGCGGGCGCCGGGGGCGAGGCGTCGCCCGCATACCGAACCCCGATGACCTCGAACTTCTGAACGCCCTGGCCGGTCAGCACGGTGAAGGCGTCGCCGGGCGCGAGCTCCTGGATGCGCGAGAAGGGGCCCCCATATGCTGCTGTGCGACCCATCACCACACTCACACCCTGCTGACCGGGAAGCACGCTGTCGCGGCGGTGGCCCGGTCCGTTCTTCGTGGTGGCGGAGGAGGTCCCCTCGACCACGACCTCGTTCACGCCGATCGACGGGATCTGGATGATCGCGACGGGAGCCCCGTCGGGGAGCAGCGTCTTGTCGAAGGCGCCTTCGCTCACCGGCGCCGTGCCGGCGGCCAGCTGCTCGCGGAATGTATTGGTGAGCTGCTGTTGCGAGACGACGTGCTGGAGGTGGCTGAGAACCATGAGGTTGAGCGCGAACGCGAACAGCAACGCGGCCACGATGGCCAGTGCGCCCTGGGCGAAGACCTGCTCGCGGGTGAGCGGCACGAGCGGCACCATCGACCGCGGCATTCGACGCGGCACCTTGGGAGGCGTCGGGGGTGGAGGCTGCTGCGCGGGAACGCTCGACGCTGACGCTCGCGTCGGCAGCGCATCCGCCGGCGCCTCGTCGACACTCGTACTCACGCCGCGGACTCTGCCGGAGTCGGGATCGGCTCGACCATGCCACTTCGCACCAGACGCACCACGACGTAGGCGATTCCCCCGACCGTGGCGAGTGCCAGGAGCACCCAGGGCGGGATGAAGACGAACGTGTCACGCGTGAGCGGCGCGAGGGCCACATCGTTGACGCTCGTGGGCGGGGTCAGAGTGAAGTGGGCGGTCGCGAAGCCCCACTGCCCGACACCGGGCAGGGAGGCGTCGACGACGCGGGATTCTCCCGGCTTGAGGCCGGCGATGCTCACCGAGTCGACGGCGCTGATCTCGTTGCCGAACGGGCTGGAGACCCAGAAACGGGCGTTGCTGTCGATGATGGACGTCGACACGTTGCGCACGGTGAAGTGCGTGTCGAGCTTACCGGCGAGCGGGTTCACCGACGGCGTGTGCGAGGTGCTGAGCCCACTGACGTAGAGGATGCCGCCGATGCTCTGCTCTCCGGGCGCGAGCTCCGGCGGGTTCTCCGCATCGATGACCGAGGTCGAGCCGCCGACGGTGGTGACGGTGGTGACCCGTGGTGTCGTCTGCGTACCCGCGGGCGGCGTCTGTGCCGTTGCTCCCGCGACGCCGTCGCGCACGGTCACCGAGATGTTGACGCCGCCCGGGGTCGGTGTGGGCGTCGTCTCCGCGGCCGAGGCGGAGCCCGTGCCGGCGAACGCCGCCAGGGCGAACGCGACGACGGTTCCCGCCAGGAGCGGAGACAGTCCGCGGCGGCGCCTCATCGCGTGCCGCTCGCGGTGCTCTTGGCGTCTTCTTCCTCGCGCGCCTTGCGACGCGCTTCGGCCTCCGTGTAGGCGATCCAATCCCGAGCAGTCTTCTCGTCGCGCACACGGCGGATGCGCAGGAAGCCCCACACGCCGGCGGCGATCAGGATCAGGACGAGCAGCAACCACGGCACCGCGAACGAGATCGTGTCCCTGTTGACGGTGGCGAGCGGGCCGGGGTTGAGCGCATTCGGGTCGACGGTCGGCTGCATGGAGATGTAGGGGTTCAGGTAGCCCACCTGCGGCACGCCGGACACGACCATCGTGATGGTGCGCGTGCTCCCCGGAAGCATCTCCGCGAGATCCTGTCTGTTCTGGCTGCCCACGCCGATGCCGAAGTAGGTGTTCACGCCGGCGATCATGGTGGCGGCGAGCGCGACGTTTCCGTTGTTCTTCACCGTGAAGGTGAGGGTCGACGTGCCGCTCAGCGGGTTCACGTCGGGCTGGAAGTCGGCGGACATGCTCGAGATGGTGAGGCTGGGCTGGAGGTCTCCCGGAACGCGAACATACAGGCGCGTCGCGACGCGGCGGTCCACCAGGATCTGCCCCTGTGCCGAGGTCGTCGAGATCAGCATGCCGGCGGCGTGGTCACCGGGTGCGGCATCCGCGGGGACGGTGACGGTGAAGGGGACGACCTGGCTGGCGCCGGGATCGAGCGGGATGTCGAGGGACGTCGCGCCCTGATCGAAGGTGATCCAGGCGCCCGCATCCGTCGCCGTCGCACTCGTGTCGAGCAGCGCGAACGAGCCGTCGTCGGCGTTGTAGGCGTCGGTCGAGAAGACCTTCATGGTCTGCGCCGTCGTGCCGGTGTTGCGCACGACGTACTCGTCCTGCAAAGACTGCCCCGGTGCCACCTGGTAGTCGAAACGGCTGCGGCCATCGGTGCTGCCGTCGCTGGCAGGGGCGCCGGAGATGCCGTCGGAGTCGTCGGCGTACGCAGCCGGCGCGGTGACGAGGGCGCCTCCGGCAAGGGCGAGCAGAACGAGCAGCGCAGCGGCGGAGCGCGGGCGGGTGCGGCGCAGAGCGGGTTTGAGAAGCACAGTTAATCTATCCAGGACGAGATTGCGCAGCAGCGGCGTGGAGCTTAAGAAGGAGTGAACGCGGGCCAGCGGATGTGCTCGGCCCGGAGAACAGAGAAGGGGGGCCGCGGAACTCGCGACCCCCCCTTCCGCACTGCTACTTCGAGACGAGCGTGACCGTCATCTTCGAAACGTAGGTGCCGGCCGGCATGTCGCCAGGCGACACGAAGGTGAGGTTGGCGTTGAGGCGCGTCGACGCGACGGCCGCGGTGTTGCCCGCCTGCGCGAAGATCGTCGGGTAGACCGCCGAGCCCGCGATCTGCGGGTTGGCGACCGTGACACCAGGAGCCGAAGCGGCATCGACGAGCTGCGGCGCGATACCGAGCTGCTTCTTGTTGATGACCTTCGAGGCGTCGCCCTGCTTGACGAAGTCCTGAACGGTGGTGTTCAGGGTCCAGCCCGGGTGGGTGACGACGCGGCCGTCCTCCACGCGGAACTCGCCCAGGGTACCGGTCGAGGTCGACAGGTTGTTGACGAGCGTCGGGTTGCCGATCGTGGCGGTGGCCGAAGCCGGGGCCACGAGGTTCAGCGTTCCGTCGACACCGGCGACGGTCTGCGCGTTCAGCGTGACGTCGAAGGTGCTGGAGGTGGGGTCGACCGGCGGGGTGGACGTCGGCGTCACGAAGGTCCAGTCACCCGAACCGGCGGTGACGGTGATCTGCGTGAAGTACAGCGCCGACGCGTCCGGCTTGCCGTTCGCGTCGAGGAACGCCATGCCGAGGCTGTAGGTACCACCCGCGGCCTTGACACCGTTGGCGCCGAGGACGCCCTCGGTCATGCCCGAGAGCATGGCCGGGGAGAGCAGCACGGTCTTGGCGGCGGAGTCCGAGAAGGCGCCGAAGCCGAAGGCGGACCACTTGGTCTTGTCACCCTCGTCGCCGACCGGCGAGATGAACGGGAGTACGCCCGTCGAGGTGGACGGACCGGTGAACACCTTGTCGAAGGCCTGGTTGTCGGCGGTCGGGTTTCCCGACACGTCGCGGGTCCAGCTGAGGGTGGTGCCGGCGGCGATCGCGGTGCCGTCGCCGGAGTCGACGAGGTAGAACGGACCAGCGGAGGTGGACGCAGCGTGAGCCGCGATGGCCGAGCCTGAGATCAGGGCAGCGGCGACGACGCTGACCGCGGCGACGCGGGCAACAGTCTTCTTGAACATTTTTGCCTTTCGATTCTTATTCGGAGGTGTGCAGGACTACTGGAGGTTGGCGCGCTGGGTGGCGGTGGTCGACGGAGCGAGGAAGCCGTACTTCTTCTTCACGGCGCCCGAGGAAGCGGGGCTCGCGCCGAAGTTGGTGAGGCTCTTCAGCTGGGTCGAGTCGACCAGTGCAGCGAGGGACGCGTCGTACTTGGCATTGCCGGCGCTGTTGTCGATGCGGGCGAACTCGACGACGACGTAGGTGTCGCGGCCGAAGGTCGCGCTGTCGTAGAAGGCCTTGTTGGCCACGAGCGAGGTACCGGTGCCCGTGAACGGTGCGTTACCGTCGATCGAACCGAGGAGGGTGTTGCTGCCGTTGACCGTGTTCGGCGCGACGTTATTCGACTGCGCGATCCAAGACGCAGCCGAGAACGGCACGATCTGGATGGTGTTGGCGGCCGGGGTCAGCGCGGTGGCGTTGTTCTCCTGGAGGGTCGTGGTCGCGGCATCCGGAACACCAGCGGGCGACTGTCCGACGCCGAGGGCGCCGACCCAGAAGTTACGGGTTCCCGAACCGGTCTGCGGGAGACGCGGAACAACCGTCACACCGCCGATGGAGGTGAGGGTGCCGTTGTAGATCTGGGTGAGCTGCGCGGCGGTGAGGCTCTCGATGCCGGAAGCCGAGGTGACGCCGGAACCGAACTTGTACGCGTACGACACGGCGTCGCGCGCGAACGGCACGTAGACCAGCGGACCCGAGGCGTTCGCCACGGCGGGGCCGGACGAGGAACGGGCGATGTCGACCTGGCCGGGGATCGCGACGCTGATGCCGTTCTTGGTCCAGACAGCACCGTCGATCGAGCGGCTGAGGGCCTTGACGCCGTCGCCGGAGCCGGAGGGACGACCGAAGTACGGGCCGGAGGGCTTCGTCTGGATGGAGGTCGAGCCGAAGGCGTCGAACGACCCGAGGGTCGAACCGCCGGCGGTCACGCGGAGAGCCGAGCCACCGACGGAGGTTCCGTTGATGAGCGCGTTGGACGAGTCCTGCAGCGTGTCGGAGCCGACCAGCACGTAGCCGTTCGACACCGGGTCCGCGTTGGCGGGCGCAGCGATCGCGAGACCCGCGATGGTGACGCCGAGCGCGGCGCCGAGCGCCACGACCTTTTTCATCTTCACTCTGATGCTTCCTTTCAAGGGGTGTGTACCGGGCTGCGGGAAGGGCAGCCGCTGCTTGGCACGCGGGTCCCGCAGGCGGGTTTGAGCGCGGGTTCCAAGAATGTGGGGCATCACTGGCGTCTCCTGATGCGCGGGAGGATGGCGACCACCAGTGCGGCGATCAGCCCGGCGGCGATACTGAGCGGGACGGTCGCCGAGACCGCTCCGACACTGGCGTCGGCAGGGGTCGCGGCTCCCATGAGGGGCGCCGCTGTCGATCCGGTCGGGGCGGGGTTGCTCGGCGTCTGCGCCGTCGCCGCCGGGGCCGCAGCGGCCGGCGCCGCAGGAGCGGCGGCAGGCGCCTTGGCGGGCGCCGCGGCAGCCGTAGGAGTCGGCGTCGGCGTGGCCTTGACCGGGCCGACGGCGATGGCATTCGCTGCCGTGACCGCCTGCGCACGCCAGGACTCCGGAAGCGGCGCATACCCGGCCGGGAGCTGGCCCAGCGCCGTTCCGACATCCTGTCCGGCGGATGCGGCGTACTGGATGAACTTCGCGTAGTCGGTGCGCACTTCACCGGCACCCTTGTCTCCGGTGGTGCCGTCGTTGGCATCCTTCATCGCCGGGTTCACCGCGGCGTAGACCGGCATGGCGAGCGGATAGGCAGCCGGAGCCGCCGCGGCCTCCGCCGATGTGGGGTCGAAGCTCATCACCTGCGGCTGAGCCTGATCGGGGATCATGGCGGCGGCGGCCGCGGTGAGTGAATCCGCGGTCGGGGTGACGAACTCCCCCGCGGGGTTCTGCAGAGCGGCCGTGTACACCTGGTACTTCGCGGCCGCAGAGGCATCCGTCAGCCCGAGCACCGTCTGCTGTCCGGGAACCTGGCGCGCGGCCTTGCCGTACTTCGGCGGCGTCGACGTGATGTCCCAGCCGCCGAGGATCTGCCCGTCGCCGCGCAGGGTGAGGTTGGCCGACTGGTCGAGGTTGTTCGTGTAGGGACGCCAGGTGACGAGGTTCACCGCGGCGGCGCCGTCCGGCCCCTCCACCTTGGGCTGCTCGATCGGGTCGGCGCGCGGGAACTGATCGATGGGGTAGCTCTGCGGCGTGTTGTTATTCTTGTCGCTCGCCGTCGTCGAGCTCCAGGGGTTCACCACCATCTCCCACTCATCCGGCTCGCCAGCCAGGAAGGCCCGGGCCTTCGCGTCGGAGATCACGTAGTTCCAGAGCACGGTCGCGCCGTCGAGACGACCGAGCGGTGTGAGCAGGTCGGCCACCGACGGTGCCGTGATGGCCTGGTACTTCCATTCCGGATCGTTGATGGCCAGGAACTCGGGGTCGGAGGTGAGGTTGCGCGCGTTCTTGCCAAGAATGCTCTTGCTCTTGTCCGCACCGTTGGGCAAGGAGTCGACATACGAGTTCGTGAGCAGCTTGGCGACGAGCCGCGGGGTGAGCTTGATCTGCGTGAACGGCAGGCGCGCGGCATCCGTCGCCGACTGCGGCACCCCTTCGGCGGCGCTCGGCTGCCGGTCGATCGCGAAGGAGACCGCGAGGCCGGTGAGGGCCACCGGCGCGTATTGCAGTTTGTCGACGACCCCCGCCGTCCTCAGCGGTTTCGTCGTCAGAGCCATCGGGGCCTGCGTGGTGCCGTTCGCGGCGAGCAGGGCGTCCGACTCGGTCTGACCGATCAGCGAGTAGGCGGCGCCCTTGCTGGCCCCGCAGAGCGCGGGCTGCCAGGAGCGCACGGCGTCGTTGACGAGCTCGCTGCCGGCGAGCTGACGCTCCGCCGCACCGATCGAGCAGCGCACGCCGACGGGCTGGAAGCCGAGTTTGAACGCGATGCGGTGCTTCCAGGCATCCCACGACAGTCCGGAGTTCACCACGTACTGCTGTCCGGGGTCGCTCGTGCCGCGCGGCACCACGACGAGCCAGCAGGACGAGCCGGCCGTTCCTCCGTTGACGCCGTTCACCGGCGTTCCGCAACCCAGTCCGGGCGACTCCGCCGCCGTCTGCACCTCGAAGGTCGCCGAACCCGTGCCGTCGGTGCTGGAGCCGGCCCAGGACACCTCGTTGGTGGTGAGTTTGGTGAAGAACTGGTTGACCGAGGGATCGACGCCGGGGACGCGCTTGCCGTTCTCGTCGACCGAGCGGATCCACACGTCGTTGGCCGAGTGGAACGGGATGCCGGTGAACGTCGGCGAGAACGGGCTCGTGCTGTACGCGGTGTACTGCTTGTCCTGGTCCGCGACCGTCGCATCGTCGGTGGTGACGCTGTAGCGGTAGGCGCCGGGGGTGTTGAATCCGCCGTACTGGCACTTCGTGCGGTCCGGCTGGGCGTCGTCGTCCGCGCCCCAGCACTGCATGATCTGGAGGAAGTTCGATCCCCCCGTCGCGTTGGTGGGGATGCCCGACTTGACCCCGCCGGTCCAGCTCACCCGGATGCCCTGAGACTGCAGGTCCTCCGTCTGCGAGACCGTCACCGCGAGGTTCGGCATCGGCGCCGAGTCGAGGTACTGGTCCTGCTGGTTCGCCGACTGCGTCACGGCCGAGGAGGCCGTCTCGGCCTGCGCGGAGGTACTGGCGCCGGCGACTCCCGTCACGGTGACGAGTGCCGCCACCACGACACCGGTGACGACACCGGTGGAGAGGGAGACCAACCAAGAACGTCGTGGGCTGCGACGGTGGCGGGCGGTTCGGGACAAGGGTAACTCCAAGCTGAAATCCAGAGGATTCGTGAGGAACGCCGCTAAGTTTCCGGTCGCTCTGTGTCATTGAGATGAACAACGCGGGAAGTAGGCAACCCGCGCAGCTTTCGCACCGGCGTCAGAGGAGGTGCCGGTTCGAAGGAACGGGTCAGTCGCCGTCCCGGCCGGATCGCCGCAGGCGGCGGGATGCGAGGGGCGGCACGATGACGGCGGCGAGGAGGAGTACTCCGGCTGCCACCATGAGCCACTGCTGCGGGCCCATCCCCGAGTCGGGCAGGGTGAACGGACTCGAGACCGCGGCACCCGCGACGCCCGCCGTGCCTCCGGAGACCAGGGCACCGTTGGCGTCGTAGACCGCTGCAGCACCCGAGCCGGCCGACGACGCTGCAGCCGCAGCGCCCGAGCCGGCTGCCGCGGCCCCTCCGGCTCCGCTCGCATCCGACGACGATCCACCGCCACCGCTGCCGGTGACGTCGGTGCTCGTGTCGCTCGCTCCGGCCGTTCCCGTCACGCACTGGTTGGGGCCCTGCTTGTCGCAGTCCGCCGGCTGGGGCGCCGTGGCCGCGAGCGCGTTGCTCGCGGGATCGGTGGGGTCGCCGCCCGGAGTGAAGGTCGGGTTGTTGCAGGTGGTGAAATCCACACCGGTGGATCCTGCACCCGGGATCTTCTTGATCTGTTCCGAGCCGGCGAGCACGAGGTTCATCGGCAGGGGCGAGTAGCCGAGGGTGTCGGCCTGCTGTTGACCCTCACAGAGCATGTACCGCGCGAACGTGGCGAGGGTGTTGCCCTTGTCCTTGGTGAAGATGTTGTTCGTCGCTGTCGGGATGATCATGTAGGAGTAGCTCGACAACGGATAGGTGCGCGGATCGGCGCTGTTGTAGACACCGTCGAGCTGCTGCGTGAGGTAGTCCGTGGAGGTCGGCTCGTTGTTGATCGTCGCGCTGAGAAGAGCCACCGCGACCGAGGTGGCTTTGGGCTCGATGTAGTACCCGGCGTTGTTGAGCACCTTGGCCACCGGGAAGCCGGAGTTCTTGGCGTAGGAGTACTCCACGTAGGTGATCGCGCCCTCGCCGTAGTTCTGCGACACGTAGCCGGCGACGCCGAGCGACCCGTTCTGCGCTTTCATCGCACCGGCCGTCGGGTACTGCGAAGTGAGACCCGACCGACCCGAGTAGGCCGACCAGAGGGCCGGGTACTGCTTCGACATCCACAGGGTGAACTGCGCGGTGGATCCGGAGCCGTCCGAGCGCACCACGGGCACGATGCCCTTGTCGGGCATGGCGAGGCCGGGGTTGTCGGCCTGGATCGCGGGATCGTTCCAGTTCGTGATGGCGTTGGTGAAGATCTTGGTGATGACCTCGCCGCTCAACCGCAGGTTCGTCACACGCTTGCCGTTGATCTGCAGGTTGTACATGAACGAGGTACCACCGGCGACGATGGGCATGTAGGCGTAGGCGGAGGTCGGGGCTTCGGGCGCGGAGCCGTCCTCGGGGTTGGCCTGGAACGGGATCTCGCTCACCGCGAAGTCGACGGTCTGGGCGATGAAGTCCCGCCGGCCCGCCGAGGAGCCCGTGCCCGAGTAGTTGATGGTCATGCCGTAGTTGGCCGAGACGTTCTTGCGCCACTGGTCGAGCGCGTTCTGCGACCAGGTCGAGCCGGTTCCGGAGATGGGCACATAGGTATCTGCTCGCGCGGGCGCGGCGGCGCCGGTACCGGTTGCGATGAGGGCCACCAGGGCTGCGGCGAACACGGTGATCGCGGCGCGGGCCGCTCGGACTTTCGGCGTCACGCGGACGTCTCCTCGGGATCGGAGGGGGTGGGTGG
>SCNI01000048.1 GCA_005502775.1 Microbacteriaceae bacterium 3FA27C10
CGACACGAAAGACAGACCGATGACCGCTGCAGTTCCCCTCACCCCCACCACGAAGGCCGTCGCCACGGCCTTCGACCTCGCCACCGGCCTCACCGACGAACGCGCCTCCCTCAAGCGGCCGCTCTCGGCCATGGCCGGCATGTATGCCGACACCGCGGCCTTCGACGCCGCCGTCGCGGCCGACGACGTGCTCAGCTACGAGTTCTACGACTTCGGGGTGCCCTCGCTCGAGACCGAGGTCGCCTACGGCACGAGCATCACCTACCCGGGCAAGGTGGGCGACGAGTACTTCATGACCAAGGGCCACTTCCACACCCGGCTCGAGAGCGCGGAGATCTACCTCTGCCTCTCCGGCCAGGGGCTGATGCTGATGGAGAGCCCCGAGGGCGACATCCAGGTGGAGGAGTTCCGGCCGGGCCGCTCGGTCTACGTGCCCGGCCGCTACGCCCACCGCAGCGTCAACACTTCGCCCGACGAGCCCTTGATCACCTTCTTCGCCTTCCCCGGCGACGCCGGCCACGACTACGGAACCATCGAGACGAAGGGCTTCCGCAAGATCGTCGTCGACCGTGACGGCAGCCCCGAGCTGCTCGACAACCCGCGCTGGGGAAACTGAGGCTCCCGATGCCCGAGCGCATCGTCGTCACACCCCGGTCGGCGCACGGTCATCCCGCCGTCGACCGGTTGCGGGCGGCCGGCTACGAGGTCGTCTTCCCGGCGCCCGGCGCGGTGCCGACCCCCGAGCAGTTGCAGGATGCGCTGGCCGGCAGCGTGGGCTACCTCGCGGGTGTCGAACCCGTGCCCGCCGCACTCCTGCGTGCCGCTCCGCGGCTCCGAGCCATCTCCCGCAACGGCACAGGGGCCGACGCGATCGATCTCGTGACCGCCGAGCAGCTCGGGGTGCGGGTGCTCCGGGCGCCGGCGGCCAACGCCCAGGGGGTGGCCGAACTCACCATCGGGCTGATGCTCGCCGCCGCTCGGAGCCTGCCGTTCGCGGCCGCGAGCATCCGTGCGGGCCAATGGGGCCGGCGGGAGGGCGTCGAGCTCTCCGGCCGGCGTCTCGGGCTGGTCGGCGCCGGCCAGATCGGGCGGCGGGTGGCCCGGGTGGCGCTCGCCCTCGGCATGTCGGTGCGCGCGTTCGACGCGTATCCGGATGCCTCCTTCCGGCCCGAGGGCGACTTCGCCTTCGCGCCGCTCGACGAGGTGCTCTCGAGCGCCGACGTGCTGAGCCTGCACGCGCCGCCGGCCGACAAGCCGTTGGTCGACGGGCCGGTGCTCGCCGCGCTGCCGGCCGGGGCCATCCTGGTGAACACGGCGCGCGCCTCCCTCGTCGACGAGGCCGCGGTGCTCGCCGCACTCGACCAAGGCCGCCTCCGCGCCTACGCGACCGATGTCTACGCCGTGGAGCCTCCGGGCGTCACCGCGCTCACCGCGCATCCGGCCGTCATCGGCACGGCGCACATCGGGGGGTACACGCGAGAGAGCATCGAACGCGCGCTCTCCGCCGCGGTCGACAATCTGATCGACGCTTTAGACTCTGACCGTGAGCGATCAGGCGATGACTGACAACATCCTGCACCAGATCTCGCGGCGGGCGGGCTCGCTGAGTCCTGCGCTGCGCGGTGTCGCGGATGTGATCCTCACCAACCCCGAAGAAGCCCAGGCGCTCTCCATCACCGAATTGGCCGGGCGGGCCGGGGTCGCCGATTCCACGGTCTCGCGCTTCCTGCGCGAACTCGACCTCGAGGGCTACAACCAGCTGCGCCTCGGCATCGCCCAGGCCATCTACTCGCGGCCGGCCGCCGCGGCCGAGCCCAAGGCCAACTGGGTCTATGAGGGCGTGCTCAAGGGCGACAGCCAGGCCAACATCCTCGAGAAGGTGCTGCACGGCAGCTTCGAGTCGCTCACGCGCACGGCCGAGCGGCTCGACCCCGAGGTGATGGCCGAGACGGTGGAGCGCATCCACTCGGCCAACTCGGTCTACTTCGCCTCGATGGGGTCGTCGTCGACGGCCGCGGAGAGCGCCACGATGCGCTTCGTGCGCGCCGGGGTGCGGTGCCACTTCTTCCGCGACCAGAGCGTGCAGTCGATGGGCAGCGCGACCCTCGGGGCCAATGATGTGCTGATCGCCATCAGCGACTCGGGCGACTCGACCTCGGTGGTCTCGTCGGCGCAGATCGCGAAGTTCCACGGCGCCCACACGGTGGGCATCACGTCGAACGTCGACTCGGCGCTCGCCTCGGTCGTCGACCGCGTGCTGTTGACCGCCGGCACGGTGGCGAGCTCCGACGTCTACGGCGAGTCGGTGACGGCCAAGTGGGGGCAGCTGCTGGCCATCGACGTGCTCTACGCGACCTATGCCACGAAGTACTACGAGGAGACGGCCGACTACCTCCAGGAGAGCTACCTCTCGGCCATCAAGCCCACCCGGGTGAGCGGCTCGCGCAGCTAGCGCTTGCGGGGCGCGGCCCTCAGCCGGCGCCGGGCGGCCGCCACCCCTCTTCTTCACGGATGGCCCGCAGGATGCGCTGCGAGATCTCGCGAAGCTGGTGCTTCTGCTTCTCCGACAGCGGGTCCAGCACGAGGCGCTGGACGACATCCGCGTGGCCCGGGGTGGCCTGATCGAAGCAGTGCCGTCCCGGCTCGGTCATCGTCGCCAGAGTGTAGCGCCCGTCGGTCGGATCGGGTCGCCGCTCGACCCAGCCGCGCTTCTCCAGACGCAGAACCGCGCGCGACAACCTCGACAGCGAACTGTTCGCGTAGCCGGCGAGCACGCTCATGCGCAAGGTCAGGTCGGGCGCGTCGGCGAGCGCGAACAGGATGCCGTACTCGAAGTGCGTCATCTCGGCATCGCGGAGCATCTGGGCGTCGAGAGCGGGAGGCAGCCACTCCAGGATCGTGGCCAACGAGGCCCACGTCTCCAGGTCCTGGCCGCGCATGCCCGGCGGGGGGCTGTGATCCGACATCCACTCAGGCTATGCCTTCTGACTTGACTGAGCAAGTGATTCGGGTGCAATATCACTTGACTGAGCAAGTGAACGGAGAATCATGGATCTGGGTCTGACGGGCAAGAGAGCCTTCGTGAGCGGTTCGACACAAGGGATCGGCTTCGCCATCGCCGAGGCCCTTGCCGGCGAGGGGGTCTCGGTCGTCATCAATGGGCGACGCGAGGGCTTGGTGGACAAGGCTGTGCTCGAGGTGCAGGCGAGAGTGCCCGGTGCCGCCGTCTCCGGAATCGCCGCCGACTTCGAGCGCGCCGACGAGGTTGCGCAGCTCATCGACGGGCTCGGCCGGGTCGACATCCTGGTGAACAACGTCGGACTGTTCGGGGTCACGCCTTTCGGCGACGTCAGCGACCAGGACTGGTACCGCTACTTCGACGTGAATGTCATGAGCGGCGTGCGTCTGTCGCGCCACGTGCTCCCCGGCATGCTCGCCTCCGGCTGGGGCCGGATCCTCTTCATCGGGAGCGAGTCCGGGGTCGACGTCCCCGCCGAGATGGTGCACTACGGCATGACGAAGGCCGGGATGCTCGCGGTGGGCAACGGGCTCGCGAAGCTCACGCGCGGCACCGAGGTCACGGTGAACACGCTCCTGGGCGGCCCCACGTACTCCGACGGGGTCGCGCGAGCCGTCGACGAGATCGCCCGCGCGCAAGGACTCCTTCCGGACGACGTGAAAGCCGCGGTGGTCGCGGCCAATCGCACGTCGCTCCTGCAGCGGTTCATCGAACCCCATGAGATCGCCGACCTGGCGCTCTACCTCGTGAGCGCCCGCGCATCCGCGACCAACGGAGCCGCCCTTCGCGCCGACGGCGGCGTGCTGACGACCATGATCTGACGATGCGCGACGGCCCGCGGGGGTGATGGTCGCGTGGTCAGTGGTCGAGCCAGTCGAGGGTGCGGGAGACGGCCTTGGTCCAGCCGGCGTAGAGGCGCTCGCGGGTCTCCTCGTCCATCTGGGGCTCGAAGCTGCGCTCGATGTCGATCGACTCACGCAGCTCGTCCTGCGACGACCAGAAGTCCACCGCGAGCCCGGCCAGGAAGGCCGCGCCGCGGGCGGTCGACTCGGTCACCCGCGGGCGGCGCACCGGTACGCCGAGCTGGTCGGCCTGGAACTGCAGGTGGAAGTCGTTCGCGACCGCCCCGCCGTCGACCCGCAGCTCGGGCAGTGGTGTTCCCGACTCGGCGGTCATCGCGTCGATCACGTCGCGATAGGAGTAGCTCATCGACTCGATGGCCGCGCGCACGAGCTGGGCGCGGCCCGTGCCGGGGGTGATGCCGAACAGGCTGGCGCGGGCGTACTGGTCCCAGTAGGGGGAGGCCAGGCCGGTGAAGGCCGGCACCAGGTAGACGCCGCCGGTGTCGGGCACCGAGGCGGCGATGGCGGCGGTCTCGTCGACGCTGTCGATCACCCGCAGCTCGTCGCGCAGCCACTTGATGGTCACGCCGACGCCGAAGAACACGCCCTCCAGCGCATACTCCACCCGCCCGTCGAGCCCCCACGCGATCGTGGTGATCAGGCCCGCCTTCGACTCGACGAGCGTGGTGCCGGTGTTCATCATCACCGAGCCCCCGGTGCCGTAGGTCGCCTTGACCGACCCGGGCGTGAAGCACGCCTGCCCGAACAGGGCTCCTTGCTGGTCGCCCGTGGCCGACGCCACCGGGATCGCCGCACCGAAGCCGGCCGCCGCGCCCGTGAGCCCGTAGACCTCGCTCGACGGGCGCACCTCGGGGAGGATGCCCACGGGGATGTCGAGCAGTTCGAGGATGGTCTCGTCCCACTGCAGGGTGCGGATGTTGAAGCACATCGTGCGCGAGGCGTTCGAGTAGTCGGTGACGTGCGCCGCGCCATCCGTCAGCTTCCAGATGAGCCAGGAGTCGATGGTTCCGGCGAGCAGCTCCCCCGCCTCGGCGCGCGCGCGGGCGCCGGGCACGTTGTCGAGCAGCCATTTGATCTTGGTGCCGGAGAAGTAGGTGTCGATCGGCAGTCCGGTGGCGTGACGCACGAGTTCGGTGTGGCCGAGCGAGCGCAGCTCGTCGCAGAACCCGGCCGTGCGGCCGTCCTGCCACACCAATGCGTTGTGCAGCGGCTCGCCGGTGGCCTTGTCCCAGAGCACGCAGGTCTCGCGCTGGTTGGTGATGCCGATGGCGGCGACTGCGCCGGCCTCGACGCCGGACTCCTCGAGCACCCGCAGCGCCACGCGTCGCTGCGACTCCCAGATGTCGAGGGCGTCGTGCTCCACCCACCCCGGCGAGGGGTAGTGCTGCTCGAACTCCTCCTGCGCGATGTGCTCCACGGAGCCGTCGTGCCGGAAGAGGATGGCGCGGACGCTTCCGGTCCCCGCGTCGAGCGCCATCACATGAGTCTTGGTCATCGTCGAACCGCATCCACTTCATCGTGTTTGTTGACGGGCTTCCCGCCCCTCACTAGAGTGACCGAAGTTTATTCTGAACGCAACTCGCAAAGAGAAAAAATTACTGAAACGGGAGTCTCCGCATGCGCGCCGCCGTCCTCCACTCGCCGAACGAACCCCTCACCATCGAGCAGATCGACACCCCGGCCGTGCTCGAGCCGCACGAGGTGCGGGTGGCGACGGCGGCCGTCGGCATCTGCCACTCCGACCTCCATGTCGTCGACGGCCGCGTCGCACGGACGATGCCGATCGTACTCGGGCACGAAGCATCCGGAATCGTGACGGAGGTGGGCTCCGCGGTCGACGACGTCGTGCCCGGCGACCACGTGGTGGCCTGCTTCGTGGTGTTCTGCGGGGAGTGCCGGATGTGCCGCGCGGGCCGCCCGGCCATGTGCCAGAACCGCGAGGCCACGATGCGCGCGGCGGATGCAGAACCCCGCCTGTCGCAGGGCGGCCGCGAGGTGCACCAGTGGACGAACATCGCCGGCTTCGCCGAGGAGATGGTGCTGCATCGCAACGCCGTCACCGTGATCGACGACCGCATGCCGCTCGACCTCGCGGCCATGCTCGGCTGCGCCGTGGCCACCGGAGTGGGCTCGGCGCGCAAGGTCGCCCGGGTCGCCGCCGGCGACCACGTCGTGGTGATCGGCGCCGGCGGCGTCGGCCTCAACGTGTGCCAGGGCGCGGCGGCGGCGGGCGCGGCGACGGTCATCGCGCTCGACCGCAGCGACGAGCGGCTCGCGCTCGCCGTCGAGCGCTTCGGCGCCACCCACGTGGTCAACACGGCGGCCGTCGCCGATCCCGCCGCGTTGATCCGCGAGCTGACCGACGGCGGCGCCGACCACGTGTTCGAGGCCGTCGGCATCCCGGCCCTGGTCGGCCTCGCGCTCGACGCGACCGCGCGCGGAGGGTCGGTCTGGGCGGTCGGGGTGTTCGGCGACACCGCCGAGATCGCGTTCCCGGCCGGGCAGCTGCACTCGGGCAAGGGTGTGCACGGGGTGCGCGCCGGGTCGCTCGAGCCGCAGCGCGACCTGCCCGCTCTGGTGGAGGACTACCTCGCCGGCCGGCTCGAGCTCGAGGCCCTGGCCGGCCGGCGCATCCGTCTCGACGAGATCAACGAGGGCATCGCCGACCTGGTGGCCGGCGTGGGTGCGCGCACCCTCGTCGTCTTCTGACGCGCCACCGCGACGAGGCGGCGCGGAGATCGGTCCTCAGCCGACGGAGTAGCCGCCGTCGACGTTGAGGATGGTGCCCGTGACGTAGGAGGCGTCGTCGGAGACGAGGAAGCCGATGGCGCGGGCGACGTCGTCGGCGGCCCCCCAGCGGCCGAGCGGGATGCGCGCGGTGATGCGGGCGTAGCGCTCCTCGTCGTCGCGGGCACGGCGTGACATCGGCGTGGCGATCCAGCCCGGAGCGACCGCGTTCACCCGGATGCCCTGCTCGGCATAGGCGACCGCCTCAGCGCCACGATCGCCCCCTTCGAGGCGGCGTAGGCCGGCGAGTTGAGCGAGCCGAAATAGCTCCACATCGACGCGAAGTTGACCACCGAGCCGCCGGCCTCGGCGAGCCGCGGTCGGAGCAGTTCGGCGACGGCGAGCACGCCGGTGACGTTGATGCCGAGCACCCGGTCGAAGCTCGCGGGGATCCATTCGTCGTCGCGCAGCACGGCCGCGCAGGTCACGAGCGCGCTCACCGGCCCGAGGTCGGCCAGCGCCTCGGTGAGGGCGGTGTCGTCGCTGACGTCGCAGCGACGGAAGGAGATCGACGCGGGCAGGTCGGCATCCGCGTCGAGCCCGATGGCGCGGATGCTCCAGCCGCGGCCGGCGAGCAGTTCGGCGACCGCGCGGCCGATCCCGGTGCCTCCGCCGGTGATCACGGCGAGGGGAGGGGCGGTGAGAGTGGGCATGTGATGACTCCGTTCTGCGATCCCGTCGTTGGGATCGAAATATCTTCCGACGGTAGCTTGACGGCGGGCGAAATTTCAATAACGATGGAGAAATGCCTTCTGCAACGACGCTCCTGCCCGATCGGCCCGTGGCCGACGAGGCCTTCCTGGCCGACCGCGCCGATTTCGTGCGCACCGAGGCGATCCGCCTCATCGAGCTGGCCAAGGTGGGCCATTACAGCTCGGTCTTCTCGGCCGCCGAGATCTTCTCCGCGCTCTACTACGGGGTGATGCGCACGGATGCGAGCCGCCCCGACTGGCCCGACCGCGACCGCTTCCTGATGGGCAAGGGCCACGCCGCCGTCGGCCTGTTCCCGGTGCTCGCCGACCTCGGCTACTTCCCGGCCGAGGTGCTGAACGGCTACACCCGGCTCGGCAGCCCGCTCGGCGACCACCCCGACATGACGAAGGTGCCCGGCATCGACTTCAGCTCCGGCTCGATCGGGCACGCCCTCTCGAACGGACTCGGCATGGCCCTCGGCGGCCGGATGTCGGCGCGTGAATTCAGTGTGTTCGTGATGCTCGGCGACGGCGAGATGCAGGAGGGCCAGGTGTGGGAGGCGGCTCTGGCCGGAGCCCACCACCGGCTCGGCAAGCTCGTGGCGATCGTCGACCGCAACGGCTTCCAGCTCGACGGCAGCGTCGACGACGTCATCGGCATCGAGCCGCTCGCCGACAAGTGGCGGGCCTTCGGCTGGGACGTGCACGAGGTCGACGGCCACGACGCCGGCGCCGTGCGCGACCTGCTCCGGCAGCTCGCCGAGCGGCCCGCCGACGCGGCGCCGAGCTGCGTGATCGCCCACACCCTCAAGGGCAAGGGCGTCGCCTACATGGAGGAGGAGCCGGGGTGGCATCTCGGCTACCTGGTGCCGGCCGATGCCGCGGCCGCGATCGCCGAGATCCGCGCGGGGGCCCGCGCATGAGCGCCGCGAGCGCCACGACCGCGACGCCCGCCACGCTGGCCGAGGGCTCCTGGCAGTACCGCGGGCTGAACGCGCAGAACCCGGGGCTCGACCACCTCTCCGACGGACTCCTCGACCTCGTCGAAGCCGGGGTGCCGGTGGTGGCCGGAACCGCCGATCTGCAGTACTCGAACGGGCTGGTGAAGTTCGCCCAGCGGCATCCGGACCGCTTCGTGCAGTTCGGCATCTCGGAGCAGAACATGGTGTCGGCGGCGGCGGGACTCGCCACCACCGGGGCCTCGCCGTTCGTGGCGACCTTCGCCTCGTTCCTGGCGCTGCTGTGCTGCGAGCAGATCCGCATGGATGTCGCCTACACCAAGCTGCCCGTGCGGCTCATCGGCCACCACACCGGCATCGCGCTCGGCTTCTACGGCACCAGCCACCACGCCACCGAGGACATCTCGGTGATGCGGGCCATCGCGGGACTGACCGTGGTGTCGCCCGCCGACGGGCCCCAGCTGCGCGCCGCCATCCGCGCGTCGGCGGAGTGGCCCGAGCCGATCTACTTCCGAACCAGCCGCGGACGCGACCCGCAGGTCTACGGCGACGACGTGGTGTTCGAGTTCGGCAAGGGCATCGAGCACTCGACCGGAACCGATCTGACGATCATCGCGTGCGGCACCCAGGTGCACCCGGCCCTCCGTGCGGCCGAGGTGCTGCGCCAGGAGGGGTACTCGGTGGGCGTCATCGACATGGCGACCATCAAGCCGCTCGACGTCGAACTCGTGCGGGCGGCGGCCGACCGCAGCTCGGTCGTGCTCACCGTCGAGGAGCACAACGTGCTCGGCGGACTCGGCGCCGCCGTCGCCGAGGTGATGGCGGAGTCGCCGTCACGCGCCCGCCTGGTACGCCACGGCATCCACGACGAATACAGCCTCATCGCCCCGCCCACGCACCTCTACGCGCACTACCGCCTCGACGCCCCGGGCATCGCTGCCGTCGTGCGGGAGATCTTCGCGTGAGCGCCCCGGCGCTGCCGGGTCACTGGCACGCTGCCGCCGGGCCGGTCGAACCGGGGGAAGCGGTGATCTTCGATCTCGACGGCGTGCTGGCCGACGCCCTGCACCGCCAGCACTTCCTGCATCAGGAGGAGCCCGACTGGCCGGGCTTCTACCGCGACGTCGACGCCGACGGGGTGATCGAGGCCGGCCGCGCGCTGGCGGCGGCCATGCGCGACGACGTGCGCATCGTGATCCTCACCGGCCGTATCGACGAGGTGGCCGCGGCCACCCGTGAGTGGCTCGTCGAGAACGGCATGCGCTGGGACCTGCTGGTCTGCCGCCCGCCGCACGAGGACGACTCCTCGCGGCACGCGATCGACTACAAGCGCGAAGAGGTCGCGCGCCTGCGCGAGTGGGGGATCGACCCGGTGCTCGCCATCGACGACAACCGCAAGATCGTCGAGATGTACGCCGAGTTCGACATCCCGAGCGTCTACTTCCCGAGCGGATACTACGACAGCTCGTCGCGCTACGACGGCGGCGTCTGAGAGCTCGGAACGTGGAGGCGGCGGTGTCCGGCCGGTGGGCCGGTGCCGCCGCCTCCGTCTGTGCGGAGCCGGCTCAGACCAGCACGGTGCGGGCGATCGCCGAGAGCCGCTCGAAGGCCGCGGCATCGATCTCGACCCCGTGAACGACGCTGACGACGTGCGTCCAGGAGTACACGAAGTAGTCCCAGCCGTCGACGACCGTGAGCCCCCGGGCGGATGCCTGCTGCGCGGCCTGGTCGAGGAAGGGGCGCTCGCCGCGGTAGTTCATGTCCCACGCGATCGAGTTCCGGGGGTAGACGACGGCATCGGTGAGCGGCGACCCGGGCCGGTCCTTGCCCATGCCGGTGGCGTTGACCACCATCGAGTGCGGCGGGAGATCGGCGACCACCGCATCCGCTTCGCCGGCGTTCGCCGTGACCACGGGGACGACGGGGATGTCGAAGCCGAGATGGCGGTGCACCTCGGCGAGTTCCTCGAGGCGGTGCGGCGAACGGGCGGTCACCCGGATGCGCCGGGGCACGTCGAGTCCGGCCGCCGCGGCGCGATGGAGGCCGAGAGTGGTGGCGATCGAGGCGCCGCCGGCGCCCAGCAGCAGCAGCTCGCCGCCCTGCCGCCAGAAGCCCTCCGAGGTCAGCGCCTCGAGGGCGAGCCGGCTCGTGCGGTCGTCGAGGGCGGCGCCGAGCAGGCGGCCGTCGCTCTTGTGGATGCAGCTGACCTCGCGCAGCAGGGCTGCCGACTCGTCGAGCCCGTCGAAGAGCTCCGAGGCGGCGGCGAGCACGTTGAGCTTGTGGGTCGTGATGAGGGCGCCGACCGAGCCGGGGTCGTGCTTGATGCGCGCGACCGCGGCGCGATAGTCGGCGGGGGGCGCCCCGAGGGGGAAGTCGATGCCCTGGAGGGCGGAGTCGATGCCGAGCTCCTCCATCCACAAGGGGTAGATCTGCTGCATCGCCGACTGCCCGGTGGTGACGCCGAAGAACCAGAAGGTCGAGGTCACGCCGCCACCGCCTTCAGGCGGAACGGCACGCCGAGGGCGGGCACGAGCCAGGCGAGGTCGTCGACGGCACCGAGGCGGTTCCGCAGCTCGTCGGGGTCGGCGCTGTTGAACTCGAACAGACCCCAGTGGTGGCACACCAGGGAGGGGATGCCGGCGGCGCGGCAGAGCGCGACGGCCTCCTCGAGCTCGAAGTTGCCGGGCACGCCGTGGCCGACGCGGTGTTCGTCGCGCCCGTTCACCGGGAGCAGCGCCACGTCGACGTCGAGCGAGCGGATGATCTCCTCCTGCCCCTCGTAGGGTGCGCAGTCGCCCGAGTGGTAGATCCGCACCCCGCCGATGTCGATGACGTAGCCCAGGAACAGGTTCTGGCCATGGCCGTCGAGGCTGATCTGCTCGTGGGCCGCCGGCACGGCGCTCACGGTGATCCCGCCGGCGCCGAAGAGCTCGCCCGCATCCAGGCCGAGCAGGCGCGAGGCGGGGATGCCACGCGCGACGCCCTTCACGGCCTCGGACCGCGGCACGACGAAGAGCGGGTCGCTCGAGCTCTGCAGGTAGGGGATGGCCCCGAGGTCCATGTGGTCGGTGTGGCCGTGGGTGCAGAGCACGAGGTCGAGACCCACGACGTCGGAGGGGTGCACGGGCGAGGGGTGCAGCCGGGTGTGCGGGAAGATCTTTCCGCGGTACTTGTCGGCGAGCACGTCGCTCAGGTAGGGGTCGACGAAGAGCAGCTCGTCACGGTAGCGGATGGCGAAGCCGGCCTGCCCCAGCCACCAGGCCACGACGTCGTCCTCCCATCCCGGTGGGGCCGGGAAGGCGGGATCGAGGGGCAGGTCGGCGTGCGTCATCACAGGCTCCTTCGCAAGAATTTCTCTCATGCTACTCATGACAGAAATTTCTTGCAAGATTCCGGAGGCGGGCGTGACCGCGCCTGCGGCCTCGACAGAGGCCGACACCGAGGCCGGCTCAGGCGATGCGGATGAGCTTCTTGTTCACGAACTCCTCCACGGCGAAGCGTCCCATCTCGCGGCCCGAGCCGGAGCGCTTGACGCCGCCGAACGGCAGCTCCGCGGCATCCCCGAGCACCAGGTTCACCCACACCATCCCGGCGTCGATCGCGTCGGCCACCCGCAGGGCCTGCTCCTGGTCGGTGGTGTACACGTAGGAGCCGAGTCCGAACGGGGTGTCGTTCGCGAGCCGCACGGCCTCGTCTTCCGACGACACCCGGTAGAGGGCGGCGACGGGCCCGAAGAACTCCTCGCGGTAGGCGTCCATCGCGGGTGTCACGTCGGCGAGCACGGCGGGCGGGAAGAAGTTGCCGGAGGGGGTTCCGGATGCCAGCACGGTGGCGCCCTGGCTCACGGCGCGTCCCAGCTGCTCCTCGAGACGCGCGGTCGCCGCCTCCGACGACAACGGGCCGAGCAGCGTGCCCTCGGCCATCGGGTCGGCCGGCTGGGCCTCGGTGAAGACCTCGGTGAACTTCGCGGCGAAGTCGTCGTAGAGACCGTCGATCACGATGAAGCGCTTGGCGGCGTTGCAGGACTGGCCGTTGTTGTCGAGGCGGGCGTTCACCGCATCCTGCACCGCCGCATCCAGGTCGTCGGTGGAGAGCAGGATGAACGGGTCGGAGCCGCCGAGCTCGAGCACGACCTTCTTGAGGTGCTTGCCGGCGAGCTCGGCCACGGCGGCGCCGGCGCGCTCGGAGCCGGTCACCGACACGCCCTGCACTCGGGGGTCGGCGATGACGGTGGCGATCTGCTCGTTCGAGGCGTAGACGTTCACGTAGACGTGGTCGTGGGCCCCGAGCTCGGCTTCGGCGTCGTCGAAGATCTGCGCGATGGCGGCCGCCGACTCGGGGCACTGCGGGGCGTGCTTGAGCAGGATGCTGTTGCCGGCCACGATGTTCGGGCCGGCGAAGCGGGCCACCTGGTAGTAGGGGAAGTTCCAGGGCATGATGCCCAGCAGCACCCCGAGACCGGCGCGGCGGATGAACGCCGAACCCGTACCCTCCTCGAGCGTGATCGGCTCGTCGGCCAGGAAGGCGGCGCCGTTGTCGGCGTAGTACTGGTAGATCGCGGCGGCGAAGTCGACCTCGCCGAGGGCCTGCTCGAGCGGCTTGCCCATCTCGCGCACCACGATCTCGGCGAGCTGCTCGCGGCGCTCGGTGTGCAGGGCCGCCACCCGGGCGATGAGGGCGGCGCGCTCGGCGACCCCCACGCGACGCGACCACGACTCGAACGCCTCCGAGGCGGCGGTGATGGCACCCTGCAGTGCCTCGTCGGTGATGGTGGGGTACTCGGCCAGGGTCTCGCCCGTGGCGGGGTTGACGACGGCGTAGTGGCTGGTCATGCGAGGTCTCCTTGGTCGGGGTCGGCCGATGCGTGATGGAAGCCTATTCCCCGATCGTCGCCGCGTCGCCCCTGACGCGACCGGCCTCAGAACCCGCCGCGTCCCCCGAACCCGAGCGCCACGACGATCGCGGCGACGACGATCAGGGTGATCACGATCGCATCCATGAGGGTCCCTTCCGGGGAGCACCGCTGAAGGCGCTCCGGCTCGATCTTCGGTCCCTCCATCATCGACCGGTGTCGATCAGGCGTGCGGGACACACACGGCATCCCCGGGCTGCCGCCGGTCGGGAATGCGGCTGACCGCGCCGGATTCAGAGCAACCCCTCCTTCCCCGCCGGTTCCGTTTGCGGCACAGTGGAGGCATGACCGACTACAGCGATCCCGCCACGGCGAGCCTGCGCCTCAGCGACACCGAGCGGGCCACCGCCGTCTCCTCCCTCGCTCGCGCGCTCGCCGAGGGGCGCATCACGGCCGACGAGTTCACCGAGCGTTCCGCCGCGGCCAAGGCGGCCGTGCATCGCGGCGACCTCGCGCCCCTGTTCAGCGATCTGCCCGACACCGTGCACTCGAGCGGGGCGACCTCCGGAGGCGCGATGCCGCCCGGTGCCGCGGGTGCGCCGATTCCGGATGCCGCACCCCCGGCCGCGTTCGCCGTGCCCCCGTCGGCGTCCTCCGCCTACGGCCCCGGGGCCGGAGCGTCCGATCGTGACAGCTATGCGCGTCCGCGTCCTCTCGGCGGCGCGACCGGCGTCGTCATCGTGAGCGTCACGCCCATCATCGCGCTGCTGTTGTTCCTGTTCTTCGGCTTCGTGTTCCCGGGCGGATTCGCCTGGTCGTGGATCTTCTGGCTCGCCGTGCCGATCGTCGGCATCATCATCTACGGCCCCGGCGGCCGCCACGACTACGACCGGCGCTGACGGGATGCCGCTCAGCGACGCGAGCCGCGCGCGTGCAGCGATCAGATAGCGGCGATTGGCGCCGTCCGAGGCGAGGCCTCGGGATGTCGGGCGATCTCCTCGCGGATGTGCCGGTGGGGGCGTCGAGGCGATCGTAAGCGACGAGCGTCATCGCCAGGTACATGGGTGCGTCGTAACGTGCATTCGCCGGACCCAGGGACCGTGCTCGGCCGATCCAGTCCTCGGCCTGATGCAGGCGCCCATGGTCGGCGTGCAGCCAGGCCAGCGACGCTGCCGCCTGCCGGGCAAGACCGGGTTGCCGGGCCAGTAGCGCGAGGTCGTACGCATCCTCGAGAAGGCGTTCACCGCTGGCGTCGGCGAACTCGAAGCTGAGCCCCCACTGCAGGAGGAGGTGGGGAAGAGTGTCGCGGAGCAGCGTCCGTTGCCGGTCGTCGAGGTTCCCGGCGATCGCCCGGCCCTCGGCGGCTTTGTCGCGCGCGGCACGGAGGGCGCCCGGCGGTGCGGTGGCCGGCCGACCGGGACGTCACTCCGACCAACCGGTCGTAGACATCCATCGCCTCCCCCGGGAGCACACTGAAAGCGGCGAGTAAGGCCGCCGGATTCGTGGTGACGAAGCGGTCCCAGTGCTGATTGATCAGCGCTGCCGCATCCTCCCAGTCTGCTGTCGCCACTGAGGTCCTCGGGTGGACGACTCGGACAATCACTCGTGAATTGACCCTCGCTCGTCTCCCGGTCCTACCCGGTGGGCTATTTTCTGGGTGATTTCTCGCTCCGCCGTCGGTGTGGGAGTCGTGGTCCGTCACCCTGTTCGTACTGGGCGGCGTCACGATCCGCCCCGGGGGACATCTCTCACTTCGACGAGGGCAGACAGGCCGGCAAGACCCAGCGGGCCGAACGCGCTCAGCCTGACCGGAAGACCGAGAAGAGATGAACAACGCAGCCCACTCGCCCGAGTGAGCGGCGACAGATCGCAGCACAGCGGGCAGGGTCGCTCGTGGGGAGTATGAATCATGACCGCATCGACGTCGCTTCGCCGGCCACCGCTGGCCCGGCGATCCAGGCTCATTGCGAGCGTTCTCGCCATCGTCGGCCTTGCGCTGGGCGGAATGGCTGGCGGAGGGCCGGCATTCGCCGCCGGCGAGACGCTGAACGTCACTCTGGCCCAGACCACGGGCACAGGCCCTTTCGACGCGGACGACGCTGCCGGCCACGATTCGTCGGCGTCGAACGATATCGTACGCACGAACGACACGGTCGCCTATACGGTCGGCATCCGGTACGAGGGTGGCGACCAGAGCAACCCGACGATCACGCTTCCCCTCCCACAGGGCGAGAAACTCGTGTCGCTCCCACCGTTCTGCCTGGCCGGCTCCTCCGTCACGCCGGGCACCCTGCCCGACCCGGCCGTTCCCTTGACAGCTACCTCATGGATGACGCTCCCCGCCCAGACCGTGGTGTGCGTCGTGGCCCCGCAGGCACAGGGAACCGCTCTGGACTACACCTTCCTCGCCGACGTGCGCCCCGAGGTCCCGAACGGCACCCAGCTGAGCCAAGTCGCCGCCCAGGCGGTCTCAGACCAGGTGACCACCCCGGCCGTGTCCGACCCGGTCCAGCACAGCGTGTCGTCCGCGCCTACCTTTGACCTCTCGAAGCGGTTGGACGCCACGACGGACACGACCGGCCCGCTGTTCAGCCAGTACGTCACGTGCACCTTCGACCAGACCAAGACCTGCCTGTGGACCGAGTACCCGCTGACGGTCTCCGCACCGGCCGGTGCCAAGGGCATCAGCCCTCTCGCGACCCCGATCACGTTCACCGACGACCTCAGCCCCGACGTGTTCTACCCCGCGGGTACGACCTCCGACCCGGACTGGATCGCCGCCGGCGCCGGTGCCGCCGCCAAGTACGGTGCGCGCATCGTGCTGTGCGACCAGGGCCCGTACAACCTGCACGGCTTCCTCCCGAACTCATCCGGAGGCTCCGACGCGAACGTCCGCGCTGTTCGGAACAGCGGCACGATCACGTGCACCCAGCCCGGCGGGCCGGGGACTCCAGTGCTCTTCACGATCACCAACGCCGACACCTCCGGGGTCACGTACCCGTCGCAGAACCAAGACGGCGGTGCACTTTCCGCCAACAGTGCGCTCGTGATCTCCACCACCGTTCTCATCGAGACCCCCCTCGAGGCGATCACCGACCTGGGTACGCGCGTCAACGACGCCGACACCCTCGCGACCCACAACACCTATTCAGAGCTCACTGCAACCGATATCAGCGGGCAGCCGGACGTCGACGACCCGGCCAACAACGTGCGTGACACGGCTCAGCAGATCCAGACCAGCGACGGCACCCTCGACAAAGCGTTCGTGGGCATCACCGGTCACCCCGGTAACACGCCTCCGGCCGGATTCGGCGGAGTGTGGGAGGGCCTTCCGGGTTCGAGCTTCTGGCGCGACGGCAACACCACCGCCCTCACCGGCCAGACCGTCATCAGCGTCCTCACCAACACGCGGTACAACATCCCGCCGAACAGCGGCACCTCCTACTCGCACACCTCGGTGATCTGCGACGTCTGGGATTCCACCAAGCTCGGACTGCCCAACACCTTCAACTACGCTGGGGCCGCGACGACCTCGATGCGAGCTTCCTCGAACGGGTCGCCCGTCTGGATGGCCTCGGAGATCGCGGGCACTGTGACCGGCACGGACCCGTCGGCCGTTCAGAACCTGCAGTACCAGTACAGCTACACGCCCACACCCGGCAACGGGACGTCCTCGTCCTGCGACACCGGCAGCTGGTACAGCAGCCCCTCGCAGGTGCCCGGCGCGACGCTCGTCAACGGTGTCTGGCAGGGGGTCAACCAGGTGCGCGCCTCCTTCGCCGACCGGGGATCCGACGGGCAGGTCTACCAGTTCAACCTCGCGATCGCCCTGCAGGTCGTCTCCACCGACGCCACCGGCACGATCCTGCCGAACTGGGCCAGCCGTCTCGAGTCCACGGGCGTGAAGACGATGGACGAGGTTCTGGCCGACCCGAACGTGCGCCGCCAGAATTCCAACTACGATCCCGCGACCGCGGGCGGTTCACTGGGCGATCGGCTCCTGCTCGGCCAGGCGAACGCGCGCATCACGAAGTTCGTCAAGAACCCCACCACGGGGCAGTACACCGACACCACCGCGCCGCAGTACACCGCCGGGTCGATGGTCGACTACCGGCTGAACCCGAGCCTCACCGCGGATGTCTCCGCCGGCACCTTCCATGACGTCACGGTGGAGGACTGCTTGCCGGTGTACCAGGCCTTCACCTCCTCGGCGCGGGAGAGTGGCTCACCGCTGTCCCCCACGGTCGTGCAGCAGGGATCACCCGCCGGCGCAGGAATCACCTGCGCGGCCGGCGAGACCTACATCCGCTGGGATCTCGGACAGCAGCAGGTGAACGCCCCGATCGACCCGATCGTCTACACGGTCGAGGTGCTCGCGACCGTGCGGAACGGCGCCTACACGAACACCACCGTGGTCAGCTCGCCCGCCGACGGTTCGCCCGTCGCCGCCCGCACCGACACCGCTCAGGTGCAGATCGTGGTGCCGACCGGCATCAAGATCGCCAAGTCGGTCGACAAGCCCCTCGTCGAGGTGACCCCGGCGGGTGCGCCGACGCCGCGCGGCTTCACCTGGACCATCGACTTCGCCAACATCGACGCTCCTCAGAACGTGTCGAATGCCGACGTGATCGACGTGCTTCCGGCCAATGGCCTCCGCGGAACCCACTTCACCGGAACCCTGTCCCTGGCCTCGGTCACCCCCGCCTCCGCGACCACGGGGGTTCAGATCCTCTACACGGCGGACCCGCCAGCCCAGTTGCAGGTCGATCCGTCTGACCCCAGCAATGGGGCGGCGGGCAGCACGGTCTGGTGTGACGCAGCCACCGGCGGAGCCGTGGTCTCCGGTGCCGGGACGGCGGCGGACTGCCCGACGTCGATTGTCGGCGTGACCGGGCTTCGGTTCCTGCGACCGGGCACGTTCGTCGCGAGCGACCAGTTCATGATCAACGTCGCCATGGTCCCCTCCGGGAATGCCGCGGCCGATGTGTATGAGAACCGCACCTCCGGCCGCGTCATCGGTGTCTCCCAGCCCGTCGGCCCTGCCGTCCGCACGGTCACGGTGATCGCGTCGTCGATCGGCGACCTGGTCTGGAAGGACCTGAACTCGAATGGCGTCCAGGATGCCGGCGAGCCCGGCGTCGCCGGGGTGCCGGTGTCGCTGTCGGGCACGGATATCGATGGCAACCCGGTGACCGCGACCACGACGACCGACGCGAATGGCAACTACCTGTTCGCGGGCCTCGCCTCGGGCACCTACGTCGTGACGTTCGACCCGGCTTGGGTCGCCGCCCACAACTTCGTGTTCACCCTCGAAGCGCAGGGTACCGACGGTCAGATCGACTCCAACGCGAACGTGACCACCGGCGCCACCGGCGACATCCTCCTCGGCGTCAACGAGCAGCGTCTGGACATCGATGCCGGTCTCGTGCAGCTCTACGGCGGCCTGGTGATCGTGAAGCATCTCAGCGGTGTGGGCGTCGCGAATGCCACGGGACCGTTCGACTTCTCGGTCGAGTGCACCTACCAGGATCAGAGCGTGTACTCAGGACCGGTGTCGCTGGTGCGGTCCGCCGACGAGACCACGATCACGAGTGACCGGATCGGAGACATCCCGGTCGGCGCATCCTGTGTCGTCACCGAGACCGGCACCGGTGGGGCGGATGCGACCCCGGCGCCCGTGACGGTGTTGATCGTCACGAACGACGACGACAACACGGTCACGGCCGGCTTCGTGAATGAATTCTCGGCCGGGACCATCTCGGTGCAGAAGGACCTCGCCGGTACGGCAGGGACCGATCCGGCCGTGACGTCGAAGACGTTCACGATCCAGGTCACCTGCCAGATCGACATCGACGGAGTCACCGACCCGGTGACCGTGTACTCGGGCGATCTGCCGATCAAGGGCGGCCAGAACCTCACCCTCGTCGACGGCAACGGCGACCCGATCCTGCTCCCGCTCGGAACGGTGTGCTTCGGCATCGAGACCGACAACGGCGGCGCGAACCAGGTTGTGGTCGATCACGACACCTTCGGCAACGGCGTGGCCGTCACCGCGGGCACCCCGGATGCGCTGCAGAGCCTGCTGATCACGGCGACGAACACCTTCGACGCCGTGGTGCCGACCCCGACCCCGACCCCATCGGTCGCTCCGGTGGCCGACAGCGGCACGAGCGTGCTCGGGAACACCGGTCTCGCGATCGGCGGAACGGTCACGCTCGTCGCCCTGCTGATCGCCGGAGGCATCCTGCTCCTGGTCGTCCGCCGCCGGCGCAGTTCCGAGCAGTAGCAGCACCACCACTCACACCCCGCCCGCCGAGGTGGCGGACGCGCACAGCGTCTCCACCTCGGCGCACCGGGTCCTGGCTCGCGGAGGCGCCACATGATCGATCAGCGAATGCCGCTCACCACCGTGTTCCCGCCGGGCGTCGTCGAGCTGGTCGAGGCCGCGCGCTCGGCGGAGGAGACAGCGACGGGGTCGAACCGCCGTCGCTGCTACCGTGACACACGGTCGATCCTCGGCGCCCTCCGCGAGCTCGGGTACACCGTGCACGACCTGGCGGACCTCCTCGGTGCGCCGGTCAGCACCACTCGTCAGCGGATCGATGCCGCCGGCCTGCTCGCCGAGCCAACGGTGCTCGCGCTCAGCCGCATCCGTCCCGACGAGCTCGATCTGCTGGCGGACCACCGTGCGATCTCACCGATGGTGATGCGGGATCCGAGCGTGCGCCAGTTCGCCGCCGTCGACATCCTGCGCCTGCTTCTCGCCGCCACCTGACGTCGGCGGCGGTCGGTCCTTCGGCGAGCACGCTCGTCGCCGACGGCCGGGTGTGGGGCCGACGCCGCTCAGGGAGTCACGGTCGCCTGGCCCGCCGGTCCGGCGAACGGGCCGCTCAGATAGCTGAACAGCACGTCGGTTCCGGAGAGGTAGACGGGCCCGTCGGGCTCCCAGTGGCCTGCGGCATCGAAGGTGAGGTCCGAGCTCACGAAACCGGCCGAGGGGATCGTGAAGTGGAACGTCTGGCCGGGGACGCCGTCGGCCGTGATCGTGTACAGAGCCCCGGCCGTCACCACGGCCACGTTCCCGGTGGGAGGGGCGGTGAGCAGCACACTAACCGGCGTCGAGGCCGGCGAGGTCGTCTCGACCCCGTCGCTGACCACCGTCTGGGTCGCGTCCACGCTCCAGGTTCCGGGGTGCAGCCCGGTCAGTTCGACCGACCATTCGCCCGCCGCGGAGGCCACGGTCGACCACGTTCCGGTTCCGCCCTGCTCGACCACCGTGACGACCGCGGCGGGCTTGGAGGTACCGGCGATGGCGGGCAGGACGGTGGTGGGGCGGGCGGCGAGCTGCGCGATGGGCGCAGAGGGTACCGTCGGAGCCGTGGCCGGAGTCGGATCGACGACGAGCGGCACATCCGGAGCCGGCGGATCAGTGGCCGGCGGATTCGCGGCCGGCACTGCGGCCACCGGCTGGTCGGAGGCGGACGGCGTCGGCGCCACCTCATCACCGGGCGCCGTCTCGTGGGCTTCGGCGGGAACGGCGGGCTGTTCGACTGGAGGCGTCGCATCCGGAGACGCGCCTCCGGTCCCGGTGTCGGGGCCGGGGGTGG
>SCNI01000049.1 GCA_005502775.1 Microbacteriaceae bacterium 3FA27C10
GGTGCACTCGCCAACGTCACCTTGTCCGGGGCGGTCACCATCGTGCCCATCCCGGTCGCCGGCTACGGGCCGGTCTATCCGGAATCGCTCACAGCCGGAGAATTCGTTCCGCTCTACTTCACCGACGTCGCGGGCCGAATCGGCCGCGTCGACCTCGACGGCGTCGTGTCGTTCGTGACGCCGCCGTTCGCGGGCGCACTGCCCCATCGCCTCGCCGTCTCGAGCACCGGCTCCCTCTGGTACACCGATGTGGCCCGCGGCACTCTCGGTTCCGTCTGAAGAAGCAGTCTCCGAAGTGGAGCCGAGTCATCGGCGTCGCTGGAGCGCCTCAGGCCGAGCGCGCATCCCGAGGTTCGGCGTTGCGCGCGGCCGCGTCCCGAGAGCCCGGCGCCGGCCGCAGGGCCGCCTCCCGCCGCACCGAGCGCCGAGCAGCCGACACGTCGCGCCGCGCCCACACGATGAGGTGCGCGGAGCTGAACCCCCGCGCGCACAGGCTGCAGGACAGCCGCCCCGCCGGCTTCCGGTGGCGGTAGAACTCGTGCCCCGCGGGGCACCGCCCCACCCACGGCGCGAGTTCGTCGGCGCGGTCGCCGTCGTGCAGGCGCTTGCCCTCGTAGCCCAGCTCGCGGGCGATCGCCGCCCACCGCGGCCCGTGGCCCGCACCGGCACCCGCGAGTGCGTGCGCCACCTCGTGCAGCAGCACCTGGTGGATCTCGTCGTCCTCGTACCGCGCCGCGAGATACCGCGACACCGTGATGCGGTGCGCCGTGTAGTTGCACTGCCCCGCGCGCGTCTTCGCGTTGTCGAAGCCGAACGACCACACGCGCGCGTCGAGGTGCATCGCGATGAGCGCATCCGCCCAGGTCGTCACACGCGCGAGCTCAGCCATCCGGTCGAACCTAGGCCGACAGGAGCGATTCCGTGACGGCCACGGCCACCAGCGAACTCTCGAGCTGATCGATGGATGCGCCCTGCCGCTCCAGCAGGAAGACGGTCGCCTTGAAATCGGTGAGCGCCTCCGCGTACTCCTGAGTCTCGAAGTGCACCTTGCCGCGGCTGAGCGTCGCCGTCGCCTCGAGGGCGCCCCACTCGTGGGTTTGCGCCTCTTCGACGCAGAGGCTCAATTCCTGCAGTGCGGCGGCGTACTTGCCCTGGTACTGCTGAACCTGGGCCCGGCGGATGCGCGCCCCGAGCGCCTGCTCGCGGTCGCCCGAGAAGCGCGCCTGGCGAACGGCTTCGTTCGCCACCGTGAAGGCCTCGTCGAGCTGACCGCCCAGGCGCAGGAGCACCACCTTCTCGTTGAGCGCCGAGAGGCTGCGGAGCTTGCCGAGTTCCTCGAGGCGCTCACCGATCGCGCGAAGGTCGACCTTCTCGCGGAGGGTGGTCATGTCGTAGCCGGTGATGATGCTCAGTTGGTGCTCCTGGTGTTACGTCTGGGCCCCGCGCCTGGATCTGGCGTTCGTTCCCACCGGTGATTCGGATCCCGTTGCATCCAGGGTACCCAGCGCATCCGTCATCCTGCCCCGTCGTCCCCGGCAGGTCGCGAACCCGCGCCGAAGACGGCCGGCGCCTCAGCCGGCCGGCACCAGATCCACCCGGTACAGCACGTCGTCGCCCGCGCGAGGCGTCCCGCGCCCGTCGGTGTTGTTGGTCAGCAGATACAGCGTCGACCCGGGCCCGGGCACCACGTCCCGCACCCGCCCGAGCTGCCCGCCCCCGTACCACTCGGCCGCCTGCCCGTCGAAGCCGATCGTCCAGAGGCGCTCGCCGCCGAGCCCCGCCATGAAGATCGTCGACCCCACGATCGCGATCCCGCTCGGGCTCGCGACATCGGTCGCCCACTCCTGCACCGGGTCGACGAACGCGGGGTCACCCCCGATGCCCTCCACCACGGGCCAGCCGTAGTTCGCGCCCGGGGTGATGCGGTTGATCTCGTCCCAGGTGTTCTGCCCGAACTCCGCGGCCCACATCGTGCCGTCGGCCGCCCAGGCGATGCCCTGCGGGTTGCGGTGTCCGAGCGACCACACCGGAGAGCCCGGGAACGGGTTGTCGGCCGGCACAGTGCCGATCGGCGTGATCCGGAGGATCTTCCCGCCGAGCGAATCGAGCGTCTGCGCGCTCGACGGCACGCTCGCGTCGCCCGCCGTCACGTACAGCATCCCGTCGGGGCCGAACTTGATGCGTCCCCCGTTGTGGTTCGAGGCCTTCGGCAATCCTGTGAGCACGCCCTCGGGTGCGCCCAGGGTGTGCGCGCCGGCCGGCCCACCGAGGGGCATCCGCACCACCCGGTTGTCGTCGGCGGCCGTGTAGTAGGCGTAGAGATAGCTCCCGGATGCGCTCTCCAGGGGCGCGATGCCGAGCAGTCCGCCTTCTCCCGCAGCCACCACGCCCGGCACGGCGGCCACCGGCACGGCCTGCCCGTTCACGATCTCCACGATCTCGCCGGTGTCGCGCTCGCTCACGAGCACCGAGCCGTCGGCGAGTACCGCGATCGACCAGGGCGCAGGAAGCCCCGACGCGATCGGCACCGGATCGCCCGAGGGCACCAGCGGTCCGAGCACCTCTGTGGGGGCCGCTGCCGTCGCCGTCGGAGCCGTCGCCGCTGCGGCCGGCGGTGTCACGCCGCTCGAGGGCGTCGCGGATGCGCTGGCCGCCTCGCTCGCGCCCGCCCCGCCCCGCGCGCCGTCACTCGTGCATCCGGCCAGCAACGCCCCGACGACCAGCGCCACGCCTACACCCACGCCACCCATGCCGTCCGCGCGGCCCGTCGCCCGTCGCCGCACCACTTGGCGTCCGTGCAGTCCCATGCCCCTCACCCGCCCGTCGTCCTGCGCCGTCAGTCGTTCTGTGACTTCCGGTCTACCTGGAAAATGCTCCGAGCGGGAGCCGGGGACTTCGTCGCGGTCTGATCGGTCGACACCGGGGCTCCGGCGATGAAGTTCCGCAGTTCCCGCCCGTCCACTACCTTCGCGGGCACCGGGTCGCTCGCGACGAGCCGCGGCATCCGCTCGAACGGCAGGGGAGCGGACGACGCGAACGCCACCACGTTCCCGAACCGTCGCGCCTTGAGCATCTGCGGGTCCACCACGAGGGCGACGTGCTCGAACACGTGGGCCAGCGTGGCCGCCTGACCGCGCGCGAACGCGAGCCCTGCCCCGTCTGCGATGTTCACGGCCACGAGACCGCGCGGCGCGAGCAGCCCGGCCACCGACTGATAGAACTCCACGCTCGTCACGTGCGCGGGCGTGCGCGCCCCCGCGAACACGTCCACCACCACCACGTCGGCCGCCCCGCGCAGTCCGGGGGGAAAGGCCTCGACGACCGAGCGGGCGTCGCCGTGCCGCACCCGGATGCTCGCTCCACGCGGCAGCGGAAGGTGCGTCCGCACGAACTCCACGAGCGCGCTGTCGATCTCCACGACCTGCTGCCGCGATCCCGGCCGTGTGGCCTCGACGTAGCGGGGGAGTGTGAACGCCCCACCGCCGAGGTGCACGGCGGTGATCGCCTCGCCCTCGGGCGCCACGAGGTCGATCCCGTGCCCGATCCGCCGCACGTACTCGAAGGAGAGGTAGGAGGGGTCGTCGGCGTCGAGGTGCGACTGCGGCGTGCCGTCCACCACGAGCACGAACGATCCCGGCCGGAACCGGTCCTCCTCGAGCACCGCGAGCAGCCCGTCCTGCAGCCGGGCCGACGGATGCGCGGCCCCCTCGCCGCGCCGGTCGCGCCCTCTGTCCCGTGCCATGCTCCGACCCTACCCGCGGGCCCGTGCCGCTCCGGTGCCGTCGCCCGGCCCGCCCGCGACATCCGGCGGCCCTGGCCGGTACACCCAGGTCACGAGCACCACCGAGATGATCATCAGCAGCAGCCACGAGCCGAGCTTCGCGATCGACACCGGCTCCCACCCGTCCTCCTGGCCCGGATACGCCCACGCCTGCGACCAGGTGGCGATGTTCTCGGCCAGCCAGATGAACACCGCGACGAGCAGGAACGCCACGAGCACCGGCATCCGCAGCACCCGCCGGAACACCCGGAAGTACATCGTCGTGCGGGCGAACACCACCGCGACGGCCGCGAGCAGCACCCATCGCAGGTCCCAGATGACGTGGTGGGTGAAGAAGTTGAGGTAGATCGCGCCGGCGAGCACCGCCGTCACCCACACCCGCGGGTACCGCGTGAACCGCAGGTCGAACAATCGGTATACCCGCACCAGATACGACCCGACGGCCGCGTACATGAAGCCGCTGAACAGCGGGACCCCGGCGATCCGCAGGATGCCGTCGGCCCCGTAGGTCCACGACCCCACGTCGGTCTTGAAGACCTCCATCGCCGTGCCGACGATGTGGAAGAGCACGACGACCCGAAGCTCCCGCCACGTCTCAAGCCGTGTCGCCACCATCACGATCTGGATGGCGACGGCCGCAAGGGTGATGGCGTCGTTCCGCGCGAGCGCGGCGTCATCGGGATACCAGAGCCGGGCGGCGAAGATGACGGCGAGCATCGCGGCCCCGAACACGCAGGCCCAGGCCTGCTTCAGCACGAAGGCCACGAACTCGACGGCCCAGGATGCCGGCCCTCGCGAAGGAGTGGTGGCCAGAATCCGCCGCCACCGCGACTCGAGGCCCTTCTCGATGTCGCTCATCGGGCGGTTATACCGGAGAAAGTGAAACTGGTCAAGAATCTGACTGGACAGGCGTGTCGAATGCGCCTATAGTTGTTCTTTGCGCTCCCAGAACAACCATGCCTTCATATTGTGGTCGGCAGCTTCGTCTCATCACGTAGCAAACACTCTAGAACCATATTGCGGGTTCAGACCATATCTCGGGAGTTCTCGACACAACATCGACCGTAAGTAACGCATGACCCGACGGGGTCCACGGAGGTTATTTCCTTGGCTGCTGCGCGCAACGCAACCACCACTTCACCCAAGAACGGTCGGGCCGCATCGCGGCTCTCGTTCGCCAAGATCACCGACACGCTGACGGTTCCGGATCTGCTCGCTCTGCAGACCGAGAGCTTCGACTGGCTGGTCGGAAACGACGTGTGGAAGGCACGCGTCGCGGAAGCGAAGAAGGCCGGTCGTCAAGACCTGCCGTCGAACTCCGGTCTCGATGAGATCTTCGAGGAGATCTCTCCCATCGAAGACCTCGGCGAGACCATGCAGCTCAGCTTCACGAGCCCGTTCCTCGAGCCCGAGAAGTACACCATCGACGAGTGCAAGGAGCGCGGCAAGACCTACGCGGCTCCCCTCTACGTCGAGGCCGAGTTCATGAACCACCAGACCGGTGAGATCAAGACCCAGACGGTCTTCATGGGCGACTTCCCGCTGATGACCGAGAAGGGCACGTTCATCATCAACGGCACCGAGCGTGTCGTCGTGTCCCAGCTCGTGCGTTCGCCCGGTGTCTACTTCGAGCGCACCCCCGAGAAGACCTCCGACAAGGACATCTACTCCGCTCGCATCATCCCGAGCCGCGGTGCCTGGCTCGAGTTCGAGATCGACAAGCGCGACCAGGTCGGCGTCCGCATCGACCGCAAGCGCAAGCAGTCGGTCACGGTGTTCCTCAAGGCCCTCGGTCTCACCTCCGAGGAGATCCTCGAGGAGTTCAAGGGCTACGCCTCGATCGAGGCGACCCTGGAGAAGGACTCGATCCTCACCAAGGAAGAGGCCCTGAAGGACATCTACCGCAAGCTCCGCCCGGGCGAGCAGGTCGCCGCCGAGGCCGCGCGTGCGCTGCTGGACAACTTCTACTTCAACCCCAAGCGCTACGACCTCGCCAAGGTGGGTCGTTACAAGATCAACCGCAAGCTCGGCATCGACGCGCCGCTGTCCGACTCGGTTCTCACCAACCAGGACATCATCGCGACGATCAAGTACCTGGTCGCCCTCCACGACAACCAGACGGTGCTGCCCGGTGTGCGCGACGGCAAGAAGGTCGAGATCCGTCTCGACGTCGACGACATCGACCACTTCGGCAACCGCCGCATCCGTGCGGTCGGCGAGCTCATCCAGAACCAGGTCCGCACGGGTCTGTCCCGCATGGAGCGCGTCGTCCGCGAGCGCATGACCACGCAGGACATCGAGGCCATCACCCCGCAGACCCTGATCAACGTGCGCCCCGTGGTCGCCGCGATCAAGGAGTTCTTCGGAACCAGCCAGCTGTCGCAGTTCATGGACCAGAACAACCCCCTCGCCGGTCTGACGCACAAGCGTCGTCTCTCCGCGCTGGGCCCGGGCGGTCTGTCCCGTGAGCGCGCCGGTGTCGAGGTGCGAGACGTTCATCCCTCGCACTACGGCCGCATGTGCCCGATCGAGACCCCGGAAGGCCCGAACATCGGTCTGATCGGTTCGCTCGCGTCCTTCGCGCGCATCAACTCCTTCGGTTTCATCGAGACCCCCTACCGTCGCGTCGTCGACGGCGTGGTCACGGCGAACATCGACTACCTCACCGCGTCGGAGGAAGACGAGTACATCGTCGCCCAGGCCAACGCTCCGCTCACGGCCGACGCGAAGTTCGCCGAGGCGCGCGTGCTCGCCCGTAAGAAGGGCGGGGAGGTCGACCTCTTCCCGAAGGAGGACATCGGCTACATGGATGTCTCGCCGCGCCAGATGGTGTCGGTCGCGACCTCCCTCATCCCCTTCCTCGAGCACGACGACGCGAACCGCGCCCTCATGGGTGCGAACATGCAGCGTCAGGCCGTGCCGCTTCTGCGTTCGGAGTCGCCGCTGGTCGGAACCGGTATGGAGGGCTTCGCGGCCATCGATGCCGGCGACGTGGTCGTGGCCAACGCTGCGGGTGTGGTCCAGGAGGTGTCGGCCGACGCCGTCACCGTGCAGCTCGACGAGGGCGGCACCGAGACCTACTACCTCCGCAAGTTCGACCGCTCCAACCAGGGCACGTCCTACAACAACCGTGTCATCGTCTCCGAGGGTGAGCGCATCGAGGTCGGCCAGGTCATCGCGGATGGCCCGGCCACCGAGAACGGCGAGCTCGCGCTCGGCAAGAACCTCCTCGTGGCGTTCATGCCGTGGGAGGGTCACAACTTCGAGGACGCGATCATCCTGAGCCAGAACCTGGTGAAGGATGACGTGCTGTCGTCGATCCACATCGAGGAATACGAAGTGGATGCCCGCGACACCAAGCTCGGAAAAGAGGAGATCACCCGTGACCTCCCCAACGTGAGCCCGGAGCTGCTGGCCGACCTCGACGAGCGCGGCATCATCCGCATCGGCGCCGAGGTCCGCCCCGGCGACATCCTCGTGGGCAAGGTCACGCCGAAGGGCGAGACCGAGCTCAGCGCCGAGGAGCGCCTGCTGCGCGCCATCTTCAACGAGAAGTCCCGCGAGGTCCGTGACACGAGCCTCAAGGTGCCGCACGGTGAAGAGGGAACGATCATCGCCGTCAAGGAGTTCTCGGCCGAGAACGACGACGAGCTCGGCTCGGGCGTCAACCAGCGCGTCGTGGTCTACATCGCCCAGAAGCGCAAGATCACCGCGGGTGACAAGCTCGCCGGCCGTCACGGCAACAAGGGCGTCATCTCGAAGATCCTCCCGGTCGAAGACATGCCGTTCCTCGCCGACGGAACCCCGGTCGACATCGTCCTCAACCCGATGGGCATCCCCGGTCGAATGAACTTCGGCCAGGTGCTCGAGACCCACCTCGGGTGGATCGCCAAGCAGGGCTGGGAGGTCGACGGCAAGCCGAAGTGGGCCGCGAACCTGCCCGAGCAGGCGCGTTCCGCCGCCCCCGGCACGAAGGTCGCCACCCCGGTGTTCGACGGTGCCTCCGAGGAGGAGATCGCGGGTCTGCTCGACTCCACCACGCTCACGCGTGACGGCGAGCGTCTCATCGGCTCCAGCGGTAAGACGCAGCTCTTCGACGGCCGCTCCGGCGAGCCGTACCCGGAGCCCGTCTCGGTCGGCTACATGTACATCCTGAAGCTGCACCACCTCGTCGACGACAAGATCCACGCCCGTTCGACCGGTCCGTACTCCATGATCACGCAGCAGCCGCTGGGTGGTAAGGCGCAGTTCGGTGGACAGCGATTCGGTGAGATGGAGGTGTGGGCGCTCGAGGCGTATGGAGCCGCTTACGCCCTGCAGGAGCTGCTGACCATCAAGTCCGACGACATCCTGGGCCGCGTCAAGGTCTACGAGGCCATCGTCAAGGGTGAGAACATCCAGGAGCCCGGCATCCCCGAGTCCTTCAAGGTGCTCATCAAGGAGATGCAGTCGCTCTGCCTGAATGTCGAAGTGCTCTCGGCTGACGGCACCGCGGTCAGCCTGCGCGACACGGACGACGAGGTCTTCCGTGCCGCCGAAGAGCTCGGCATCAACATCTCCAGCCGCTTCGAGTCGTCGTCCATCGACGACATCTGAGCCGGCAACCACTAGAAGACTTTTTCCAGGAGAGAAGGAAAATTGCTCGACGTAACAACTTTTGATGAGCTGCGGATCGGCCTCGCTACGGCCGACGACATCCGCAAGTGGTCGCACGGTGAGGTCAAGAAGCCCGAGACCATCAACTACCGCACGCTGAAGCCCGAGAAGGACGGCCTCTTCGGAGAGCAGATCTTCGGGCCGAGCCGGGACTGGGAGTGTTCCTGCGGCAAGTACAAGCGGGTGCGCTTCAAGGGCATCGTCTGCGAGCGCTGCGGTGTCGAGGTCACGAAGTCGTCGGTGCGCCGTGAGCGCATGGGCCACATCGAGCTCGCCGCTCCGGTCACGCACATCTGGTACTTCAAGGGCGTTCCCTCGCGCTTGGGCTACCTGCTCGACATGGCGCCGAAGGACCTCGAGAAGGTCATCTACTTCGCCGCGTACATGATCATCTCGGTCGACGAAGACGGCCGTCACCAGGACATGCCCGGTCTCGAGAACGAGCTCCGGCTCGAGATCAAGACCCTGTCCGACCAGCGTGACGCCCGCATCGCCGACCGCCTGTCGCGCCTCGAGGCCGACCTGGCCGAGCTCGAGGCCGAAGGGGCCAAGGCCGACCAGAAGCGCCGCACGAAGGATGGCGCCGAGAAGGAGATGTCGCAGAGCCGCAAGGCCTTCGACGACCAGATCGCTCAGCTCGAGCGCGTCTGGGAGGACTTCCGCAACCTCAAGGTGGGCGAGCTCAAGCCGGAAGACGCGATCTTCCACGAGCTCCAGGACCGCTACGGGATGTACTTCGAGGCCTACATGGGCGCCGAGGCCATCAAGAAGCGCCTCGAGGCTTTCGACCTGGCCACCGAGTCCGACACGCTGCACCTGCAGATCGCCGAGGGCAAGGGTCAGAAGAAGATCCGTGCCATCAAGCGCCTGCGCGTGGTGAACTCGTTCCTGCAGACCGGCAACTCGCCGGCGGCGATGGTCCTCGACGTGGTCCCCGTGATCCCGCCGGAGCTGCGCCCGATGGTGCAGCTCGACGGTGGCCGTTTCGCGACCAGTGACCTCAACGACCTCTACCGTCGTGTGATCAACCGCAACAACCGTCTCCGTCGACTGCTCGACCTCGGTGCCCCCGAGATCATCGTCAACAACGAGAAGCGGATGCTGCAGGAGGCCGTCGACGCGCTGTTCGACAACGGCCGCCGTGGTCGCCCCGTCACCGGTACCGGCAACCGCGCCCTCAAGTCCCTGAGCGACATGCTCAAGGGAAAGCAGGGTCGTTTCCGCCAGAACCTGCTCGGAAAGCGCGTCGACTACTCCGGTCGTTCGGTCATCATCGTCGGTCCGCAGCTGAAGCTGCACCAGTGCGGTCTGCCCAAGCAGATGGCCCTGGAGCTCTTCAAGCCCTTCGTGATCAAGCGCCTGATCGACCTGAGCCACGCTCAGAACATCAAGGCCGCGAAGCGCATGGTGGAGCGCAGCCGTCCCCAGGTGTGGGACGTGCTCGAGGAGATCATCCGTGAGCGCCCGGTTCTGCTGAACCGCGCACCCACGCTGCACCGCCTCGGTATCCAGGCCTTCGAGCCTCAGCTCGTCGAGGGCAAGGCGATCCAGCTGCACCCGCTCGTCTGCGCCGCGTTCAACGCGGACTTCGACGGCGACCAGATGGCCGTCCACCTGCCGTTGTCGGTCGAGGCCCAGGCCGAGGCCCGCATCCTGATGCTGGCGTCGAACAACATCCTGAAGCCGTCGGATGGCCGCCCGGTCACGCTGCCGACCCAGGACATGATCATCGGTCTGCACCACCTCACCACGATCAAGGAGGGGGCGATCGGTGAAGGCCGCTCGTTCTCGACCGTGGCCGAGGCGCTCATGGCCAAGGATCAGGGTTCGCTCGACCTGAACGCGGTCGTCAAGATCCGCATGTCCGACCTGCACTTCGCCGAGGGCGACGGGCCCGAGGGTTACGACGGCGGCCCCGTGCTGCTGGAGACCACCCTCGGCCGCGCGCTCTTCAACGAGGCGCTGCCGGCCGACTACCCCTACATGCAGCAGGTGGCCGACAAGGGCGCCATCTCCGCGATCGTCAACGACCTCGCGGAGCGGTACCCGAAGGTGGAGGTCGCGGCATCGCTCGACCGCATCAAGGACGCCGGCTTCTACTGGGCCACGCGCTCCGGTGTGACCGTCGCGCTCTCCGACATCCTGACGCCGCCGAACAAGCGGGAGATCGTCCAGGGCTACGAGAAGCAGGCCGCCAAGGTGCAGGGCCAGTTCGAGAAGGGTCTGACGACCGACCTCGAGCGTCGCCAGGAGCTGATCCAGATCTGGACGAAGGCCACGGATGAGGTCGCCGCAGCCATGCGCGCCAACTTCCCGGTCGACAACACGATCAACCGCATGGTCACCTCGGGTGCTCGTGGTAACTGGCTGCAGGTGCGCAACATCGCCGGTATGCGAGGCCTCGTGAACAACCCGAAGGGTGAGATCATCCCTCGTCCGATCATCTCCTCATACCGCGAGGGGCTGTCGGTTGCGGAGTACTTCATCGCGACCCACGGTGCCCGTAAGGGTCTGGCCGACACGGCTCTCCGTACGGCCGACTCGGGATACCTCACCCGTCGTCTGGTCGACGTCTCGCAGGATGTCATCATCCGCGAGCCCGACTGCGGCACCACGCGTGGTCTCGACCTGCCGATCGCCATCGAGGGGCCTGACGGCGTCTGGGTGCGCGACGACAACGTCGAGAACTCGGTCTACGCCCGCTCGCTCGCCGCTGACGCGGTGAACGAGAAGGGCGAGGTCGTGGCCGAGGCCGGGGACGACGTCGGAGACGTGCTGATCGAGAAGCTGGTCGCCGCGGGCGTGCGCAACATCAAGGTGCGCTCCGTGCTGACCTGCGAGTCGGCCGTCGGTGTGTGTGCGACCTGCTACGGCCGTTCGCTCGCGACCGGAAACCTCGTCGACATCGGAGAGGCCGTCGGCATCATCGCGGCCCAGTCGATCGGCGAGCCCGGCACCCAGCTCACGATGCGCACCTTCCACACCGGTGGATCGGCTTCGGCCGACGACATCACGCAGGGTCTGCCCCGCGTGCAGGAGCTCTTCGAGGCCCGTACCCCCAAGGGTGCGTCGCCCATCGTCGAGGCCGCCGGCCGTGTCAACATCGAAGACACCGACCGCAGCCGCAAGGTGATCCTCACGCCCGACAACGGCGACGAGCCGATCGCCTACCCGGTGCTGAAGCGTGCCACCCTCCTGATCGAGGACGGGCAGCACGTCGAACTCGGGCAGCAGCTCATCATCGGCGCCGTCGACCCGAAGGAAGTCCTTCGTGTCAAGGGCGTCCGTGAGGTGCAGAAGCACCTCGTGGGCGGTGTGCAGGGTGTCTACCGTTCGCAGGGTGTGCCGATCCACGACAAGCACATCGAGGTCATCGTGCGCCAGATGCTGCGCAAGGTCACCGTCGTCGAGCACGGCGACACCGACCTGCTCCCCGGTGAGCTCGTCGACCGGGCGCGCTACACCGAGGTGAACCGCGCCACGCTCGCCGAGGGCAAGAAGCCCGCATCGGCTCGCCAGGAGGTCATGGGTATCACCAAGGCCTCCCTCGCGACCGAGTCGTGGCTGTCGGCCGCGTCGTTCCAGGAGACCACGCGTGTTCTCACGCAGGCCGCCATGGAGGGCAAGTCCGACCCGCTGGTGGGCCTGAAGGAGAACGTGATCATCGGAAAGCTGATCCCGGCCGGAACCGGTCTCCAGAAGTACCGCAACGTCATCGTCGAGGCGACCGAGGAGGCCAAGGCCGAGCGCTACCCGAACCGCATCTTCACCGATGACGCGGTGTTCTCGGAGGCAGACCTGTCGTTCGTCGATTTCGACAGCTTCAGCTCGGATGACTACACCCCCGGTACCTACAACTAAGCCGTAGGCGCTGCACACGAAGGGCCCTTCACCGCACGGTGAGGGGCCCTTCGTCGTCGGCTTCGGCGCGCATCCCTGCCGATCGAGGGCAGCGGAGGTACAGTTTCGCCATGAGCACCGACGATCGTCACGACGACAAGCCGGAATTCCCGCTGGGGGATGAGGCGGCTGCGTCATCCGAAGACGCCGCGACGCCCGCGTCCCCGGATGCGCCCCCATTGCCGGCCATCCCGGCCTGGGAGGCCCCGGCGACCGGCCACACGGAGCCCGTGCACGCGGAGGAGCTCCCACCCGTCGGGAGCCCGGTGCCGGCGGCGGCAGAGCTCCCCTCGATGGCGCAGACGCCCGCCCTCGCCGACGACGCGGCGCCCCTTGCGGCCGAACCGGTCACGCGTGCCCCCCTCGGCGGCCCCTATGTCGTGAACGAGACCGGCGCGCCGGTTGCAACCCAGGCCGCCGCTGCCTACGAGCGCGAGCCGCAGGGCGGCCCCTACGTCACCGCATCCGAGCCCGTGCCCTACCCGGCAGCGGCCTTCGCCCCTGCCGCAGGAGCGGCCGTCGTGGCCGGTCCCGGCCCCGCAGGGGCTCCTGGGGCGTACCCGGGCGCTCCCGGGTCTCCCGCGCCCTACCCGGGCGCCCAGGCCGTCCCGGTGCTCGCCGGGCCCCCGCAGCCGCCCGCGCCCAAGGGCAATCGCGGTGGCGGCGCCCTCATCGCGCTCATCGGCACGGTCGTCTTCGCCGTGGTCTACGCGGCGGTCAGCTTCGTCGTGATCCTGGCGAACGCGACGGTCCAGAACGCCTTCACCACCACGCTCTCCTACCTCGCCACGGCGGCATTCATCGTGCCGGCGGTCGTCTTCGCCATCGCCCTCATCCTGATCGTGCTGATCGTCAACCGCGCCGGCTGGTGGGCCTACGTTCTCGGAGGCTTCTTCGTGGCCGTGCTGGTGTACTTCGGCGGCATCGCCGGAGCGCTCATCCACGTGCAGGCATGGAACTGGCAGCCCCAGGAGCAGTACGAATTCGTGCGCTCGCTCGCCATGGATCCGCTCACGCTGGCTGGCGCCATCGTGGCCCGCGAGGTCTCGATCTGGACCGGAGCCTGGATCGCGCGGCGCGGCCGCGCGGTCAAGGCCCGCAACGTCGCGGCCCGTGTCGAGTTCGATCGAACGCAGGCAGACGCTGCGGCGGCGGCGAGCGCTCCCTACGGCGAGGCCGCGGCTCCCGGCACAACCTGGTAACATCGCCACGTCCGCGTTGCCGGTCGCACAGCAGATGCCGTGCGGCATTTGACCCACAGAGGTCAAGAGGCTATTATTTTCCGGGTGTGTGCATACTTGCATGCCCAGATTTTCGAGCGAAGCAGATCTGCCCGGTTCCCACTGGGGAGAGACTCCACCGCTCTACCAACCAGCGATACCAGAGCCATTTTGTACCGCCGGTGGGCCCAAACGAACTCGACACGCCATACACGGCCGTGTGAGAGGCGTGAACGATCGGGACGGATGACCGTGCCCGAACACAAAGACACCGAGCAGTACGAATACCAAGGAGTAAGTAGAGTGCCAACCATTCAGCAGTTGGTCCGAAAGGGTCGCACCCCCAAGGTCACGAAGACCAAGGCGCCCGCCCTCAAGGCCAACCCCCAGCAGCGCGGCGTGTGCACCCGTGTGTACACCACCACCCCGAAGAAGCCGAACTCCGCGCTTCGCAAGGTCGCCCGCGTCAAGCTGTCGAACGGCACCGAGGTCACCGCTTACATCCCCGGTGAGGGCCACAACCTGCAGGAGCACTCGATGGTGCTCGTGCGCGGCGGTCGTGTGAAGGACCTCCCGGGTGTGCGCTACAAGATCGTCCGCGGCGCGCTCGACACGCAGGCCGTGAAGAACCGCAAGCAGGCTCGCAGCCGTTACGGCGCGAAGATGGAGAAGAAGTAATGCCTCGCAAGGGTCCCGCCCCGAAGCGTCCCGTTGTCGCCGACCCGGTCTACGGAGCTCCGGTCGTCAGCCAGCTCGTCAACAAGATCCTCCTCGACGGCAAGAAGGCCATCGCCGAGCGCATCGTCTACGAAGCGCTCGAGGGTGTCTCCTCGAAGAACGGCCAGGATGCGGTCGTCACGCTGAAGAAGGCGCTCGACAACGTGCGCCCCACCCTCGAGGTCCGCAGCCGCCGTGTCGGTGGCTCGACCTACCAGGTGCCGGTCGAGGTCAAGCCTCACCGCGCCAACACCCTCGCGCTGCGCTGGCTCACCACCTACGCCAAGGCCCGTCGCGAGAAGACGATGACCGAGCGTCTCACCAACGAGATCCTCGATGCGTCCAACGGTCTCGGCGCCGCTGTCAAGCGTCGCGAAGACACCCACAAGATGGCCGAGTCGAACAAGGCCTTCGCGCACTACCGCTGGTAGCCGCCTGGCCGCCTTCGGGCGGCCGGCTCCCCGCGGTGCGTGAACCCTCGGTTCGACACCATTCACCCTTACCTTTCGGAGGAAATCCGTGGCACAGGACGTGCTCACCGACCTGAACAAGGTCCGCAACATCGGCATCATGGCTCACATCGATGCCGGCAAGACCACCACCACCGAGCGCATCCTGTTCTACACGGGCATCACGCACAAGATCGGTGAGGTTCACGACGGCGCTGCCACGATGGACTGGATGGCGCAGGAGCAGGAGCGTGGAATCACCATCACGTCCGCTGCCACGACGTGCTTCTGGAACAAGAACCAGATCAACATCATCGACACCCCGGGTCACGTCGACTTCACCGTCGAGGTGGAGCGTTCGCTCCGCGTGCTCGACGGCGCGGTCGCCGTCTTCGACGGCAAGGAGGGCGTCGAGCCCCAGTCCGAGACGGTGTGGCGTCAGGCCGACAAGTACAACGTGCCCCGCATCTGCTTCGTCAACAAGATGGACAAGCTGGGCGCCGACTTCTACTTCACGGTCGACACCATCATCAACCGCCTCGGTGCCAAGCCGCTGGTCATCCAGCTCCCGATCGGTGCGGAGTCCTCTTTCGAGGGCGTCGTCGACCTGGTCGAGATGCGTGCCCTCACCTGGCGCGGAGACGCCAAGGGTGATGTGCAGATGGGTGCGAAGTACGAGATCGAGGAGATCCCGGCCGACCTCAAGGAGAAGGCCGACGAGTACCGTCAGCTGCTCCTCGAGACCGTCGCGGAGACCGACGACGCTCTGCTCGAGAAGTTCTTCGGTGGCGAGGAGCTGACCGTCGCTGAGATCAAGGGCGCGATCCGCAAGCTCACCGTCAACAGCGAGATCTACCCGGTGCTCTGCGGTTCGGCGTTCAAGAACCGCGGTGTGCAGCCGATGCTCGACGCGGTCGTCGACTACCTCCCCTCCCCGCTCGATGTCCCCGCGACCGAAGGTCACGACATCCGCGACGAGGAGAAGGTCGTCGAGCGTCACCCCGACCCGAAGGACCCCTTCGCCGCCCTGGCGTTCAAGGTCGCGGTGCACCCCTTCTTCGGTCGCCTCACCTACATCCGCGTGTACTCGGGTCACCTCGACTCCGGCGGACAGGTCATGAACTCGACCAAGGGCAAGAAGGAGCGCATCGGAAAGATCTTCCAGATGCACTCCAACAAGGAGAACCCGGTCGATTCGGTCACCGCCGGCCACATCTACGCGGTCATCGGCCTGAAGGACACCACCACCGGTGACACCCTCTCCGACCCGTCGAACCAGATCGTCCTCGAGTCGATGACGTTCCCGGAGCCGGTCATCGAGGTCGCCATCGAGCCCAAGACCAAGGCCGACCAGGAGAAGCTGGGTGTCGCCATCCAGAAGCTCGCTGAAGAAGACCCGACCTTCCGCACGGAGCAGAACCAGGAGACCGGTCAGACGGTCATCAAGGGAATGGGCGAGCTCCACCTCGACATCCTGGTCGACCGCATGAAGCGCGAGTTCAACGTCGAGGCCAACGTCGGCAAGCCCCAGGTGGCCTACCGCGAGACGATCCGCAAGACCGTCGAGCGTCACGACTACACGCACAAGAAGCAGACCGGTGGTTCGGGTCAGTTCGCGAAGGTCCAGATCGCCATCGAGCCTCTCGAGGTCACGGCCGACAAGACCTACGAGTTCGAGAACAAGGTCACCGGTGGTCGCGTTCCGCGCGAGTACATCCCTTCGGTCGACGCCGGAATCCAGGATGCTCTGCAGGTCGGCATTCTCGCCGGGTACCCCATGGTGGGTGTCAAGGCGAGCCTGCTCGACGGCCAGTCGCACGACGTCGACTCCTCGGAGATGGCGTTCAAGATCGCCGGTTCGATGGCCTTCAAGGAAGCCGCCCGCAAGGCGAGCCCCGTCCTTCTCGAGCCGCTGATGGCCGTCGAGGTGCGCACGCCCGAGGAGTACATGGGCGACGTCATCGGCGACCTGAACTCGCGTCGCGGCCAGATCCAGTCGATGGAGGACGCCCAGGGCGTCAAGGTCGTGCGTGCAAACGTTCCGCTGTCGGAGATGTTCGGCTACATCGGCGACCTGAGGTCCAAGACCTCCGGCCGCGCGGTGTACTCGATGACCTTCGAGAGCTACGCCGAGGTCCCGAAGGCTGTGGCCGACGAGATCATCCAGAAGAACAAGGGCGAGTAACACCCGAGTTCTGCGGACCTCGTAGGTTCGCGTAAAATATCAACAAACCCCCGCCTTAATCCGGATGCAATCCAGCACCCGGATGACTGGCATGAGAGTCCTGAGGAGGACCTAGTGGCTAAGGCCAAGTTCGAGCGGACCAAGCCGCACGTCAACATCGGAACGATCGGTCACGTTGACCACGGTAAGACCACTCTTACCGCGGCCATCTCGAAGGTCCTGGCGGACAAGTTCCCGTCGGCGACCAACGTTCAGCGCGACTTCGCGTCGATCGACTCCGCTCCTGAGGAGCGCCAGCGCGGTATCACGATCAACATCTCGCACGTCGAGTACGAGACGCCCAAGCGTCACTACGCTCACGTCGACGCCCCCGGTCACGCCGACTACATCAAGAACATGATCACCGGTGCTGCTCAGATGGACGGCGCGATCCTCGTGGTCGCCGCCACCGACGGCCCGATGGCTCAGACCCGTGAGCACGTTCTGCTCGCCAAGCAGGTCGGCGTGCCGTACCTGCTCGTCGCGCTGAACAAGGCCGACATGGTCGACGACGAGGAGATCCTGGAGCTCGTCGAGCTCGAGGTTCGTGAGCTGCTCTCCAGCCAGAACTTCGATGGCGACGACGCCCCCGTCGTGCGCGTCTCGGGTCTGAAGGCCCTCGAGGGTGACGAGAAGTGGACCCAGTCCATCCTCGACCTCATGGACGCCGTCGACGAGTCGATCCCCGACCCGATCCGCGACAAGGACAAGCCGTTCCTGATGCCGATCGAGGACGTCTTCACGATCACCGGTCGTGGAACCGTCGTCACCGGCCGCGCCGAGCGTGGCACCCTCGCCATCAACTCCGAGGTCGAGATCGTCGGCATCCGCCCGACGCAGAAGACCACGGTCACGGGTATCGAGATGTTCCACAAGCAGCTCGACGAGGCCTGGGCCGGCGAGAACTGTGGTCTGCTGCTCCGCGGCACCAAGCGTGAAGACGTCGAGCGCGGCCAGGTCGTCGTGAAGCCGGGTTCGGTCACGCCGCACACCGACTTCGAGGGCACCGCCTACATCCTCTCGAAGGATGAGGGTGGCCGTCACAACCCCTTCTACACGAACTACCGCCCGCAGTTCTACTTCCGCACCACCGACGTCACCGGCGTCATCACGCTGCCCGAGGGCACCGAGATGGTCATGCCTGGCGACACCACCGACATCACGGTCGCGCTGATCCAGCCGATCGCGATGGAGGAGGGCCTCGGCTTCGCGATCCGTGAGGGTGGCCGCACCGTCGGCGCCGGTACCGTCACGAAGATCAACAAGTAGTAGACCCCGCTTCACACGCTAAGGGCCGTGCCTTCGGGCACGGCCCTTTTGCGCGCCGTGGGGTACCATCGTGCCTCATGGTGACGATTGGTCAGCTTCGGATGGCTCTTGCTGTTGCGCAGAAGCTGCACCACGACGGCCTGTCTGAGCAGTACCTCGCGATCGCGGAGGTGGTCCGGATCGCGTCTGCGCTCGCGCCTTCGGATCTCGACGAGGTTCGGCGGCGGCGCATCCTCACAGAAGCGAGGTGCCTGCTCGGCGAGGCTGAGGCCGACGCCGGAGATCCTCGAGGCCTCGACCGCATGGAGCGCGAATGTCGTGGCGCGGTCGAGGCGGGCGATCTTGCGCTCGCTGGGCGGTCGTATCGTTCGATGCTCGGTGTTCTGCTGCGCTGCGGTCAGCCGGGGCGCGCCATCGACGTGGCCATGCAGGCGGCTGACTGCTTCTTTCGCGCCGGTGACGAGGTCTGGGCGAACCACATGCGGGAGTTCGCGCGACGCTGGTCTGAACGAATCGCGGAGTGGCCCGATGTCGACTGGGGAGAGTGGGTGCGGTCGGGCTAGTAAACTGCTGTCCCGTGTCAGAGACTCCGATCGCCGCAATCCGTCCCCAACAGAACGACCCTTCGTTCGCCGACGTGTGGGACGAACTGAACTATCGCGGGCTCGTGCACGTCTCCACCGACGCGGGGGAGTTGAAGGCCCTTCTGGGCGGCCCTCCGATCACGTTCTACTGCGGCTTCGACCCCACCGCGCCGAGCCTGCACCTGGGCAACCTGGTGCAGATCCTGGTGATGCGCCGACTTCAGCTGGCGGGCCACAAGCCGCTCGGTCTGGTGGGAGGTTCGACCGGCCTCATCGGTGATCCGCGCCCCACGGCGGAGCGCACGCTCAACACCAAGGAGACCGTCGCCGAGTGGGTCGGCTACCTTCAGGGTCAGGTCGCGCGATTCCTGAGCTTCGAGGGGGACAACGCGGCGCGCATGGTCAACAACCTCGACTGGACGGCGCCGCTGTCGGCGATCGACTTCCTGCGCGACATCGGCAAGTACTTCCGCGTGGGCACCATGCTGAAGAAGGATGCGGTCTCCGCGCGACTGAATTCCGACGCCGGCATCAGCTACACCGAGTTCAGCTACCAGATCCTGCAAGGCATGGACTTCCTCGAGCTCTACCGAAGCTACGGATGCGTGCTGCAGACGGGGGGCAGCGACCAGTGGGGCAATCTCACCAGCGGCACCGATCTCATCCATCGCGCCGAGCAGACGAGCGTGCACGCCATCGGCACTCCGCTCATCACGAATTCCGACGGCACCAAGTTCGGCAAGAGCGAGGGCAACGCCATCTGGCTGGATCCGGCTCTCACGAGCCCCTATGCCTTCTACCAGTTCTGGCTCAACACCGACGACGCGGATGTCATCGCCCGGCTGAAGATCTTCACATTCCTCGACCGCGCCGAGCTCGAACGGCTCGAGCGAGCGGTGGCGGAGGAGCCCTTCCGGCGCGAGGCGCAGCGCACGCTCGCCTTCGAGGTGACGGCACTCGTTCACGGGGTGCCGGCGACGGAGTCCGCCATCGCGGCGGCCGCCGCACTCTTCGGGCAGGGCGAGCTGGAGGCCCTGGACCTCGAGACCCTCGCGGCCGCGGTCGCGGAACTGCCGAACCTCGAAGTCACTCCCGAGACGACGGTGGTGGATGCGCTGGTCGGTACGGGTCTCGTCGGAAGCCTCAGCGAAGCCCGGCGCGCGATCTCTCAGGGGGGTGTCTACCTCAACAACGTGAAGCTCGAGGACGATTCCGCGGTGGTGGGAGAGTCCCTTCTCTTCGGGGGATACGCCGTTCTGCGGCGTGGCAAGAAGACCCTCGCGGGCCTGGTCGCATCCGCGTGATGCGGGGCGACACGCCCGGGGCGCAGCACGACTTGCACGCCCCTGAAACATCCGCGTAATGTAATCCCTCGTCACCCCACAGGTGCGGGAAAGCCGAAGAGCTTCCCGGCCTCAAGTCGGTGGCAGAACCCCTTCTGATTCACTTGAGAGAATCGCTCGTCGATTTGACTCTCCGGTGAGTAATGGTAGGGTTGAGAAGTTGCCCGGAGGGCTGCCTGCTTGTGTGGGTGGGGCCGGTGCATCCGATCCTTGAGAACTCAACAGCGTGCACAATGTCATATGCCAAAAACCCGTTCATCGGGCCCGTTTGGGTCTGGTTGGCGGATTCCTTTGGAATAACATTTAAACAAAACAAAGCAAGTCAGTAATGATTTGTTCTTGCTAGTTTCAAACTTGCAATCTTCGTGGCCTGTTCCGGCCTGTTGGTTGTGCGTAATCATTTACGGAGAGTTTGATCCTGGCTCAGGACGAACGCTGGCGGCGTGCTTAACACATGCAAGTCGAACGGTGAAGCA
>SCNI01000004.1 GCA_005502775.1 Microbacteriaceae bacterium 3FA27C10
GTGCGTCGTCGCCTCCACGTCAGTTGAGAAGTTGCTCGCGCGCATCGGCCTACTACTCGTCGCTCTCGGAGTCCTCATCTCAGTGCTCGTCTAAAACTGGCAGTAATTACGAATTTCCTGCACCACCACGAAGAGCCCCGGCTCGATCCCTCAGGGGGTCGGGTCGGGGCTTTCTTCGCGTTCCACGGTGCCGACGAACACGTACCCGGCGAGTCGGTGCTCGTCCCAGTCCTCATCGTCGACGAGCTCGAAGACCTCGAGCATGCCCGGAACCACGGTTGGTCGGCGCAGGGTCTGCGGCGGTCGGGTGATGCCGTCGGGTAGTGGGGCGATGATCGCTTCGGTGCGTACCGGGTCGCGGTAGGTGAGGGTGGCGCGGTAGAGGGACTCCATGCTCAGCGGGCGGTGATCCAGAGGCGCTGCTCGGCACGCTCAGGGAGGGCGGCTTTGGCGGTCTCGTAGTCGGGCCCTTCGGCCTGGTCCTCGACGACGTCGTCGCCTACACGGTAGCCTGCACGCACGATCATGCTCCGAGGGTACTCCGCGGCCCGTAGGCGTCCGAGCGCGACAGGGCCGGGTTGCCCGCGCCGGCGGTCGCTGCCCGGTGGCAGGCCATCGCTGCGTCGTCGAGTTCACGGAAGTAGCCGGCACCGATCAGCCGCCGCGTTTCGACGTCGACCCTCACGGCCCGGTACCGCCACACCTGTTCGCCCTCGAGGACCACTTGGAGGTAGCGGATCTCCGCGAACGTCTCCTTCGTTCCCGGGCGGGGGAACAGCCACACCATGGGGCGGAGAGTATCGACGGGGTGCCAGGCGGCCACGGGGTGCTCCTCGAGAGTGTGATCGGAGTCTGATCGAGTGTGATCAGTGGTCACACGCCGGCCCGTGCGATGATCCATTCTCGGATTAAATTTCCAGCGGCACTATCTACGGTTGTTCGATAGAACGACGGCGGCCCGCCGGATGCGTCAACATCCAGACGGGCCTATGCCGCCTCCATCACCGCTAAGTATCTGGAGAACGACATGCAACACCCTACTGTCCTGCGCGCGCTCACTTCCACGCCCCGCCCCGACGACATCGCCCTCGAAGCGTTCCTCGACCGCTACAGCGGCGGCACACGCGAGAACTACGCCACGGTGCTCCACATCCTCTTCGAGTGGTGCGAACGGCGCTCTATCGAGCCGCTGGCCGCCACACGGCAGCAGCTCGAGCAGTTCGCCCGCTACATGGAGAACGAGCGCCGTTGCGCACCCTCCACGGTCGCGAGCCACCTCTCCGTGGTGAAGGGCTACTACAAGTTCGCGTTCATCGACGAGTGGATCGCACGCTCCCCCGCCGAATACCTTCGCATGCCGATGCACTTCCCCGATCCCGCTCGCCGCACCTGGTTGAACCGCAACGAGTTCGGCGCCGTCCTTCACGCTGCGCAGGAGTCGCACGTGATGGAGTGGGCCCTGATCTCGATGCTTGGCCTTCTCGGCCTCCGGATCTCGGAGGCACTGTCTGTGCAGATCGAGGACTTCCAGACCATCGAGCGCGGCCACCGCATCCTCCGCATCGTCGGAAAGGGCAAGAAGGCCGCGAACATCCCGCTGCCGGTCATGGTGCAGCGAGCCATGGATGCCGCCGCAGGGTCACGAGAGTCCGGCCAGCTGCTGCTCCGCCCGATCAACGGTGAACCGATGAACCGCCGGTCGGCCGCGATCGCCATCACACGCCTCGTGCGCAGCTGCGGGATCGAAACGAATATCACCCCGCACTCGTTCCGGCGCGCGTACATCACCAACGGTCTCGCTGCGGGCGTGAACGTCAGGGAGATGCAGAAGGGTGCCCGGCACTCCGACCCGCGCCTCACCATGAGCTACGACCGCCGCGAAGACGACTACGACAGCTCCGCCAACTTCACAGTCGCGAGCTTCATCGCGGCTGCTGCTTAGCGGTTCAGGGATGGAATCTCGGCTCCGTTGAGTACAGCCCATAGGTTGCGTCCGTGATTGTCATCGTCGGCACGACGCAGACGTTGCTCGTTCCGACTGCGAATTCGGTGATGAGCGAGTCAGGTGGAAGGCCGGTTCCGCCGTCGATCTTGTTGCGTGCCGAGGAGAGGATGTCGGCTGCGGCGGCGAACCGTTGCGCGGAGGTCATCGTCTGGAGCCAATCGGCGCAAGTGGTTTCCGCGTAGGACTTCGGCCAAGTCTGCGTGTACTTGCTGACGTCACTGCTCGAGGATGACGTGGAGGTGTGCGATGAGCCGATCGCGGTGCACGCGACGAAACCCACGATCACGATCGCCACGATGACCAGACAACCGATTACTGGCCGACCGGCACCCTTGCCTCCGCCGGACGGAATCCCAGGAGGCTGTCGAATTCCCGGGGGCTCTCGGTTCGTCATGCCTTGGGCATCCTGAGCACGAAGTCGACAGGACCGATCGGCGACCCCCGATTGGTACCGACGACCTCCCAGCCGCGGGCAGCAAGCTCGTTCAGTTCCCGCGTCACGTGATCTTCGGTGCTCTCGCCCCGCAGCCGAACGTTGCCCTTCACGGGCAACTGGACATACCAGTACTCGTACATCTGCATGATTCCCCCTCAGAAATGCTGAGTCGAGCATAGCGGCGGGCGATGTCGGAGGGTGGCCAGACAATCGAGCATGCTCACTGACCACGACCACGCGATCATCCGCTTCGAGCAGGAGTATGGGCAGTTGCCTCGGTGGGAGAAGGTGTCGGCCATGAGGCGAGAGTTGGGTCTGTCGCAGACGATGTACGCCGCGAGACTAGGCCGGATCATCCACGACCCGGGCGCGCTGCCCGTCGCTCCGCAGTTGATCTATCGTCTCCGCCGCATCGAGGCGCAGCGAATGGAAGAGCGCGAGGCGCGGCTTCTCAGGCGCGATGAATAGCGCCGCAATCCGTCGAGTTTCCGTCGAGCTGAGGAGCTTGCAACAAGAAGCAGAACGGCCTCTGAACCGCGTATTCGCAGGTCAGAGGCCGTTCGACTGGTGCACCCCCTGGGACTTGAACCCAGAACCCACTGATTAAGAGTCAGTTGCTCTGCCGATTGAGCTAGAGGTGCGCGGCTCTTGGCGAGCCAGTCGTCAACATTAGCATGCTCCCAAGGCCTTCGCGAACCGGCCGGATGCGGTGCTCGCGGATGCGAAATACTGGACCCATGACAGATTCCAGCGCGCGCATCGACGCCGGTCAGACCGCCCCCGAATTCACGCTCCTCGACGAAGACGGCGTCGCCCGTTCCCTCTCGGACTACCGCGGCAAGCGCGTCATCCTCTACTTCTACCCCGAAGCCGGAACGCCGGGCTGCACCACCGAGGCGTGCGACTTCCGCGACAACCTCAACTCGCTGAAGAGCGCCGGCTACACCGTGCTCGGGGTCTCGCGCGACGCCCCCGCGAAGCTCCGCGGCTGGATCGACGAGCAGGGTCTCAACTTCACCCTGCTCTCCGACCCGGATGTCGCCGTGCACCACCTCTACGGCGCCTGGGGCGAGAAGTCGCTCTACGGCAAGACCGTCACCGGCGTGCTGCGCTCCACCTTCGTCATCGACGAAGAGGGAGTGGTCACTCTCGCGCTCTACAACGTCAAGGCCACCGGCCACGTCGCCATGCTGCGCAAGAAGCTCAAGATCGACGCCTGAGCGGCGGCGTCAGACGTCGCGCTTCGTGGCGGCGACGACCGAAGGCGTGAACAGCAGCAGGATTCCGAGCACCGCGGGGATCAGGAGATACCAGCCGATGGTCGGCGTGGCCACCATGCCCTGGAAGCATCCGATGGCGATGACCACCTGGAGCAGCTGCCAGGTGAGGGTCGCCGCCCGCGTCCACGGCCGCGCGCGCAGCGTGTGCACGGCGACCACGGCGAGGAACACCGCCGCGATGGCGGACAGCACGAGGATGGCGAGCGCGGTCTGATAGGAGCTCGGCTGCACCGTCAGGAGCTCGATCGCGAGCCACACGACGACACCGGCCATGACGAGCGCTTCGGCGCCCACGATGGCCGCGAGGAGAACGAGCAGAGCCGGTCGGCGCGGCAGCTCGGAGCGGCCCGTCGACGAGGCTTCGCCAGACGTTCGCGCGTCGTTCATGTCGTCACTCATGGCCGTACTCCGTAGAAAACCCTTGATTTGCAAATACCAGTATGCGACCATATTTGAGGTCAATGTTGCTCACAGTGACGTGAGCGGGTGCATCCAAGTCTGGATGCAGCGTCCACCGTGCCATTGACCTTCACCCGAAAGTCTTCTGGTCTCTCGATCGAAGCACCCTGCATCCAAAGGAGCTCCCGCTATGGATTGGCGCGACAAAGCCGCCTGCCTGACCGCCGACCCGGAACTTTTCTTCCCCGTGGGAAACACCGGACCGGCCGTCGATCAGATCGATAAGGCGAAGGCCGTGTGTGCCCGCTGCTCCGTGACCGAGATCTGCCTGCAGTACGCCCTCGAAACCGGCCAGGACTCGGGCGTCTGGGGCGGCCTCAGCGAAGACGAGCGCCGCGCGCTGAAGCGCCGCGCTGCTCGCGCGCGCCGCGCATCCTGAACTGAACCGAGAACCCACTGATCACGAGTCAGTGGGTTCTCGCATGTTCGGCGGCGAGCCGGCGCCGCACCGAGCCCCGGATCACGGCTTCTTGAGCCACCGGAACGGGATCTCGATGGTCACGACCGTTCCCGAGCCCACCATGGTGTGCCAGTCGATCGTGCCGCCGAGCTCCCCCTGGATGAGCGTGCGAACGATCTGCGTGCCGAGCCCCGAGCCGACTTTTCCCTCGGGCAGGCCGGTTCCGCTGTCGCGCACCTCGACCGTGAGGGTCTCCTCCGAGCGCGTGGCCACGATCTCGACCTCGCCCTCCTGACCGGCGAGGCCGTGCTCGACCGCGTTGGTCACGAGCTCGGTCAGCGCGAGGGCGAGGGGCGTGGCGTATTCGCTCGGAAGCACGCCGAAGCTGCCCGAGGACTTCGGATGCACGGTCGTGTTGTGCGCCGAGGCCACCTCCGCCACCAGCAACAGCACGCGGTCGAACACCGTGTCGAAGTCCACGCGCTGATTGAGGCCCTCCGAGAGGGTGTCGTGCACCACCGCGATGGCCGCGACGCGACGCATGGCCTGGGTCAGCGCATCCCGCGCCTCGTCGGAGTGGGTGCGCCGGGCCTGGATGCGCAAGAGCGACGCGACCGTCTGCAGGTTGTTCTTCACCCTGTGGTGGATCTCGCGGATGGTGGCGTCCTTGGTGATGAGCTCGCGCTCCTGGTGGCGCAGTTCGGTCACGTCACGGCTCAGCACGATGGCCCCGAAGCGGTGACCCCGGTTGCGCAGCGGAATCGCGCGCAGCGACACGGTGACACCCTTGGCCTCGATGTCGGTTCGCCACGGCGCCCGGCCCGTGACGACGAGGGGCAGCGACTCGTCGACCACGAGCCGGCCGCTGAGGAGGCCCGTGGTGACCTCGGCGAGCGACTGCCCCTCGAGCTCCCCCAAGAAACCCATGCGGTTGAAGGCGGAGAGCCCGTTCGGGCTCGCGAAGGTGACGATGCCGTCGACATCGAGCCGGATGAGCCCGTCGGATGCGCGCGGGGCGCCCCGGCGCGGCCCGGTGGGGGCGCCGAGATCGGGGAAGTCGCCCGCGGAGATCATCGAGAAGAGGTCGTTGGCGCACTCGTTGAAGGTGAGCTCCTGGCGACTGGGGGTGCGCGCCTCGCTGAGGTTGGTGTGCCGCGTGATCACCGCGATCGGGCGATCGGTGGTGGTCTGGTCGGAGGCCGAGAGGCGGCGGAGCACCGGCACGGCGCGCACGCGCGTGGGAGTCTCCTCGTACCAGTCGGGGGCGGCGGTGTCGACGATCTGAGCGCTCTCGAACGCATCCGTGACCTGCTTGCGCCATTCGGGCTTGATGGTCTGGCCCACGAAGTCCCGGTAGAAGAGCGTCGCCGAACTCGACGGGCGGGAGTGCGCGACGGCCACGAAGGTGCCGTCGACCGTGGGAACCCAGAGCACGATGTCGGCGAACGCCAGGTCGGCCAGGAGCTGGCAGTCGCTCACCAGCAGGTGCAACCACTCCACGTCGGCTTCGGTCGAGCTTCCGTGGGCGGCGACGAGATCACTGAGTGTTGACACGCGTTCTAGCCTACGATGCAGCCCTGGGGAGTTCTGCCAGGGACGAGAGGCTCCCGTGGCCGAATTTCCCTACGAACCGACCACGGGAGCTGTCGCATTCCGGCCGGGATAGCGGTAGGTCGGGGGAACGGGCATCCCGGCCGGAAACTGGTGCGCTCTGTGCGCAAGATCATTCGACCATCCCCCGAACGGGTGGCGTTATGAGCAATTGCCACCTAAGCACCACGGGCACTCGTCGAAATCCACAGGGCACAAACGCTTCTGGACAAGCCTTCTCGACACTGGTTGAGTAACAGCCTCCGACACGGTGATGAGCATTGCTTACCTACCGGGCGTCCTGAAAGGAGCTCACCTGATGACCTCAGCCTCGATCGCGCTGCTGCCCCCGCGAGCGGCGTCGCCACGGGCGCGGCGCGGCGTCGCCACGCGCCCTCATTCCGTCGCCGCGGGGCCGCCCGACACCCGCGATCCGGCTCCGGCGGCCTCCGTGTCCGATCCCCGACCGCTGGTGGAGAGCCTCGCCCGCTGCGTGGTGGAGGTCCTGGCCGGCACCCGCGATCTCGATCAGATCGCCCGTTGGCTCTCGGCCGACGTGCACGCTCATCTGATGAAGCGCGTGGTGCTGTCGCGGCGCGCTCGCACAGTGCGCCAGGAGTCGCCCGCGCGCCCGAGCTTCACGATGGGCACGACGGTGCTGTGCGAACCCAGCGACGGCGTGGTCGAGGCGGTCGTGATCGTGCACGGCCGGGCGCGATCACGCGCCGTGGCCATCCGGCTCGAGAGCCTGGGCGAGCGATGGCGCGCGAGCGCGATCCACGTGCTCTGACGGGGGACTGAGATCAGCGCTTCTTCTTGCCCTGCTGACGACGCTGGGCACGGTTACCGCTGCCACCCTGACCGGCACCACTGTTCTGGCCACCGCCGGTGTTCTGGCCTCCGTTGTTCTGGCCACCGCCGCTGCTCTGGCCACCAGCCGCCTTCGATCCGCCCTGCTTGGGGGCGCCACCCGAGGCCTGGCGGGCCGCCGGCGCCGCCTGCTGAGCCTGGCCGCCCTGCCGCGAGAACGCGCTCGGCACCGCCGGAGCGGCCTTCTCCTGGGCCTCCTGGGCACGGGCGCTGGCGGCCTGCTCGATCTGGCCACGCTGGTTGCGCACCTCGACGCCGCCGGAGTCGCTCGGCGCGGAGAAGCTGAGCTTCTCAGCCGGCGCCGAGGCCTGGGCGAGACCCTTGGCCTCGACCGTGGGCGCTCCCACCTCGGTGGGCGAGGAGTTGACCTCGACCTCGAGGTTGAACAGGAAGCCGACGGTCTCCTCGCGGATCTGGCCCATCATCGACTGGAAGAGCGCGAAGCCCTCCCGCTGGTATTCGACGAGCGGGTCGCGCTGCGCCATGGCCCTCAGGCCGATACCGTCTTTGAGGTAGTCCATCTCGTAGAGGTGGTCACGCCAGCGGCGGTCGATCACCGAGAGCACCACGCGGCGCTCGAGCTCGCGCATCGCGGATTCGCCGAGGGTCTCCTCGCGGCGCTGGTAGGCGAGCTTCGCATCGGAGAGGATCTCGCGCGACACGAAGTCACGGTTCACGCGGCCCTTGCTTCCGGCCTCGGCGATCACCTCGTCGATGGAGATCGAGATCGGGTAGAGCGTCTTCAGCTCGGTCCACAGCGCATCGAAGTCCCAGTCGTCGCCGTTGCCGGCGGCGGCGTGGTCGCTGATGATCTCGTCGATCACCTCTTCGAGGAACTTCTGCGAGCGGTCCTGCAGGTTGTCGCCCTCGAGGATGTGCCGGCGGTCGCTGTAGATCGCCTCGCGCTGGCGGTTCAGCACGTCGTCGTACTTGAGCACGTTCTTGCGGATCTCGGCGTTTCGGCCCTCCACCTGCGACTGCGCGCTGCGGATGGCTCGCGAGACCACTTTCGACTCGATGGCCAGGTCGTCGGGAACGCCGGAGCGCCCCATCAGGCTCTCGGCTGCGCCCGCGTTGAACAGGCGCATCAGGTCGTCGGTGAGCGAGAGGTAGAAGCGGCTCTCGCCCGGGTCGCCCTGGCGGCCGGAACGACCGCGCAGCTGGTTGTCGATGCGGCGCGACTCGTGGCGCTCGGTGCCCAGCACGTAGAGACCGCCCGCCTCGACGACCTTCTCGGCCTCCTTGGCGACCTCGGCCTTCACGGACTGGAACACCTCGTCCCACGCGGCCTCGTACTCCTCGGGCGTCTCGACCGGGCTGAGGCCACGGGAGTTCATCTCGGCCACCGCAAGGAACTCGGCGTTTCCACCGAGCATGATGTCGGTTCCACGACCGGCCATGTTGGTGGCCACCGTGACGGAGCCGAAGCGACCCGCCTGGGCCACGATCGCGGCCTCGCGTGCGTGGTTCTTGGCGTTCAGCACCTCGTGGCGTACGCCGCGCTTCGCGAGCAGGCGCGAGAGGTACTCGCTCTTCTCCACGCTCGTGGTTCCCACGAGAACGGGCTGACCCTTCTCGTGACGCTCGACGATGTCCTCGACCACCTGGTCGAACTTCGACTGCTCGTTCTTGTAGACGAGGTCGGCCTGATCGATGCGCTGCATCGGGCGGTTGGTGGGGATGGCCACCACGCCGAGCTTGTAGGTGGACATGAACTCGGCCGCCTCGGTCTCGGCCGTGCCGGTCATGCCGCCGAGCTTCTCGTAGAGACGGAAGTAGTTCTGCAGGGTCACCGTGGCGAGCGTCTGGTTCTCGGCCTTGACCGCCACACCTTCCTTGGCCTCGATGGCCTGGTGGATGCCCTCGTTGTAGCGGCGGCCGGCCAGGATGCGGCCGGTGTGCTCGTCGACGATGAGCACCTCGCCGTTCAGCACGACGTAGTCCTTGTCCTTCTTGAACAGGGCCTTGGCTTTGATGGCGTTGTTGAGGAAGGAGATGAGCGGGGTGTTCGCCGACTCGTAGAGGTTGTCGATGCCGAGGTAGTCCTCGACCTTCTCGATGCCGGGCTCCAGCACGCCGACGGTGCGCTTCTTCTCGTCGACCTCGTAGTCCTCGTCGGCCACGAGCTTGGTGGCGATCTGGGCGAACTCGTTGAACCAGCGGTTCGCCTCGCCCGAGGCGGGGCCGGAGATGATGAGCGGGGTGCGGGCCTCGTCGATGAGGATGGAGTCGACCTCGTCGACGATCGCGAAGAAGTGGCCGCGCTGCACCATGTCGCTGGCCTGCCAGGCCATGTTGTCGCGCAGGTAGTCGAAGCCGAACTCGTTGTTCGTTCCGTAGGTGATGTCGGCCTCGTACTGCACGCGGCGCTCGGCCGGCGTCTGGCCGGAGAGGATGCATCCGGTGGTCATGCCGAGGGCGCGGAAGACACGGCCCATGAGCTCGCTCTGGTAGCCCGCGAGGTAGTCGTTGACCGTGATGACGTGAACGCCTTTGCCGGCGATGGCGTTGAGGTAGGCGGCCGTGGTGGCCACGAGGGTCTTGCCCTCGCCGGTCTTCATCTCGGCGATGTTGCCGAGGTGGAGGGCCGCCCCACCCATGAGCTGCACGTCGAAGTGGCGGAGCCCGAGAGTGCGGGTGGACGCCTCGCGCACGGCCGCGAAGGCCTCCGGCAACAGGTGGTCGAGGCTCTCCCCGGCTTCGTAGCGCTCGCGCAGCCGCACGGTCTCGTCTTTGAGTTCCTCGTCGGACAGCGCCTGGAAGTCCTCTTCGAGTGCGTTGATCGCCTTCGCGTAGTTCTGGAGCTTGCGAAGGGTTCGGCCCTCGCCGACACGAAGGACCTTTTCAAGAACTGAGGCCACGGAGTCTCTCCCACTGCAGTCGTCGCTGCGGAGTCCCCGCAAGCACAAGCCATACTAGTTGCTCGCGCCTGAGGGCTGGCGGCGCATTCGCTGCGACCGCAGTGGGAGGGCTCCGTGGCCTTCGGAGCGTCGCTCGCGCCTTAGCGCGCGGCGACCGCGACGGTGTCCGGAAGGGCCTCCGTGAACGCGGCGGCGTTCTCGTCGAGACCGATCACCCCGTAGTCCCAGCCCTTGCGCCGGTAGACCACGCTGGGCCGGCCCGACTCGGAGTCGATGAAGAGGTAGAAGTCATGGCCGACGAGCTCCATGTGATAGAGCGCGTCGTCGACGGTCATCGGGGTGGCCCCGAAGACCTTCTTGCGGATGATGACGGGGCAGTACACCTCGTCGTCGAGGTCGTCGTCGGGCGTCTCCGGAGCGGCCTCGACCGGGGCGATGCCGGCTGACCGCGACGACGACCCGATGATCGCCGCCGGCGCCGCGGGCTCCACGTCGACCACGCTGAACCCTCCGGTGGCCGCCTCGTGCAGCGACACCGGACGGTGCTGGCCGCGGTGCACCTTCTTGCGGTCCTTCGCCCGGCGCACGCGCTGCACGAGCTTGGCCAGAGCCAGGTCGAAGGCGGCGTACTTGTCGGAGGCGGCGCTCTCGGCGCGAACCAGCGGCCCGGGGCCGATGAGGGTCAGTTCGACCCGATCGTCGCCGCTCTGCGTTCCGTTCGCCGAATTGTGGCGGAGCACTTTGATCTCGAGAGCGAGCGCCTTGTCGGCCAGATGCTCGACCTTGCTCGCCTTCTCGCTCGCGTAATCGCGAAATCGATCCGTGATTCCTAGGTTTCGTCCAGTGATGTTGATTTCCATGGAGACCTCCTAGCCATATTGGGTGGCGCGATCCCGACCGAGGACGGGACCGTTCGCGCCTTGTGCAGTTCACGCTAGTACCGGCGCCCCGAACTGTCACCGACTAATTGCCTGCCGGTCGCCTTTCGTTTTCCTGTGTGCGCTAGACACGCGGCGCCGACGACGTCGCCCCCGGCGGCGAGCACGGCCCGGTAGCCCTCGAGCACGGTGGATCCTGTGGTCAGCACGTCGTCGACGAGCAGCACGCGCCGGCCGTCGAAGGGCTCGGATGCGCGCATCGCGCCCTCGAGATTGCTGCGCCGGTCATCGGCCGTGAGCCCCGCCTGGTCGGCGACCGCCCGGGCGAACCGGAGCACCGGCGTCCGCGGCACGCGGTGCCCCGCGGCACGCACGAGCGCGTCGACCGGCCGGAAGCCGCGCCGCCGCGTGACGTCCACCGCCGAGGGCATCGTCACCACGAGCAGCGGCTCGCGTGCCGGCAACGAGAGCACGGCGTGATGGGCCGCGGCCAGGACGGCACGCATGGCCGGTGCCAGCGCACGCAGCGCATCCGTTCGCCCCTGTTCCTTCACGGCGCCGAGCACGGCGGCGGGCACGCCGCTGTAGGGCAGCGCCACGTGCACGCGCAACGGGCCCGCCCGCACCTCGGCGAGCACCGGGTGCAGCGCGACCCGGCACGGCGGGCAGACGGCGGCGTCGGGCCGGCCGCATCCGGCGCACACCACGGGCAGCAGCACCGCGGCGGCGTCACTCAGCCACGCACGCAGCGCCCCCTCGGCTCGGGGCGGACGGGGCAGGGGATGCACAGGAGCGTTCACCCCTCCAGGGTCGCCGCCGCGCCCCACGCCCCGAGCGCCCACCGGAACATCTGTGGAGAACTAGTTCTGCACAGCCAGCTTCGTGATGCCGCTCACCGTCGCCTGCCAGGTGCTCCCCCGACGCTGCAGCAGGCTGCCGTCGGAGGAGAGCACGCGGAGGCCGTCGATGTCGTTGCCTCCCGCGATCGCGACCGCGTTCTGCGGCGAGCCGAGGCTGGAGCTGCGGCCGCCGAGCTTCTGCACCACGGCCCGGGTCTCCCCCGAGGGCAGCGCGGTGACCGAGGCGACGCTCTGCTGATCGACCCAGGTGGCGTCGATCGGGGTTCCGGCTGCGGTGAAGAGCTCGACCGGCTGCCCGAACTTCTGGGGCACTCCGGCGGCGTTGCGGATGACGGCCGCCACGACGAGCTTCGGGATGCCGCCCACGGAGAGGAAGGCGAGGGCGCGCGTGCCGTCGCGCGAGATCTCGAGCGAGGTGATGGAGGCGGCGCCGTCCCAGTTGGTGGGGATGCTCAGGGCGTTGCCGTCAGGGCCGTAGGCGTTCACCGAGGTGGGCGCATTCTGCGGAACCGACCAGACGTAGCCGAAGGGATCGACGGCCGGGTCGATGAGCGCGGGTCGCTGGTCGAGCACCACCGGCTGATCTCCGCCCCGCACCACCTGCACGGTGCCGTTCGCGGCCTTCACCGCCGCCAGCGAGCTGACCGCCGAATAGGCCGCCGACGCCGGCTGAAGCGCCACCACGGCGGCGCTGACACCGGGGATCTCCGACACCGACGACCCCGCCACGTAGCCGAAGGCGCCGTCGCGGAGCACGAGCGGCTGCGCGTTGACCCGGGGGGCCGGGTTCGGCGGGGCGGCGCTCGAGGCCGGGATGGTGACGGCGTTCTGGTCGACGGAGATGGTGACGTTGGTGGCCGAGGCCAGGTCGCTGAGGCTCTGACTCAGCTGGTACTGCATCCGCTGCAGGTCGGCGGCGTCGGCCTGCAGCACGTTCGAGGAGAGTTCCACCTGGGTCTGCCCTCCGGTGGTCACCACCGCGGTCGCCGTCGTGCCGTCGGGGAACGCCGTCACCACCGCGCCGTCGCCGAGCCACGTCACCGGCCCCCCGAGCAGCGCGTTCACGACGCGCGTGCCGACCGCGGCCGTGGTGGGGAACCAGCGTAGGTCGGGAACCAGGTAGGTGAAGGTGGGGTCGTAGAAGTAGACGGCGTGCGAGGAGAACACCTGGTCGAAGAAGGCGTCCTCGATCACGATGCCGTCGGCCAGCTGGCTGATCCGCCACTCGCCGTCGACCTGCGTGAAGCTGAAGGTGAGCGTCGACGAGGCGCTCGAGGCGCTCTCGGCGTAGACGCCGTTCGCGTCGACCGAGGCGACCGGGGTGATGGTCATCTGCATGGTGGTCGCATCCTGGGCCGCCATCGAACGCGTGCCCTGGTCGATCGTGGTGTTCGCGTTGGGCTTCCAGGTGTCGGCGGCCGGCTTCGCGAGATAGCGCCGGGCCACCTCGTAGTTGTTCTGCGGGCTCTTCGCGGCCTGGATGAACCCGTTCAGGATCTGTTCCTGCGTCGCGCCCTTCGTGGGGTCGGCCGCGAGGAAGATCACGTCGATGTCGCTCGCCGAGCCGATGGCCTCCCCCGGCTGCACAGGGCCGGACTGCGGGATGCCGCTGCACGCGGCGAGCGCGGCCAGCACGAGGGCCATCAGGAGGCCGCCCGCCGTCCGTCGGCGAGCAGAAGCGGTGCGCTCAGACATCGGCACTCTCCCCTTGCTCCGCCGCCGGAGCGGCGGCGGTCTCCGGCCGTGGCGCCGGGTGCCCGGCATGCGGCGGCCTCAGCTCGGCCACCGCCGGCGCCTCACCGAAGGCGTCTTGCGGCTCGAGCGGCAACGGCGACGCCCCCACCATGCGGCCCCGCACCCGGGGCAGCGTGAGCCGGAAGCAACTGCCAGCCCCCGGGCGCGACCACACCTCGAGCGCACCGCTGTGCAGCGCCGCGTCCTCGAGCGAGATCGCGAGTCCGAGACCCGTGCCTCCGATGGTGCGCTTGCGGGAGGGATCGGCTCGCCAGAAGCGGTCGAAGACGCGCTCGGCATCCGTCTCGCTCATGCCGATGCCGTAGTCGCGCACCGAGAGCGCCACCGAGCGTTCGTCGCTGTCGACGCTCACCACGATCGGCTTGCCCTCGCCGTGCTCGATCGCGTTGCCGAGCAGGTTGCGCACGATCCGGCGGATGCGCCGCCCGTCGACCTCGGCCTCGAAGTAGCCGCCCGGGGCGACCAGCCGCAGGTCGGAGCCGGACTGCTCGGCGAGCGACTGCATCTGGTCGATGGCGTCTTCGGCGAGGCGCACGAGGTTCGTGGGCTCGGTGTCGAGCTGGGCGGATCCGGCGTCGAAGCGGCTGATCTCCAGCAGGTCGCCGAGCAGCAGCTCGAAGCGCTCGGTCTGCGTGTGCAGCAGCTCCGCCGTGCGGCCGGTGGCGGGAGGGAAGGTCTCGCGCTGGTCGTAGAGCACGTCGCCGGCGAGCCGGATGGTGGTGAGCGGCGTACGCAGCTCGTGAGAGACATCCGAGACGAAGCGCTGTTGCACGAGCGAGAGCTCGGCGAGCTGGGTGATCTGCGACTGCATGCTGTCGGCCATGCCGTTGAAGGAACGCGCCAGGGTGGAGATGACGTCTTCGCCGCGCTCCGGGATGCGCACCTCGAGCTGGCCGGCGGCGAGCTTCTCGCTCGTCTCGGCCGCCATCCGGATGGGCTGCACGACCAGCCGCACGATCACCCAGGAGACCAGGCCGATCAGGAGCACGAGGGCGAGGCCGCCGAGCCACAGGGTCTGCTGCACGAACACGAGCGTCTGCTGCGCCTCGGAGAGGTTGTAGCCGATGTAGAGCTCGAAGGAGCCCGCGCCGGGAATGGTGAGCGGCGAGCCCACGATGATGCCGGGAGCGGCGCCGCCCTGGTCGTCGGGCAGCGAGACCGACTGCCAGTACTGCTGCACGCCGTCGGGGTTCGACACGACCTCCGCCCGCAGCTGGTCGGAGATGACGCCGCCGGAGGGGGCCAGCTCCGGGCTCGCGAAGCCGAGGACGGTGCTGGAGTCGGTGGTGCTGCCCGGGGTGGCGAGCAACGCGATCAGGCGGCTCGACGAGGAGGCGATGATGGCCGACTTCGCGGAGGACAGCAGCGAGATGGTGGAGGCGCCGTTGGTGGGGTCGGAGGAGTCGAAGATGGTCTGCGCCGAGGTGGCCGCGTTCTTCGACTCCACGAGCACCTGCTGCAGGCGCGACTGGAACAGGTCGTTGCCGATCGAGATCGACATGTAGGTGCCGGTGGCCACCACCGCGATCGCCGAGAGCACCACCGTGATCACGATGGTGCGGAACTGCAGCGAGCGCCGCCACGCGCGCGCCACCTCCCGGGGCCAGGTGCGCCAGTTGCGCGCGATCGTGGGCCCGAGACTGGCTCGGCCTGCGCCCGGCGACGAGGTCATCGGCGGGACGGCCAGGGCATCAGGATGCGCCGGCGCGGTAGCCGACGCCGCGCACGGTCATCACGATCTTCGGGTTGTCGGGGTCTTCCTCGACCTTGGCGCGCAGCCGCTGCACGTGCACGTTCACCAGCCGTGTGTCGGCCTTGTAGTGGTAGCCCCAGACCTGCTCGAGCAGCATCTCGCGGGTGAAGACCTGCTGCGGCTTCGTGGCGAGCGCGAGCAGCAGGTCGAACTCGAGGGGCGTGAGGTTGATGCGCTCGACGCCGCGCTTCACCTCGTGTCCGGCCACGTCGAGTCGCAGATCGCCGATCTGCAGCACGTCGGGCGTGTTCTCCGGGGTGGGGCGGAGCCGGGTGCGGATGCGCGCCACGAGCTCTTTCGGATTGAACGGCTTCACGACGTAGTCGTCGGCGCCCGACTCGAGTCCCTTCACGACATCGGCGGTGTCGGTGCGCGCGGTGAGCATGATGATGGGCGTTCCGGATTCGGCGCGGATCAGGCCGCACACCTCGATGCCGTCGAGGCCGGGCAGCATCACGTCGAGCAGCACGAGGTCGGGCTTCTCGGCGCGGAACGCGGCGAGCGCCTCCGAGCCGTCGGCGCAGAACACCGGGTCGAAGCCGTCGGCGCGCAGAACGATGCCGATCATCTCCGCAAGAGCGGTGTCGTCGTCGACAACCAGAATGCGAGGGTCCATGTGCTGATTTCTTCCGGTTTCACAGGCGGATGCTCGCGGGCGCCTTTGCACGCGCGCATCCGATTCAGGCTTTCACTGCGACCAGAGTAGTCGAGCCGTTCGAGCGGCTTCTCGACACATGCCGGGAAAACTCTGGGGGAGTATGGAAGCATGGTGCGGGGAGGACGGGCGCTCGCACACCGACGCTAGGGGTTGAGGATCACCGATGAGCGATGACAAGAGCTGGGCTCCGCCCCAGGCCGACGACGGCCGGCCGTCGACGGATGAGCAGCCGAGCGCGCTGCCGCCGCTGCCCCCGCCCCCGCCGGTGGCGCCGGCGCCCGCCGCTGCACCGCAGTACGGGCAGTACGCTCCTCCACCGCAGCCACCGCAGTACGGGCAGTACCCTCCGCCCCAGCCCCAATACGGGCAGTATGCGCCCCCGGCCGCTCCGCAGTACGGGCAGTACCCTCCGCCCCAGCCGCAGTACGGGCAACACGCTCCCCCGCCGTCGGCGCCCGCCGGTCAGCAGCTCCCCTACTACGCGCAGCAGGGCGCCCCGCAGCAGCCCGGAGCCAACGCCTGGGCGCCCCCGCCCAAGCCCGGCCTCATCCCGCTGCGCCCCCTCGGCTTCGGCACCCTGCTCGGCGCCCCGTTCCAGGTGCTGCGCCGCAACCCGCGCCCCACCTTCGGCAGCGGCCTGATCGTGCAGCTCGTGGTGCTCGTGGTGACCGTGCTCTTCGTGGGGCTGGCCGTGGCGTTCACCTTCGCGCGGGCCACCTCGCTCGATCCGGATGCCGCGGGGGCCGACGCGATCGGCGCCGGCAACATCGCCCTGCTCATCCTCTCGGGCGTGCTCTCCGCCGCCGTCAGCCTCTTCGGCTCGGCGCTGCTCCAGGCGGTGCTCGTGATCGAGGTGGCGAGCGCCACCCTGGGCGAGAAGCGCAAGCTCGGCGCCCTCTGGAAGGCGGCCTTCCGGCGCATCCTGCCGCTGACCGCGTGGTTCGCGCTCGTCGCGGTGGCCGTCGTCGTGGTGATCGCGATCGCGGTGCTGCTCCTCGTGGCCGTCGGCTCCTCGGGATCCGCCGGAGTGGGGGTCGCCGTCCTGCTCGGCGTGCTCTTCGCCTTCGGCCTCGCCGCGCTCGCCGTGTGGCTCGGCACCAAGCTCGCACTCGTGCCGTGCGCCATCGTGCTCGAGCATCTCGGCGTGGGCGCCGCGATGAAGCGCTCCTGGCGCCTCACCGCACGGAGCTTCTGGAAGACCTTCGGTGTGCTGGCTCTCGTGTACGGCATCCTGTCTGTGGCCTCGCAGATCCTGCAGACCCCATTCTCGATCCTCGCGAACGCCGCGGCGGGGCTCCTGGACCCCAACAACAGCGGGACCGGGGTGGTCGTCCTGATCGTGCTCTCCCTGGTCTTCCTCGCCTTCAGCATCGTGATCGGCGCGGTCTCGGCCGTGGTCGAGGCGGCCACCGTCGCCGTGGTCTACCTCGACCTCCGGATGCGCAAAGAAGGCCTCGACATCGAGCTCGCCCGCTTCGTGGAGGCCCGTCAGTCCGGCCTCGAGACGGTGGCCGACCCCTATCTGCCGCGGAACGCCGGATGACGAGCCCGCTCCTGTGGGCGCCGGCGGTGTCGGGGGCGGCGCTCCCGGCCGTCATCCCGGTCGACCCCGATGCGCAGCAGGCGCGCGAGTGGGTGCTGAACGAGCTCGGCAAGCCGGACTACCAGGCTGCCCGACCCACCTGGTTCGACCTCGTGTCGAAGGCGATCGGTGACTGGTTCGCCTCGCTGCGGCTGCCGACGGGGCCCGGGCTCGACGGCTTCCTCCCGCTCGTCGTCGTGATCGTGGTGGTGGCGCTCGTCGTCGTGGCGTTCCTCGTGTTCGGGCGGCCACGGCTCAACCGCCGCAGCGGCGTTCCGGCGGGCGCCCTCTTCGGCTCCGACGACCAGCGCTCCGCCGCCGAGCTGCGCGCCTCGGCCGCGCGCGCCGCCGCGGCCGGCGACTTCACGACCGCGATCGAGGAGGCCTTTCGCGCCCTCGCCCGGCAGCTCGCCGAGCGCACGGTCGTGCAGACGGCGCCCGGCACCACCGCACGGGATTTCGCGGCGCGCGCGGGAGCGTCCTTCCCCCCGGCTGCGGCCGAGCTCGCGGCGTGCGCCGTGCTGTTCGACGACGTGCGCTACCTCGAGCGGCCCGGAACGCGCGAGGGCTTCGACCGCGTGGCCGCTCTCGACCGCCGACTGCAGACGGAGCGGCCGGCGAGCCTCGAACGCCTCGAGAGCACGGTCGTCGGATGAGCTCGGCCCTGCAGACCCCGCCTCCCGCGCCTTCCGCTCCCCGCGACGCCGTGGCGGTGACTCCGCGCCTGCGCAGCACTGCTCGCCGCTGGGTGTTCTGGGTGGTCGTGGTGGTACTCGCGGTGCTCGGCGCCGGGTTCGCGGTGCTGGCCACCGCATCCGCAATCCCCGATGCCGGCCGCTACTCAATCGAGAGCGCCGGACCGGGCGGCAGCAAGGCCGTGGCCGAGGTGCTGCTGCAGCAGGGCGTCGACGTGGTACGCGCCGACACCCTCGCCGAGGCGCAGGCCGCAGTGGCCGGGCACGACGCGACGCTGCTCTACACCGACCCGTTCGGCTACCTCGACGCCGCCAAGCTCCGGCAGCTGCACGGGCTCGGTGCCGAGCTGGTGCTCGTCGACCCCTCGTCGGCCGAGCTGAGCATCCTGGCCCCCGGCATCGCCCCGGCCGGCGTGGTGGAGGACTCGCCGACCGTCGATGCCGGATGCACGCTGCCGGCTGCCGAGAGGGCCGGCATCATCAGCCGCTCGGGCACCACGTTCCGGCCGGTCGGCGGCGCGGCGGCGGTGAGCTGCTTCCGTTCCTTCGACGACGCCTTCTCGGTCGTGCAGGTGCAGCCCGCGGACGGCGGGCCCGTCACCGTGCTCGGAGCCGGAGACGTCATCACGAACGACGCGGTCGCCCAGAACGGCAACGCCGCGCTCGCCCTGGGACTCCTGGGCGCGCATCCGACCCTCGTCTGGTACCTGCCCACCGCGGCGGATGCGGCCGGCACCACCCCGCCGACGCTCGGCGACCTCACCCCCGGCTGGGTCACCCCGGTGGTGCTGCTCGCGCTGCTCGTGGTGGTGTCCGCCGGCGTCTGGCGAGGCCGGCGGTTCGGCGCGGTGGTGGTGGAGAACCTGCCCGTCACGGTACGGGCGAGCGAGACGATGGAGGGTCGCGCGCGGCTCTACGCCCGCCAGGGCGCGTATGCGCGGGCGCTCGACGCGCTGCGGATCGGCACCGTCTCGCGACTCACCGAGACGCTCGCGCTGCCGCGCCACGCTCCGGTGGCCGAGGTCGCCCTCGCAGCGGCGGCCGTGGCCGGCCTGCCGACGGCCGGGGTGTACGACACGCTCGTGGGGGCGATGCCCGCGTCGGAGCGCGAGCTGCTGGACTACTCCGACCGCCTGCTCACCCTCGAGCAGGCGGTGCACCGGGCCACCGATCCGCGGCAGGGGCCACGGCAGGGCCCGTAGCCGCGCCGAGCACCCCCAGCTCCCCTCCCCGAACGCAGAGTAAGGAACCATCGATGACCGATCAGCCCCAGTTCCCCGGAGTGCCGGCCGAGCCCGCCGCGGTGCCGTCCGCATCCGTGCCGCCGGCGACGGCGTCCGCCCCCTCCGCGCCGGCCGGCCCTTCCGCCGACGAACTGCGCCAGGCGCTCGCCCGCGTGCGCACCGAGGTGGGCAAGGCGGTCGTCGGGCAGGACGGCGCGGTGACCGGGCTGATCATCGCACTGCTCGCCCGCGGTCACGTGCTGCTCGAGGGGGTGCCCGGCGTGGCGAAGACGCTGCTCGTGCGCACCATCAGCCAGGCGCTCAGCCTCGACACCAAGCGCGTGCAGTTCACGCCCGACCTCATGCCGGGCGACGTCACGGGCTCGCTCATCTACGACGCGAAGGCGGGCGAGTTCTCGTTCCGCGAAGGACCGGTGTTCACGAACATCCTGCTGGCCGACGAGATCAACCGCACGCCGCCCAAGACCCAGTCCTCGCTGCTGGAGGCGATGGAGGAACGCCAGGTGAGCGCCGACGGCGTCACCCGGATGCTGCCCGACCCGTTCCTCGTGGCCGCCACCCAGAACCCCATCGAGTACGAGGGCACCTACACGCTGCCCGAGGCGCAGCTCGACCGCTTCCTGTTGAAACTCGTGCTCGACCTGCCCGAGCGCGAGACCGAGGTGGCCGTGCTCACCCGCCATGCCAACGGCTTCAACCCGCGCGACCTCGCCGGAGCCGGGGTGACCCCCGTGCTCGACGCCGCTCAGCTGAAGCTGGCGCAGCAGGCGGTGACCGCCGTGCAGGCCTCCCCCGACGTGCTCGGCTACATCGTCGACCTCGCCCGCTCCACCCGGCAGAGCCCCTCGGTGAAGCTCGGGGTCTCGCCGCGTGGCTCGACCGCGCTGCTGGCCGCCGCCAAGGCCTGGGCATGGCTCAACGGATCACCGGGGGTCACGCCCGACCACGTGCAGGCGATGGTGCTGCCGGTGCTGCGCCACCGCGTGCAGTTGCGGCCCGAGGCGGAGCTCGAAGGGGTGTCGGTCGACGCCATCCTGCGTTCCATCCTCACCCAGGTGCGGGTGCCGATGTGATCGCGCGGACGAGCACGTCCGGGAGGCGGGCGTGAGCGTGTCGGGGCGGCTGGTGGGGCTGCTCGCGTTCGGGGTGGTGCCGGTGGTGGTGGTCGGCGCGCTCTACGACCAGGCGTTCGCGACGCTGGGCGTGTGGGTGCTGCTCGTGGTGGTGCTCGTCGTGATCGATCTCGTGGCCGCCGGGTCACCGCGGCGCGTGACGCTCGAGCGCGCCCTGCCGTCGCGGGTGCGGCTGGGCGAGACGGCCGCGAGCGTGCTGTCGGTCACGAACACGGGGCGACGGATGCTGCGGGCCGTCGTGCGCGACGCCTGGCAGCCCTCGGCGGGGCCGGCGTCGAACCGCTCCGCACTCGTCGTGCCGGCCGGCGAGCGCCGGGCGCTCACGATCGCGCTCACGCCGTTCCGCCGCGGCGAGCGCCGCACCGAGACGGTGACGATCCGCTCCTTCGGGCCGCTGCACCTCGCGGCCCGGCAGGCCACACTGCAGGCGCCCGGCCGCATCCGGGTGCTGCCTCCCTTCAACTCCCGCAAGCACCTGCCGTCACGGCTGGCGCGCCTGCGCGAGCTCGACGGGCGCGCGAGCGTGATGATCCGCGGGCAGGGAACGGAGTTCGACAGCCTGCGCGAATACGTGCGCGGTGACGACGTGCGCTCGATCGACTGGCGCGCCACGGCCCGGCACAGCGACGTGATGGTGCGCACCTGGCGGCCCGAGCGCGACCGGCGCGTGGTGATCGTGATCGACACCGGCCGCACCCAGGCCGCCCGCATCGACGACGAGCCCCGGCTCGACACCGCCTTCGAGAGCAGCCTGCTGCTCGCCGCCCTGGCCACCCGCGCCGGCGACCGCGTCGACCTGGTGGCCTACGACCGGCGGCTGCGAGGGCGGGTGCACGGGGCATCCGGGCCCGAGCTGCTCTCGCGCATGGTGGACGCGATGGCGCCGATCGAGCCCGGCCTGATCGAGATGGACTGGACCGCCGTGCCGGGACTCGTGCGCCAGGTCACCACGCAGCGCTCGCTCGTGGTGCTGCTCACGGCCATCGACGCCCCCGGCATCTCCCGGGAGCTGCTCGCCATCGTGCCGCAGCTCGCGCGCGACCACCTCGTGGTGGTGGCCTCGGTGACCGACCCGGACGTGCTCGCGAGCGTGCAGCGCCGCACCGACCGCGACGAGGTCTACCGCGCCGCCGCCGCCGAGCGCGCGCTGCTCGACGTGGCGCGCGTCACCACCGTGCTGAAGCGCTACGGAGCAGACGTCGTGACGGCGTCTCCCGCCGAGCTGCCGCCGGCCCTCGCCGACCGCTACCTCGCCCTCAAGGCCGCCGGCCGCCTCTAGACGCTCAGCCGGCGACGAGCTGGGTGGCGCCGGCCTCGAACTCCTCGAGGTCGCCCGTGTGACCGGCCCGGGCGGCACGGCGGCCGAGCACGAGCATGTAGACCAGGAAGGCGGCCAGGGCCGCGGCGCCGATCGTGATCTTCACCTGCCAGGGCCAGGGCGCGGGGGTCACGAAACCCTCGATGACGCCCGACACGAAGAGCACGAACACGAGGCCCACCGCCACGGTGAACAGTGAGCGCCCGTTCTCGGCGAGCGAGCGGCTGCGGGTGAGTGGGCCCGGGGCCACCCAGGCCCAGAAGATGCGCAGCCCCGCGGCGGCGGCCACGAAGATGGCGGTGAGTTCGAGCATCCCGTGCGGGAGGATGTAGGTCACGAAGACGTCGCCGTTACCGGTCTGGATGAGCACGCCGGCGCTCACCCCGAGGTTCTGGGCGTTCTGCAGCACGATGTAGGGAACGTAGACGCCGAGGATGCCGAAGGCCAGGCACTGCGCGGCGATCCAGGCGTTGTTCGTCCAGACCTGGCCCGCGAACGAGGCGGCGGGGTTGTTGGAGTAGTAGTCGATGAAATCGTGCTCGGCGTATTGCTTGAGCGCCGCATCCGAACCGAGGGCCGCGACCACCGCCGGATTCTGCACGATCCACACGGCGTAGAGCGCGGCGATCACAAGGGTCGCGACCGCGACGCCGAGGGTGATCCAGCGGATGCGGTAGAGCGCGGCCGGAAGGTGCACCGCGAAGTACAGCGGCAGCTGGCGCAGCACGTTGGCGCCCGCCCCGGTGAAACGCAGGCGTGCCCGCGAGAGCGAGACCGACAGGCGGTCGCCCTGCGCGGTGGAGCCCGCCACGGTCTTGATGGCCGAGAGCTGCGTCGAGCCCGACTGGTAGCGCTCGATCAGCTCGTCGGCCTCGCGGCCGGTGAAGCGGCGGCGTCGGCCGAGGGCATCGAGACGATCCCATTCGTCGCGATGAACTTCTGAGTAGGCGTCGAGATCCATCTGCTTAGATGATATTCATGACGCAGCCGTTCGGGGCAGGATCGGCCGGTTCCGGTGTGGCCGGTGTCGCCGGCGCCGCCGGCGCCGGCGCCGCCGCGGATTCCGTGGTGGCCGACGACGAGCTGCTGACCGGCGAGGCGGTGGCGCTCGACGTGCGGCCCGCCGGATTCCTGCTGCGCGCGTTGAGCGGGGCGATCGACTTCGCGGTGTATGCGGGCACACTCGTGCTGGCCTTCATCGGCCTGTCGGTGGCCCTCGCCGACTCCGGCGTCGACCAGGCCCTGGCCCAGGCGATCTTCACGGCCACCCTCGTGGGATGCCTCGTGGTCGCCCCCATCGTGGTGGAGACGGCGTCGCGTGGCCGCTCGCTCGGCAGGCTCGCGATCGGCGCGCGTATCGTGCGCGACGACGGCGGAGCCATCTCGCTGCGGCACGCCGTCATCCGTGGGCTCACCGGCTTCGTCGAGATCTACGCGACCTTCGGCGCACTGGCCCTCGTCACCTCGATGCTCAACGGCCGCTCGAAGCGGCTCGGCGACCTGCTGGCGGGCACCTACAGCCAGCACGAACGGGTGCCGCATCCGCTGCCCTTCGCCGTGGCCGTGCCCCCGGAGCTGCTGATCTGGGCGCGCACCGCCGACGTGGCGAAGCTGCCCGACCGGCTCCAGCGGCGCATCGTGCAGTTCCTCACGCAGTCCGACCGGATGCTGCCCGCCACCCGCGAGCGCCTCGCCTTCGAGCTCGCCGGCGAGGCCGCGCCGTTCGTGTCGCCGCTGCCGAACGTGCATGCGCACGTCTTCCTGCTCGGCGTCGCCGCCATGCGGCGCGACCGCGAGTACCGGGCACTCGTCATCGAACGCGAGCGGCTGGCCCGGATGGACCCGATCCTGCACGGCCTGCCGAACGGCTTCCCCGACCGCTGACGCGGAGCGGCCGGGTTGGCCGTGGCCTGGTTCTAGTAGCGGTAGTGGTCGACCTTGTAGGGGCCGTCGACACTCACGCCGATGTAGGCGGCCTGCTCGGGGCGCAGGGTGGTGAGCTCCACGCCGAGGGCGTCGAGGTGCAGGCGTGCCACCTTCTCGTCGAGGTGCTTCGGCAGCACGTAGACGCCCACGGGGTACTTCTCGGGCGTGAGGTAGAGCTCGATCTGCGCCAGCACCTGGTTGGTGAAGGAGTTGCTCATCACGAACGAGGGGTGTCCGGTGGCGTTGCCGAGGTTCATCAGGCGGCCCTCGGAGAGCACGAGCACGCTGCGGCCCGTGGGCAGGCGCCACTCGTGCACCTGCGGCTTGATCTCGACCTTCTCGGCGCCCTCGAGCTTCGCCAGGCCCGCCATGTCGATCTCGTTGTCGAAGTGCCCGACATTGGCGATGATCGCGAGGTGCTTCATCTGCAGGATGTCCTCGACACCGATGACGTTCACGTTGCCGGTGCCGGTGACGAAGATGTCGACCTCGCCCACGACCGAGCCGAGACGCGCGACCTGGAAGCCGTCCATGGCGGCCTGCAGCGCGCAGATCGGGTCGACCTCGGAGACGATCACGCGGGCGCCCTGGCCCTTGAGCGCCTCGGCGGCGCCCTTGCCGACGTCGCCGTAGCCCACGACGAAGGCGACCTTGCCGCCCATCAGCACGTCGGTGGCGCGGTTGAGGCCGTCGGGCAGCGAGTGCCGGATGCCGTACTTGTTGTCGAACTTCGACTTCGTGACGGAGTCGTTCACGTTGATGGCCGGGAAGAGCAGCTCGCCCTGAGCGGCCAGCTCGTAGAGGCGGTGCACGCCGGTGGTGGTCTCTTCGGAGACGCCCTTGATCTCGCCGGCGATGCGCGTCCAGCGGTCGGGGCTCGCGGCGAGCGAGTCGCGGAGCAGCTGCAGGATGACCCGGTATTCCTCGGAGTCGTCGCCCGCGGCATCCGGAACCGCGCCGGCGGCCTCGAACTCGAGGCCCTTGTGCACGAGCAGGGTGGCGTCGCCGCCGTCGTCGAGGATCATGTTCGGCCCGATGAACGTCTCGCCCGCCGCGGCGGCCTCGGCGCTCCAGTCGAAGGCGCGCTCGGTGCACCACCAGTACTCCTCGAGCGTCTCGCCCTTCCAAGCGAACACGGGCACGCCGGCCGGGGCCTCGACGGTGCCGGTGGGGCCCACCACGATGGCGGCGGCCGCCTCATCCTGGGTGGAGAAGATGTTGCAGCTCACCCAGCGCACCTGCGCGCCGAGGGTCACGAGGGTCTCGATGAGCACCGCCGTCTGCACGGTCATGTGCAGTGAGCCCATGATGCGCGCGCCGGCGAGGGGCTGGGTAGGGCCGAACTCCTCGCGCAGGGCCATGAGCCCCGGCATCTCGTTCTCGGCGAGGCGGATCTGGTGCCGGCCGGCTTCCGCCAGGGCGAGGTTCGCGACTTTGAACGGTACGGAGACAGCGGTGACGGATGCGGTGGTCATGCCTCCATCATCGCAGAGTCGGCGGCGAACCGGCCCAGCCGTTACGAGCCCCGCGGCAGGCGGCCGGGCCCGCCCGGGTTCAGTGGGCGCCCACGTGGCGCATGATCTGCCAGCCCTGCGGCGCCGAGAGACGCTCGGCGTGCCGGGCGCACAGGTCGTAGCTGTGGGGCTCGGCCACGGGGCTCAGCGGACCGACGACGACGAGCGAGTCCGCGTAGTCGTAGGTGAGGGTCGTGATCGCCTCACCGCGGCACGAGGGCCGCGAGCATTCCCTGTTCGTCATCGTTGTCAGCCTAACCTCGGGCGGCCGCCCGGATGCCGCACTCGCGCCCCGTGTCGCAGGGCCGGACCGTAGACTGGAGGCATGGCCCGCTCACGCAGAACCCCGCGGTCGGCGACGATCCGGGCGCGCACGCGCAACCGTCATGGGCGTGACCTGCGCTCCTCGGTGGCCGGGCCCCATCTCCCGTTCCTCCGGTCGCGCATCGACCTCTTCGACATGACCGTGGCGTCGACGGCCGAGTACCTTCGGAGCGTCTGGCCCAATGAGCTCGCCACCGTGAGCTTCGAGGTGGCGACGATGCCGTTCGGCAGCTTCGGCTCGCCCGACCACGTCGACCGCTGGTCGGTCACGAAGAACCGGGTCATCCTGTTCCGGCTGCCGATCGAGCGCATGTCGCGGCTGCATCGCGACGACGAGGTGCATCGGCGCCTCGCGATCGAGTCGTGCGTGTTCCGGGCCGTGGCCGAGCTGCTCGGCAAAGACCCGTGGGACCTCGCGCCCGACCGCTACCGGCACCTCTGAGCGATCAGGGGTAGACGACCACCGGTGCGGCCGCCGGCCCGGGCGGCACCACGGCGAACGATGACGAGAAGCCGTCGCCGAAGTAGGTGACCGCCGCCGAGAGCGAGGCCGAGGAGGCCACGGTGTAGGAGGTGCCGGCCTCGAGCGGCACGTAGCGCGTGCCGGGCACGATGGTGACCGAGGTCTGCACGCCGGCCGGCGTGGTGAGGGTGATGGGCACATCCGCCCCCGTGTTGTTCACGAGGTGCAGGCGCGGGTTGGGCCCGGATGCGGTGGCCACGAAGAACGACGGCGCGAGCGGCGAGACGGCCTGGTACCAGGCCAGGTCGACCGCACCGTTGGCGATGGTGGAGGTGCGGGCGCCGGCCACGAGCGGCTGGTCGGACTGGATGTCGACGGTGTAGACACCGTCGGGCACGTCCTGCAGCGGGAACTCGGTGACGATGCCCGGGGTGAGACCCACCTGGTAGGAGGTCTGGAAGCCGCCCGTCTTCTCCTCGGTGACACGCACGGTGACCGAGGCGGGGTCGGGGCCGGGAACGTACATGCGCACGATGCTCTGCAGGTCGGCGGCGTCGGGGGTGCCGAGGCGTTGAGCGATCGAGGAGGTGCCGGAGACCTGCACGCCCGGGATGGTCTGCGTGGTGGCGGGAGCCGTGGTGGGGCCCGCCATCTCGACGCCGCCCGGTTCGAGGCCGCGCACCACGCTGTGCTGCACGGCCGCGTAGACCGCGCCGACCGTGGTGACGACGTGCACGACGGGCGACGCGAGGTCGGGCGCGAAGCCCGCGAGCGAGAGGATGCGCGTCGAGCGGGCCGGCACGTCGATGTTCTTCGAGCCGGGTGAGGTGATGGTTCCCTGATCGCCGAAGACGGTCAGGTCGACGACGGCGGGCACGTCGCCGGGGTTCGAGAGCAGCACGAAGCTCGTGCGGCCGACGGTGGTGGCGCCGGCCACGAGCCAGCTGTCGGTGCCCGCCTCGCCGCAGGCCGTGGAGGCGAAGCCCACGAGATCGCCCGAGGCGACCGTCTGCGACTGCGCGGCGGCGAACAGGGTGCCGGCGGCCGCCTCCTGCGCCGGGAGTCCGACACGGGCGGGCGCGGTGTCGGAGGAACCGGCGCGGTCGTCGGGCGAGGAGAGCCCGCTGACGTCGAGCGGGGTCGAGGCCTGGGCGGCCGCCGCTTTCAGCTGCGCGGTTCCGACGCTCGAGATGGCGGTGGCGTCTTGACCGGTGCTGTCGGAGAGACGCACGAGCGGTCCGGTGCACGCGCGCACCTGCTCGGCGGGAGCCGGGTCGATGGTGAAGGAGGCCGGTTGCGCGGTGACGCCGGGCAAGGGGAGCACGACGGCGGCGCCGACGGCGACCACGGCCACAGCGGCCACCACGAGGCCCGTGACGACACGGGCGCCGGTGGCGAGAACTCTGCGGTTACCGGCCATCGCGGGGAGCCTCCGGGTTCTCGTCGTGGTGCGGGCGTTCGGGATGCGCGGTGCCGGGCTGTCCGTCGGTGGGCGGTTCGTCGGTGGGCGGTTCGTCGGTGGGGTCGCGCTCCTCGCGCTCCAGGGCGTCGCGCACGCTCACCACGGTCTCGTCGTTCGGGTCGTAGTCGTCGAGCGGCGTCGCGGAGGGGAACGGTGCCGCAGGCATCGGGGCCACGGGCTCCGGCTCCGGCTCCGGCTCTGGCTCCGGCTCCGGCTCAGCCGTGCCCGTCTGGGCCAGAGCTGCCACGTGCCCAGCGGCCGGGAAGGGCTCAGCCTCCGGCGCAACGCCCGGCTCGGTGGAGGAGAAGGGCTCGGCGGCCGGCTCGGCGGCGGCCGGCTCGGCGGCGGAGAGCGGCTCGGCGGTCGCCCCGGTGCCCGACAACGGCTCGGCGACCGGCTCGGCCACGAGGACCGGTCCGCTGCCGAAGAGCGGCTCGGGCTCCTCGCCGTCGACGACGTCGGCCACCACGTACGTGGCCGCAGCGGCACCGGCCGCATCGGCCGCGGAAACCCCGGCGACGGGCGTGGGCGCATCCGGGGTGCGCGCACCCTCGACCTCGCCCCTTGCCGCCGATGCCTCGACGGCGGCCGCGGGTGCTCCAGCGACAGGTGCATCCGGCGGCAGATCCTGCTCCTCCACCACGTCGAGCGCCTCGGGCTGCTCACCCACGGCCACGTCGTCGTCGAACTCGCTCGTCTTCTCCTCGGACAGCTCCTCTTCGACCGAGGCGGCAGCGGCGACGTGCGCCGTGGCGCTCACGGCCCGATTGCCCTGCACCTGCAGGCGCCCCGCGGGCAGTGCGAGCAGCAGTGCCACACCGAACACGAAGCCCTGCACGATGAGCACGAGCACCCCGGTGGCCCAGCCGGTGTTGGTGGGCGAGGGCGCCGGCAATGACGCCGCGGTGGTCGTTCCCGCCACCTGCCAGAGCCGGCCGGTGTCGGTGTTGCCGATGAGGGTGAACTGCGGGTTGCTGTTGAGGGCGTTCGCCGTGCGCGCCGTGATGTCGTCGGCGCCCGGCCCGCTCTGCTCCGCGGCGGTGGGCTCGAGCACCACGAACTGGATGCCGAGGGCGGTCAGCCGGCTCGCGGCATCCTGCCCGCTGACCGCGGCGGCGTTGCCCACGATCGAGGCCAGCTCCACCCGCTTGTCGTCGACCAGCGCGTCGGTCGACGCGAGCGTCGACTGCTCGTTGAGCGTCGGCCCCGCGCCGTGCACCACCTGCGCGGCGAGGGCGCCCGAGGCCTGCGGGGCGAGCAGCAGGGTGCCCACGCGCGGCGTGGTCGACGACTCGGCGGTCACGTAGGCCGGCAGCTGGATGCCCGTGCCGGGCTTGGCCTCGGCCGTTCCGAACAGCACGCCGAGACCCATCGGCAGCACGATCACGCCGATCGCGACCGAGGCCACGACTGCCGGCAGGCCGGCGATGCGCGGCACGGCGGCGAGCGCGAAGAGGGCGGCGCCGGAGAGCCCGAGCCAGTAGAGGCTGAGGCCCGAACCCGGCCAGATGGCCACGGCCTGCGACCCCGAGGTGGCGAGCGCGAGCTGCGTGGCGAGCACGGCGGTGCCGAAACCCAGGATGGCCACGACCGCCGCGAAGACCGCGCGGTAGCTGCCGGGCAGGAAGAGGGAGGCGAGCGCGAGGAGGCCGAGCGGCACCGCGAGCGCGGCGAGCACGACGGCCACGACGCCGGGAGCGATGCCGACCGAGGCGCCGATCGACTCCCATCCCGCCAGACCGGACTCCGGCAGGCCCAGCAGGAGGTGCGTGACCGACACCGGCGCGCGCCAGACCGGCAGGCCGGGGTCGGCGAGGACGGCGAGCGGCGTTCCGCGTTCGAACTGGTTCCACGCAAGCGGCCCGAAGAGCACGAGGGCCGGGATCGGGATGCCGATGAGCCGCGCCACATTGCGCCGCGAGGCGATGGTCGCCACGATCCACAGCACGATCAGAGCCGGCCACAGCGACGGCGCCACGGCGAGAACCGCGGCGAAGAGGATGGACGCCATCGCCGATGCCGACCACGACTTGGGCGCCGAGAGAGCGGCGAGCACGAGCCAGGGCAGCAGGATGTGCCCGAGCACGGCCGCGATCACGCCGGCGTCGAGCGCGCCCAGGAAGGGTGGCGCGAGCACCCAGAGCACCGCGGCGAGGCTCCGGAGCAGAGGACGCTCGGTGAGATGGGCCGCGAGGAACCACGCGCCGAGCGCGGCCAGGGGCAGCGCCAGGAGGTAGAGGCACACGATGGCGAAGGAGGGCGACCAGAAGGTGATCGAGCCGAGCAGGGCCAGCACCGTGGCGAAGGGATCGGCGGCGCCGACGAAGCCGAGGCCGATGTCGCGGAACCCGGTGCCGATCTGCGCCCACATCGCTCCGACGCTCGACTCGAGCGGCAGCGCTCCGCCGCCCGTGATCGCCGCGGCGCCGAACGCCGGCAGGAACACGACGAAGCCCACGAGGGCGATGACGAGCACGGTCACCACTCCGCCGCTCGAGATGAACTGGATGCGATCGCGCGAGCCGCGCAGGTAGGTGAGTGCGATCTCGCGCTGCAGGGAGCGGCGCCGGCGGATCTCGTCGCCGGGCATCCGGAGCGGCGCGATGGCCTTCCAGCCCACCCGGCGCGAGGCCTTCAGGCGTCGGCGCGCCTCGGTGGTCTTCGAGCCGAAGGCCGTCTTGAAGGCGGCCGCGAACTCTCCGCCGATGGCACCCGGCTGCTTGCGCACCAGCTGGAACAGCGAGCGCACGATGGCGAGGGGCACGAGCGAGAGCCAGTGGAACAGCACCGCGAACGCGGGCGCGTAGACCAGGCGGCGGTGCAGCTGAGCAGCCCGGCGCGCGGTCTGCCGCTTGCGGCGGGCCGAACCGCGGATGGAGCGGCCGGGTCCCGAGTAGCCGTCACCGTCCGTCGCCACGCGGGCCGCGGGCACGGCCAGCACGCGGTGCCCGGCGAGGCGCACGCGGATGGAGAAGTCGAGCGCGTTGTCGGCCGTCGGCAGAGCGGGGTCGAACCCGCCCACCTCGTTCCAGACGGTGTGGCGCACGAGCAGGCCGGCGGCACCCATGCCGAGAACGTCGCTCATGCGGTCGTGCTGGGCCTGGTCGAGCTCGGTCTCCACGAGCGGCACGCTGGCGCCGAGGCGGGTGATGGTCTCGCCGAACTCGCTGATGTAGCCGGAGTCGTTCCACTCCATCTGCTTCGGGCCGGCGGCGGCCACCGAGGGGTTGACCTCGACGGCGGCGAGCAACGCGGCGAGCGCTCCCGGTTCGGGGGCGGTGTCGTGGGCGAGCAGCCAGATCCACTCGTTCTCGGAGGCCGGCGGGGGCGCCACGCCGAGCGCGTGCGCGATCGCGGTGCCGAAACTCAGGCGACCGGATGCCTGGATGAAGCGGGTGGGCTGTGCGGCGGCGAGCAGCGCGGCCGTGTCGTCGGTGGAGGCGCTGTCGACCACGACGAGCTGTTCGGGAAGCCGAGTCTGCGCCGCGATCGCCTCGAGGGTGCGCGGAAGGTAGGCGGCTCCGTTCGAGGAGACGAGGACGGCAGTGACTCGGGCGTGCATCGCAATGACTCTAAGCGGGCGGATGCGCGGAGCGGGGAGCCCTCACCGGCGTGCCGGTTTCTTATGAATCCGGTGTGAGAGCGGAGCCGGCGCAGCTGGCTCAGACTGCGCGTTTGCGCAGCTTGCGGCGCTCGCGCTCGCTGAGGCCGCCCCAGATGCCGAAGCGCTCGTCGTTCGCGAGAGCGTACTCGAGGCACTGGGCCTTCACCTCGCAGGAGGTGCAGATGCGCTTCGCGTCGCGAGTGGAGCCGCCCTTCTCCGGGAAGAAGGCCTCGGGGTCGGTCTGCGCACACAGCGAATCGGCCTGCCAGGCGAGCGGATTCTCTTCTGTCTCGGGCTGACGGACGCCGGGAACACCGAGGTTGACGGGATCGATGAACCAGTCGTCCGGGACGCCCGAGCGATACTCTGACATTGCCATATCACGCTCCACCCTCTGAACCAGTCTGCGACCTGCCGAAAAACCCCGTTCCCTAATTACACCGATGTAGTTCGCTCACGTCAAGTCCCAGATCGTAAACCCTCAACCGCCCCTGGAGGGTTACGACACGGCGCGCCGCTCAGCTTCCGGATGGACTTTTCGGCCTGTTCATCGATAACCTGCCATCATGCTGAAGAAAGTCGTGCTCCTCGCCATCCCCGGGGTGGCCCCCTTCGAGTTCGGCGTCGTCTGCGAGGCCTTCGGCATCGATCGGAGCGCGCACCTCGGCCCGAAGTTCGACTTCACCATCGCCACTGCCGAGCCCGGCCCGGTGCGCACGAGCCTCGGCTACGACATGGTCATCACGACGGGCCTCGAGGTCGCGGCCGATGCCGACCTCATCGCGGTGCCGGCGCACGACGTCGACGCGGCCGTGCATCCGGCCGTCGCCGAGGTGCTGCGGAACGCGGCGGCGCGCGGGGCGTGGGTGCTCAGCGTCTGCAGCGGGGCCTTCACCCTCGCCAAGGCGGGTCTGCTCTCGGGCCGTTCGGCCACGACGCACTGGATGCACGCCGAGCGTCTCGCCCGCGACTTCCCCGACGTGACGGTCGACCCCGACGTGCTCTTCGTCGAGGACGGCCGCATCATCACGAGCGCCGGAACCGCGGCGGGCATCGACGCGTGCCTGCACCTCATCCGCACCGAGCTCGGCGCCGCGAGCGCGAACGTGGTGGCGCGCCGCATGGTGGTGCCGCCTCAGCGCTCCGGCGGGCAGTCGCAGTACATCGCCACCCCCATCCCGGTGCACCGCAGCGACTCCTTCGCCGAGGTCACCGAATGGATGCTCGAGAACCTCGAGCAGGACCTCACGATCGACGAACTCTCCCGCCGCGCCCTCATGTCGCCGCGCACTTTCGCCCGGCGCTTCAAGGCCGACCTCGGAACGACGCCCGGCGCCTGGCTGAACCGCCAGCGCCTCCTGCGCGCCCAGCAGCTTCTCGAGGAGAGCTCGCTGGGGCTCGACGCCGTGGCCGCCGAGAGCGGTTTCGGCACGGCCTCGGTGATGCGCCACCACTTCGCCAAGTCCCTCAACACCACCCCCGCGGCCTACCGCCGCACCTTCTCGGTGCGAGCCCTGGCCTGACGCCCACCCACCACACACCCCGTCCCCTAGCGAGCCGTCGAAAGTACGTCCAACAGAGGTGATGTGGACGTACTTTCGACGGCTCGACGAAGTGGAGGGAAGGGGAACGCTAGGGCAGCTGGTGGGCGGGGGCGCCGGGGGCCGCCAGGAAGACGGTGCCGGCGCCGGTGAAGGCGAGCTCGCCCTCCTCGGGGGTGACGAAGACCGACTCGCCGCGGGCGAGCTCGAACGATCCCGCTGCGCCCGCGACCGTGACACGGCCGCCGATGCACAGCACGATCGCGGCTCCCTGCGGGGCGAACGAGACGCGCGAGGCCACGGTGGGGGCGGCCGTCGACGACGGGAGCACCGCATCCTCCCCTACATCGATGCGCGCGAGCTCGAAGTCGGGCACGCCGGCGGGCTTGTAGACCGCGAGCCCCGGCACCGGCCGTGCGGGCAGGAGGTAGGGCACCGGCATGGTGTCGAAGTCGAGCACCTCGAGCAGCTCGGGCACGTCGACGTGCTTCGGAGTGAGGCCGCCGCGCAGCACGTTGTCGGAGGCCGACATGAGCTCGACCCCGAGGCCGCGCAGGTAGGCGTGGATGTTTCCGGCCGGCAGGAAGAGCGCCTGCCCGGCGTCGAGGGTGACCCGGTTCAGCAGCAAGGAGATCACGATACCGGGGTCGCCCGGGTATTCCTTGTTCAGGAGCACCACGGTCTCGAGCGAGGGGGTGTACGGGTCGGTCATGTGCGCGTGCGCCGGGTGCAGCGCCTTCTCGGTGGTGCGCACCAGGTGCGCGACGAGCGCCGAGACCTCTTCGCCGCCCTCGAGCAGCCAGGCGACGACGGAGCTCAGCACCCGCGCATCCGTCTCGCCCTCGGTCTCGGAATCCTCGAGCAGGTGCACGATGGGGCCGTAGAGCTCCCAGCGCGGCGCGGTCTGCGAGGCATCGATGGTGACGAGCAGGTTGACGATCTCGCGCACCTCGGCGAGCGGGCGGAAGCCGCACAGGGCCTCGTAACCGTCTCGCAGCGCCACGATGATCTCGGGCTTGTGCAGCGCATCCTTGTAGTTGCGGCTCGGCGAGTCGAGCGGCACCCCTGCCGCGTTCTCCCGCGCGAAGCCCTCGCGGGCGCGCTCGAGCGTGGGGTGCGCCTGCAGCGAGAGCGGATGCGCGGCCGCCAGCACCTTCAGCAGGAACGGCAGCGAGCCCTTCTCGCCCACGGAGCCGGCCGGGTCGGCCGCGATCCACGCCGCGAGGTCGGGGACGCCGCCGGTCTGCGCCGGATCGACGATGCGGCTGGGGCTGCCCGGATGCGCGCCGAGCCAGAGTTCGGCCTGCGGCTCACCGGTCTCCTCGGTGCCGAGCAGCTGCGGGATGGCCGTGGTCGACCCCCAGGCGTAGTCACGGGGCGTGTTGACGATCTGAACGAACATGGGTCCTGTCTCATGCATCCGGTGACCGACATCATCGTCGGCCGCGATTATCAGCGAGCTACAAATGTGCGGAGCGCACATCTCCGGCTCGTTAGACCAAACTACCAACCGGCGCGGGTCGCGCCGAGCCACGCGACTAGGCTCGCCACGCCGAGAACCGAACACCCACGCAATGGAGCAACCACGATGACCTTCGAGCCCCTCGCCAGCGATTTCTACAGCTACGCGAACCTCCTCAGCGACCAGGAGAAGGAATCGCTCGCGCAGCTGCGCGCCTACCTCGAGAACGAGGTGAAGCCGGTCGTCAACGAGCACTGGGAGAAGGCGACGCTGCCCGAGGGCATCATGAAGGGCCTCGCCGCCACCGGCGTCTTCGGCTTCGCCTGGGACGAGACGCGCCCGTTCGAGAACTCGGCCGTGTTCCGCGGCTTCGTGGCGCTCGAGCTCGCGCGCGTGGATGCCTCGGTCGCGACGCTCGTGGGCGTGCAGAACGGCCTCGCCATGGGCTCCATCAGCGTGTGCGGCTCGCCCGAGCAGCGCGCGGAATGGCTGCCCAAGATGGCCGCGGGCGAGGTGGTGGGCGCGTTCGGCCTCACCGAACCCCTCTCCGGCTCCGACTCGGCGCAGGGCCTGCGCACCACCGCCACCCGCGAAGGCGAGGAATGGGTGCTGAACGGCTCCAAGCGCTGGATCGGCAACGCCACCTTCAGCGACATCACCGTCATCTGGGCGAAGGACACCGCCGACGGCCAGGTCAAGGGCTTCATCGTGCCGACCTCGACCGAGGGCTACACCGCCACCAAGATCGAGGGCAAGCAGTCGCTGCGCATCGTGCAGAACGCCGACATCACGCTCGAGAACGTGCGCGTGCCCGAGAGCCTGCGGCTCGCCAACGCGAACTCCTTCCGCGACACCGCGAAGGTACTGCGCCTCACCCGGGCCGAGGTGGCGTGGGCTGCGGTGGGCAACTCCGTCGGCGCCTACGAGGCCGCACTGCGCTACACCAAGGAGCGCGTGCAGTTCGGCAAGCCCATCGCCTCGCACCAGCTCATCCAGGACCTGCTGGTCAAGTCGATCGGCAACATCACCGCGAGCCTCGGCATGGTGGTGCGGGTGTCGCAGATGCTCGACGAGGGCACCCAGAAAGACGACCACTCCGCCCTTGCCAAGGCCTACACGACGGCCCGCATGCGTGAGACCGTGGCCTGGTGCCGCGAGGCCCTCGGCGGCAACGGCATCGTGCTCGAGTACGACGTGGCCCGGCACTTCGCCGACGCCGAGGCGCTCTACTCCTACGAGGGCACGCGCGAGATGAACACGCTCATCGTGGGGCGCTCGATCACCGGGTTCGCCGCCTTCGTCTGAGACCGCGATGCCTGACGGCCGGATGCGCGGGGCCCGGATGCGCGGCCCCGCCACCGCGCCGCACGCCGAGTAAGTAGGCTTCTGGCTATGCGATTCCCGACCGACGCCGCTACGCGATCGCTCGCCGTGCTCATCCTGTTCACGGCGTTCTCCGGTGACTTCTGGGCGAACCTGCTCGGCCCCGGCGGCCAGTTCGGCGTGCTCGCCGCCCTCGCCATCGCCACAGCCGGCCTGATGACGGTGCGCAGGCTCTGGTCGAAGCTCGTGATCTGGCGGCTGCCGCGCACGCTGCTGCTCTTCGGCGTCGTGGGGCTGCTCGCGATCGCCTGGTCGGGACAGGCCGCCGCGGCCGCCGTCGTCGGCCTCGGGCTCGCCGCCGCCTCGCTCGGCGCCCTCTTCCTCACCACAGCGCTCGGCTGGCCCCAGCTGCTCGCGGCGCTCTCGACGGCGCTCTGCTGGGTGCTCGGCCTCTCGGTGGTGTTCGAATTCGTGGCGGCGGTCTTCGTGCGCCAGCCCGTGCATCCGTTCTGGGGGCAGGCGGGCGTGTGGTCGAACGCAGACCTCTTCCGGGGCGGCCCGGCGCTCGGCATCACGGGCGACCCCGCGGTGCTGGCCTTCGCGGCCGTGCTCGCCGCCGCATCCGTCGCCCTGCAGCTCGCGCAGGGACTCCGCCGCCGCAACCCCGCCGTCGCCTGGCTCGTGATCGCCGCACTGGTGCTCGGGCTGACCCGCTCGGTGACGGCGATCGCCGCGCTCGTGGTGATGGCGGCGTTGCTCGGACTGCTCCTGCTCGCCCGCCGGCTCGGCCCTGGCCGGCGCGTGGCGCTGCTCGTGGCGATCGCCGCCGCCGCGGTGGCCGGCGGCGTGCTGCTCGCCACCTTCCGCAACGACGTCCTCGCCTTCGTGGCCTCCGTCGGCGCCGGCACCGCGTCGCCCGCGCCCTTCGACCTCTGGGCCGCCGTCGGCGAGCACCTCGGCATCGTGGGGGTCGTGCTGCTCATCGCGGTGGTGGTGAGCACCTGGCACCGCAGCTGGTGGTTCGCGGTCGACCAGCCGCTCGACACCCTGGGCCTGCCGATCGCTTCGCCGCCGCTCACCCTCGCGCCTGCCTTGCTCGTCGCCGCCGTGTTCGTGCAGAGCTTCGCACAGAGCCCGGCGCTCGTCGGCGCCTCGTGGCTGTTGCTGGTTCTGGTGAGCATCTCGACCAAGCTCCAGCAGAACGAGGTCTCGCTCGATCTCGGCAACGGCGACGCCCCGGCGAACGCGCTGCCCTCGCGCTCGGCGCGGGCGATCCGGGTGGGCGCCTCCGTCTCGTGACGCTCGACATCATGATGCCGTTCTACGGGCGGCCCGATCACTTCCGCGAAGCCGTCGAGAGCGTCCTCGCGCAGGGCGACCCCGACTGGCGACTCGTCGTGATCGACGACGTGTACCCCGACCCCGAGCCCGGGCGCTGGGTGGCCGGGCTGGGCGACCCGCGCATCCTGTACCGCCGGAACGCGGTGAACCTCGGGGTGGGAGGCAACTTCCGCGAGTGCGTGCGGCTCGTCGAGAACGAGCGGGCCGTGCTCATGGGCTGCGACGACCGGATGCTCCCGGGCTACGTGGAGCGGGTCGGCGAACTGGCGCTCGCGCATCCGGAGTCGGCGATCATCCAGCCCGGCGTCGAGGTGATCGACGCCGAGGGCGCCGTGCACCGGCCGCTGGCCGACCGGGTGAAAGACCTGCTGCGGCCGCGCGGGCACGGCACGCGGGTGCTCTCGGGCCAGGAGCTCGCGGCGAGCCTGCTGCGCGGCAACTGGGCCTATTTCCCCTCAGTGGCGTGGCGGGCCGTCGAGCTACGGCGCTTCGGCTTCCGCCCGGGTTTCGAGGTGGTGCAGGACCTCGCGCTGATGATCGACATCGTCGAGGCGGGCGGCTCGATGGCGCTCGACGACACGGTCTGCTTCGCGTACCGCCGGCACGCCACGAGCGTGTCGGCCGTCACGGGGCCCGACGGCGCGAAGTTCGCCGAGGAGCGCGCCCTCTTCGCCGAGGTCGACCAGCGGATGCGCACCCTCGGCTGGCCGCGCGCCGCCCGGGCCGCCCGCCACCACCTCACCTCCCGCCTCAACGCCCTGAGCGAGCTCCCCGCCGCGCTCCGCGCCGGCGACCCCGCCGGCCGCCGGGCCCTCCTCACCCACGTCTTCGGCCGCTGACCGCGCGCCCGCACCACCCCGCGCATCCTCATCTCCTGATCGAGCCGTCGAAATGACGTCCAAAGCCCGCGGTATGGACGTCATTTCGACGGCTCGGCGGAGGTGCGAGGGGGGCGTGGGGCGCGGGAGGCGCGGCGCACGGCCTCGGCGATGAGGCGCAGGAACATCCGGCGGGCGCGGACGATGGTGCCGAGCGAACGGATGCCGAGCGGCGTCTGGTTCGTGTCGTGCAGGCGGCGCTCCACCACGTCGAGCTCGAGGTGCCGGATGCTGCGCCGCACGTTTCCGGTGATGGCGATCCAGACGTCGTGCGACTCGGAGACGTACGACGGGATCGGCAGGATGCCGCCCTCGATCGCCTCACGCCGGAACCCCATCGCGCAGCCGAAGTAGGGCCGGTAGCCGATGAGGATCGCGAAGAGGTTGAGCCGCGGGCGCTGCGACGTCGACGAGCGCAGCGGCGGATACCAGAGACGCGCCCCGTTCCGGCCGAGGATGGAGTGGTTCCCCGCCACCACCAGCGAGCGCGCGAGCCCCGCGATCATGGCCTCGTGCCGACCCGGCGTCCAGACGTCGTCTTGATCGGAGAGGAACACGAACCGCCCCCGCGAACGCCGGATGGCGGCCTCGAAGGCCCGAACGTAGCCGACGTTGTGATCGGTGCGCGTGAGGAACACGCGCGACTCCTCCAACCGCGCCACGGTCTCGATGATCACCGCCACGGTGTCGTCGGGCGAACAGTCGTCGACGATCACCAGCTCGTCGTCGGGGCCCAGCTGCGCCACGATCGACTCGATCTGCTCGGCGACGAACTCGGCGCCACGGTAGGTGGCCATGCACACGCTGGCCCGGATGCGCTCGCTCACGCCGTCTCCCCCTCCCCCTCGCCGCCCACGGGCGGTACGGAGGGACCGACGGGCACGCCGCCGGCCGAGGCCCGCCGCAGCGCCCGGAAGTGGATGGCGAGCCCCGCCACGGGCCCGACCAGCAGGGCGAGCACGGCCCGCAGCTCGATGTCGACCGGCAGCAGCAGGATGAGGACCGCGAGCACCGTCGCCGCGATCCAGCCGCCCGAGTAGGCGTTGTGGCGGTCAAGAGCGAGGCACAGCGCGCCGGTGATGGTGAGCAGCGCCAGCATCCCGGCCGCGATCACCAGGCCGCCGACCGTCCACGGGCTGATCACGTAGTCGGGCCCGTAGTAGAGCACGAGCAGCCACGGCCCGAGCAGGGCGCCCAGCACGGCGCCCACGACCGCGATCAGCACGATCAGGCGCGCCACCGGCACGAGGGCACGCAGCCCGGCGCTGCGGTTGTTGAGGAAGTGGGCGATCGCCACGCCCTGGTAGGCGTTCAGCGGAATGAGCAGGGGCGCCCGGGTGAAGGTGACGGCCACGAGCAGCGGCGCCGCCGCCGTGTAGGCCGCCTCCGAGGAGGTGAGCGAGAGGATGACGGGGAAGCCGACCACGAGGATCGCGCTCGAGCCCGAGGCGAGGCAGGCGTGCCCGATGCGACGCAGGAACGGCGCGAGCCCCACATCGGCGCGGGCGACCGCAGCCGAACGCAGCGTGGGCGAGAACAGCAGGCCGACCAGCCACGCCACGCAGGCCACGCTCGCCGCCACGGCGAAGCCGGCGATCGTCGCCGCCACGATCGCCGCCACGACGATCAGAGCGATGCGCAGCAGCGAGTCCCCGATCACCAGCCGCACGTAGGTGGGCCACTGCAGACGGCCGCCGAGGATGCCCACGATCGTCGCGTGCCCCGAGTAGAGCGCCACCGAGCAGCTCAGCGCCACCGCGAGCCAGCCGTACCCCTCGGCGTTGTGCAGCACGAGCGGCGCCCACCAGAAGCTCGACGCCCAGAGCAGCACCCCGAGGGTGACCCCCACACCGAGACCGACGGGCAGCATCCGCGGCGCCCGCACCGCCGCATCCGTGCCGCTGTCGCGCGCCCGGGCCTCGCGGGCCCGGTCGCTGTTGTGCACCGCCCGGGTGCTCTCGGCCGAGAGCCCGCCGAGGATGCCGTACCAGACGAACAAGAACGACCAGAAGGCCAGGAAGATCGTGGCCGCCGCGCTGTCGAGCACCTTCGGAACGATGAGGAGCACCGCGAAGCCGACCCCCGCCGACACCAGTGACGCTGCGCCCACGCCGATGAACGAGCGCCGGCCGATCGTGGGCGAGGTCATAGAGTGCAAGCATAGTGTTCGCTCCCGAAGAGGGTCCGAGGGCGGAGAGGGGCGTGCCCGTGGCAGCCGAGATGGCCGGCGCAGCCGAGGTGGTGGCCGTGGTGACGGCGTTCCGGCCGGGCGAGGGGATGCTCGACCTCGTGCGGAGCCTCACCCCCCAGGTGGCCCGGGTGATCGTGGTCGACGACGGCAGCGGCGCCGGCGGCAGCCCAGACGACGCCTCGGATGCGGTGCTCGCCGCCGCGGGCGCGGCCGGCGCCGAGGTGGTGCGGCACCCGACGAACCGCGGCATCGCAGCGGCGCTCAACACGGGCATCCGTGCTGCGGGCTCCACCGCCTCCGTCATCACCTTCGACCAGGACTCACGGATCGCCCCCGACCTCGTCGCCGCCCTCGTCGCGACCCTGCGCGAGGCGACCGCGGCGGGCCTGCGCGTCGGCCTCGTCGCCCCCGCCGCGGTCGAGGGCCTCCCCTCCCCCGCCACCGGCCAGAGCCACGGCTTCGCGCTCGCCGAGGCGCCCATCCAGTCCGGCCTGCTCATCCCGCGCTCGACGATCGACGCGGTGGGCCGCTTCACCGAGCCGCTCTTCATCGACTGCGTCGACACCGATTTCGCGCTCCGCACCCGCGAGGCCGGCCTCGTGGTGCTGCTCGCTCCGGGAACGCGGCTCGGCCACAGCCTGGGCCGGCGGCACACGCCGACGCTGTTCGGGCATCCGCTGGTCATCGGCGGGGAGCCGTTCTCGCTCGTGTACAGCGCGAGCTTCCGCTACTACTACCTCGTGCGCAACCGCATCCTGATGAACCGGATGCACGGCCGCGGCCGGCTGCGCTGGGCCGTTCGCGAGACCGTCGCCGACCTCCGGCACTGCGCCATCGCCCTCGCGCTGGTTCCCGGGCGGGCGGCGCGGGCGCGGGCCGTTCTCGCGGGATTCCGCGACGGCTGGGCGGGCCGCAGCGGGCGTATCCCGGCCGCCCTCGAGCAGCGCCTCAAGGAGCGCCCCTGACGGGTGCGCCACCGCATCCGCCGACGGGCCGCACCGCCCGCCGAACTCCCGGGTTCCTGCAGCGCCGATGGTTATGATGGGGGTCATGCCGACCGCCCTCGAACGCACGCTGATCGTCATGCCCGCGTTCAACGAAGAGGAAGCCGTCGGCGACGTCGTGCGCGAGGTCTACGAGAAGGCCCCGGGCGTCTCGGTGCTCGTGGTCGACGACGGGTCGACGGATGCGACGGCGCGCGTCGCCGGGGCCGCCGGAGCCCGGGTTCTGCGGCTGCCGATCAACCTCGGTGTCGGCGGCGCCATGCGCGCGGGCTTCAAGTACGCCCTCTCGAAGGGCTTCGCCAACGTCGTGCAGGTCGACTCCGACGGGCAGCACGACCCCGTGGGCATCGAGCAGCTCGTGAACGAGCTCGACCGCTTCGACCTCGTTCTCGGCGCCCGTTTCGCGGGCGTGGGCGATTACGCGGTGCGCGGGCCCCGGCAGTGGGCGATGCGCGTGCTCTCCTCCATCCTCAGCGGGCTCACCAAGACGAAGCTCACCGACACCACCTCGGGCTTCCGCGCCAGCGGGCCGCGGGCGGTCGCGCTGTTCGCCCAGCACTACCCCTCCGAATACCTCGGCGACACCGTGGAATCGCTCGTCATCGCCTCCCGCGCCAAGCTCACCGTCGCCCAGGTGCCGGTCGCCATGCGCCCGCGCGCCGGCGGAGTGCCCTCGCACAACCCCTACAAGGCCGCCGTCTACCTCGGCCGCGCCGGCATGGCCCTCTTCGTGGCCCTCATCCGCCCGCCGGTCACCGTCAGCCCTCCCGCGGAAGCCGCCGTCATCGCATGACCCTCGCCAGCTACATCCTCGGCATCGTCGCCGCCCTCATCGTCCTCGCGGTCGTCATCGAGTCGCTGCGCCGCCACCACTTGCGCGAGCGGCACGCCATCTGGTGGCTGCTGGCCGGCGTCGTCGCGCTCGTCGTGGGCGTCTTCCCCGACCTGCTCGGGGCCGCCGCCTCTCTCGTGGGCGTCACGGTGCCCACCAACCTCGTCTTCTTCCTCAGCATCGCCGTGCTGTTCCTCGTGTCCATCCAGCACTCGGGCGAACTCACCGAGCTCGAGAGCGAGACCCGCACCCTCGCCGAATCCGTGGCCCTGCAAGACCTCCGCATCACCGAACTCGAGAAGGCGCTCGCCGAGGCCCTCGAGTCCCGAAGGAATCAATGACGTTCGAACCATCCGCCGTGGCGCCTCGCCCCACCGCACCGACGACGCCGCGGCGGTCGGTCGTCGCCCTCTTCCTGCTGCCCTGGCTGCTGCTGTCGATCCTCGGCGCTCTCTGGGCGCTCGCGACTCCCATCGGCGGGTCGCCGGACGAGCCGGCGCACGTCGTGAAGGCCGCCTCGGTCGTGCGCGGCGAGCTGCTGCCGGCCACGATGATCGCCGAGGGCGGGGTGCTGCATGCGCCGGCCGTCTTCGCCGACGAGTTCGAGCAGGGGTGCTTCGCCTTCTACCCCGACATCCCGGCATCCTGCGCCCCGGCGTTCACCGGCGACCCCTCGGAGATCGTCGAGACGCACTCGGCGGCGAGCCTCTACAACCCGGTCTACTACTGGCTCGTGGGCTGGCCCTCGCTCGCTCTGCCCGACGTGAACGGGATCTTCGCGATGCGCATCGTGAGCGCCGTGCTCACCTCGTTCTTCCTCGCCGCCTGCTTCTGGATGATCGGTTCCTGGCGCACCCGCCGCGTGCCGAGCCTCGGCGTGCTCGTGGCCATCACCCCGATGGCGCTCTACCTGATGGGCACGGTGAACCCCAACGCCCTCGAGTTCACCGGCGGGCTGGCGATGTTCGCCGGGATGCTCAGCATCGTGCTCGAACCCAACCCGAAGCTGCTCGGCTCGAGACTCGCGATCGTCGTGGTCGCGGCTGCGCTCGTGTCGAACACCCGCGGGATCTCGCCACTCTGGGTTGCCGTGCTGCTCGTGCTGCCGCTCATCCTGCTCACTCTCCGTGAGCTCGGAGCGCTGTTCAAGCGGCCCTCGGTGATCATCAGTGTGCTGCTCATCGTCATCACGGCGGTGTTCTCCATCTGGTGGACCCTCAAGAGCAATTCCCTCGGCACCGGGCCGAGCACCGCGCCCGAGACGACCCCCACCTCGCACGGTGTGGGGCTCAGTCCGATCGAGGGCTTCTTCGGCCTGCTCGGCGACTTCTACCTGCAGCTTCGGCAGATGATCGGCATCCTGGGCTGGCTCGACACCACCCTGCACCCGGTGGTCTACCTGGCCTGGTACGCCTTCATGCTCGTCCTGGTGGCCGGCGTGGCGATCTTCGTGCGCGGACGCAAGCTCGTGTTCCTGATCGCCCTCGCCGCCGCGTTCTTCTTGCTGCCCCCGCTCATCCAGGCCTTCTATGTGACGAAGGGCGGGTTCATCTGGCAGGGGCGCTACACGCTCATCCTGCTGATGCCGCTGCTGCTCGGCATGGCGGCCTGCATCGCCGCGTCGCCCCGGTTCCTCCGCTGGGTCGCCGGGGTGCGCGCGCACCGCGCCTCCGTGCTGCTCACCGTGCTCGGCATCGGCATGGGCGCGGCCTGGGCGGTGGGCATCGCCTACGGCTTCATCACCACCATGCACCGCTTCACCTCCGGCTACGCGAGCGTCTGGGGCGCGATGCTCGAACCCGGCGCCTGGGCGCCCCCGCTCGGCACCGTTCTCACGATCGTGCTCTTCGCCCTCGCGGCGGCCGCCTTCGCGGCGAACATCGTGATCGCCGGGCGCGACCGCCGGCCGCCGGCGGCGGCGCTCTCTTCGGCGCCCGCGGCCTCGCCCGCCCCTGTGCAGTACTGATCCGCAGTACTGATCCGCACCAGCGAAAGGAATCATCATGGCGAACGAAGCGGCCGCACTGGCCTACGAGGATCTCGTGCTCGGGCTCCGCGAGGAGGACGGCGTCGCCGCGACCCCCGACGGCCTGCTCGTGCACGGCAAGCTCTTCGCCTTCCTCGAGGGCGACGACCTCGTGGTCGAACTGCCCGAGGCGCGATCAGCCGACCTGCGCACCCGGGGGGTCGCCTCCGCGTTCCGCGCGGCCGGTCATCCCCTGCGCGAATGGGTGCGGGTCTCCGACCTGCAGCTCTGGCCGGAGCTCGCCCGCGAGTCGCACGAGTTCGTGGGCGAGCCGCCCGTCGGCGGCCAGTCCTAGCATCCCTCACCCGGGCTGCACCGCCGCTGCGCGGTGCAGCCAGCCGGTCACCGCGATGCAGCCACCCGGTCAGCGCTGGGCGGCGATCCACTCCTGCAGGCCCGCCACGCCGGCGTCGACGCTCCACCGCGGCGCCCAGTCGAGGGCGGCCAGGGTGTCGTCGATGCGGCACTCGGCGTGGCGCACGTCGCCGTCGCGGTACTTGCCGGTGATGTGAGGCGCCGGGGCCGAGTGGTAAGCGGCGACCGCTTCCGCCAGCTGCAGGATCGTGGTGCCCACGCCCGAGCCCACGTCGTAGGTGGGCGTGCCGGCCTCGCCCTCGCGCGCGAGGGCGGCCACGAACGCGTCGGCCACGTCGTCGATGTAGACGAAGTCGCGGGTGATCGCGCCGTCCTCGTAGATCGGGATGCTCTCGCCACGCTCCGCGAGCTGGGAGAAGAGCGACACGATGCCGGTGTAGGAGTTGATGAGCGACTGCCCGGGGCCGTAGACATTCTGCAGCCGCAGCACGGTGAGGACGGTGTCGCGCGCGTTCACCCAGGCCGAGAGGATGTTCTCCTGGGCGAGCTTCGTCGCTCCGTACACGCTCGTGGGCTTCGGCACCGTCACAGGTGCCGAGCTCGGCAGGGGCCGCGCTCCGGCGAAGTCCCACTGCCCGGCCTCGAACTGCGCGTGCGAGCGCTGGCCCGGGTAGAACACCGAGCCGTCTTCGCGCTGCCAGGCGCCCTCGCCGTAGACCGCGCGGCTGCTGCTCAGCAGGAAACGCTCGGGAACGACGCCGTGCCGGCCGAACGCATCCAGCATCACGGTGGTGCCCACCACGTTGACGTGCGCGTGACGCGTCGCCTCGTCGAGCGACTGCGCCGTGCCGGTCTCGGCGGCCAGGTGGATGACGACGGTGGGCGTGGTGTCGGCGAGCACCGCATCCCAGACGGCCGGGTCGGTCACGTCGCCCTCGACCAGGCGCGCGGCCTCGTGCAGCGCTGCGGGGCGCACCTGCGGGTTGTGCACCTGAGGATGCAGCGAGTCGATGACGACCCACTCCGCGGCGGTGGCCGCCATGCGCTGCGAGAGCGCGCAACCGATGAAGCCGGCGCCGCCGGTGACGACGACGCGGTGGCCGGAGAGTTCGGTCATGACTGGGTGATCCCTTCGCTCGGAGTCTGTTCGACCCCGTCGTTCTGCGCCGCTTCTCTGTTCTTGAGGGCCGTGTAACCATCGGAGCGGGTGGGCGCGAAAACCCAGTAGCGGTAGAGCAGGAAGCGGAATGCCGTGGCCAGCACGAGACCGATGACGTTTCCGGAGATGTTGTCCGCGACGATGCTCGTCAGGCCGAGAAGGTAGTGGGACACCCACAGGCACGCGAGCGAGATGCCGAGACCGATGACGGCGATGAGACTGAACTCGGCGAGCTCGAGCAGGAAGTTCTTGCGGCGGTGCTCGCGGAACGTCCAGTACCGATTGCCGAACCAGGTGGCGAGCGTCGAGATGGTGACGGAGATGAACTTGCCGCCGAGCGGGGTCTCCCACCAGCCGTCGCCGAGGGCGCCCGACCAGAGCAGGTTCGAGACGCCGAAGTCGATCGCGTAGCCGATCAGACCGACCACGCCGAACTTCAGGGCGTAGCGGACCAGACGCTCCCAGAGGTAGTCCCAGATCTTCTTCACGCGGCCGGCCGTTTCTTCATCAACAGATGTCGGCGGAGTGCCGAACCTTAGAAATGATAACCGGCCATGTATCCTTGCCTTTGCTCTCACCGGCGCATACACGACGCCAAACTGAATGCAAACCCACACAATCACGAGGTCAGGCGCTTGTCCACGAACTTTGACAGAGATGTTGTCGTCATCGGCGGAGGAGGGCACGTCGGCCTGCCTCTCGCCATCGCACTCGCCGATCGCGGGTCGAGAGTCGTGGTCTACGACCTGAGCGAACGCGCCGTGGCGGGGATCAACGCCGGCCGGATGCCGTTCAGCGAGCCGGGCGCGGAGCCGGTGCTCCAGAAGGTGCTCGCGAACGGCATGTTCACCGCGTCTACCGACGCGAGCGTCGTGGCGAGCGCCGAGAACGTCATCGTGGTGATCGGAACCCCGGTCGACGAGCACCTGAACCCCGACCCCAACGCCATTCCGGCAGCGCTCGAGACGTGCATGCCGTTCTTCAGCGACGAGCAGCTGCTGATCCTCCGCAGCACCGTCTACCCCGGTGTCACGGCGCTCGTCGAGCGGCGGCTGCGCGAAGCGGGCCTCGCCACCGAGGTGGCCTTCTGCCCCGAGCGCATCGCCGAACACAAGGCCATGGAGGAGCTCTTCACGCTGCCCCAGATCGTGTCGAGCCGCACCGAGACCGGCCGGGCGCGCGCATCCGCTCTGTTCCGCACTCTCACCGAGCAGATCGTCGACCTGGAGCCGGAAGAGGCCGAGCTCGCGAAGCTGTTCACGAACACCTGGCGCTACATCAAGTTCGCCGCAGCGAACCAGTTCTACATGATGGCCAACAGCCGCGGTCTCGACTTCGAGAAGATCCGCGCGGGCCTCACCCACGACTACCCGCGAGCGAAAGACCTGCCCGGCCCCGGGTTCGCCGCCGGCCCGTGCCTGTTCAAAGACGCCATGCAGCTCGCCGCCTTCAGCGACAACCAGTTCTCGCTCGGCCACTCGGCGATGCTCGTGAACGAGGGGCTGCCGCTCTACATCGTCACCCAGCTCGAGAAGCGCTTCGACCTCGAGAACCTCACCGTGGGCATCCTGGGCATGTCGTTCAAGGCCGGGTCGGACGACATCCGCTCGAGCCTGTCCTACAAGCTGCGTCGTGTGCTGAAGTTCCGCGCGAAGGCCGTGCTGGGCACCGACCCGTACGTATCCGAGGAGACCGACGACACGCTGCTGCCGCTGGATGCGGTGCTCGAGAAGGCCGACATCCTCATCGTGGCGACGCCGCACAAGGAGTACCGGGGCCTGCAGACCTCGAAGCCCGTCGCCGACGTGTGGAACATCCTCGGCCAGGGAGTCGTGATTTGACCGACGGGTTGCGCGCCTCGATCGTCATCCCCGCCTACAACGAGGGCGAGGACATCGTTCCCGGCCTCGACCGGATCTTCGAGGCGGTCCACCTCGAATCCGAGGTGCTCGTCGTGGTCGACACACCCACCGACACCACCGTTCCCGTGGTCGAGCGCTACGCCGAGAGCCAGCCGCGGCTCAAGATCCTCATCAACGACTACGGTCGCGGTCCCGCCTACGCCATCCGTTACGGCATCGACCACGCCACGAGCGAGACGGTCGTGGTGACGATGGCCGACGGATGCGACGATCCGCGCCAGATCGACGACCTCGTGCGCCTGGTCGAGCGCGGTGTCGTGGTGGCCGCCGCCTCGCGTTACATGCCGGGCGGCCAGCAGGTCGGCGGTCCGCGCTTCAAGAGCTTCCTCTCGCGCACGGCCGGCATCACCCTCAACCTCTTCACGAACGCCGGCACCCGCGACGCCACGAACTCGTTCAAGGCCTACAACGCCGAGTTCGTGCGGCAGGTGGGCATCAACTCCCAGGATGGCTTCGAGATCGGTCTCGAGCTCACCGCGAAGGCGCGGCGCCTGCGCCAGCCTGTGGCCGAGATCCCCACCATCTGGCTCGACCGCGCCTTCGGGCAGTCGAACTTCAAGCTCGCGAAGTGGTTGCCGAAGTACTTCCGCTGGTACCGTTTCGCCTTCGGCAAGCAGCTCACCGTCGAGGAGCTCCGTGCTCTCGCCGACAAGAACCCCACCCCGTAACCCGCCCTCAGCCCCCTACACCGCACTCAGAAGGAAACAGATCGCATGAAGAAGGTCCTCGTCACCGGCTCGGCCGGATTCATCGGCGGCTACATCGTCGAAGAGCTCCTCGAGAAGGGCTACCAGGTCGTCGGAGTCGACAACTACTCCAAGTACGGCCCCGTCAAGAAGTCCTACGACGACAACCCGAACTACGAACTCGTGATCGGCGACGTTCAGGACGTCGAGCTGATGACCCGCCTGCTCGAGGACTGCGACCACTTCATCGCGGGTGCGGCCCTCATCGGCGGCATCTCCTACTTCCACACCTACGCCTACGACCTGCTGGCGCAGAACGAGCGCATCATCGCCTCGAGCGTGGATGCGGCCATCGCCGCCCACAAGAAGGGCCGCCTCGAGAAGGTGACCTACATGTCGAGCTCGATGGTCTTCGAGTCGACCGACCGCTGGCCTTCCAAGGAAGGCGACGAGCGCGAGGTTCCGCCGCCGCTGTCGTCCTACGGCTTCCAGAAGCTCGCGGTGGAATACTTCGCCCGTGCCGCCTGGGACCAGTACAAGCTCCCCTACACGATCCTGCGCCCCTTCAACTGCGTGGGCATCGGCGAGAGCCGCGCCCTCGGCGATGTCGAGATCGACTCGGGAAACGTGAAGCTCGCCATGAGCCACGTGGTTCCTGACCTCGTGCAGAAGGTGCTCAAGGGCCAGGACCCGCTGCACATCCTCGGCTCGGGCGACCAGGTTCGCCACTACACCTATGGCGGCGACCTCGCCCGCGGCATCGTGCTCTCGCTCGACCACCCGGCGGCGCTGAACAACGACTTCAACGTCTCGACCGCCGAGGGCCACTCGGTGCTCGAGCTCGCCGAGACCATCTGGCGCAAGATCAAGGGCCCGGATGTGCCGTTCAACTACACGAGCGACCCCGGTTTCGAGTACGACGTGGCGAAGCGCGTTCCCGACGTCTCGAAGGCCAAGGAACTGCTCGGCTTCGAGGCCACCACGACGCTCGACGACATGCTCGACGAGGTCATCCCGTGGATCAAGAACGCCGTTGCCGACGGCACCATCTAACGGACACGTGCTGACCGTCATCGTCCCGGAAGGACGCTCGGGACGATGACGGCTCCAGCTTCGGTTCTGACAAGACCCAGTCGGCGAGAGCGCTTCGCCGACTGGGCCTTCGGCGCACCCCTCGATTCGGCCAGGCCGTTCTGGGCCGTGGCCGTCGTCGTTCTGATGATGTTCGCCGCCGGGATCGCGGTGACGATTCTGCGTCTGCCTGCAGACCAGAGGAATGTGCTCTGGGCGGAGGACGGCAACCAGTTCCTCGCCGATGCGCTGCGCGGCGACTACCTGAGCAACCTCTTCACGCCGTATGCCGGATACATGCACCTGATCCCCCGCACGGCGGCTCAGCTCGTCGCGACCTTCGTGCCCATCGACGACTTCGGCATCGCCATGAACCTGCTCGGGGCCGCGGTCTGGTCGACCGTCGCGCTGGCAGCGTTCGTCTTCACGCGGGACCGCATCCAGCCGCCCCTCCGCTGGCTGCTCTGGGCACTCGTGCTGCTGCTGCCGATCGGCTCGATGGAGGTCGCGACCAACGTCTCGAACTCGCATTGGTTCCTCATGTTCGGGCTGTTCATCGCGCTGTCGGCGCGGACCGGCACGGGCGTCCCACGCGCGATCTTCGCCTGTGCCCTCGTCGTGGCCGCCGTGCTGAGCGACCCGCTGTCGCTCCTGTTCGCTCCGCTCGTCGTCGCCCGAGTGGTCGCGCTCCCGCGGCTGCGCGAGAATCTCGTGAGCATCGCGTTCGCCGCCGCCGGAATCCTTCAGCTCATCGTGGATGCCGGAACCAGCCGCGACCGCGGTTCGCCCGAACTCGTGCCGGGCTCGCTCGGCGCCACTTACCTGGTGCGCGTGGTCTGGGGCGATCTCGTGGGCGCCCTCGATGGTAGCCCGGTGTACAACGATCTGGGCCGAACCGCGGTGGTCGCCATGGCCGGCGCGTTCGTCGTCGTGCTCGCTGTCTTCATCGTCATCCGTTGGCGCAGGGCTGGGCTCGCGGTGATCGCTCTCGTCGGCTCGGCCGGCTTCTACGGCGTGGTCGCCGTTCTCACCTGGGAGGCTTTCGGCAAGCAGCTGCCCGGAGTGGAAGTGTATTGGGGCGGCCGCTACCTCGTCGTACCGACTTTGCTGCTCGTCACGGCGATCGTGGCGACGTTGAGCGCGTGGCTTCCGACTGAAGGGGGCAGTCGCGGCCGGACGATCGCGAGATGGGCGCTGCTCATCGTCGTCGCCTCGCTGCTGATCACGCCGGGTGTACGCAACTTCCAGACCCCGGCCTACAAGGTCGGCGCCACGGAGATGCCCGATGCGGTCGACGCCGTCACGAACGCCTGCCGTGTCGACCCCACGGGCAAGGTCCAGGTCGCCATCGCTCCACCCGGCTTCAGCTTCACGGTGCCCTGCGCGCGCGTGCTCGGGGGCTGAGACCCGGTGCGCACCTCACCGGCCCGCACGCCGAACCGATCCAGCCATCGGATCGAACTGGCTGCCGGCGTCACCGTGCTCCTGTGGGGGCTCTACCAGTCGTTCTGGAACCTCGGGGCCGCCAATTTCAATGCCGACGAGCCCACCTACCTTCAGGCCGGCTGGGCGTACGTGCACGGCGACTTCAGTCTCAATCGTGAGCACCCGCCGACCGCGAAGTACCTGTTCGGTCTCGCTCAGCTCATCGGTGGTGAAGGGGCGCTCCCCGGTCGCGTCCTCGTGGCCTCCCTCACGGTGCTGGCCGGCGTCATCATCTACTTCTGGGTGCGCCGGGAGGCGGGCTGGATCGGCGCCCTCGCCGCCGCCGGGTTCTGGCTACTCCTGCCCCACGGGGTGTCCAGCGGCGTCCGCCTGGACCGCTTCGCCGTCCTCGAGCCCGTGATGGTGTTCTTCGCGATCGCTGGAATGGCGGCTGGATGGCGATGGTTCCGAACGCGGTCGTGGTGGTGGCTCGTCGTCTCGGCCGTGGCCATGGCGCTCTCCGTGACCTCGAAGGTCTCCTCGGTGGTGCTGCTGCCGGCGATTCTCCTCCTGCCGCTGCTCGAGAAGCGCTGGCGGGCCGCATTGGTGGGCGGAGTCGTCTTCCTCGCCGTGTTCGCCGCGGTCTTCGTGCTCGTCTATCTGCCGCTCGGCATCCGGTCGGCGATCACCTACATGATCGAGTTCCAGCGCACGCACGACGCGCAGGGGCATCCCGTGGTCGTCGCCGGCGAGGTGTATGCCCATCCGCCGTGGTGGGCGAACCTGCTGTTCACCGTCGATGGCATGGGGCTGGCCGCTGTGCTCGTGCTGATCGCAGGGACGGTGGCGGCGTTCTTCGGTGGCCGGAAGCAACTGCCGCTCTATCTCGGAACTGCCGTGGCCCTGCTGTGGATCTTCTACCTCGGCGTCTCCGAGATCGCGCTCACTCACTACTACTACGCGTGGGTCTGGCTGTTCTGCATCCTCGCCGGCATCGGCATCGGAGTTCTCGTCGCGCGTCGCGGCGACCGGAGAATCACGGCCGCGAGGCGCACACTGGCAGCGGTCCTGCTCATCCTCGCGGCCGTCTGTGCGCTCTACACGTCGATCAGGATCGCCGACGAGCGGCCGACGGGGCTGGCTCTCGTGGTTCCGGCGCTCGGAGAGCGCGGCGTCGCGCACGGGGACATCCTGGTCGCCGGCATGGCTCCGTGGGAGTACGCCCCCTACCTCGGCGGGCGGGAGACCACCGATGCCGCAGCCGGGTCCATCGTCGCGATCGCGACGGAGGACTCACCTCGCTTCCCGATCGATCCGTCGGTGGCGGCACTGCTCGCCACCCGCGCCGGAGAGTTCGACGTCGTTCAGCTCGACGGCGTGACGCTGTACGTCCTGAAGTCGGCCGAGTCCGCAGACTGAACGCGCTCCGCGGCGCGCTCCTGCCGCCACGCCACGAGCAACCCGAGCAGCACGAGCATGGCGCCTCCGACGAGAACGGCGAGACCGGCAGGGCGCAGCTCGGAGTGACCGAAGAACGGCAGGTAGTACCACGCCGTCACGGCCGCCTGCACGACGACAAGAGGGATTCCGATCCAGGCTCGCCACGACGCGACCCACGCGAACGACGCCGCCAGCAGGACCACCAGCCAGACGTGCGAGCCCTGGTGCACCACCGTCGCCCCCGGGATGAACATCAGCAGGCACCAGAGCAGGATGCACGGCACCATCAGCGCCATGAGCTTCACCAAGCCGGCGCGCGGCAGCGGCCGGCGCCGCACGAGCAGCACCGCCACGGACACCAGTACGACGGCCACCAGCGCGAGCCCCGTGCTCAGTGCGGCTGCGGTGCTGTAGTACTCGTTGAACCGATGCACACCGAGAGCCGTGTCAGCGCCGGCGGGGTCGAGTACCACCGAGGGATTCACCAACGACGATCCATGCAGAAACGGATCCACCACGACTCCGAGGTTCTGCAGCTTCGAGCTGATGAACTCGGCGGGCGACGTGGAACGGTAAGCCTCGACCACGGCCTGGGCGAACGAGCGGTCGTCCCGCGGGATCACCCCGGCGAGATGCCACTTCAGCAGGCGATCGCCCGGTGGGTCGTAGAAGCGCTGATATGCCATCCAGGGCAGATACGTCACGGCGGTCACGACGGCGGCGACGATGCCCCCGCGAAGCCAGCCACTGCGTCGGATCATGGCCGCCACCGCGAGCACCGCCACGGCAGGCAGGGCGAAGGCGGCAGCCCCGTGGCTGAGCATGGCCAGGGTGAACGCCAGCGCGGCAGCAGGCAGCCCGACGACGAGCGCGAGTCGCCCCTGGATCACGCCGATCAGCAGAACGAACGCGACCAGGACGAGCGCCGCGGCAACGAGCTTCGGCCAGGTGTAGACCGTGTTGATGAGCATGGTCGCGGTCGCCGCGGTGAAGACGAGGGCGAGCGCGCTGATCCACCGACTCACATGGAGTACTCGCAGAAGCGACCACAGCGCCGGCACCCAGCTGAGCTGCAACGCGACTCCGGCGGCGAAAGGCAGCAGGTATCCGTTGATGCCGAGGCCTCCCAGAATCACCTGGAGCGTGATGATGGTGCCCGACTGCAGGGGCGGGCGGTCGCTGCCGTTCCAGTCCATCAGGAAGGCATGCGTGCCCGCTCCCTCTTGGATCTTGTTCGCGACGAAGAACGGAAGGGCGTTGTCGATCGGGTACGGCGAGGTGCTGAAGCTGTAGCGCAGGGCGGCGAGCGAGAACGGGTCGAGATCGCCGGTCACCCACAGGTAGGTGATGCCGAGATAGACCAGCATCACTCCCGCAGCGATGAGGAGGATGGCTGGATGCTCGGCCACCGAGCGCCAGACCCGAAAGACCACGCCGAGCACGACCGCCGCGAGCACGAGCGCGAAGGCGAAGTATCGGCCGAGGTCGGGGCTGAGCCAGGTGACGACGAACTGCAGCCAACCGGCGACGCCGATGCCGAGAACAGCGAAGGCAGGGCCCGCTGCCGGAAGTGAGCGCCAGAGCGGACGGCTCACTCGCGCACTCACCAACCCGATCAGCGCGAGCACACCGAAGGCCAATAGCCCGCTCACCACGACCGCCCCCACGCTGACAGCCTACCGACGACCGAGAGTCGTCGTGATCACGGCACGGTGACCGTACTGCAGCCCAGGTCGCGATTGTCGAAGGTGGCCTGCAGGCAGACCTGGTGGCTGCCCGAGGAGGCCGGCACCACCGCGTCGATCCCATGGTTCGGCCCGACACCGGGGAAGTAGGCGTCGATCCAGCCGAGCGGCAGGTTCGCGGCCACCGGGCCCTTGCTCGCGCCGTCGATCCACACCCAGACGTAGGTGCGGGCGGTGGAGTTGCGGTCGACCGACCAGCCCGTGATGCGCACCCCGCCGGTGACACCGGTGACCGAGTCGATGCTCGTGGCGCCGCTCGAGGGCACGTCGACGTCGCGGCAGCCGAGGCTGGCGTTGTCGAAGGTGTGGTACATGCAGACGGTGTGCTTGCCGGCAGCCACACCCGACATCGTGACGCTGAAGCCGTGGTTCGCGCCGACACCGGGGAAGTAGGAGTTGATCCATCCGAGAGGCTGGTTCGCCTTGTAGGGGGTTCCGACGCCGTCCACCGTCACCCAGATGTAGGTGGTGTTCGTGGAGAGGCGATCGACGGCCCAGCCGGTGAGGGTGATCGAGCGGTCGGCTGTCGTGGCCGTGTCCCAGCTCGCCGCGCCGCTCGAGGGCACCGTGACCGACTTGCATCCGTAGGAGACGTTCTCCCGTGTGCCCCAGACACAGACGGTGTGATCACCGGCCGTCGCGTTGAACTGCCCGGTGAAGCCGTGATCGGTGCCGGACTTCGGGTACAGGTTCGCGACCCAGTTGAGGCGCCCGTTGGCCTTGAGGGGCGCGCCGTTGCCGTCGATAGTCACCCAGACGTAGGTGACGTCGGCATTGCGCTGGTCGAGCGACCAGCCGCTGACGTCGATCTTCCCCATCGAGCCCACAGCAGTGTCGAAACTGCCGACCTCGTTGTTGGGCACGGTCACCGTGCTGCAGCCATACGACGTGGACTCGACGGTCCCGTAGATGCAGACGTTGTGCGCGCCGGGGGCGGCGCCGATGCTCTCACTGAATCCGTGCTGGTTGCCGAGCGCCGGGTAGGCCGCTCCGGCGGCGTCGTTGGCCTTGTTCGCCTTGGCCGCGCGACCCGTGCCATCGACGTCGATCCAGACGTAGCTCGAGGCGGAGGTGCGCTTGTCGAGGCTCCAACCGCTGACGCTGATGCCGCCGAGCACGCCGGTGACGCTCTGCACGGCGCCGGCCTCGTTCGAGGGGACATAGGAGACCTTGCAGCCGAGCAGGGTTCCGGAGTATCCGTAGACGCAGACCTGATGCTGGCCGGGTGACGCCGGCACGACGGTGTCGAAGCCGTGCAGGTTACCGATGCCCGGGTAGAGGTTGGGCGTCCAGCTGAGGTTCTTGTCGACCTTGTAGGGGCCGCCCGAGCCGTCGACGTTCACCCAGATGTAGGTCTGACCTCCGGCGGCCTTGTTGAGCGACCAGCCGGAGATGTGCACACCGCCCACCACGCCGTCCGCCACGTCGAGGTAGCCCATCGCGGTGGAATTCGGCACCGTCACCGTCTTGCAGCCCAGGTCGGTGCCGTTCGACTTCGAGACGCACACCGTATGGGTTCCGGGTGAGGCTCCGGCGATCACGCTGAACCCGTGGTTCGTGCCGATGTTCGGATAGAGAGCCGGAATCCAGTCGAGCCGGACGTCTGCTGTGCCGGATGTCGCCTGACCGTCGACGGTCACGGTGATGCCCACCGGGTTGCTCGACGCCGGGTCCACAGCCCAGCCCGTGACCTGCACTCCGGCAGCGACGGCCACGGCGGTGTCGAACGACCCGTTGGGATTGTTCGCCCCGCGCGGGTCGCCGAACCAGTCGGTGTAGAGACGCCAGAAGTTTCGGTTGCCGTAGGACGAGCAGCCGTCGCTCTGACCGCCGTAGACGTTCGACATCGCGACGGCGTTCGGCTGGTAGGGCGTGTAGTAGTAGAGGCCCGCGGTGGCCTGGTTCTGAATGAGCACGGGCGAGGATCCGCACGCCGCGTTCGGGTGGTAGCGCACGTTGGAGTACTTGCCCACCGGGAACCAGTTGAAGAACGCCGAGGTGCCCGGCGGGTTGGAGTACCGCTTGTACTGCCAGGCCGCCTTGTAGACCTGGTTGTAGAACCCGGTGTACTCGGCGTCGCAAGGGGCTGTGTCGGGGCAGGCGAAGCCGGTGGCCGAGTTGTACTGGCTCTGGCTCGGCCAGGAGTCGGTGATGAGCGACTGCTCCTTCTGCAGCAGCACGATCAGCACCGCCTGGCTCACGTTGCAGGCCTGGCCGACCTTGGCGATGATCGTGGCCGCCGACTCGTTGGCGGTGCCCGAGTAGCTGTTGCACATCGCGTCCGCCGGGCGCGAGTAGGTCGACTGCGTGTAGTCCTTCAGGCAGGTGTAGCCCGAGCGGCAGCTCGAGACCTGGGCGTTGAGGAAGTTCTGCACGGCACCGGCCGACATGGCGCTGCCGTTGAAGAAGTTGGCGTCGCTGATGATGTTGCCCGGGTCGAAGTCGCCCGCGTTGGCCGCCGGGGCGGAGGCGAGTGAGGGCGCAGCGGAAGCGATTCCGGCCTCCACGGCGGCCGGGGCGGCGACGGATGCGGCGGCCGCGCCAGCAGGCACGGCCGCGTCGGCCGCGGTGGTCGTGGCAAAGCTGAGCCCGGAGATCAGCAGAGCCCCACTCAGCACGGCGGCGAGAAGACCTCGTCGGGACTGGCGGTGTGGCATGGTGGATCCCCTCATCGCACCCATCCTAAGGAAACCCTCGGTGCGAGCCGGGAACGCCCACCGCACCGGCGTGTCAGCGGTAGAGCACGTCCCGCACGGCCAGCAGGTAGGTGCGGCCGTAGCGCTGCGAGGGCTCGAGCACCGCGCCCTCGGCCCACTCGTTCCAGGCGTTGACGAACACCACCCGCTGATCGCGGTCGCGGTCGGCGACGGCCGAGACCGTGGTGTTCAGCCAGCGACGGAAGGTGTACGGGTTCGATCCGTACCACATGTCGGGCTGCCACTGACGGCGTGCGGTGTTGTCGAAATTCACCATCACACCCGGGTAGCGGTGATCGGGCGCCTCGGTGTTGAGACGTTCCTCGGCCTTCTCGGCCATGGCGTTGTAGCTCAGCAGGTTGCCCTGGAAGCGCTCGTCGAGTCCGCGGTGGTCGCGCGGCAACGAACTCCAGAACATGTTGTGCGGCGCGAACTCGAGGTAGGCGTCGAGGCCGTGCTCGGCGAGCTCGCCCTCGACCCCCTGCATGGAGGTGCCGACGTCCACGGTCACGAGCGTCAGGCCGGGGAGCCCGGCCTCGAGCGCGACGGCCCGCCAGTGCTCGATCACGGCCACGTGATCGGGGATCTGCGTGATGCGGTACACGGCGATCACCGGCTTGCCGTCGATGCGGATGTAGCGCGGGTCGGTGATGAGCGGCAGCACGTCGTCGATGAACTGCTTGGCCGAGACACGGTCGTAGTCCTGGGCGATGAGCACGTTCTGCTCGCTGCCGTCCCAGCGCCTGGTCCAGTTCTCGTTCGCCCACATGATGCAGAACTTCTGGTCGGCGTCGCTCGCGAGCAGGTCTTCGACCGGCATCTCCATGAGCTTCTTGCCCGCGAACCAGTAGTAGTAGTACATGAAGCCCTCGATGCCCATCGAGGTCGCGAGCTCGAACTGCGCGTCGCGCACGCCGGGCGTCCGCAGGTCGTAGAAGCCGAGTTCGCTGGGCAGCAGGGGCTGGATGTGGCCCGGGTAGAGGGGCGTTCCGGCGGCCACGTTCGACCACTCGGTGAAGCCCTTCTCCCACCACTCGTCGTTCTCGGGGAAGGTGTGGAACTGCGGAAGGTAGAACGGGATGACACGCGCCCGCGGCACGGCCTCGAACTCGGGCGCGAAACGACGGTAGGCCTGCGGGTCGGCGACGTCGGCGGTGAGCGACCCGACCTCGCGGATGTCGTAGCCGGCCTCGCCGGCCACGATGCCGAGGATGCGCTCGATCGCGTGCGCCGTGGTGGCGTCGACCTGCCCGGCCTCCTCGTCGAAGTCGGCCGCCATGAGCTCGAGCGAACGCAGCCCCTGCAGCAGGAAGCCGCGCACCCAGTAGATCGAGCCCGCGGCGAAACGCAGGGCGTCCTCGTCGAGCTCCATCTGGATGCGCCGGAGGAGTGCGCCCACGATGTCGCGGTCGCCGCCCCAGAACTCCGGGCCGAGCACGTTGCCGGTGGAGGTGAGGATGCCCAGCGCCGGGTCGGACGCGAACTCGTTGAGCACGCGCGTCACGACATCGACCGAGCCGACGAGCTCGCTGAAGAAGCTCTCCCGCCACTGATCGCCCGAGCCGCTCAGCTCGGTGTGCTCCTCGCGCCACACGCTCTTCTTGGTGTGCACCTTGAAGACGAGCTCGTAGGGGTCGAGGAGACCCGCGTTCACCACGGAGACGAGGGGCAGGATGTCGCGCCCGTGGTTCTCGATGTCGAGCACCTGCAGGCGGCCGAGCTGCGGCATCCGGCTCTCGTCGATCTCGAGGGCCTGACCGGAGGCGTTGGTGACGATGAGGTCGAACGGCACCGGCATGGCGGCGAGCGCCTCGACGATCTGCGGCAGCAGATCGACGTAGTAGACGTGCACGACGGCGGCGATCCGCGCGGTGGTGGGCTCGGAGAAGAACTGCTTCTTCCAGGCGCCGGGATACATCGCCTTCAAGCGGGCACTGCGGTTGTACGACCAGCGGGAGAAACTCGCCGGGAACTCGTCGCTGCGGTCCGGCGCGGGAGGGGTCGCCAGACGCTCACCGACGCTGCGCAGGGCCCGCCCGGTGCGGCGCTTGACCCCGCCGATCGTGATTCTTCTCAAACCTCAGAGCCAATCCGCCGGCCGCACGCCGAACTTCTCTTCGACGACAGCCGGAATGTCGAAACCGTCAGCAACAATAGCGGGGTTGGTGATGAGCTCCCGCTTGACGAAGGGGAAGCCCAGCTCGAGCAGCCCCCGCCAGCCCGAGATGGTGGGGTTCTGAGTCCAGTGCACGACGAGCTCGTAATCGAACCAGGCGCCCGTCACGAAGCCCTCGCCCTGCAGCAGCCGGCTGAGCCCGAGCTCGTACTTGTCGATGATGTCGAACTTCTCGCTCTGCGGCGGCAGGTTGCGCCAGAAGTACTTCACGGCCGGATCGTCGAGCACCCCGTTGCGGAAGCCGAGCAGGAAGCTCTGCAGGTGCGGCATGTACTGAGCGGTGAACGTGCCGCCCCAGACGTCGTAGAAGCTGCTCTCGAAGTCGGCCACCATGGGCTTCAGACTCGTGAACGGCCCCACCAGCGAGTCGTTCGTGATGATGACGTAGGGCAGCGAGCGGATCTGCGGGAACAGCTCGAGCGCCGTCGCCCAGGAGCCGAAGTCGTAGCCGATGTTGGGCTTGCGCACCACGATGGCCTGATTGGCCGGACCGCGCGACCAGTCGAGGGGCGTGTCGTCGTCGGAGGCGCGCACCACGACCACGCTGTAGCCGGCCTCCTCGAGGCGGGCCACCATCCAGGAGAGCGAGAGCGAGACCCGCGGCCCGGTGCCGAAGCTCGCCACGACGGCCACCCGGTCCGTCTTCGGAAGGGTGGTGCGATCGCTCTCGATCGTGGTTCGCGGGAGCACCAGCTCCAGGACGTTCTGTGCCACGCCGCTCAGGTCCAGCCGTTGTTCAGTGCTTTTCGGCGGCGCATCCGCAGCGGCCGGGTGATCGACCACGAGGTGGAGGAGCGCAGCGCCCTCAGCTGCGAGGCGTAGCGCTCGGCCTCGTTGCGAGCCGCGACGAGGCGGCGGCGGTGCGATTCGGCCTCGGCCGAGCGACGGGCGAGCTGGGTGCGCAGCGCGGCCACTTCGAGCCGGAGCTCGCGCAGTTCGTTCTGGAGCTCCGCTGCGGCGGGCGCGTCGAGGGTCGCCGGGGCGAGGGATGCGCCATCGCCCGTGGGGGAGATTCGTGAGCTCATGCGGCTACCGCACTTTCGTACAGGGGAAACGACACCATGGTATCCAGGTTCGACCTGAGCCGCCTGAGTGCCCGGTGCGGAGCGGGGCGCCCCGCTGGAGGGCTCAGCCGGCCTGCACGGTCGTGGTCGCGGTGCCGGAGTGGGTGGCGTCGGCGAAGTCGAGGGTGACGTTCCAGGAACCGCTGCTGCCGGCCGGGAGCGCGATCGACAGGTTGGAGCAGTAGGTGACCGCCGCATCCGCCATTCCGGGAGCCTGGGCCGTGACGGTCTTGTCTGCCTGGGTCGCCGTGGCGGTGCAGACGCCGGAGTCGCTCACGAGATCGGTCACCATTCCCGCCACCGCGATCGAGCTCGACGACGGGTCGTAGGCCGCATTGAGGATCTGCACCGAGACCGTGGCCACCGCGGGTGCGCTGGGGGTGGCCGTGGGCGCCGGGGTGGTGGGCTTCGGCGTGCTCGTGGGGGTCTTCGTGGGCGTGGCCGAAGGGCTCGGGGTCGAGCCGGCGGTCGCCGATGGAGACGTGGTCGCGCCACCCGATCCGGCCACGCAGCCGGTGACGCCGACGGCCGCGGCGAGCACGACGAGGGAGCTGACACAGACGCGGAGAAGAGTCGAGGGAACCATGCTCCCGATCCTAAGGACCAGGTCTCCGGATGCCCGCTGACGCTCCGACGATAGGCTGAACGGGTGAAGAATTCAGCGGTCGCAGCGCAGCCCGGGGTCGTCTCGGTGGTCATCGTGAACTTCCGCGGCGCCGACGACACCATCGAGTGCGTCTCGCAGCTGGGCGCGGTGGACTGGCCGGCCGGCAAGCTCGACGTCGTCGTGGTGGAGAACGGCTCGGGCGACGACAGCCTCGCCCGGCTCACCGCCGCCTTCGCCGGCGACGAGCGGGTGCGGGTGATCGAGTCCGCCGTGAACCTCGGCTTCGCCGGCGGATCGAACCTCGGCGCCCGCGAGGCGAGGGGCGAGTTCGTGGCGTTCCTCAACAGCGACGCCAAGCCGCACGCCTCCTGGATCCGGGGGGCGGTCGAGCAGTTCGACACGAGCCCCGCCGTGGCCGCGGTGGGCAGCAAGGTGCTCGACTGGGACGGGAAGGTCGTCGACTTCGTCGGCGGCAGCCTGACCTGGTTCGGCATGGGCTACAAGGACAACGAGAACCAGCCCGACGACGAGCGCTTCGCCCAGCCCCGCGACATCCTCTACGGCACCGGCTCGGCCTTGTTCGTGCGCGCCTCCACCTTCGCCGAGGTGGGCGGCTTCGACGAGCGCTTCTTCATGTTCTATGAGGACGTCGACCTCGGCTGGCGGCTCAACCTGCTCGGCTACCGGGTGCGCTTCGCGCCCGCCTCGGTCGTGTACCACCGCCACCACGCCTCGATGCGCAGCTTCGGGCCGTACCGCGAGAGCTACCTGCTCGAGCGCAACGCCCTCGCCACCCTCTACAAGAACCTCTCGGCCGAGAACCTGGCTAAGTTCCTCCCCGGCGCCATGGCCCTGCTCGCCCGGCGCGCGGTCGCCAAGAGCGACCTCGATTCGCAGCTGTTCGACATCCGGCGTTTCGACAGCACCGCCGAGGGCGAGTTCGACGAGACCACCCCGGTGTCGAAGGAGTCGCTCGCGGGACTGTTCGCGCTCGACCAGTTCGTCGAGGACCTCGAGTCGCTCTCGGTCACCCGCGACCAGATCCAGGCCGGCCGGCGGCGCACGGACGCCGACCTCTTCCGCCTTTTCGGCAACATGATCCACCCGTTGCTCGGCGGCTCCTCCTATCTCTCGGGGTTCCGCTCGGTGGTCGACGCCTTCGAGATCGAGTCCTCCACCGACCGCCGGCACGTGCTCGTGATCACGGGCGACTCGCTCGGCGAGAAGATGGCCGGGCCGGGTCTGCGCGCCTGGAAGATCAGCGAGGCCCTCTCGGCCGAGCACGAGGTGCGCCTGGTGACCTGGAACGCGGCCGCCCGCAGCTCCGACGCCTTCGAGGTCGAGCACGTGCAGCTGCAGAACGAGCGCCAGATGAAGGTGCACGAGCAGTGGGCCGACGTGATCTTCTTCCAGGGCTACGCGCTGCACCACTTCACGACGCTGCAGAAGTCGGAGAAGATCATCGTCGCCGACATCTACGACCCGATGCACCTCGAGCAGCTCGAGCAGGGCCGCGAGTTCGGCACCGAACGATGGACGAACATCGTGCGCTCGGCCACCGAGGTGCTCAACCAGCAGCTGGCCCGGGCCGACTTCTTCCTCTGCGCCTCCGAGCGCCAGCGCCTGTTCTGGCTCGGCCAGCTCGCGGCCCTCGGCCGCATCAACCCGGCCAACTACGCGGCCGACGACTCGCTCGAGCAACTCATCTCGATCGCCCCCTTCGGACTCGACGCCACTCCCCCGAGGCACACGCGCGACGCCATCCGGGGCGTGGTGCCCGGCATCGGCAAGACCGACAAGGTCGTCATCTGGGGTGGGGGCATCTACAACTGGTTCGACACGCTCACCCTCGTGCGGGCGATCGGAAGACTCGCCGAGCGCCGCAAGAACGTGCGGCTGTTCTTCATGGGCGTGGCGCATCCGAACCCGGACGTGCCCGAGATGGCGATCGTGCAGAAGACCCGGCAGCTGGCCGAGGAGCTCGGGCTGACGGGCAAGAACGTGTTCTTCAACGACACCTGGGTCGACCTCGACGACCGCCAGAACTACCTGCTCGAGGCCGACGTGGGAGTGAGCACCCACTTCGACCACATCGAGACCACCTTCTCGTTCCGCACGCGCATCCTCGACTACCTCTGGGCCGGCCTGCCGATCGTCACCACGCGCGGCGACAGCTTCGGCGACCTCGTCGAGAAAGAGGGCCTCGGCGTCTCGGTTCCCGAGCGCGACGTCGACGCGCTCGCGGATGCGCTCGAGTCGATGCTCTACGACGCCCCGGCCCGCAAGGCGGCCGAGCAGGCGGTCTCGCGCGTGCGCGAGCGCTTCACCTGGGACGAGACGCTCCGCCCCTTGGTGGAGTTCGTGCGCGACCCGCGCCCGGCCGCCGACCGCGTGCTCGGTTCCCTGTCGGCGCCGCTCGACGTGGCCCGCGCGGGCCGCACCCGTCCGGTGACGGCCGAGGAGAAGTTCCAGGCCATCTCCACGAGGCGGCACGGCATCCGGCGCGATCTGGCGCTCGCCCGGCACTATCTGGCGAACGGCGGGCTCTCCTCGCTCGGGGCGAAGGTGCGCTCGCGCGTGCAGCACAGCCGCGCCGCGAAGGGCTGAATCCCGCGGCGCGCGCCCCACCGAATCTGGGAGGAGCGTGCGGAACGGTCATGTATTCTCTATCCCGGCAGATTCCCGCTGCCCGACAACGTGGCTTGGAGGCCGTGAAAAATGGCTATCACGCTGGAGTCCCCCGAAGCCCGAGCGAACAGACTCGCAGGCGAGACGTGGCAGTACGACGGGGCATCCGGGGGTGGTGTCTCGGGCACGGTCGCGTCGATCAAGGAGATCTGGGGCCAGCGCCGCCTGCTCCGCCTGCTCACCGGGCGCGAGCTGAAGTCGCGCTACAAGGACAGCGCCGGCGGGTTCCTCTGGAGCCTCGCCAAGCCGCTGACGCAGCTGTTCATCTACTACATCGTGATCGGCCAGTTCCTCGGCGCCGCCCGCGGCATCGAGAACTTCGCCGTCTACATCTTCGCCGGGCTCACCATCTACACGCTGTTCAGCGAGATCGTGGGCACAGGCACCGGGTCGATCATCGCCAACGCCGGACTGGTGAAGAAGGTCTACCTGCCGCGGGAGATCTTCCCGCTCGCCGCGGTGGGCTCCGCCCTGTTCAATTTCGCCGTGCAGTTCGTCATCCTGATCCTCGCGGCCCTGTTCATCGGCACACTGAGCTTCGGCCCGCAGCTGCTGTTCGGGCTCGGCGCCCTGGTGCTGATCCTGGTCTGGGGCACGGCGATCGCGCTGCTGCTCGGCGCCCTCAATGTGTACCTGCGCGACATCCAGTACCTCGTCGAGGTCGTGCTGCTGCTGCTGATGTGGGCCTCGCCCATCCTCTACTCCTGGCAGCAGGCCGCCGCGGTGCTGCCGCAGTGGCTGCTCGAGATCTACGTCGACAGCCCCATCACTCTCGCGGTGCTCGGCTTCCAGGAGGCCTTCTGGTCGGAGGCCTCGCACGGCCAGCCGCTGGAACACCTGGCGCTCCGGATGCTCATCGCCGGCGTCATCGGCCTCATCGCGCTCTTCGGCGCACAACGAGTCTTCAGCCGCCTGCAGGGCGACTTCGCACAGGAGCTGTGACCAGTGAGCGGTAATGTCCCCGTCGTCGAGATCAACGACGTCTCCAAGCGCTTCATCATCCGCAAGGAGAAGAGCCTCAAGGAACGCCTCGTCAACGCCGGGCGCTCGAAGCAGTTCAAAGAGGACTTCTGGGCGCTCAAGAACGTGAACCTCGAGATCGACTCCGGCCAGACCATCGGCCTGATCGGGCCGAACGGCTCGGGCAAGTCGACGCTGCTCAAGACCATCGGTGGAATCATCCAGCCCACCTCGGGCACGGTGCGCCGGCGCGGCCGCCTCGCCGCCCTGCTCGAGCTCGGCGCCGGATTCCACCAAGACCTCACCGGGCGTGAGAACGTCTACCTCAACGCCTCGATCCTCGGCCTCTCGCGCAAGCAGACCGACCTCTACTTCGACGACATCGTGGAGTTCTCGGGCATCCGCGACTTCATCGACACCCAGGTGAAGTTCTACTCCTCGGGCATGTACGTGCGGCTCGCCTTCGCGGTGGCCGTGCACGTCGACCCCGACCTGCTGCTCGTCGACGAGGTGCTCGCGGTGGGCGACGAGGCCTTCCAGCGCAAGTGCCTCGACAAGATCCGCTCCTTCCAGCGCGAGGGCCGCACCATCGTGCTCGTCACGCATTCGCTCGGGCAGATCACCGAGTTCTGCGACCGCGCCGTGCTGCTGAACCGCGGCGAGGTGCTGTTCGACGGCGAGCCCCACGAGGCCGTGCGCGACTTCCGCGAGGTGCTCGAGGAACGCCGCATCGGCGAGGTCGAGGCCCACAACGCGGCGCACGAGGAGCAGGTGGCGCCCGTGAACAACGGCCGCATCGTCTCCACCACCGTGCACGCCCACGGCCGCGCTCAGGGCGAGCCGGTGCATCCGGGCGACGACCTCGTGGTGCGGGTGACCTTCGAGCACCCCACCGGCATCGAGGGCTGGATCGCCGCCATCCAGATCGACAACGTGCAGGGCGTGCCCGTCTGGGGCTCCGCCTCGCTGCGCACCGGCCTCGAGCTCGGGCGGCTCCGCGAGCCCCGCACGGTGGAGTTCGTCGTGCGCGACGTGCAGTTCGGCTCCGGCAAGTACTTCATCAACTCGACGCTCATGAGCAGCGAGAAGGTGCACCTGCACGACGTGCCGCAGGCCGTCTCCTTCGACGTGCCGTACTACGACCTCGCGGTCGGCATCGTGCACGCGGTACCGGAGATCCGCGACCTCGGGACGTCCGGAGCCTGAGGTGGCACCGCGTCCCCAGCAGGCGGAGGGCGCGCCGGTCGACGCCGCGCCCCTCGTGGTCGCCGCGGTCGTCGTGAACTGGCGGCAGCCCGCCCTGACCTCGGCGGCGGTCCGCTCGCTCGAGCAGCAGGAGGGTCTGGCAACGGCCGGTCCGGCGGGCCGACCCCTCGAGCTGCGCGTCGTGGTGGTCGACAACGGCTCGGCCGACGGTTCGCTCGAGCAGCTGCGCTCCCGGCATCCGGAACACCTCGTGGTCGACGCGGGCCGCAACGGCGGCTTCGGGGCGGGCGTGAACGCCGGCATCCGTGCCGCCGCCGCATGGAAGCCTGTCGCGATCGTGCTGCTCAACAACGACGCGGAGGCCGAGACCTCGTTCGTGGCCTCGCTGGTAGGGGCGCTGCTCGCTGATGCCCGGGCCGGCGCCGCGACCGCGCGCATCCTGCTGCAGGGGCGCTACCGGCCGGCCGGCGCGACGGAGGCCGGCGCCCTCGTGGCCGCCGACGGCACGCGCTGGGTCGGGGTCGCCTCGGACGCCCGGCTCGCCGACGGAGTCGAGCTCGTCAACAGCACCGGCAACGAGATGACCCGCTCGGGCAACGGGCGCGACCGCGACTGGCTGGCACCGGTGGGCCCGGCGGAATCGGCTCCGGGGGAAGGCCGTGGGGCGGGCGAGGTCCTGGGCTTCTCCGGCGGCGCCGCCGCCCTCCGTTCAGCCGCCCTCGAGGAGGTCGGCCTCTTCGACGAGTCCCTGTTCATGTACTACGAGGACACGCAGCTGTCCTGGCGGATGCGCCGGGCCGGCTGGCGCATCCGCTTCGCCCCCGAGGCGGTCGCGCGCCACGCCCACGCGGCGTCGAGCGGCACGGGCTCGGAGACCTTCCGCTTCTACAACGAGCGCAACCGCGTGCTCGTGGCGGCAGAGCACGCGCCGGTGCGCGTGGCGCTGACCGCGCTCGCGCGGACGGCCGCGGCCACCGCCCGCGCCACGCTGCGCGCGGGGGGCTCGGCTGAGGCCTCGGCCGACGCCCGGCGTCGTCGTCGCTCCTTCGCCGCAGCGCTCCGAGGGCTCCCCGCCGCCCTCGCCGAGCGCCGCCGCGTCGACCACGCGGCCACCGTCCCGCGCGCCGCCGTGGCCACGTTCCTGGTCGACGACTGACCACGCATCCGGCACCGGCGGCACCACGGGCACACACCGGGCTCCCGGAGACCGGCGGGTATGCTGGTGGCTTGCTCGATTCGGGCTCTCGGCCCCTGAACACCTGCAAGGACCCTCAGTGAGCCAGCCGATCCCCGTGCTTCTCGACGCGACGTCGCTGCCGCCCTCGTGGGGTGGCGTGGCACGGTACATCGAGGGTGTCCTCACGGGTCTCGAGAGCGCCGGGACGTCGGTGCACGTGGTCGCGAAGGCGGCCGACATCCCACGCCTGCGCGCGGCTGCCGCGGGCCATCGCTACCATGCGGCGCCCCGGGCCATCCGGATGCGCCCGGTGCGGTTCGCCTGGGAGCAGCTCGGCCTGCCCGGCCTGGCCCGCCGCGTCGGGGTGACGGCCATCCACTCGCCGCACTACACCTTCCCGCTCGTCACCCGGGCCCGCCGTGTGGTGACCCTGCACGACGCCACGTTCTTCACCGACCCCGCCGTGCACTCACGCCTCAAGCGCACCTTCTTCTCCACCTGGATCCGGCTCGCCGCGCGCCGCGCCGCCGCTCTGGTGGCTCCGAGCGAGGCCACCGCCACGGCGGTATGCGAGGCCGTCGGCGGTGGTGCCGCGCGCATCCGGGTGGCCTACCTCGGCGTCGACCCGGCGGTCTTCACCCGCCCGGCCCCGGGCGCCGTGGAGTCGTTCGCCGCCGCGCACGAGTTGCCGACCGAAGAGGGCTGGATCGCCTTCCTCGGCACCATCGAGCCCCGCAAGAACGTACCGGAGCTGTTGCGCGCCTACGCGCGGGTGCGATCGGAGCGGCTGGCCCAGGACTCCCCCACGCCGCGCCTGGTGCTCTCGGGCTCGCGGGGCTGGGACGACGACGCCGCCCGCCTGCTCGACGCGCTCACTCCCGGGCACGGCGTGATCGAAGCGGGCTACCTGCCGCTCGAGGAGCTCGCCGCCTTCCTCGGCGGAGCGACGCTCGTGGTCTACCCCTCGCTCGGCGAGGGTTTCGGCCTGCCCGTGCTCGAGGCGATGTCGTGCGGTGCCGCGGTGCTCACCACGAACCGGCTCTCCATCCCCGAGGTCGGCGGCGACGCCGTAGCCTACTCCGAGCCCGACGCGGCCTCGCTCTCCGGCGCGATCTCCGCGCTGCTCGACGCGCCCGCAGAGCGTCGGCGGCTCGGCGCCGCGGCGCTCGCTCGCTCCGCGGGCTTCACCTGGGAAGCCTGCGCGCGCGTGCACCTCGAGGCCTACGCCGACGCCGGGGTGCGCACGGAGGCCGCCGCGTGACCGGCCCGCAGAACACCGAACCCGGCACCACCCCCGGTATCCGCGTGGCCGTCGTGACCGTCAGCTACGACTCGGCGGCCGTGCTCGAGCCCTTCCTCGCCTCGATCCCCGCCGCCGCCTCCGGCACCGCGGTCGCCGTGTACGTGGCCGACAACAAGCCCGACTCCCCGGCCCGACCCGAGATCGAGCGGATGACGGCCGAGGCGGGCGCGCACTATGTTGCGATGACCGGCAACCTCGGCTACGGCCACGCCGTCAACGCCGTCGTCGACACGCTGCCCGCCGGCATCCCGTTCGTGCTCGTCTCGAACCCCGACGTGGTGCTGCATCCGGGGGCCGTCGACGCGCTCCTCGCCACGATGGACGAGCTGCCGGATGCCGGCGCGGTCGGCCCGAAGATCGTCGAGACCGACGGCAGCGTCTATCCCTCGGCGCGGCCCGTGCCCTCGCTCCGCAACGGCATCGGTCACGCGATCTTCGGCACGCTCTGGCCCGGCAACCCGTGGACGCGGGCCTACCGGCCGCCGCTCGGCGAGCATCCGGTGCGGCGGGAGGCCGGCTGGCTCTCGGGTTCGTGCTTCCTCATCCGCCGCGAGGTCTTCGACGCGCTCGACGGCTTCGACACCGGCTACTTCATGTACTTCGAAGACGTCGACCTCGGCTACCGGCTCGGCCGGCTCGGCCGGCGCAACGTCTACGAGCCGAACGCGGTCGTGCTGCACACCGGAGCGCACTCGACCACGGGCGACTCGGCAGCGCGGATGCTCGAAGCGCACCACGACAGCGCCAAGCGCTTTCTCGCCCGCAAGTACTCCGGCCCGCTGCGCTGGCCCGTGCGCACCGCCCTCTCCCTCGGCCTCACCGTGCGCTCGGCGCTCGTGCGGCGCAAGGCCACGCGATGACCGCGGACGGCGTCGCGACGACCAGTAGGGTATGGGGAGCGAACCCTGCGGCGCCCGGCGACCGGTCACGGCCGCAGGACTCGAGCACAGGGAGACGAACGCGATGAGACTCGCCATGACCCTCATGGTGCGCGACGAGGCGGACATCGTCGGCGCGATGATCGACCATCACCTCGCGCAGGGCGTCGACACCCTCATCGTGACCGACAACGGCTCGGTCGACGGCACCGCGGAGATCCTCCAGCGCTACGCCGACCAGGGCCTGATCGACCTCCGCCACGACCCGGTGCACCGCAAGCAGCAGAGCCCCGTGGTCACGCAGATGGCGCGCGACGCCGCCACGATGTACGGCGCCGACTGGGTGATCAACGCCGACGCCGACGAATTCTTCCTGCCCGTCGACCGCTCGCTCACCCTGCGTGACGTGTTCGGCCGGCTCGACAAGGCCCTGGCGGCGTTCCTCGTGCCGGTGACGAACCTCACCGGGCCGCCCGCGGCATCCGGAACCGGCATCGGCCGCCTGATCTACCGCGACCACCGGCCGGTCGAGGCCCTGCGCGCGACGGGGTTGCGCGACCACCCCACGGCGGATGCGATCCACGTGGGCGATCCGTCGATCGAGGTCATCCAGGGCAACCACTTCGTGAGCCTCGCCTCGCAGGGGCTGCCGCCGGAGGAGCTCGCGGTCGAGGTGCTGCACCTGCCGTGGCGCTCGTGGGAGCAGTACGCCCGCAAGGTGGAGAACGCGGGCCGCGCCTACGACAGCAACCCCGAGCTCACGCCGAGTCCCAACCACCACGGCATGCGCGACTGGGCCCGGCTGCAGGCGGGCGCCCTGCTGCCGTTCTACCTGCTGCGCCATCCGGATGCCGCAGAGCTCGCCGCGGGCCTCGCCGCGGGTCATTTCGTGGAGGAGAAGGTGCTCGCCGAGCGCCTCGTCTCCCCCGTGCCGGATGCGCCGCTCGACCCCGAGACGATCGCCCTGTTCGAGCGCTTCGGCCCGGCTCTCCGCGACGCCGAAGCCCGTTCGTTCGCCGCCCTCGCCGCGGCGGAGGAGCTGCGACTCGCCGATCTCGAGGAGCAGCGCGCCGCGATGCAGGCCGAGTACGACGCCCTGGCTACGGAGAAGGAGCAGCTGCTCGGCGAGAAGAACCACCTGCTGGGCGAGGTGCTCACCGCCACCGAGCGCCAGCGGCTCACCGATGTGCACGTCGGAACCCTCGAGACCTCTCTCGAACAACTCTCCGGGCGCTTCGAGGTGCGCGCGGGGCGGAAGCTGCGACGGATCGTGCGCCGTGCCGGCTGAGCCCTCGGTGGACCGCGCGCTGCGGGTGCTCGTCACCGGAGGCGCCGGCTTCATCGGAAGCGCCGTCTGCCGTGTGCTCGCCCGCCGGCCGGGCACCGAGGTCGTGGTGCTCGACGACTTCTCCACGAGCAGCTACGCCAATCTGCACGGAGTCCCGGTGACGGTGATCGAGGGTTCGGTGCTCGACGAGGCGCTGCTCAGCCAGGCGATGGCCGGAGCCGACGCCGTGGTGCACCTCGCGGCGATCGCCTCGGTACAGGAGTCGCTCGACCGGCCGCTCGAGGTGCACCGCGTGAACGTCACGGGCACGCTCACGGTGCTCGAGGCGGCCCGCGCGGCGGGACTCGTGCACACCGTGATCGCCTCCTCCTCGTCGGTCTACGGCTCCGGCCCGGAGCTGCCCAAGCACGAGGGGCTGCGCCCGCGCACCGAGAGCCCGTACGGCGCCACGAAGCTCGCCGCCGAGAGCTACGCTCTCACCTGGCAGCGCAGCTACGGTCTGCCGGTGCTCGCTTTCCGCTTCTTCAACGTCTTCGGCCCGCGCCAGAACGCCGGGGCGGCCTACCCCGCCGTGGTGCCCGCCTTTCTCGAGCAGACCCTCGGCGGCGGCGCGGTGACGATCTTCGGCACCGGCGAGCAGTCGCGCGATTTCACCTATGTCGAGTCGGTCGCCGAGGTGATCGCGGATGCCGTGGTGCGGCGAGTGGCCCACGACGAGCCGGTCGACCTCGGCTTCGGGGTGCGCACCAGCCTGCTCGAGCTGGTGCACGAGCTCGAGACCGCACTCGGGCGACCCGTCGACATCGAGTTCGCCCCGGCGCGCACGGGCGACATCCTGCACTCGCAGGCGGAGGGCGGCAGACTGGCCGAGCTCTTTCCCGGGCTCCGGCCGATCCCGCTGGCCGAGGGCCTGCGGGCCACGGTCGCGTGGATGCACGAGAAAGGCGAGCGATGATCCGCGAGTGGCTCGAAGAACGCGCGAAGTCCCGCATCCGCCGCCGGCTGCTCGACGGCCGGTTCGCACCCTCCGACGAGCTCGTGATGGGTGAGACCGGAGCCGAGATCCCGGTGCTGATGTGCCTCTGGAACCGCCCCGAGCGGCTTCGGGCGATGCTCGAGAGCCTGGATGCGCAGACCGGCACGCCGGGCATCGCCGTCTACCTGTGGAACAACAACAAGGTCGACCACACCTACTACCGCTTCGTCATCCGCGAGTTCGAGGCGCGAGGCGCGGTCACCTCCATCCGCCTGGTGCGCACGCCCTACAACCTGGGTTCCATCGCTCGCTTCTACTGGGCGCGGATGCTCGCCGCCACGAAGGGGCCCGGCCCGATCGTGGTGGTCGACGACGACGAGGACATCCGCCCCGACTTCGTGAGTACCGCGCTCTCGCTGTACGAGCCGAAGACGGTGCACGCCTGGTGGGCCTTCACCGTGAACCCGGCGACCGGCGACTACTTCGACCGCACGCCCGCGGGCGTCGGCGACCGGGTCGACCATGTGGGGCCGGGCGGCATGATCTGCTCGTCCGAGATCTTCCTCGACGACCGCTTCTTCACCGAGCTGCCGCAGCGCTACTGGTTGCTCGACGACGTGTGGTTCACCTTCTTCGTGACGCGCGCCGGCTACCGGCTCGCCAAGCTCCCCGTCGAGGTCGAGTTCGTTCTGGCCGAGACCAACCAGCACCACAACCTCGGCGACCTCAAGCGCGAGTTCTACCGCTCCCTGCGCGCTCTCTGAGCGCTGCGCCGACCGCGTGGGAACCCAGGGTGGTGCGGCGTCTGGTGGTGGGGATCGGTGTCTGGCCGACGTCGACCCAGGCCGGTGGGACGAGGTGCGGGACTCCGCCGCGCATGATCAGGGCCCACGAGGATCTGTGGAGGTGGCTGTGGTGGAAGTGGCACAGCAGCACCCCGTTGCCGATATCGGTGCGGCCCGGCGAGTGGCTCTCGGAGACCCATTCGGTGACGTGATGGGTTTCACACCAGGAAGGCGGCCGGTCGCAGTCGCCCCACACGCAACCGCCGTCGCGGGCGGCAAGGGCCCGGTTCTGAGCCGGGCTGAACAGCCGGCGTGTCTTGCCGTGGTTGAGGACCTCCCCGTGGTCACCGAAGACCGTCGCGACCGTGGCCGAGTGGCAGCGGAGTTGAGCGATGGTGGCAGCGGAAACGGGTTCGGTGATCCCGTCGATCCAGCCAACCCCGCGGCCTTCCTCGAGGTCGGCGAGCGTGACGTGCACGTTCACGGTCGTCGCCGACCCGCCCAGCCGCGGCATCTCAGGAGCAGCCGCCGCACGCGTGAGGAGTTCGGTGAGGGTGTCGACATTCTTCTGCCCCGCCGTGCGGGCGTCGGCGAGCGCGGCTTCGGTGACGGCCTCGGCTTCGGACGCGAACCGCGGCCCGAGCTCCCCTCGCCCGGACACACGCGGGCTCTGCAGGGCATCGATGCTGCCGACCCAGATTCCGGCCTGTTCCGGAGTGAGCGCGAACCGGCCGCGGAGCATCCCGTCCGGGGCCGGAGCGAAGAAGGTCAGGGAGCGGAGCTGCTGCTGGTGTTCCTCGCGCGGCATCGCGCCGTCGGGATCGAGGAGCGCCCTCAGGTGGAGGGCGAGCTTCGCCGTCTGGTCTGCGGTGAGATCCCGATTCAGGGTCTCCTCGACCAATGTCTGCTCGGCCTGGCGGATCTCCTCGCAGGGCAGGCTCTTCTGGGCGAGGTCGTGGCAGTGGCGGGTGATGATCGCAGCAGACTCCACCGCCAGCACCCCCGCAGCCAGGGCCGAGGACACGGCCGGGAACGGCTCCGGCCCCGCCCCACCGCCCAGTTCCAGGCCACCCCGGAGCCGTCCGCCGAGCGCGAGGCGCTGCGCGGCATCCCGAACAGAGACGCCAGTGATCGCCGACACCAGCTTCGCAGGGCTCGTGAAGTTCTCAGACCGTGACAGCCCCTCATCTCCGAGCTCGGCCCGCGACCGGGCACCGACCTCGCCCGCGAACCGCACCCGCGCCGCATCCACCACCCGCCCCACCCGCTCGACGGCCGCCAGACCCTCCAGCACCTCCGCATCGGTGAGGCCGGCCAGGCTGACCCGCAGCATCACCGCGAGCTCAGTGGCGACCTCATCGAGGCTGAAGGAGGGGGTCATACTGATATTCTATCAAGTTATCGTGATGAATGCTCGCTTAATAGAAGAGATGTTCGAGAAGCATGAGTCCCGAACCCGCGCTCACCAGGCGCAGGCGGCCAGGTTCTGCACCGCCGCCGAGAGCGACGCCGGACCGCCGATGAGCTGCACGTCGGTCACGCCGAGATCGCGCAGGCTCGAGAGCACCGCGCGGGGCACGCAGTCGGGCGGCACCACGAACAGCGGCGCGCCCTCCTCGCCGGCGAGCGCCGAGCCCGAGAGGGCGTCAGGGAAGGTCACACCGGTGGCCAGGTAGGCCCGCGACGCCGAGCTGTAGGCGTCGCGGTTGATCGCCACCGACGCGGCGTAGCGGTCGTCACCCGAGAGCCGCGTCACCGAGCCCACGAGGGAGAGCGAGGTGGCGATGCCGTTGCTGACGGATGCCGGTCCCCCGGCCACCTTCACGCTCTGCGTGTGCAGCCCGAGCAGCGTCGCCGTGGTGGCCGTGTCGGCCCCCGAGGCCTGCCCGTTCACCAGGAGCACCGGGCTCTTCGTGTGCCCACCGGCACCGCCCGCCGAGAGCGCGTCGGGAAAGTTCAAGCCGGTCGCCACGTAGGCCGTCGATGCCCCTGAGGCCTGGAAGGCGTAATTCACGATGGCTCGCGAGGCCTCGAAGCGGTCTGCGCCACTCAGCCGTGTGACGGTGGGAGCCAGGCCGCGCAGCGCACCCTCCACCGCCGGCGACACGGATGCGGTTCCTCCCACGATCACGATGGTGGAGGGATGCAGCGCCGCGATCTCCGCCGAGACCGACGCGGGCAGCGCATCCGGGGATGTCAGGAGCAGCGGGCCGCCCTGGGCGGCAGCAGCAGGTCCTGCACTCAGCGCATCCGGGTAGTTGGTGCCGGTGGCGACGTAGACCACGGGCGCTCCGCTCGGATAGGCCCGCGCGGCCACGGCGACCCCGACCTCGTAGCGGTCGGCGCCCGACACCCGGCCGGTGGTGAAGGACGTCGTGACCGCCCCCGTCGGCGCACTCGTGCGGCTCGCCGAGGCATAGCCCTGCCGCGACCCGGTGACCGTCACCGTGACGGTCTTGCCCACGGACGACTGATCGGGCAGGTAGCTGTCCAGGGTGGCACCCGGCACGGCCGCGCCACCGACGTTCCACTGGTAGGCCAGCGACACGGGGCCCGGCCCCCAGGTGCCGGCCGATGCCGTGAGCGTCTGGGCCACGGCCGGCGTGCCCGAGATCGTGGGGGTGGGCGTGGGGTTCAACGGCTGCGTCGTCGGCGCCACGTCACCGCTGTAGCCCGCGAAGATCTGCACCCACATGCGCCCCTTGGCGGTCTCCGCATAGCCGATGCCGATGCGGGTGAACCGCGCGTCGAGGATGTTCGCGCGGTGCCCGGCCGAGTTCATCCAGTCGGTCATGACCTGCGCCGACGAGGTCTGGCCGATCGCGATGTTCTCCCCGTTGACCCGCCAGCCGGCGGGTATACGGGAGGCCCGCCACTCGTTCGAGCTGTGGGCCAGAGGCTGGTCGAGCGTGCCCATGTAGGTGGCCCACTCCTCCGCCGCGGCCTCGATCTGCGGGTCGCGGATGAGCATCGGCACACTCGCCTGCACCCGCTGGGCGTTGACGAGGTCGTAGACCCCGTCCTCCTGCGTACCGGCGTACGCCGGGCTCGCCGGAGAGGCGAGGACCCCACCCAGGACCACCGCCAGAACACTCACTATGGAAATTATGGATACCCGTACCGTACGAACGTGCATGAACCATCCCCCGATGGACTAGCGCAACCGAACGCGTTCAGCCTATCCCCGGAGAGGTTTCAGCGGTATGTCGGCCGCCACCGCACTTGTTCCGAGCTTCTCCCGTGGGCGCTACCAGGCGCAGGCGGTGAGGCTCGACACGGAGCCGTTCAGCGAGTTCACTCCGCCGAGCAGCACCACCTTGCTCGCCTTCAGGGCCGCGAGATCAGAGATCACCCCGCGCGGCACGCAGTCGGTGGGCACGATGTAGAGCGGCGCTGCGCCCTTGCCGGCCAGCACTCCGCCGGCCAGCGCATCAGGGTAGTTGTAGGCCGTCGCGAGGTACACCGTCGCGCTCGAGCTGTAGGCCGAACGGTTGATGGCCTGCGAGGCGGCGAAGCGGTCGGCGCCCGTGAGACGGTCGACCGGCCCGATCGTGCCGAGCGAGTTCTGGATGCCGGTGGAGACGGAGTTCGGGCCGCCCGCGATGGTGACCTTCGTCACGCCGATGCTCCGGAAGAGGTCGAGGGTGGCCTGGTCGGCGGCGGAGGCCTGCCCGTTCACGAGCGTGATCGGCACCCGCTGCGACGCCGCGGCGGATCCGGCCGAGAGGGCGTCGGGAAAGTTCAGGCCCGTCGCGACGAAGGTCTTGCCGGCGCTCGCGCCCGTTCCCGTGCCGGTTCCGAACGCGTACGCGGCGACCGACCGGGACGCCGCGAAACGGTCGGCACCGTCGAGCCGAGTCACCGTGGGCGCGAGATTCTGCAACTGCGCCCGCACGGCATCCGAGAGGGAGTTCACCCCGCCTACCATGACGATGGTCGCCGGCTTCAGGCGCGAGATCTCGGAGGCGACCGAGGGAAGCACCTGGTCGGCCGTGGTGAGCAGCAGCGGGCCGCCCTGCTTGACGGCCGCCGGGGCTGCGCTGAGCGCATCCGGGTAGTTGCCGCCGTTGGCGATGTACACCACGGATGCGGTGCCCGGGTAGGCACGCTGCGACACCGCGAGCGCCACGTCGAAGCGGGTCGCCCCGTCGATGCGCTCGACCGCGGGCCTCGCCTGCAGCTGGAAGCTGTCGGTGACGACGGGCGAGGTGGTGACGTCTCCCCACTTCGAGCCGACCGTGAAGGTGTGCGAGCCCGTCTGCATCGCCGCCGGAACGGGCACCGACCACGCGCCCGAGGCATCCGGCGTCGCGCTGTAGACCGAGCTGTCGATCGTGACGATCACGCGGTGTCGCGGCCCGCTGTTCGCCAGCGTGCCCCGGATGCTGTCGCCCACGAACGACGGGCGCACGTACGTCGGCTGCGCCAGCTGCACGCCGAGCTCCCAGTCGGGCAGGGTCGTGCTCACGCTCGGACTGCCGTTCGCCGTGACGAGCGGGAAGAACGCGGTGATGGCGTCGGGCTGACCCGAGCGGTCGCAGCTTCCGTTGTAGTCGCCGGCCGAACCGATGCCGAAGGCCGCGGTGCCGATCAGAGCGGCCGCTCCGCTGTCGCCGGGCAGCATGCACACGTCGGTGAGCGTGAGGTTGACGTACTGCGGGGTGCCGGCGCGGTTGTAGACGGGGTACGACTCGTTGACGACGAGGATGGTGCCGCAGGTCCAGCCCGTCGTGCGGCCCGACTTGCAGAGGGGCGAACCCACGATGCCCGTGGTCATGTCGGTGACGGTCACCGGGGTGCCGTCGGTGATGGCGCCGGCGCCCCCGCCCCAGGTCGAGACCTGCGGCAGCGGGTTCCAGGAGGGCGAGATCGCGACCGCTCCCACGTCGGAGCCGCCGCCGAACTTGTACTGCGACGGCAGCGGTGCTCCGATGATGGAGCCGCGCGAGTATCCCGTGCCGGCCGAGGCCTGCTTCGACTCGTAGTAGTAGGTGTCGCCGCTGTGCTCGGGCTCGATGCAGTGCCCGCTCGTCACGAACTGCGGCTGCGGGTAGGGCTTGTAGCGGCCGGTGAAGCCCACGGAGCACACCCAGGTGTAGCCGCTGGAGAGGAACTGGAAGCCCTGGCCGCCCACGAGCGGCGGGGCGTCGGCAAGCGCGTTCAGCGTGACGCCGGAGTAGTCGGTGGCCGCCGGCGCCCCGAGTTCGGCGGTGGCGCCGAGGGAGCGCACGGTCTGCGCATCCGTCTCGTTCGCGACGTTGACCACGAGCGAGGTGCCGTCGAGGCGCGAACCGAGCACGGGCATCCCGCTCGATTGCAGGGCGGCCACGACATCGGAGGCATCGACGGCCGCGGCGGTGCGGGCGAGGTACTGCTCCGGGGTCTCGCCGAGGTCGCGCGCGACGGCGGTCGAGAGCTCGGCCGGGAGTTCGGCGGCTTGCGCCGAGAACTGTCCGGCAGAGTAGTCGGACATGCGCGGCGGGTCGGCGGGGAGCTCGACCGGAGGAGGCGTGGAGTCGGCCGGGGCGGCGGCCTCGGCCGTCTGCGCCGTCGTCGTCCGAGTCGCGGTCGCCGCCTGCGCCCCGAAGGCCGGGGCCGCGACCAGAACCGCCGCGACGAGCGCGCTCAGGCCGAGCGCGACGAGACGGGCGGAGGAAGACGGATGAGCTCGCACCCGTCCACGCTACGGGCAGGCCCCCCGGAGCCCGGGTCGCCACGCGCGTCCCGGCCGAGTCCGCCGAGCAGAGCGCCTCAGGCGGAGGCGGCGATCAGGGTCTCGAGGTAGGCGCCGTAGCCGCTCTTCACGAGCGGAGCGGCGAGCTTCGCGAGCTGCGGGGTGTCGATCCAGCCCGCGCGCCACGCGATCTCCTCGATGCAGCCGATCTTGAAGCCCTGACGGTCCTCGATCACCCGCACGTACTCCGAGGCCTGCATCATCGACTCGAAGGTGCCCGTGTCCAGCCACGCCGTACCCCGGTCGAGCACCTGCACGTGCAGGTCGCCGCGCTCGAGGTACCGCTCGTTCACCGTCGAGATCTCGAGCTCACCCCGCGCCGAGGGCTCGATCGACTTCGCGATCTCCACCACCGAGTTGTCGTAGAAATACAGGCCAGGAACCGCGTAGTTCGATTTCGGCTCGGCCGGCTTCTCCTCGATCGACAGCGCCGTGAAGTTCTCATCGAACTCCACCACCCCGTAGGCCCGCGGCTCCGCCACGTGATACGCGAAGATCCGTGCCCCCTCGATCTCGCCGTTGCCCCGCAACGACGAACCGAGCCCCACCCCGTGGAAGATGTTGTCGCCCAGCACGAGCGCCACCGACTCGTCGCCGATGAACTCTTCACCGATGATGAACGCCTGCGCGAGGCCGTCGGGCGAGGGCTGCACCGCGTACTCGAGCCGGATGCCCAACTCGCTGCCGTCGCCCAGCAGCGCCTTGAACTGCTCGTTGTACTCCGGCGTCGTGATGATCAGGATCTCGTTGATGCCCGCCATCATCAGCGTCGACAAGGGGTAGTACACCATCGGCTTGTCGTAGATCGGCATCAACTGCTTCGAGATGCCCTTCGTGATCGGCCACAACCGGGTACCCGAACCGCCGGCCAGGATGATTCCGCGCATCAGCGTCGACCCCCCGCAGCCTTCTCGTTCAGCGAGGCGTAGAACGCGCGCGCCTCGTCCCAGGTGGGGAGCAGACCGCTCGCCGCCGCCTCCGACAGACCCGGCGCATCCGTGTCCTTCGGCGACAGCAGCAACTCGCCCGCCGCCTCCGGGAACACCAGGCCCACCTCCTCGTCGAGAGGGTTGATGCCGTGCTCGCGCTCCGCAGCGAAGGTCGAGGTGACCAGGTAGGAGACCGTCGCGTCGTCGGTCAACGCCACGAACGCGTGCCCGAGACCCTCGGCGAGATAGATGCCCCGACGATCCTTGTCGTCCAGCAGCACCGAGTCCCACTGCCCGAAGGTCGGCGAACCCACCCGGATGTCGATCACGAAATCGAGCACCGCCCCGTGCGTGGCCGTGACGTACTTCGCCTGCGAGGGCGGGATGTCCGCGAAGTGGATGCCGCGCACCACACCCCGCTTGGAGACCGAGGTGTTCGCCTGCGCCAGATCGATCGAGTGACCGATCTCGGCCTCGAGCTTGTCGAAGCGGTACCACTCGAGGAACACGCCCCGGTCGTCGCCGAACTGCTTCGGCGTGATCTCGTAGCTGTCTGGGATGCTCAGTTCGCGAAATTGCACGCCCCCGAGTCTAACCAACCCGGCCGATCCGCGCGTCGAGGGCGTTGGGACCGTCAGTACCAACAGTTCTGCGCCCAGGAGAGTACCCTGTCACGCGGTACCGAATACACTGTGCAACAGCTGTCTCCGTAAGCATCCTGAGCCGGCCACGCCAATCGTCCTGGGAGTCCGTCATCGACATGAATGCGCAGAACACGGGTTCACCGCATTCGGGAACAGCGCGGTGAGCGGCCGCGCCGTCACGATCGTCGTCCCTACCGACGCATCTCCCGACGCGGTGGCCGGAGCCATCGCCTCCGTTCTCGAGCATGTGGACCTCACGGTGCACTCCTTGGTCGTCGTCGACGACGCGGGCTGCCCGCCCCCAGTCGAGGACCGGCTGCGGGGCCTCCTCCGCGACCGGCCGAACGCCCGCTACGAGCGCAGCGACCGGCCGCTCGGCATCCTGCTCGCGGTGAACCGCGCGGTCGTGGAGCTCGATCACAGCGAGAACGACGTGCTGCTGCTGCGCGGCGGCGCCGAACTCACCGCCGGAGCCCTCGACGCGCTGCTCGAGGTGCTGCACGACGGCGAACGCCACGGCATCGTCGTGCCGCGCAGCAACCGCGGAGCCCTGACCCTGCCTTCGGCGCGGCGCGCGGGCGCGGGCGAACTGGCTCCGCAGGACTCGTTCCGCATCTTCGAGTCCGTGCGCGAAGCGCTCCCGTCGTCCACGGTCATCCCGACCGGCGGAGACCTCTGCCTGCTCGTGCGGCACGACCTCATCCGCACCTACGGACTGTTCGACACCGAGTTCCATTCGCCCCGGGGTGCGTCGATCGACCTCACGATGCGCATGGCCCGGCTCGGCCACTCCACGGTCGTCGCGCACCGGGCCTTCGTGCTGCAGCCCGGCCCGGCCGCCTCGCCCAGCCCGTCCGTGGCCGCGACCGAGCTCGTCGCCGGCGACGTCGACGAGCTCGACCTCGACCGGCTGGCGCGCAGCTACCCGTTCCTCGCGTCGGTGGCGGAGGACTTCGCCCGCTTCGACATCGCGGCGGTCGACCGCTTCGCGGAGGCGCTGCATCACGAACCGGGCCGGCGCCCGAGCGTGCTGATCGACCTCTACCAGCTCACGCTGCACTACGACGGCACGGCCCGCAACGCCATCTCTTTCCTCGACTCGTTGCAGAAGCGCGCCCCCGGCCTCGACGCCGACTTCTTCGTGCAGGTCTCCGAATCGGTGGCCGAGTTCTTCCGCATCGAGCGCTTCGGCTTCCCGATCGTGTCGGTGCACGACGACCCGAAGATCTACGACGTGGCGCTCTCGCTCACGCCGCTGACCCACTCGGATGCGATCCTCACGCTCAACCACAAGGCCCTGCGCTGGGTGGTGCTGCACCTCGACATCATCGCGCTGCGCTCCCTGGAGCTGCGCAGCGCCGCCTGGGCCCGCAAGCGAGTGGTGCGCGACTCGCTGCGCTACGCCGATCACGTGGTGTCGATCAGCGAGGCCTCCGTGGCCGACATCCGCGACTTCTTCCCCGATCTGCCGCTCGACGCCGGCCGGGTCACGGTGGTGCCGCAGGGTGTGGCCACGGCGCGCTTCGCCGCCCGCCCGGGCGACGTGACGTTCCGCACCCTCGAGCCGGCGGTGCGGCGCCTCGTCGAGTCGAAGCCGTACGTGCTGGTCATGGGCAACGGCTTTCCGCACAAGCAGGTCGACCGGGCTCTGGCCTCGCTCGCCACGCAAGAGCTTCCCGTCATCTCCCTCGGCGGTCACCCGGAGGAGGCCTCCTACCCGGGAGTGCATTTCCTGCCCACCGGGCGCCTCTCCGACGAGCTGCTCCAGCGACTGATCGCCTCCGCCGCACTGCTGGTCTACCCCTCCGCCTACGAGGGCTTCGGGCTCCCACTCGCGGAGGCCGTGGCGGCGGGCACCCGCGTTCTCGCGTTCTCGAGCGATGCGGTCGACGAGTCGGTTCGCGCGCTCGGCATCGGCGGCTTCGTCGACTTCTTCAGCGACTTCGACGAGCTCCCCGCGCTCACGACCGCCGCCGTCGCCCGGCCCAGGCCCGCCGCGCGCGACCGCGAGCGCATCCGCACCTCCGGCGAATTCGACGACCGGCTCATCGACCTCTTGCTCGAGCAGGCTGCGTCCTCCGTCGACCTCGTGCAGCTGGCCGCGCGCTGGGACCATTTCGTGACGCTCGGCGAGTACCGCCGCGACATCGGGGTGGCCTACGAGGGACTGCTGCGCACGCACCAGGAGTCGCGCACCTACATCCGGCTCGTGCAGGCCCGGCGCAGCTACCGCCTCACGGAGCGGCTGATCAGCACCGTCGACCCGGTCTGGAAGCTCGCCCAGCGGATGCGGGCGCGCCTGCGGCGCACCGACGAGGCCTGAGCCGACACCACCGGCACGGGCCGGCGCCGAGCGGCGGCAGCCGCGCCCGCGGCCCACGGCTCAGGCGAAGCTGCTGGCCTCGGCGATGCGCTCGAGTCGTGACGCGAACACCTTCGCCCCGCGCTCCTCGATCGAGGTGCAGCACACCGAGGTGCGCATCCGCAGCGAGTTCACGGTGAGCAGGCGGCGCGTGACGCCCGCGGCATGGTCGCGCTCGACGTAGTCGAAGCCGCGCTCCGCCTCCACCGCACGCAGGTACGCGCGCTTGGTGGCCTCGGCGAGGCGCGTGGGCAGGCCACCGTAGAAGTAGGCGTCGAAGGCGCGCAGGAAGGCCTCGTGCGCCTCGCCGGTCTGGTTCGCCCGGCCGGCCTCACGCAGGTGCGTGGTGGGCTCCGAGTAGTCGGGGTATCCCGGCGCGAAGTAGGCGTGGTCGACACCCACCGCGACGGCCCAGTCGTTGAAGCCCACCTCGGAGTCGGCCCCCGCGGCGGCGAGCACCTCGTCGAGCACGCTCGCCTTCAGCAGGAAGCGGTCGAACACGGGCCCGGGGGTCGCCACGAGCGCGTCGCCGTTGAGCGTGTGCGCCACCTCGCCGAAGCCGTTCTCCTGCAGGCAGTCGCAGGCGTAGGCGTCGAAGGGCCATTCGAACTCGGTGTGGAACACCGACCAGGGGCTGAGCACGCGCACGGCGTCGTCATCGGTGAGCCGGGCGGCGAGCTCCAGGAAACCGGATGCGCTGCTCCCGAGGTCGTCGCCCTCGAGGGCGTCGGCCGTCACGAGCCGCCAGCCGGCGAGCGCCTCGTCGTCGAACCCCGCCCAGCGGAAGGCGACCCCTCCGAACCGGAACTGGCCGCCGGGTGTCGTGGATGCCGTCATCAGGCTCTGCTCCTAATCGCCTTGGCGTATCGTCCGCGCGTGAAGATCATCTCGAAGTGGTCGGCCCAGCGGGAGCCCGCCTGAACGCGCCGCTCGAGCCGCGCCAGGCTGAACGCCGAGTAGGCGCTCGTCTCCGACAGGAAGTAGGCGTCGAAGCCGGCGTCGGCGAAGCGGGCGACGAGCGACACGATGTCGTCGGAGCCCTGCCACATCTCGGGTGTGAACTCGCAGAACAGGGTGAGGTCGGCCGGGAGGCGTCCGCGCAGGTCGAGACTCTCGAGGACGTCCTTCTCCATGCCCTGCACGTCGATCTTCACGACGTCGGCCTTGAAGTACCGGATGGCCTCGCTGAGGGTGCACGCGGCGATCGAGCCCGCGGTCGCGCCCACGGCGTCCGTCGTCGGCGTCGTGCTCGTCGCGCCGAGCTCGACCCGCGTGTTGCCGCGGTTCACCTCGTCGGGAACGAGCAGCCACTCGGCGTCGGGCGAGTTCGTGATCGCGCCCGCGAGCAGCGTGGCGTTGTCGAAGTTGCTGAGGTTGAGGCTCGCGAGCTCGAGGTTGGCCCGGGAGGGCTCGACGGCCACCACCCGGCCGCGCGGCGCCGCCTTCGCGACGACGCAGGAGAAGTAGCCCACCATCGAGCCGACGTCGAGGAAGGTGGTGGTGGGGGTCACGCTGTCGAGCACCGCGGAGAGCAGGTTGCCGTCCCACTCGCGCTTGCGGCGCATGTAGGGCGTCACCACCTCGTCGGCGCTCGGCACGAGCAGCTCGATGCCCCGGGCGCGCACCCAGGTGACGGGCTCGGTGGGGCCCTGCGGAACGAACTCGGGCAGCGGGGCGCCCGCGGCCGTGGCGACCCGGCTCATCCGAAGATCCGGCGGTAGACGGTGCGCAGGGCGTTGCGCGGGCGGCTGCCCACGGGCAGCACCACCACGGAGCGGTCGGCGATACGACGGCGCAGGCTCGGCTGCGGCGCCGGGGGCGTGGAATGCCCGGCTCCCGCACCACGCCACTCCCGGCGGCGCAGGAAGGTGGCGAAGATCGCGTCGATGAGCACCTGCGCGGATGCCGACCACTGATGCTCCTGGATCGCCGATTCCCAGAGCTCGTGCTGGTGCTTGCGCGCCTCGAGGTCGGTGAGCAGCTCGAACAGCACGCGGGCGTCGGCCTCGTCGTCCTTCAGCTCGAGGAACCGCGCCTCCGGTGGCGCGATGTCGGCGAGGCCGCCGCCGCGCGAGCTGAGCGGGGTGGAGCCGCCGAGCACGGCCTCGGCCGGGATCATGCCCCAGCCCTCGGTGATCGACGGCGAGAGCACCACGGCGGCGCCGCTGATCAGGCGCCGCTTGTCGTTGTCGGTGACGCGGCCGAGGAAGTGGAAGCAGTCGGCGCCGGTGAGACGCACGAGGTCGGCCTCGAGACCCGCCGAGTGGCCGCTGTCGGGCGTCGGACCCGCGAACACGAACTCACCCGCCCAGCCCATCGACTTCACCAGCAGGCCGACCCGCATCATCCACGGAACGTTCTTGTGCAGGTAGTTCGTGCCGAGAACGAGGGCGTAGGGAGTCTCTCCGAGCGCTTCGATGCCGGCGTTCTCGACGTTCCAGGGCGTGGTGAGCGCATCCGGGGCCTCGGGAGTGCCGTTGGGCAGCACGAACACCTTCTCGCCGTCGTCGACGCCGGAGTAGTAGGCCGAGAGCGTCTTCTGCACGTGAGGCGTCAGCACGGCGATCGCGTCGGCGTTGGCCCAGCTCTGACGGGCGATCTCGTTCTTCTTCGCGAAGTCGGGGTAGTCGACCGCGTAGTGCGGGTTGAGCACGGCGATGAGGTCGAGGTTCCAGATGACGTTGCGGTGCGCCGAGGCCGAGAGGGCCGGCCAGGTGGCGCCCGTGAAGTCCTGGTAGGGGCGGAAGGCCACGTCGATGAACACGCCGCTCGCCACGAGGTCGGCCAGCGTCGTGACCTCGATGGTGTCCACCTTGGCCTTGGCCAGCATCTCACGGAGGCCGGCCACGCGGTCGGCCGGGGCCACCCAGATCAACCGGTTGACGTCGGGATGCAGCGCCAGCTTGCGGGAGAGCGCGAAGCTGCCCTCGAAGGTGCCGGTGAGCGAGGGATGGATGAGTTCCGCGTCGACGGCGACGGTGGCGCCGTGGATCACCGAGGAGGTGTAGTGCTTGACGCGCTCGAGTGGGGTGTCGGACTCCGACTGGAAGTCGGTGATCCATTCCTCCCAGTAGGCGAAACGGCGGGCGACGAGCTCGTCGTTGTCGAGCTTGCGCTGGTTGAGCGCGACGGCCCCGAAGGACTCGCCCGTGGCGTGGTAGGCGTAGACGTCGTCGACGGCGATGTGGTTGAAGCCGTAGGAGACGCAGCGCAGCGAGTAGTCGACCTCCTCGCCGTAGCCGGGGCTGAACTCCTCGTCGAGCGGGCCCACCACGTTGAGGGCGTGCCGGGCGAAGAAGGTGCAGAAGCTCGTGGCCACCGGAACGAAGGGGCGCACCTGGCGCGAGGCGTCGCGCACCTTGGCGGCCACCTGCGCGAACTCGGCGACGCTCGGCGGCTGCAGCTGCCAGCTCTGCGGACCCTCGACCGTGAAGATGGTGGCGTTGGCGCTGAGTGCGGTGGCGGTGGCGATGTCGGTGCGCGAGCGGGCGGCGGCGATGAGCCGGATGTCCCACTCGGGGCCCACGATGATGTCGCTGTTGAGCACGATGACGTCGGCCGGGGCGAGTTTCTCGAAGGCGGTGTTGAGATTGCCCACGACGCCGCGGTTCACCGGCTGGCGGTAGTAGAACATCTCGCGGCCCATGCGCGCCTCGACGACGGCCAGCTGCTCGACGGCGACCTCGCTCGGCCCGGCGTCGTCGAACACGACGATGGGGGTGCTCTCGCTGGTGTGCAGGAGGAGACTCTCGACGCAGCTCTCCCAGGTGGAACCACCGGAGAAGAGGGTGAGGGCGGCGACCACGTCGCCGGCCTGCACGGGTCGGCCGAACAGGACGTCGGTATCGGTCAAGACGTGAATGTGTGCATCCCTTTCCTCAGGTAGGGTCAAGCCATTCAATCATGGCCGCAGCCCGGCACTGACACGTGTCGAACACCCCCGGTGGTCCGCGCCTCGTCAGGAAGCCGGACCGGCCACGATGTCGCCCACCTGAATCGAGCCGATGCAGAAGCCCCGGCCCTGGCTGTCGAAGTGCAGCCGCCCGGTCTCCAGCGGAGCCGTCAGCTCGACCACCAGCCGGCCGCTCGACGTCGTGACCGGGCGGCTGATCAGGGTGCCGACATCCAGGTAGACGAGGCCAGGGTCTGCATCGGCGAAGTCGATCACGAGGAACTCGCCCGCCTTTCCCGACACCCCGTGCGCCTCGATCCCCGCGCCGCTGTCGCAGGCATCGATCGCGACGGGCTCGGCGCTCGGCACCAGCACGGCCGGTCCCGCGTTGCCGTCGTCGCCCACCGTCCAGGCGCCGTCGAGCTGATCGGTCGTGGTCGTTCCCGGGAACATGAACGGCAGCACCGTATCGGCACGATTGAAGGGAGCCAGCCCGGAGAAGACCACGAACTCCGGCACCGACACGTCGAGGAACGGCGGCCGGTCGGTGCTCGGATACGTGCGGGCGATCTGCTCCATCCAGTTGCGCGTCTGCAGCCCGAGGTGACCGTGCAGGTTCGCGAGCACCGAGGGCACCCAGAGCACCGCGGAGGCGACCGCCACGGCTCCGACGACGGTGAGGGCGACCACGCCGCTGCGGCCCATGCCAGTGATCAATCGGCGCCGGGAGACAGCCTGCCTGCCGTCGACGTCGCCCGCACCCTCAGGGCGGCGCGCGAGCAGCACTGCGGCGATCACGCCGAACGCCAGCCAGAACAGGGAGGTGGTCTCGAGGTGGTATCGCAGCACGCGGGCGGCGTCGAAACCGATCAACTCGGAGCGCCGGGACAGCAGTGAGGTGCTGAGAACCGCCGCCACGCCGACGAACACCCACACCCCGCCGAGGCTGGGCCGCTTCACCACCGAGTAGACCACGGCCGCGACGAGGAGAGCACCGGATGCGACGATCGCGACGGGCTGCCATCCCGGCTGGAGCATCTGCAGGTCCATACCGAAGAACGAGGGCACCAGGCCGCCGCTGATCCCCCAGGCGACGAAGGCGATCGACTCCGGAATTCCGGGTGCGGCACCCGAATCCTCGAGGTACGGGCCGGTCACGAAGACGTAGAGGTCGACTCCGCACAGCACGGCGATGCCGAGCCAGACGGGCCAGGCCCGGAGGAGGAGGCGCAGGCGTTCTCCCAGCGACGTGCCGCGCCACACGACGAGCAGGCACCAGAGCACCGCGTACACGGAGAAGAGCAGCGTCTTCTCGCTCACGGCCAGGGCGGCGGCGAAAGCGAGCAGGGCGCCGACCAGGAAGGGCCACCGGCGGCGCGTCACCCAGCGGGTCAGGGATCCGAGCGCAGCCAGGCACAGCGCGAGGGCGAACACGTTGTTGAGGCTCGCTGCCCACCACAGCCCGGAGATGAGGAGTCCGACGGAGAAACTGAACACCAGTCCGACCACCAGGTTCAGGCGCGTCCGGCCCACCACCGCGTCGAGGATGCGCACGAACGCGACGAAGGCACCCGTGTGGATGACGGCGATCACGATCCCCGCCATCGCCCAGTTCAACCCGAAGGCTTTGACGAAGAGGCCGTCGGCCAGGATGTAGCCCGGCATGAGGTGTCCGAACCACGTGCGCGTGAGGGCGTCGAGATCGAGCGGGTTGATGGTGAGGTAATCGGCGACGAGGAAGTCGTCGGCGAAGAAATAGGACTGTGTCGTCAGCAGCCACACCACGGCGAAGACCACGGCGGCAGCCGGCACGATCAGCCAGGTGGCGCGTTCGGCGACGAGCGCCGCCGCGACCCGATGGGGAGACGAGGCTCGGCTCGCGGGTAGCGTCGCTCCTCGCAGGAAGGGCTCCTCACTCATGGGTCGACCGTTTCTGGCACGCAGGATAGGTAGGGATCTATCCGCTGCCGGAACCGTCGGGTGGGGCCCTCGTCAGCGGGCGTGCAGAACGTTGCCGCGCGTCAGCGACACGTGTAGCACATCGATGACTTTATTCGCCTCCTGGGCGAAACGCGAAAACGCGGTCGGTCAACCGCCGGCGACGGCCGCGAGGAGCTGGTCGCCGAGCTGGGGCGCGATGCTCCGGGCGTAGGTTCCGCTCAGATGATTGTTGTCGGCGTAGACCACGACGCCGCCCACCCAGCTGAGGCAGGTCTCGAGCGTGCAGTAGAAACGGCTGGTGTCGATGAAGGCGACGCTCGGCATCAGGCGCACGGCCTCCAGCACCTGATCGTCGATCAAGGCGAGGGTGCGGGGCTGCGAGCAGGGGGCGAGCGCAGGCAGGGCGATGGAGGAGAGGCAGGCCGGCACGTTGCCGCCGCCGGCGAAGGGCACGTCCTGCACGAAGGCGAGCTTCTTGCCGGTGTCTTCGACGGACTTCCAGTTCGCCGCGATCTCGGCGCTGTACGCGGCCGCCTGGGTGGGGTCATCCGTCGCGAAGTAGGCGCGGGAGTAGTCGGTGTAGACGACCACATCGATGTCGGTTCGCGTGCGGAGCTCATCGAGCACCCGCGCAGACCAGGTGGTGCAGGCCACCTGCTCGGCCGGATCCTTTCCCACCATGTGCGACGGCACCGTGGTCAGTGCGGGGCAGCCGAATCGGAAATAGCTGATCACGCGCCATCCGTGGTCTTTGTAGTACTGGTCGAAGGCAGGCGCGAGCGCGGCGGCGTGCGAGTCGCCGACCAGGGCGATGGTGCCGTTCGGTCCGGCGGGGTCGCCATAGGTGCAGCTCCGCCAGGTGTCGCTGAGCTGGGTCAGGCACCAGTTCGGGTCGAGGTCGGCAGAGGCGTAGGCGACGTTCACCGGCTGCGTGACGGTGAAGGCGTCGGGGCAGTTCGCCTCGTCGAGGATGGCGTTCACCCCGAAGCACGGCTGCTGGAGCTGTGAGATAGCCGCTTCGCCCTCGGCCGCCACCGAGCGGTTGATCGCCGTGATCTGCGTGGCGATCAGGCCGATCAGGATGAGGGGCACGAGCGCTGCGAAGGCGAACTCCCGCCAGTGACGGGCTCCCCACAGCTTAGTGAAGCGGGCCGGGTCCTCGACGAAGCGGCTCGTGAGGGCGCCGAGCACCAGCGCGACGGCTCCCACCAGGAGCCCGGCACGCAGGCCGATCGCGACGCCGAAGATCAGCGGGAAGAGCACCACGAGCGGCCAGTGCCAGAGGTAGATGGAGTAGGACCACTTCCCGACGCCGCGGATCGGCCAGACGTTCGACACGGTGCGGAACGACATGGGCCGCCCCTGCGGGTCGACTGCGAGCACGAGCAGCGCACCGATGACGGGCACGAGGGCCGTGGCGCTCGGGAACGGGGTGTTCCCGTTGAAGGCGAACGCGCACACGGCGATGATGCCGGCGCCGAACCACGGGGCGATCTCCGTGGCCGCGCGGCCTGCCCGGGAGTTCATCCACACGACGCTGCGCTCGGCGAACACCATCGTCGCGAGTGCGAGGAGGCCGCCGGCCGCGAACTCCCACGCCCGAACGAAGGTGCTGAAGTAGGCTGCGCCCGGAGCCGAGGCGGTGAGCGAAACCGAGGTGATGAGCGACGCGATGAACACGAGCACGAGAGCCGCGCCGATGACGTAACGGTCTGTGCTCTTCCACGAGCTGCCCCGCCGGCGGCGCAGGATCGCGCGGGCGGCGAACACGATCGCGAGCAGCAGCAGGGGCCAGATCACGTAGAGCTGCTCCTCGACCGCGAGCGACCAGTACTGCTGCACGATGGAGGGTGCATTGTCCTGGGAGAGGTAGTCGACCGCGTCGTGGCCGAACACCCAGTTCACGACGTAGACGGCGGTCGCCCCGATGTTCGTGAGCTCGTGCACGCGGGAGCTCAGAGGAATCCAGATGAGCGCGGCCCCGAGGGTCGCGGCGAGCACGAAGAACGAGGCCGGCAACAGCCGACGGATGCGCCGCGCCCAGAACGCGCGCACGCCGATGCGCCCGGTGTCGCGCAACTCCTGGAACAGGTGCCGTGAGATGAGGAACCCGGAGACCACGAAGAACACGTCGACGCCGATGTACCCGCCGGGCAGCAGCTTCGGCCACAGGTGGTAGACCACGACGAGCGTCACGGAGAGGGCGCGCAGCCCCTGGATCTCGGCGCGGAAGTCATTCCGCCGCCGGGGCGGAGCGGGAGAGGCCACGGCTTCGTCTGCCTCGGGCAGCGCAGCGGAAGCGCTCATTCGGTCATTCTCTCTCGGGTCCTTCGGCGACGGGCGTCAAGCGAGTCTACCGAGGCGCCGATCCACCGTTTGAGACGTCCCGTCTCAGGCGGTGCGGTAGGCGCGCACGGCCTCGAGCACGCGCTCGACCTGCGCATCCGTCATGCCCGCCCAGAGAGGCAGGCGCACGAGCCGCGACGAGAACGAGTCGGTGCGGGCGAGCACCCCGTCGGGATGCGCGGTGCGCCCGAAGCGCAGACCGGCCGGCGAGGAGTGCAGTGGCACGTAGTGGAAGGCGGCCCGGATGCCGAGCGCGCGCAGGTGGTCGATCAGCGCGCCCTGCCCGGCATGGTCGGGCATCAGCACCCAGAACATGTGCGCGGTGTGCGACAGCCCCGGGTCGTCGGACATCAGCCGCAGGTCGAGGTCGTCGGCCCAGCCGGCGAGGCCGTCGGCGTAGGCGTTCCAGACGCGATGGCGCCGGGCCTGGATCTCGGCGAACGACGCGAGCTGCGAGTCGAGCACCGCCGCGTTGAGCTCCGACAACAGGTAGCTCGAGCCCGCGTCCTGCCAGGTGTACTTGTCGACGGCACCGCGCAGGAACCGGGCCCGGTTGGTGCCCTTCTCCCGGATGATCTCGGCCCGCTCGAGCAACGCCGGGTCGTTCACGATGAGCGCCCCGCCCTCGCCGCAGTGCACGTTCTTCGTGTCGTGGAAGCTCTGCATGCCGAAGGCGCCCACCGAGCCGAGCATGCGCGCATCCGGGCCGGTGCCTGTGCGGCCGCCCAGGCCGTGCGCGTTGTCCTCGATAACGGGGATGCCCGCGGCCGCGGCGATGCGCCCGATCTCGTCGAGAGCGACCGGCACACCGCCGTAGTGCGTCACCGAGATCGCTCGGGTGCGCCCCGTGACGGCCTCGGCCACCTGCTCCGGATCGATGTTGCCGGTCGACTCGTCGATGTCGACGAAAACGGGCGTGGCCCCGCGCAGCACCACCGAGGTGGCGCCCGAGGAGAAGGTGAAGCTCGGCAGCACCACTTCGTCGCCCGGCCCGAGCTCGAGCAGCAGGGCCGCCATGTCGAGGGCGTGGGTTCCCGAGGTCGTGAGCAGCGCATCCGCGACCCCGAGGAGCCCGGTGAGGCGCCGGGTGGCGGAGGCGGTGAACGGCCCGTCGCCGTGCGCGTGGTCGGAGGCGAGCACCGCTTCGAGGTTCGGCAGCTCGGCCGGCGTTCGGAACGGGCGGCTGAAGACGATGTCGTCAGGCATTCTGGCCCTCCTCCGGCTCGCCCGAACCCGGCTGCTCCGTCTCGCCCATCTCGCCCGTCTCCGGCATGATCGTCTCGGGGTTGTCGACCACCAGGTAGAGCGGCCGCCCCATCGAGACGTTCACCGACACCCCGATGTACTCCGCGATCACGCCGAGCGACACCAGGATCGCGCCCGAACACAGCAGCACCACGACGATGAGCGAGGCCCAGCCCTCGGCACCCGTGTTCGACCCGGCGAGCAGCGAGACCACCACGTAGATCGCGATGACGAGCCCGATCAGAGCCAGGATGCCGCCCAGCACGCTCACCAGGCGCAGGCCCGTGGTACCGCTCGTGAGCACCATCCGCCAGAAGTAGGCGAAGAGGCCCGCGAGCGAGTAGCCGGAGACCCGGCCGTCGTCGCTGCGCAGCACCGTCGGACTCGTGGCCACCCGGTTCGTGACCCAGGAGAGGGCGACGTCGAGGTACACACCGGTCGCCGCGAAGCCCGCGAGCTTGCGCCCCACGTCGCCGCGCACGAGGCGGTAGCTCTGGAACTGCGTGGCGTCGGGGAGCGTGAAGACGGCCCCGAGCATCCGCTTCGACGACTTCGAGGCGGCGCTGCGGAAGAGGCCGTGCGGGCGCTCGTTGGTGAAGCGCGCGTAGACCACACCGGCGCGCTCGCGGATGGCGGTGTCGAGGAAGTCACCGATCGAGGCCGGGTCGTGCTGGCCGTCCTCATCCATCGTGAGGATCCAGCGGCCCGTCGAGGCCGCCATGCCCGCGATGGTGGCGGCGTGCTGCCCGAAGTTGCGGCTGAGCCAGAGGATGCTGACGAAGGGATGCTGCGCCTCGAGTGCCCGCATCACCGCATCGGAGTGGTCGGGACCGTTGTCGTGCACCAGGATGACCTCGGTGACCCGGTAGGCCACGCCGCCCGGCGTGACGGCGCCCCGCGCGTACGGCAGCAGCTCCTCGACCACGGCCGTGAGGGTGCGCTCGCCCTGGTACACCGGGATCACCACGGAGAGGGTGTACTCGGTGGCGTTCTGAGCGGCTGCGGCGTCCACGGGACCCGAAGCTATCACGAGCCCGTTCCGATGAACGCGAAGCGGCCGTCGGCCGAGTCGAACCGGGGCACCGAGGCGCCGAGCGCCGCCTGCAGCTGCGACAGGATGCTCACGCCGCCGTCGGCGTAGGCCGCCCGGTCGACGACGATGCCGCAGGCCTGGATGCCCTGCAGCTTCTGCAGCATCTCGGGCACCGGCAGCGAGGCGTAGGCGCCCACCGAGTCGATCGGAGCGCGGCCCTTGATGCCGCCCGCCGACCAGCGGAGGTCGGTCGAGTGCAGGAACATGCGCAGCTCGTCGGAGTCGGTGGCGCCGTTCTCGGGCGGCGACTCGGGGAACGCGATGTAGGGCAGCTGGTAGATGAGGCATCCGGGCGCGACCGTGGCCTCGACCTGCTGCGTGAACGAGGCGTCGGAGTCGAAGCTCGCCACCGTGGCGGCGCGGGCCTCCGGCGTGATGGGCGGGATCTGGTCCCACACCGCGAGCAGCATGAGCAGCACCGCGAGCGGCACCGCCACGAAGGCCCGGCGCACGCGCGGGCTCCGGCGGCGCATCCGCTTCACGACCCGGCGCACGAAGAGGTCGAGCAGCAGACCCAGCGCGGCGAGCGCGAGCATCGCGATCAGGATGGCGATGCGGTTCCAGGAGCGGATGGGGAAGTCGACGAAGGAGAGCAGGGTCGAGAGCCCGCCGACGGTTCCGAACAGGAAGGCCACGAGCGTCAGCCCCGCGAGCACGGACAGGGCACGCACCGAGCTCTTCGGCGCCCGCCAGCGCGGCTTGCCCGCTGTGAGCAGCAGGTAGACAGCGATCACGACGAGCGACACGAACCCGGCCGACGCGATGAGGCCGAGGGCGGGCTCCTCGGAGGGCAAGGGGTAGTGGGCGTCGTAGAGCTGCCGCAGCGTGGCGAACGGCCCGAAGCGGTGACCCGGCACGGGCAACAGCAGCGCGGAGAGCTTGAACGAGTAGAGCTCGGCCTCCGGGGGGCTGCGCACCAGAACCGCCTCGTTCACGCCGTTCGCGAGACGGTACAGCAGGTCTGGCAGCAGGTTGATCGCCATGGTGACCACGATCACCAGCCCCGCCCCGGCGGCCCCGAAGAAGCGCCGCCACGAGTGGGTCTGCCAGAGCTTCGCGAGCCCCGCCACGGCGAGCACGAGCGCCACGAACACCGAGTAGTAGCTCGAGGCTGTGCCCAGCAGCGCCAGGATGCCGATGGTCGCCGCGTTCCGGGCCGTCACCACGCGCAGCCACCGCCCGCCGCGCTCCTCCGGTGCACGCAGCCGCCAGAGCGGCATCCCGTTGGCCACCCGCCAGAGCAGCCCCAGAGCGAGTGGAACCACGAAGTAGGCGGCGAGGAAGAGGTGCCCTTCGCCCTTGATGAAGTGGTAGGGAGCGATCGAGTAGGCCACGGCGAGCGCCACCGACAGCGTGCGCGAGACGCCGACCTGTCGCAAGAACCACACGGCCGTGACCGCCGCGAGCGGGAAGCCGAGAATGAAGTAGATGTTCATCAGAGCGCCGAAGTCGCCGGTGAACACGCGCAGCAGGTTCGCGGCGATGAAGTGCAGGTTGTCGGCCTGCGGGTAGTCGTTGTAGAACTGCCCGTAGGGCGCGCCGAGGTCGGCCTGGTGGGTGAACCAGCCGGTCTCGATGATGGTCTTGAAGTGGGAGGCGACGGCGAGGGCGTCGCCGTTGTAGTAGAGCGGCACCCTCCAGTCGAGGGTCCAGAGGTTCAGGCCGAACCAGACGGCCAGCAGCGAGAAGAGCGCCGCGAGCGCGTACGGCAGCCAGGGCCACGAGGCGAGGCGGGCGCTGAAGCGGTCGAAGCCGGATGCCGCGGGGGCGGCCGCGGCGGTGTCAGTGGTCATGCGGTGGTGCTCCGTGCTCATTCCGCGCTCATGCGGCTTCGGTTGACGGTGTAGTAGGCGCGCCGGGCGAGCGCCATGATCTCGGCGCGGCGGTTGCCGAGCCAGACGTCGGAGGGGCTGATGGTGTCGGGTGCCTTGCTGCGGCACCAGGCGTGGTAGGCCTTCGCCTGGCTCGCCTGCTCGTTCACGAGGGCCACGCTCCACTGGCCCTGGTTCACCCGGAAGCCGGCCAGCGTGCGGTCGATCGGCAGGTAGTCGCCTCGCAGCAGCACCTTGGAGTAGGTGGTCTGGTCGATCAGATAGGGGAACCGGGCGTCCCAGCCGCCCGCCTGCTCGAGGGTCGCGCGGCGCATCGTGACGCATCCGGGTTCTCCGAACACGTTCGTGCCCCGCCGCACCGTCTGCCGGATGACATCGACACCGGGCTGCACGCGGCGCGCGACGCCCTGCAGCCCCCGGTTCTTGATGGTGACGCGGCCGTGGGCGTCGAGGATGTCGCGGGGGCTCGACACGAGCACCACCTCGCGGTTCTCGGCGAGCGCCGTGACGTGCGCCTCGAGAGCGCCCGGGTAGAGCACGTCGTCTCCGGGGAGCAGCTTGAGGAACTCGCCTCTCGCCGCCTCGGAGACCCTCCGCCAGTTGGCTTCGGCGCCACCGCCCGCGGGGGTGTGCAGGATGCGCAGCCGCGGGTCGCCGGCGAAGGGCTCGAGTCGTTCGAGGGTGGCGTCGGCCGAGGCGTGGTCGGCCACCACGAGCTCGAAGTCGGTGTAGCTCTGCTCGAGCACCGAGCGCACGGTGTCGGCGATGAAGGCCTCGTTCTGGAAGGCCGGGATGACGACGGAGAGGCGGGGCATCAGTCGTGGTCCTCCTTCTCTTCGAGATCTCGCTCGAGGTCGATCTCGGTGGCGGCCTCGGCCTCGCGCCGGAAGGAGAAGCCCTTGTGCCCGAAGTAGCTGATCAGAGTGGTGATGAGGAGAATCGAGAACTGAGCCAGGATGCGGTTCCAGCCGAAGCCCACGAGCACCGGCAGGATGACGGCGTTGATGCCGATCGACACGAGGTAGACGCTCTCGAAGCGGGCGAGGTCGCGCAGCACGTGGCCGGTCACCCGGAACACGAAGCGCCGGTAGAGCACGAAGGCGAAGAGCACGCCGAGCACGTGCGCGCACGCCAGGGTGGCGAGCGAGCCGATCGTGGGGTTGAAGGCCTGGTCGGCCCAGGCTCCCACCGTGAGGTCGAAGAAGACGAAGAAGAGGAAGCCGACGCCCGTGTTCGTGGCGCCCACCAGGAGGAACGCCACGCGCTGGTCCTTGATGAGGCGGAGAACGAGCCCAGGGCGGTCTGCGCCGTTCTCGTCCGGCTGTGTCACGGGGCAACTCTAGGGCTCGAAAGCTGCGAGCCGGCCTCACGACACGTGTCGGCCGGGGAACATTGCAGCTCTGCTATATAGCGTTTCTGCTATTCTGATGCAATGAAGGGCTTGGGCAACGATCTGATCCGAGAGGGTCGACGGCGGGTCGCGCTGACGCAGGGACAACTGGCCGAGCTCGCCGGCACGACGCAGTCGGCGATCGCCCGCCTCGAATCAGGACGCACCTCGCCGAGCTTCGACGACGTCATCCGCTACCTCCGGCTGATGGGGCTCGACCTCGACCTCATGCTCGTCGAGCGCGACGAGTCCGATCGAGGGCTCGTCGCCGACCTGGAGCAGCTGGCACCCGAGGAGCGCCTCGCGCACCACGCCGCGACGGTACGGCGTTTCTCCTCACTCCGCTCCTCCGGGCTCAATATGATCAATGCTCATGACTGATCTCGACTTCGAGAAGATCCTCGCCACGCTCTCCCGGCACGAGGTGCGCTACGTGCTGATCGGCGGCCTGGCCGCCATCGCGAGCGGCTCCCCATTCCCCACCGAAGACGTCGATGTCACACCCGAGAGGTCGGCCGAGAACCTCGACAGACTGTCGAGAGCCCTCGATGAACTCGAAGCCCGGGTCTATACGTCGACCGAACCACTCGGAGTTCCGTTCGGTCACGACGGCGCATCGCTCGGCCGGTCCGAGGTCTGGAACCTGGCCACGTCGTTCGGCCGCCTCGACATCTCGTTCCATCCGAATGGCACGACAGGGTTTCCAGATCTCGCGCGGGACGCCTTCGACGTATCCGTCCAGGGCGTGGTGGTGCGCGTGGCGTCGCTCGCCGACGTCATCCGGTCGAAGCAGGCGGCGAACCGGCCGAAAGACCAGCGCGTGCTTCCGACGCTGCGCGAGATCCTCGCCTCGCGGCATCCGCGCAACCGCCCGGAGGCGTGACGACAGGGGGCGGTGAGGGGCTCCGGCTAGAATCGACGCGACCACAATGCGAGGAGACCTCCCCCACATGAAGATTCTTGTCACCGGCGGCGCCGGTTTCATCGGTTCGAACTTCGTCCGGCGTACGCTCGAAGACGCCTACCCGGGCCTCGAGGGTGCCGAGGTCGTCGTGCTCGACGCCCTCACCTACTCCGGCAACCTCGACAACCTTCTTCCGGTGAAGGACTCACCGCGCCTCACCTTCGTGCACGGCGACATCCGCAACGGCCAGCTGCTCGACGACCTGTTCCCGGGCCTGGATGCGGTGGTGCACTTCGCCGCCGAATCGCACGTCGACCGGTCCGTGCGCGACGCGTCGATCTTCGTCGAGACCAACGTGCTCGGCACGCAGCAGCTGCTCGACGCCGCGCTGCGCAACAACCTCCCCCGCTTCGTGCACGTCTCCACCGACGAGGTCTACGGCTCCATCGCGGAAGGCTCCTGGGCCGAGGACCGCCCGCTCGAGCCGAACTCGCCCTACTCGGCCTCGAAGGCCGGCAGCGACCTGCTCGCCCGTTCGTACCACCGCACGCACGGCATGAACATCTCGATCACGCGCTGCTCGAACAACTACGGGCCCTATCACTTCCCCGAGAAGGTCATCCCGCTGTTCGTCACGAACCTCATCGACGACAAGCACGTTCCCCTCTACGGCGAGGGCAACAACATCCGCGACTGGCTGCACGTCGACGACCACACGCGCGGCATCGCGATGGTGCTCGTCAAGGGACGCGCCGGCGAGATCTACAACATCGGCGGCGGCACCGAGCTCACCAACAAGGAGCTCACGCAGCTCCTCCTCGACGCCACCGGAAAAGACTGGTCGTACGTCGACCGCGTGGCCGACCGCCTCGGCCACGACCTGCGCTACTCGGTCGACATCTCGAAGATCCAGAACGAGCTCGGCTACGAGCCTCTCGTGCCGTTCGAGCAGGGTCTGGCCGACGTGGTGCAGTGGTACCGCGACAACCGCCAGTGGTGGGAGCCCCTCAAGGCCCGCGCCGCACTGGTCTGATCGGGCCGGACAGGATTCGTTGACATGACGCGTTATCTCATCACCGGCGCGGCCGGGATGCTCGGCCGCGACCTCCAGGAGGCCCTCGCCGGCCGCGACGTGGTGGCACTCAGCCGCGCGGAGCTCGACATCACCGATGCCGCGGCCGTCGCATCCGCCCTCTCCGGCATCGATGTGGTGTTCAACTGCGCCGCCTACACGGCGGTGGACGCGGCCGAGACCGACGAGGCCGCCGCCCACGCGGTGAACGCCGACGGCCCCGCCACCCTCGCCGAGGCGACGGCGGCGAACGGCGCGAAGCTCGTGCAGATCTCCACCGACTACGTGTTCCAGGGCTCCGCGACCTCTCCCTACCCGGAGGACGAGCCGCGCGATCCGCTGAACGCCTACGGGCGCACCAAGGCCGACGGAGAGGAAGCCGTGCTGCGGCTGAACCCGGCCGGCGGCTACGTGGTGCGCACGGCCTGGCTCTACGGCGCCCATGGCGCCAACTTCCCGGCGACGATGCTGCGCCTCGGCCGCGAGCGCGACAGCGTCTCGGTGGTGCACGACCAGGTCGGACAGCCCACCTGGACCGCCGACCTCGCGCGCCAGCTGGTGGCCCTCGTCGACGCGGATGCGCCGGCCGGCGTCTACCACGGCACCAACTCCGGTCAGGGGTCCTGGTTCGACTTCGCCCAGGCAACCTTTCAGGAAGCCGGAATCGACCCTGATAAAGTCAAGCCGACCGACAGTTCGCAGTTCGTCCGTCCTGCCCCGCGTCCCGCGTATTCCGTACTCGGACACGACGCGTGGTCCCGAGCAGGCCTGGAACCCATGCGCAGCTGGCGGGCCGCGCTCCATGACGCGGCGAGCTCGGGAGTCTTTGGAGAGTAATGGCCACGCTGCGGGTGATCGTCGACCAGCTGGTCGCCCCCGTACCAGGCGGAATCGGGCGTTACACGCTCGAGCTCACGCGACAGCTGATCGCCACCGCTCCGCGCGACTGCGATGTCGAGGGAATCATCTCGGCGGTGCCGTCGGAGACCGCAGAGGAGGTGCAGCAGAAGCTGCCCGGCCTCGCCGGTCTGCACCGCGCCACCCTGCCGCGGCGTGAGCTCTCGGCCGCGTGGCAGCACGGCATCATCGGCTCCTCGGGCGGTGGCATGGTGCACGCCACCAGCCTGCTCGCGCCGCTGCGCAAGCACGATCGGCGCGAGGAGCTCGGCAACCAGACGGCGGTGACCATTCACGACGTCGTGCCGTGGACGCATCCGGAGACCCTCACCCCCCGTGGGGTCAGCTGGCACAAGGCCATGGCCAAGCGCGCCTCGAAGTACGCCGACGCCGTGGTGGTGCCCACGCACGCCGTGGCGCAGGAGCTCTCGCGTTACTTCAACTTCGGCGACCGCCTGCGCGTCATCGGGGGCGCCGTCAGCGACGGGCTGCGGCTGCCTTCCGACCCCGCGTCGCGCGCGGACGCGCTCGGGCTGCCGGAGCGCTACATCCTGGCCGTCGGCACTCTCGAGCCGCGCAAGGGGCTCGCCGCGCTCATCCAGGCGCTCGCGTCGCCCGCCACCGACGAGCTGCCGCTGCTCATCGCCGGCCCCGAGGGCTGGGGCGAGTTCGACGTGGCCTCGGTCGCGGCCTCGGCCGGGGTCGACGCCTCGCGCATCCGGGTGCTCGGCTTCCTCAGCGACTCCGATCTCGCGCTCACGATCGAGCGCGCCACCGTGTTCGTCTACCCGAGCCAGGCCGAGGGCTTCGGGCTGCCGCTCGTGGAGGCCTTCCACTTCGGCACTCCCGTCATCCACGCCGACGTGCCGGCACTGCTCGAGGTGGCCGCCGGGTCGACCTTCGTGGTCGAGCGCACCACGCCCGCCGAGTTCCCGGGTCAGCTCGCCGACGCCATCCACTCCGTGACGACGGATGCCGCGCTGCGCACCCGCCTCTCCATCTCGGGCCTCGACCGCGCCCGCGCCTTCTCCTGGCGCGACTCGGCCGAGAAGGTCTGGCAGCTGCACGCCGACCTCTAGCGCGGGTCAGCCGGCGGGGGCCGTGGTGGCGGTGGAGAGCACCATGGCGTTGGCGACGGTCTGGCGCACCAGGGTCCAGTCGGGGTCGGTCGGGTCGATCAGCGGTGGCGTGAGCTCGACGTTGTCGATCGGCAGGTTCTTGGTCTTGAGCGCCAGGTCGACGAAATAGGGCAGCATCGACTGCGGGATGTCGGTCTGCACGATCTGCGCGCCGGCCTCCGCGATGCCCTGGAACTTCGTGAGAACATTCACGGGGTCGAACTGCTGCAGGATGGCCGTCTGCAGTTCACGCTGACGCTGCATCCGGTCGTAGTCGCTCGTGGTGTGCCGTGAGCGGGCGTACCACAGGGCCGTGTAGCCGTTCATGTGCTGCTCGCCGGGCCAGATCCAGCCCTCGATCTCGTTGCCCTGCTCGTCGCCGCCCATGGGAAGCTGCTCGGTGACGTTGATGTCGACGCCGCCGAGCGCATCGACGAGGTCGGCGAAGCCCTGCATGTCGATCATCACGTAGTACTGGATCGAGATGTTCAGGGCCCCCTCGATCGCATCCTTCGTGGCCTCGACACCGGCGTTCGAGCCGGCCGCGTCGGCGTTCGGGTAGAGATCCTGGTCGAACGCCATGACGCGCGGGTAGAGGAAGCTGATCTGGCAGTCCTCACCGCAGTCGTAGGTGCCGTCGGGCGCGTAGTCGCTGCCGATGAGGGGCGAACCCTCCTTGATGGGCACCTGCTGCAGATCGCGCGGCACGCCGATCATCGTCGCGCGGCCGGTGTCGGCCTCGATCGACACCACGGTCATGCTGTCGGGGCGCATCCCGTCGCGGTCGGGCCCGGCGTCGCCGCCGAGCAGCAGGATGTTGTAGCGCCCGTCGACGGGAGGAACGGATGCGCTGGCCGCCGAGAACACGCTGCCCACGACCCCGCGCGAGACACCGGCGATGTAGGCGCCGAACACCGCCGTGCCCGAGGTGGCCACCAGCAGCAGCACCGAGAACAGCGCGAGCGCCGGGCGCGCGCGCGGGCCCGCCCGCACCAGGCGCACCAAGCGCAAGGTGTCGAGGGTGAGCACCACCCACAGGATGGCGTAGGCCACGAGCACGATCTGCACGAACAGCAGGGCGAGCGACTGCGTGACCATCGAGTAGATGACCTGCGGCCAGATGAAGTACACGATCACGCCGATGACGGCGAAGATCCAGAGCGCGAAGGTGAAGTAGAGGCCGAGACGCCCCAGCTTGCGGCTGCCGGCGAGCACCTGCGCGGAGCCCGGGATGAGGAAGTTGAGCGCGACGAGCCACCACCCGCGCACCGTCATCGCCTTGCGGCTGGAGGTGTCCGGGTAGCGGATCGGGCTCGCGGTCGTACTGGTCATAGGCGGGCTTGGAGGCTCGTGTTCTTCTCTTCGACGAGCTCCGAGAGCTCGGTGCGGTATCGGTCGAGGGCGGAGGCCAGCCCATCATCCGTGATCGAGAGAATGCTGACAGCGATGAGTGCGGCGTTCTTCGCGCCCCCGATGGACACCGTGGCGACCGGGATGCCCGCGGGCATCTGCACGATCGACAACAGCGAGTCGAGGCCGTCGAGCTTGGCGAGCGGAACGGGCACACCCACGACCGGGAGCGTGGTGACGGCAGCGAGCATCCCGGGCAGGTGGGCGGCCCCGCCCGCGCCGGCGATGACGACCTTGAGGCCTCGCTCGCGAGCGGTGCGGCCGTAGGCGATCATCTTCTCGGGAGTGCGGTGCGCCGAGACGACCTGCACCTCGCAGGGCACACCGAAGTCGGCGAGCACCTGCACGGCGTCGCTCATGACGGTGAAGTCGGAATCCGACCCCATGACGACGCCCACCAGGGGCCGGATGTCGGGTTCGTCTGAGGGCATGTCCCTCATGCTAGGTCGCGCTCCGGCGAGAACCCCGTAGCCGAACCCGCGTGTACGGTGTCAGTTCGCGAAGAACGCGGCGGCGGCGCGCGCCTGGAACACGACCTCGTCGAGGTCGTCGCCGCTCACCGTCACATGGCCGATCTTGCGGCCGGGGCGCGGCTGTTTGCCGTAGAGGTGCAGCTTCGCGGTGGGCTGGTCGGCGAGCGCGAGCGCGGCGGGGCCGTCGAGGTCGCCGTCGGCGGGGCCGCCGAGGATGTTGACCATCACCGACCACGGCTCGCGGTGCCCGGTGGCGCCGAAGGGCAGGTCGAGCACCGCCCGCAGGTGCTGCTCGAACTGGCTCGTGGTGCTGCCGTCGATGGTCCAGTGGCCGGTGTTGTGCGGGCGCATCGCGAGCTCGTTGACGAGGATGCGCTCATCCGTCGTCTCGAACAGTTCGACCGCGAGCACGCCGGTGACGCCGAGCTCCTCGGCGATCGTGATGCCGATGCGGGCGGCCATCTCTGCGACCTTGCCGGCCGAGCCGGGCGCCGGAGCGATCACCTCGGCGCAGACGCCGTCGCGCTGCACCGACTCCACGACAGGCCAGAGGGTGGTGTCGCCGCTCGGGCGCCGGGCTACGAGCTGCGCGAGTTCGCGGCGGAAGTCGACGAGCTCCTCGGCGAGCAGGGCACCGGCATCCGGACCACCGTCTTGATCCAGCGCGAGGAACCACTCCTCCACCTGCGCGGCATTCTCCACGACGCGCACGCCCTTGCCGTCGTAGCCCCCGCGGGCGGTCTTCACGACGGCCCGGCCGCCGTGCTCGGCGATGAAGTCGTCGAGCTGCTCGGCGTTCTCGACGCGCGCCCAGTCGGGCATCGGAATCCCCAGCTCGCCGAGCCGCTCGCGCATGGCGAGCTTGTCCTGCGCGAACTGCAGCGCATCCGGACCCGGCTGCACGCTGACCCCGGCGTCGAGCAGGGCACGCAGCACGGCCTGCGGCACGTGCTCGTGGTCGAAGGTGACGACGTCGACGCCCTCGGCGAAGGCCTTGACGGTCTCGAGGTCGGTGTAGTCACCCACCGCGGTGGCGGCGATCGCCGCCGACATCCCCTCGGCCTCGGCGAGCACGCGGATGTCGACGCCCAGCTCGATCGCGGGCGGCACCATCATCCGCGCCAGTTGTCCGCCACCGATCACGCCCACGTTGAAAGTCACGCACCCAGCCTACTCGCGGCGCCGAGACCTCCGGATGGAAGGAGATTCGGCAGGAATCGTCCCGTTCCGTCGCTGAGACCCCCGAATCTCCTTCCGTTCAGAGGGCCTGACCCGGATGCTCGGTGAGCTCGCCGAGGAGCTCGGCCACCAGGCGCGCCGAGGGCACGTCGTGCAGCACGAGCGTGAGCTCGGGGCCCGCGATCACCCGCACGTCCCCGGCGCCGAAGGCCGCCTGCACGGGGCCTCGGCGCAGGCGCACGTCGCTCACGCGGGCCAGGTAGACGTCCTGCCGGTGGCGCACGAGGAAGCCGCGGCGGGCGATCACGCGCCGCGAGGTCACCGTGTAGCGGTGCCCGAGCCAGGCCAGGAACGGCAGCAGCACCACGAAGAACACGAGCCCGCAGGCCGCCCCGAAGGCCGTCCAGTTCTGCCATTCCTCCGGGAGGCGCCAGCCGTACCAGCCGTAGGCGGTCGCCGTCGCGAAGAGCACGAGCACCGGGAGGACCAGTCGCCGCGCGTGCGGACGCGTGCGCAACAGCACGGTCTCGGCGAGCGGCTCGACCGCGGTGGTGTAGCCGCCGTACCCCGGATGCGCGGAGCCAGGATGCGCGGGCGCCCCGCCGTGGAGCGGCCCGCCCTGGCCGGACCCGCCGCCGCCATCCGCCGGCCCGCCCGCATTCGCGGCACCCCAGCCGAAGCGCTCGGTGGCGTTCGCATCGTCACGGCGGGCCTTGCCCCGCGGGGGCGCAGCCTGCGCCGGCGCGTCGCCGCGCAGCAACGACTCGAAGGAGTCGGGTGAGCGCTGCGACCGGGCCATGGCGCTCATTCTCCACCGCGTCGCCCGGAATCAGCTGCCGTCGTGCCGGAGGTGCGTCACATCGCCCGCCGAGACCACGAGTTCGGCCGGAGAACCCCCGTCGCCGGTGTCGACCACGAGACGCCCGGTGGCGTCGATCGCCCGGGCGACCCCGGTGCGGAAAACCCCGCCCGGCAGTTCCACCCGAACCGCCCGCCCGAGCGTGGCCGACACCTCTGTGGCGGCGGCCAGCAGCCCGCTCGCGTCAGGGTCGCCGTCGCACGAGAGCCACGCGGCGTAGAGGGCCGTGAACTCGCGGAGGTAGGCCGACAGCACGCGGTCGGCCGTCGCATCCTCGGGCCGGGCCCCGGCGAGCAGCAGCGAGGTCGACGTGGGCGTCGGCAGATCGGCCGCCTCGAGCGAGAGGTTCACCCCGGTGCCGATGACCACGCCGTCGGCTCCGGGCAGCAGCTCGGCGAGGATGCCGCACACCTTCTTCTCGCCGATCAGCACGTCGTTCGGCCACTTGAGCCCCACGCGCGCACCCGCACCCGCCCCCGCCCCAGACCCCACACCATCGGATGCCTCCCCCAGCACCCCCGCCACGGCCCGCGCCATCGCCACCCCGGCGAGCAGCGACAGCATCCCGAACCGCTCCACCGGCACGGGCTCCCCGGATGCCCCGCGCGGCCGCACCAGCAGCGACACCGCGAGCGAGGCACCGGCCGGCGCCACCCAGCTGCGGCCGAGGCGACCGCGGCCCGCCACCTGGTCGTCGGTCGCCACCACCGAGAGGTCGGGCCACGAGGCGGCCGACGGCCCGGCGGCGGCCTGGGCGAGCACGTCGTTGGTGGAGCCGGCCTGCGGCAGCCAGTCGAGGCGGGCGGCGAGGGCGGAGGAGAGCGGGAGTTCCATGCCGCCAAACTACCCACTCACAAGCCCGGCCACCGCTCTTGTAGGGTTTCGGCAACAGGATGGCCCGAGGGCTGGCCGGTAGAGTGAACGGCGTGAGTGAAGATCTGACGACGCAGCCCGACATGTACACCACGGCGGGCAAGCTGACCGACCTCAAGAACCGCTACCACGAGGCCGTGACGGCGTCGGGCGAGGCGGCGATCGAGAAGCAGCACAAGCGCGGAAAGAAGACCGCCCGCGAGCGCATCGAGCAGCTGCTCGACCACGGCAGCTTCGTCGAGCTCGACGAGTTCGTCCGGCACCGCACCCACGCCTTCGGCATGGAGAAGTCCCGCCCCTACGGCGACGCGGTCGTCACCGGCACCGGCACCATCCACGGCCGCCAGGTCGCCGTCTACGCGCAGGACTTCACGATCTTCGGCGGCTCGCTCGGCGAGGTCGCCGGCGAGAAGATCATCAAGGTGATGGACCTCGCGCTCAAGACCGGCGTGCCCATCATCGGCATGCTCGACTCCGGCGGCGCCCGCATCCAGGAGGGCGTGGTCGCCCTCGGCAAGTACGGCGAGATCTTCCGTCGCAACACGGCGGCGAGCGGCGTCATCCCCCAGATCTCCATCATCATGGGCCCGGCGGCGGGCGGCGCCGTCTACTCCCCCGCGCTCACCGACTTCGTCATCATGGTCGACAAGACCAGCCAGATGTTCGTCACCGGCCCCGACGTCATCAAGACCGTCACCGGCGAGGACGTCGGCATGGAAGAGCTCGGCGGCGCGCTCACGCACAACAAGATCTCGGGCGTCTCGCACTTCCTGGCGAGCGACGAGGACGACGCGCTCGACTACGCCCGCGCCCTGCTCAGCTATCTGCCCGACAACAACCTGGCCGAGCTCCCGGTCTACGACTCGGTCCCCGAGCTCGAGATCACGGATGCCGACCGCAAGCTGAACACGATCATCCCGGATTCGCCGAACCAGCCCTACGACGTGCACACCGTCATCGAGCACCTCGTCGACGACGGCGAATTCCTCGAGACCCAGCCGCTCTACGCCCCGAACATCGTGGTGGGCTTCGCCCGCATCGAGGGCCGGAGCGTCGGCATCGTGGCCAACCAGCCGAGCGCCATGGCCGGCACCTTGAACATCGAAGCCGGCGAGAAGGCGGCGCGCTTCGTGCGCTTCTGCGACTCCTTCTCCATCCCCATCCTCACCCTCGTCGACGTGCCCGGCTACCTGCCCGGCACCGACCAGGAGTGGACGGGCGTCATCCGCCGCGGCGCGAAGCTGCTCTACGCCTACGCCGAGGCGACCGTGCCGCTGGTCACCGTGATCCTCCGCAAGGCCTACGGCGGCGCGTACATCGTGATGGGCTCGAAGCAGCTCGGCGCCGACATCAACCTCGCCTGGCCGACCGCCGAGATCGCGGTGATGGGCGGTCAGGGCGCCGTCAACATCCTCTACCGCGGTGAGATCAAGCGGGCCGAGGAGGCCGGCGAGGATGTCGCGGCCGTGCGCACCAAGCTCGCGAACGAGTACACCTACAACGTGGCCTCGCCCTTCCTCGCGGCCGAGCGCGGCGAGCTCGACGGGGTGATCGAGCCGGCGGCGACCCGTGTGGCCGTCACCAAGGCCTTGCGCGCCCTCAAGACCAAGCGCGCGAGTCTACCCCCCAAGAAGCACGGCAACATCCCGCTGTAGTCGAGGCGGGCATCCGAGCACGCCGACACGGCGCGTCAGCCGCGAGAAACTGCAAAGTGTTTCAAGAACTGGCACAATAGGCGCAGGACGTCATCCACGAGGGAACACGGGTCGGACGATCCGCGGCGTCGGAGGAGACGAACCATCCGAATGCCCTTACCCACGCCGAGCAACGCCCGCAACGCCCTCGTGGTGGACGACACCCCCGAGCAGGCCGAGCTCGTGGAGCTGCTGCTGCAGCGCCTGGGCTACGCGGTCGTCACCGTGAACACGGCCGAGGCGGCCATCGTCGCCTATGCCGCCCTCGAACCCCAGATCGCCATCGTCGATCTGCTGCTGCCCGGCATCGACGGCTGGGCGCTCGTCACCGCGATGAAGCGCGACGTGCCAGGCTGCCTGCTGCTCGTCACGAGCGTGCTCGAGCTCGAGGAATACCCGGTGGTCGACGGGGTGCTGCCGAAGCCGTTCAGCGCCGCCGAGCTGGCTGCTGTGCTCGACCGGATGTTCGCCGCCTAGCATCCGCGACGGGGCACCACACAGACAAGGGGACACCACACCATGCGGGTTTTGATTGCCGACGACGACCAGGATCTGTGCGATCTCATCACGATCGCCGTGGAGAAGGCCGGCTACAGCGTGGTCGCAGCAGTATCGAACGGCGCTGACGCCTGGCACGTGCTGCATGAGAGCGACGAGGTGGACCTCGCCGTGCTCGACATCTCGATGCCCGAGCTCACCGGCCTCGAGCTCACGGAGAAGATCCGAGCCGACCCGGAGCTGCGGGAGCTGAGCATCCTCATCATCACCGCCAACGTGCAGCCGAGCACCGCGGAGGCCGTGCACCTCGCCGGGGCGAACGGCCTCATCACGAAGCCGTTCGTGGTGATGGATCTGATCGCCTTCGTGCGCGACGTGGCCGATCGCCTCTGATGCCCACCGCTCGCGGGAGGGCCCGCCGCTTTCTGGACACCGCCGATCGGCCGGCGATCAAGCAGGTGCCCACGGCGGCGGTGTTCCTGCTGGCGAACGTCTTCATCCTCCTTCCCGGGTCGGACGGCTCCGTCGAGGCGAGCCCCACCGGGGTTCTCGTCGCCGACCTCGTCGTGGTGGTCGCCACCGCGCTCGCCTTCGTGGTGCCGTGGGATCGGCACGGCCGCAGCTGGCAGCTCATCGTGCCGCTCGCGAGCATCGCCGCCATCATCATCCTGCGCATCGCCACCGGCGGCGCCCAGTCGCCCTACGGCGGGCTCATCCTGATTCCGATCGTCTGGATCGCCGCCGAGGCAGGCCGGCGCAACGTGGCGATCGTGCTCGCGGCCGTGGCCGTGAATCTCACCCTGCCCTATGCGATCGGGCAGTCCCACGTCTCGGGAGCGGAGGACTGGATCCGCGTCGCCTTCACCCCCATCACCTTCACGATCGCCGCAGCGCTCATCAACCAGATCGGCGCGGTCTCGCGCTCCCGCCAGCGCAGCGCCGACTCCCTGCTCGCCGAGCGCGACGAGCTCATCGACTCCCTCGCCGAGGCCGTGCGCGTCGCCGAGCACAGCGAGAAGGAGGCGGCGGCGGCCGCGCGCCTGATGAACAGCGTGTGGGATGCGATCACCGAGCAGGCCATCATCGGCACCGACCTCGAGGGCGCGATCGACGTCTGGAACGGCGGCGCCGTGCAGATCCTCGGCTACTCCGAGGAGGAGGCGCTCTCGGGGATGCGCATCGTCGACCTTCACCTGCGCGAGGAGATGCCAACCGAGACCGGCACGGGGCGAATCCCTTTCCCCGGCCGCTTCGCGGCGCTCACGGGCATCGCCCGCGACGGCTCGGCCGACGTGCGCGACTGGACCTATCGCCGGCGCGACGGCTCCACCTTCCCCGCTCAGGTGGCGATCACCCAGAGAACGGATGCGCTGGGTCGGCCCTCCGGCTACATCTTCGTCGCGACCGACGAGACGCGGGCGAAGGAGATCGAACGCCTGAAGGACGAGTTCTCCGGGCTCATCTCGCACGAGCTCCGCACCCCGCTCAGCTCCATCCTCGGCTATGCCGAGCTCCTGCGCCTCGACGACGACCCTCCGCTGAGTGCACCGCAGCAGAAATACCTCGGCATCGTGGAGCGGAACGCCAAGCGCCTGCTGCAGCTCGTCGGCGACCTGCTGTTCACCGCCCAGGTGGAGGCGGGCCGGTTCTCGATCGCGGCGGTTCCGGTCGATCTGCGCGCCCTGCTCACATCCTCGGCCGAGAGTGCCCGGCCGAACGCCGAGAAGGGGGGCATCGCGCTCGAGCTCGTCGACGAGGGCGGACCGCTCCGGCTCACCGCCGACCCCACCCGCCTCGGGCAGGCGATCGACAACCTCGTCTCGAACGCCGTGAAGTTCACCCGCCGCGGCGGCGCCGTGCGCCTGGAAGCCCACCGCGAGGACTCCCGCGTGGTGATCACCGTCACCGACACGGGGGTGGGCATCCCGGCCGACGAGCTCGATCGCCTGTCGGAGCGCTTCTTCCGCGCCTCGACGGCCACCAAGAACGCCGTTCAGGGCGTGGGGCTCGGCCTGACCATCACGAAGGCCATCGTGGTCGCCCACGGCGGAACCCTCGCCATCGCGAGCACGATCGGCGAGGGCACCTCGATCGCGATCGACCTCCCGGCCTGACGGCCAGCGCCGTCGGTGCCCGGGCCTGCGCGGGCGGGGATCAGGCGGTCGCGGTCTCCGCCGCGTGCTGCCGCGCGTTCCAGGCCGACACCACCATCTCATCGAGGGTGTGACGCATCCGCCAGTGCAGGTCGCGGGCGGCGAGCTCGCCGGTGGCCACGATGCGGGCCGGGTCGCCGGGGCGCCGAGCCGTGATCTCCGGCTCGAACGGGATGCCCGTGGCCGCCGCGACGGCCGTCATGATCTCGCGCACCGAGACGCCGTCGCCCGACCCGAGGTTGTAGGCGGGCAGGAGGAGCGACCCCTCGTCGAGCTTGCGCGCGGCCTCCACGTGGGCGAGGGCGAGGTCGGCCACGTGGATGTAGTCGCGCACGCAGGTGCCGTCGGGCGTGGGGTAGTCGTCGCCGTTGATGCGCGGCGTGCGGCCGGCGAGGAGGGCGTCGAACACGAGCGGGAACAGGTTGTGCGGGCTCGAGTCGTAGAGCTCGACGCTGCCCGAGCCCACCACGTTGAAGTAGCGCAGCGAGGTGTGCCGCAGGCCCGCGGCCACGCCTTGATCGCGCAGCAGCCACTCGCCGATGAGCTTCGACTCGCCGTAGGGGCTCTCGGGGTTCTTGGGGGTGTCTTCGGTGACGATGTCGGTGGGCGGGGTGCCGTAGACGGCGGCGCTCGACGAGAACACCGCACGGTCGATGCCGGCGTCCTGCATGGCCTGCAGCAGCACGGCCATGCCGGTGACGTTCTGCTCGTAGGTGTGCAGCGGGCGCTGCACCGAGACGCCGGCGTACTTGAAGCCGGCGATGTGGATGACTCCGGTGACCTCGTGCTCGGCGAGCGTCTGCTTCACCAGGCCCGCGTCGAGGATGCTGCCCCGCACGAACGGGACGGAGGCCGGCACGAAGCTCTCATGACCGCTCGAGAGGTCGTCGAGCACCACGCACGGCATCCCGGCTTCGCCGAGGGCCGCGACCACGTGCGATCCGATGTATCCTGCTCCGCCTGTGACAAGCCAGGTCATGGTGTCCTCCCGCTCGATCGTCCAGAGGAAACCCTATCGCCCGGACGAGAACCCCCGTCTCACCGCACCAGGGTCCTGACGAGCGAGACGGCCTCCTTCGCCGACATCGAGGGCAGGTAGGCCCGGCCGATCGCGCCGCCGATGGTGGGCAGCGCCAGCGGGTCGGGATAGGCCATGTAGATGGTGTCGTACGTCGGGTTGAACTTCGCCTTGAACTTGAAGAGCGAGGAGAAGCCGTAGGCCGGCTCCAGGGTGCGCGCGAGGAACTCGGAGAGCTCCGTCATCACGGTCGGCGCCGGCGGCTCCTCGCCCTTCGGCACGGGCGGCTGCGCGAGCGGGGCGCCCGAGAGGCTCAGCACCTCTACGCCGAGCTCCTTCATGTGCAGGGCCGAGGAGGCGATGAGGTACTCCATCACCCCCGGCATCGAGCCGTCGGCCCGGCGCATGAAGTCGAGCGTGTAGCCCACCGCCACGCCGTTGCGGTACACGGGCAGCCAGCTCGTGACCGCCGCGATGCGGCCTTCGGCGTCGATCGCGAGCATGAGAGCGACATCCGGGTCTTTGATCTCCTCGAGCGCGCCGAGGGTGAAGCCCATCTCGGGCAGCTCCTTCTCCGACACCCAGGCCTCGGAGATGGCGTTGATCTGCGCCACCTTGCTGCGCGAGAGCTCGTCATAGGTGGTCCAGACCGTGGTCATGCCCTCGCGCACGCCCTTGTTGAGCGAGGAGCGCACGTTCTGCCACGACTTGCCGGCCATCTCGAGCGTCTGCGGGTGCATGAGCGTCTCCTCGCCCACCGACATGTGCAGCCAGCCCATTCCCTCGAACACCGGCAGGAACTGCTCGTGCACGCTGTAGAAGACCGGCACCCAGCTGCGCGCGTCGCAGAAGGCGGCGAAGTCCAGGACCACCTGCTTCTCGGCACCCGGCACGCACACCGGGTCGGACATCGTGATGGCCACGCCGTTGATCACCCGGTAGGCCACGGCCGCATCGCCCGCCTCGTTGAACCAGTAGACGTTGCCCGGCCACGTCGTCATCCAGCCGAGCGTCCCCCCGCCGCCGCGGCGCAGCAGGGCGCGGATGCGCTGCGGGTCGCCCACACGCACCGACTGCTCGCTCGCGGTGAGCAGCTGGACCGCCGCCACCGTGAACACCGCCCAGAAGACCGGGCCGATCCACTGGAAGAGGAAGAGCACGACGGATGCCGTGGGTACGGCCAGGAAGCCCGTCATGCCCACCAGGGTGACCGGGAGGAACCGCCGCGGCACGTCGAGCACGAGTTCGACGATCGTGGTTCCGGGCGGGTTGTAGCTGTCGAGCGCGAAGGAACCGGCCACGAGGTAGATCGCCGCCAGAACGACGAACGCGCCCGCCACCACGACCACGAACCGGATGAACGCCTCCCGCGGCGCCTTGAGGGCGAAACGCCGGCGGGAGAGGAAGAGCATCAGTGCCACGGCGAGGGGCACCGCGATGGTCGAGCCGCCCCACACGACGTACTCGCCGATGTCGATCGCCTGCAGGTCGGGCTCGGAGGTCGCGGTGTCGACGAAGCCCGCCACCAGGCCGAGGAAGACGAAGGCCAGGACGATGAGAGCGAGGTTCGTGACGATACCGAGCCAGAGCGCGAAGCGCCGCCCGCGGCGCAGTCCCCAGGCCGAGACGAGCAGCAGGGCCAGCGGAACGAAGGTGAGCACGACGGGCCCGAGGCCACCGAGGGTGGAGAGGCGGCTGATGCTCTCGCAGATGGCGGAGGTCGAGCTGGAGCACAGCGCGGTGATGTCACCCGCGCTCGGGAAGATGTCGCCGTAGAAGCTGCCGGCGAGGCCGAACGCGCCGCTCGACCCGGGGTTGAGCAACGAGATGAGGGGGCCGAGCGCGGTGATCAGCACGATGGTGGCGATGAGCACGCGCACCTCACCGAAGGAGCTCTTCAACCACACCACCCGGCGGCGGCTCCGGCCGACGAGGAAATGCCCGATCACGAGTCCCGAGATCGCCGCGATGAGCCGGTAGACGTTCGAGGTGTCGCCGTCGTAGAGGGCGAACATGATGAGGAAGCCGAAGGACACCAGACGCACCCGGCGGCGCCAGAGCGGACCCATGAAGGCGCTCGCGGCCAGCAGCGCGCCGACGATCGGGGTGATTGGGTCGCCCGTGAGATCGAAGCTCGTGCCGTTCGCCCACCATTCCCCCGCGAGCGAGCCGATCCACTGCACGAGCACGCCGAGGCCCACGCCGAGCAGCCCGGTCGCGAAGAACACGGGAAGCAGGCGGCGCCGGCCGAGCAGCCGTTCGGCGACGCCGAGGAGCACGATCGAGGCGAGGATCGACAGCACGAGCTGGAACGGGTCCCACGGCACGAATAGGGCGGTGACGATCGTCCACCAGTTGCCCATGTCGACGACGGTGGTGACGCCGGCGGTCCAGAAGGCCTGGGTGTCGGCCGAGGCCGGCCCGAAGAAGGTGCCGGTGATGAGGGACACCACCAGGACGACCGCCGCGAAGGCGAGGCTGAACGGGATCGTCACGAGGTAGTTCCGCGCGAAGATGACGGTGTTGCGCATGCTGACGATTCCCCTCTGATCCCAGGGTTCTAATGTAGCCTCGTCGTCGTGAACGACTCGACCCCGACATCCCCGTCCGAGCCCGCGATCCGGGTGCTCTCGGCGAATCTGACGCCGGAGGAACTCGCCGCCGTCACCGCCGTGATCGACGCGGCGGTCGAGGAGGAGCTCGCCGAGGTGCTCGACGAGGTGCAGATCGGCCCGTCGGCCTGGGAGCGCAGCCAGCGCGCCCTGCGCACGCCCCTGCATCCGGGGCCCGGCGAATGGCGCTCGTTCTCCGGCTGAGTCCCATGCATCGATTCTGGATGCTCGCTGGGCGCTCTCTGGAAGAGATCGCGAAAATGTCCACCGAAATGCCTACTGCGCCCGTGTCTCCGGCCGACCAGGATGGATATCGCTAGGTGTGTTTCTTCGGAACCGCATCGCCGGACACAGGTCGACTAGGGTAAGCGGGCCCGTATCCGGGGGCGAGTCAGGGCGGTATTCGGGTTATCGTCCTGACTCGAAGCTTTCCGGGGGTCGATGCGAATCGGCCCCCGGGTCTTCATGTCGGGGCACCTCGAGCCAGAGTTCGAGTTCGGTGTCGTCGCTCGTCCCCCCGGCCGAAGTCGCATCCGCACCCGCCCCCGACTCCGCGGTCCGCAGGCCCACGATCGTGACGGCCACCTCGTCGTCGTCGTGGTGCGCCGTGCGCACCACGACCCGGTCGGCCGTCGTGCTGCCGATCTGGCGCGCGATCACGGCTGTGATGCGGGCATGCTCGGCCCGGTCGAGGTCGTCGATGCCACCGTCGTCGAACAGCGTCACCTCCACGCCGCGGCGCCTCGCCGCGAGCACCTCGCGACGCACGGAGTCGTCGAGCAGGCGGCGGCCGCGGATCTCGTCGCGCATCGCCGCCTCGAGGTGCCGGCACTCCTCGCGCTCGGCCTCGTCGAGCCGGCCGTCGCTCGTGACGATGAGGCGCAGCATGGGCGCCACCATCCGGTCCATCTGACCGAGGCGCACCCGGCGCTCGTAGAACTCGGCCTCTTCCTGGGCGTGCCACTCCGCCGCACGCTGCTCGGCCTGCTCGAAGAGCGCCGCCTCGCGCGAGGAGCGCACGATCGACACCGTGGTCACGTGGGCCACGCCCACCCAGATCGGGCCGCCGATGGCTCCGAGGGCGGCGAGCGCGAGGGGATCGTGCGACCACGCGAGCACGGCCGCGAGCATCACCACGATGCCGGCCCAGGCGAACCACGGGCGCTGGCGCACCACCGTGATGGTCATCAGGGTTCCGACCGCGCCGATGAACCACGTGGCGTAGCCGTTGTCGGCCGCCGGGTCGAGCTGCGGGAGCACGAGGATGAAGCCCACCGCGGTCACCGCGAGATTCACGGCGGCGACGCCGAGGGGCATCCGCAGAGTCGGCGAAGGCGCGAGGCTGAGGGCGCTGGCGGCGCCATAGAGCGCCATCGCCACCACCGACGGCCACGGCGACGCGGGCACGCCGATCGCATAGAGGCCGAGCACGATGTGGTACGCCGAGAACAGGGCGGCGAGCCCGACCAGCAGGATGCGGGGCATCGAGATCATGATCCGCTCGCCTCCTCGTCGGAGCGCTCGGCCGGCCAGGCGATCTGCACGCGGGTGCCGAGGCCGGGCGCCGAGGTCACGTCGACCGAGCCACCCACCGAGCCCGCCCGCTCGCGGATGGAGATGCGCAGACCGAGGCGGTCGGCGGGAACCTCGGCGACCGCGAAGCCCTTTCCGTCGTCGGCGACCACCACGCGGAGACCAGCGCCTCCCGGCTGCCCCGCGTCACGGCCCGCCACCGTGATGGAGCGCCGGGCGCCCTCGCCGGCATGCTGGATGCTGTTCACGATCGCCTGCACGGTCGCGGTGTACACGCCCTCGAGCACGCGCGCGGGAGCCGAGCCACCGAGCTCCCCCGTGGCTTCGAAGGCGATCTCGGCGTCGAGCGTGTCGGCGAGGGCCCGGCAGCGCTCCACGAGCACGGCGAGCGGCAGATCGGCGCCGCCCTCGGTCTCGGCGTCGGCACTCTGCAGCGCCACGAGAGCGCGCTCCGCCATCCGCACCACCATCTCGCGGTCGGCCGGGGAGCTGCTCCGTGCCGCCGCGAGCAGAGTGGAGAGCACCCGGTCGTGGATGACGGTGTCGACCCGCGTGCGCTCCTGCTCGGCCGCGTGCCGGGTCGCCGCCTCGGCGTACCGCGCCACCGCGGTGGTCTGCGCCGCATCCACCCGCGAGGCCGTGGCCCTCAAGGCGGTGATCACGATGAGGGCGAACGCGCCGAGCAGCAGAACGTAGACCGCGTCGAGCACGGCGAGCTGCCAGGAAGCGCCGCCGCCGCTCGGCAGCATCCGCAGGCCCGCGAAGATCAGCGGCACCACGACCGTGTAGACGGCGGCCCACACGGTGGGCAGCGCGATGGCCGCCGCCGCGATGGCCACGAGCACCACGTACCAGAGCCAGGGCTGCCGACCGAGCGCGGCCGTGGGAGAGAGCACGGCGAACGGCCAGAGCACGAGCAGCACGACGAAGACGCCGGCGACCACGATCATGCTCACCCGGATGCCGCGGCCGACCATCGAGCACACGAGAGCGGCGCCGATCGACCCGAAGATCCCGATCGGGATCCCCCAGGCCCACTCGGGCTTCAGCGTGCCGGCGGTGGCGGCGAGCGCGGGAAGGGAGAGCAGGGCGAAGACGAAGCCGAACAGCCCCTCGAGGCGGGCGAGCGTGGTGTCGAGCTGGGTGCGGCGCAAGGCTGCGGCGCGCGGCGGACGGGTCGCGCGCATCCGGCTCCACCGCGCGGAGGCTGCAGCGGTGGCAGGCTCGTCGACCGCCCTATTCGACATGCCCGTGTTCGTCGAGGGCGAGGATGCCGTCTTCGACGGCCCGGCGCAGCAGCTCGACCTTCGAGCGGGCCGGCCGGCCGACCTCCACGTACTTGGCACGGATGCGGTCGAGGTACTCCTTGGCCGTCGACACCTTGATGTTCAGCTTGAGCGCCACCTGCGAGAGCGGCAGCCCGCTCGCGTAGAGGTGGAGCACGTCGCGTTCGCGCTGCGCCAGCTGGGCCTTGCCGAACTCCCGGTCGGCGTCGATGGCGCTCGCCCACTCGAGGTTGTTCAGCACGTCGCCGCGGGCCACCGCCGCGATGGCCGCCATCACGGTGCTCGTGGCCGCCGACTTCGGGATGACGCCCGCCGCACCCGCTGCGAGCGCCTCGCGCACCAGCGCGACGCGGTCGGCGATGCTGTGCACGAGCACGGCCGCGCCCATGGAGCGGGCGTGCTGCACGTTCTCGGTGACCGTGAAGCCGTCGCCGAGGCTGAGATCGAGCACCACCACGTCGCAGGGCCGTCCGGCGAGCGCCACCCAGAGCTCGCTCACCGACGCACTCGCGGCCACCACCTCGTAGCCGGCGTCGAGGCATGCGGCCCGGATGCCGAGGCGCACCGACTCGTGGTCGTCGACGATGGCCACCAGCACGGGCGCGGACGCGCTGTGCCGCGCATCCGCCGCCGGCGTCGGGCTGCTCTCGTCGTGCACCGTCAACTCCTCGCGAAGACCGGCCTCCATCCTACGGCCGTCGATCTGCCGGCGGCGGATCCGGCCGGTGTCCGGGCCCGGTCGCCAGGCCCGGTGGGTCAGGCGCGGGCGGGTCAGGCCTTGGTGAACACGCCGATCGTCTCGACGTGATGGGTGTGCGGGAAGAGGTCGAAGGCGCGCAGGCCGCCGAGCTCGTAGCCGCCCTCGCGGAAGAGCGAGACGTCGCGGGCGAAGGCCACGGGGTCACAGGCCACGTAGACCACCTGCGCCACGCCGAGCCGGGTGAGCGAACCCACCACGAGCTTTCCGGCGCCCGAGCGCGGCGGGTCGATGACCATGGTGGCGGCCGAGAGCCGCTTGCGCTCCTCGGCGGTGGCCGAGCGCTCGAGCTCGGCCAGGTAGGAGTCGACGCGGGCGGTGACGGCGCGCGCTCCGAGCCACTCGGCGAGGTTCTCGGAGGCGTTGTCGGTGGCCACCCGGTCGCTCTCGACGCTCGTGATGCGGGTGGCCGGGCCGAAGCGGTCGCCGAGAGCCGCGGCGAGCAGGCCCACCCCGCCGTAGAGGTCGTGGTTGGCGGCGCGGGGGTCGAAGAGTTCCGGCAGCGTCATGCTCTGCACGGCCTCGCTCAGGGTGCGGGCGGCGTCGCGGTGAACCTGCCAGAACCCGTTCTCGGCGAGGCGGAACTCCCGGTCGCCGACCTGCTCGACGATGGTGGCGGCGGGCTCGCCGGCCGGGGCGCCCGCGGCGGTCGCGGTGCCGGCGCGTTCTGCGGAGGCGCCGCGCGGCCCTCGCCCGCCGCGGCCGGCGCCGCCCGCGCGCGCCCCGCGCTCGCCCCGGCGCGGCTCGCGCCGGCCGGTCTTCGACTGCTCGGCGGCCACGAGCGAGACCCGCACCTCTCCGCCCGAGGTCTCCACGAACTCGACGGCGGCGGCGCCCTGCGAGCCGAGGCTCAGCGCCTCGGCGATCCCGCGGGCCTCGGCCTCGATCGCCTCGGTCGCGAGCGGCAACTCGTCGACCGGGATGACGGTGTGCGAGCGCGCCGCGTACGGCCCCACCCGGCCACCGGGCGCGATGTGCAGGCGCACCCGCGTGCGCCAGCGGGTGCCGGGAATGCGTGCCGTGCTCCCGGAATCGGATGGCGCCTCGCCCGGGCCGGCCACGGCATCCGCGCCGATCGCCTCGACCTCCACGACACGCTCCACCTTGCCGAAGCGCTGCAGTGCGTCCTGCAGCACCTGCTGCTTGAGCGCGCGCTGGCGTTCGAGGACGATGTGGCCGAACTCGGCTCCGCCGGCGCGCTGCTCGGGGTCGCGCTCGAGGGCCGCGGCCGCCCAGACGTGCGGGCGGCGATCGGGGGAGGCCTCGAGCACCTCGACCGTGTCGGCGCGCCAGAACGACGACTTCGCGTCGTCGGCCACCCGCGCGAGAACGCGCTCTCCCGGAATCGCGTCGGCCACGAAGACCACGCGCCCGTCGAGCCGGGCGACGGTCACGCCGCCGTGGGCTACATTGTCGATGTTCAGTTCGACGAGCTCGTTCCGGTCTTCAGCCATCCTTCGAGCATCCCACAGCAAAGGCCCGCTCCGTGCGTCTGTACCTCGCCTCCACCTCTCCGGCCCGACTCGCCCTGCTGCGGCAGGTCGGCATCGAACCGGTGATCGTGCCCTCGCAGGTCGACGAGGAGGCCGCCGTGGAGCGCGCGGTGGCGGCGGGCGGTCCGGTCACCGCCGAGGAGATGGTGCTGCTCCTGGCCGAGGCGAAGGCGGAGGCCGTGGTGGGCGCGCTGCCCGACGGGGAGCCGATCGACGGATTCGTCCTCGGCGGCGATTCCGCGTTCGAGCTCGACGGCGTGGCCTACGGCAAGCCGCACCGTCCCGAGGTGGCCCGCGAGCGCTGGCTCGCCCAGCGCGGTCGCACCGGGGTGCTGCACTCCGGGCACTGGCTGATCGACCACCGGGGCGGGCGCCGCAACGGGGCCGCGGGTCGCGCCGACCGCGCCGAGCTCAGCTTCGCCGATGACATCTCCGAGGCCGAGATCGACGCCTACATCGCCACCGGCGAGCCGCTGGAGGTGGCCGGCGCGTTCACCATCGACGGCGTCGCGGCCCCGTTCATCCGCACCATCACCGGGGCGCCCTCGGCCGTCATCGGCCTCTCGCTGCCGGTGCTGCGCGATCTGCTGAACGAGGTCGGCGTTCCGTGGACTTCGCTGCGCAGCGGCGCCGCGTTGTAGACACCGCCAGTGTCCGCCACCCCATTTTTGTGACTACATGCCAAAGAAGGGATGAAGAGCGGCAATAAGCTAGGGAGATCATGCCGCGAATCACCAAGGTCCTCATCGCCAACCGAGGCGAGATCGCCGTCCGAGTCATCCGCGCAGCGCGCGACAGCGGCATCGCATCCGTCGCCGTCTACGCCGATCAAGACCGGAATGCGCTGCACGCCCAGCTCGCCGACGAGGCCTACGCCCTCGACGGCACCACGAGCGCCGAGACCTATCTCGTGATCGACAAGATCCTCTCGGTGGCCCGCCGCTCGGGCGCCGACGCCATCCACCCGGGCTACGGCTTCCTCGCCGAGAACGCCGACTTCGCGCGCGCGGTGATCGCCGCCGGCATCACCTGGATCGGCCCGAGCCCCGAGGCCATCGAGAAGCTCGGCGACAAGGTCTCCGCCCGTCACGTGGCCGAGAAGGTGGGAGCGCCCCTCGCGCCCGGCACCATCGACCCCGTCACCGGCGCCGAGGAGGTGCTCGACTTCGTGGCCGTGCACGGCCTGCCGGTCGCCATCAAGGCGGCCTTCGGCGGCGGCGGCCGCGGCCTCAAGGTGGCCCGCACCGTCGAGGAGGTGCCCGAGATGTTCGACTCGGCCACCCGAGAGGCCATCGCCGCCTTCGGCCGCGGCGAGTGCTTCGTGGAGAAATACCTCGACCAGCCCCGCCACGTCGAGACCCAGTGCCTCGCCGACGCCTACGGCAACGTGGTCGTGGTCTCCACCCGCGACTGCTCGCTGCAGCGCCGCCACCAGAAGCTCGTCGAGGAGGCGCCCGCGCCCTACCTCAGCGCCGCCCAGACCGAGCTGCTCTACAGCTCGTCGAAGGCCATCCTCAAGGAGGTCGGCTACCTCGGTGCCGGCACCTGCGAGTTCCTCATCGGCAAAGACGGCACCGTCTCGTTCCTCGAGGTGAACACCCGGCTGCAGGTCGAGCATCCGGTCTCCGAAGAGGTCACGGGCATCGACCTCGTGCGCGAGCAGTTCCGCCTCGCCGAGGGCGGCACGCTCGACTACGACGACCCGGCGCCCCGCGGCCACTCCTTCGAGTTCCGCATCAACGGCGAGGACCCGGGCCGGGGCTTCCTGCCTTCCCCCGGCCCCGTGCATGTGTTCAAGCCCGCCGGCGGGCCCGGCGTGCGCGTCGACTCCGGCGTCCAGGCCGGCGACGTCATCTCGGGCTCCTTCGACTCGCTGCTCGCGAAGCTCATCGTCACCGGTTCGTCGCGAGAGGATGCGCTCGAGCGCGCCCGTCGCGCCCTCGACGAGTTCGAGGTGGCCGGCCTCCCGACCGTGCTGCCCTTCCACCGCGACGTCGTGCGCAACCCCGCCTTCGCTCCCGAGGACGGCGAGCCCTTCTCGGTGTACACCCGCTGGATCGAGACCGACTACGACAACCCCGCCGAGCCGTGGAGCGGCTCGCTCGACGACCCCGCGCCCGCCGCAGAGCGCCGCACCGTCATCGTCGAGGTCGGCGGCAAGCGGGTGGAGGTGGCTCTCCCCGCCCGTCTGGTGGCCGCCGGCGCGCGCCACGGCGCCGCATCCGGTGCCGGCCGCAGCGCGGAGGCCCCGCCCAAGCGCCGCGGCGCCGGCGCGACGGCCTCCTCGGCGGCCACGGGCGACTCCGTGAAGGCCCCCATGCAGGCCACCGTCGTCAAGATCGCGGTCGAGGACGGGGACAAGGTCGTCAAGGGCGACCTCGTGCTCGTGCTCGAGGCCATGAAGATGGAACAGCCCATCACGGCCCACAAGGACGGCACCATCGCCAACATCGCCGCCGTCGTCGGCTCCACCGTCTCCTCCGGCCACGTGCTGTTGGACATCAGCGCCTGAGTCCAGCGACCAGTCGCAAAGGGCCCCTAACCCCCGGGTTCAGGGGCCCTTTGTGACTGTTCGACGGGGCTGTCGAGGCGGAACCGAACGCAACAGGCCCTTGTCGACGACCCCGGAGGGGCCGCGCGAAGCACGGCCCCTCCGGCAGCATCACAGCACGATGTGCATGGCTCGGGCGGCGTCGGAGATGCTGCCCGAGAGGGAGGGGTAGACGGTGAAGGCGCGGGAGACCTGGTCGACCGTGAGGCGGTGCTCGACGGCGAGGGCGATGGGGAAGATGAGTTCCGAGGCGTTGGGGGCCACGACGACGCCGCCGATCACGGTGCCCGAGCCGGTGCGGGCGAAGAGCTTCACGAAGCCGTCCTTGATGCCCATCATCTTGGCCCGCGGGTTCGACGAGAGCGGCAGCTTGTAGATGTCGCCCTGGGCGATGCCCTCTTCGATCTGGCGCTGCGTCCAGCCCACCGTGGCGATCTGCGGCTGGGTGAAGATGTTCGAGGCCACGTTCCGCAGCTCGGTCGGCGACACGGCGTCGCCCATGGCGTGGAACATCGCCGTGCGCCCCTGCATCGAGGCGACGGAGGCCAGGGGCAGGAAGGTGGTGCAGTCGCCGGCCGCGTAGATGTTGGGCGCGCTCGTTCGGGCCACCCGGTTCACCCGGATGTGCCCCGAGTCGCTGAGCTGGATGCCGGCCTGCTCGAGGCCGATCCCCTTCGTGTTCGGGATCGAGCCCACGGCCATCAGGCAGTGCGAGCCCTCGACCTTCGTGCCGTCGGAGAGCGTGGCGACGACGCCGGTCTTCGTGCGCTCCACGGAGTCGGCGCGCGACTTCGAGAGCACGGTCATGCCGTTGCGCTTGAAGACGTTCTCGATCACGGCCGCCGCGTCCGCATCCTCGCCTGGCAGCACCTGGTCGCGCGAGGAGATGAGCGTCACCTTCGAGCCGAGCGCGGTGTAGGCCGAGGCGAACTCGGCGCCGGTGACACCCGATCCGACCACGATGAGGTGCTCGGGCACCGCGGTGAGGCCGTAGAGCTGGGTCCAGGTGAAGATGCGCTCCCCGTCGGGCACGGCGGAGGGCAGGATGCGCGGGCTCGCACCCACCGAGATGACGATGGTGTCGGCGTCGACCTGGTCGAAGTCGGTGCCGTCGGGGCCGGCGGCGGTGGAGACGATGACCGAGTCCGGCCCGTCGAGCCGGCCGTGCCCGGAGATGATCTTGACGCCCGCGCGGATGAGGTTGGCCCGCATGTCCTCCGACTGCTGCCGGGCGAGCCCGAGCAGGCGCTTGTTGACCTGGGCGAGGTTCACCGCGACCTCGGGCCGCACCGGGCGCCCGGCGTCGTTGCGGGTGAAGAACTGCACGCCGAGGTCGGCGGCCTCGCCGATGGCGTTGGTGGCCTCGGCCACGGCGATGAGGGTCTTCGAGGGCACCACGTCGGTGATGACGGCCGAGCCGCCCACGCCGACCTGCTCGACGAGCGTCACCTCGGCGCCCAGCTGGGCTCCCGCGATCGCGGCCTCGTAGCCTCCCGGCCCGCCTCCGACGACGGCGACTCTCTGCTTGCGCTCGAACTCATAGGCCATGACGCCATTCTTGCGTGTTGCCGCAGTGCCGCCAAACCAACGGATGGCGAACGGCCGCCCCCCCGGAGCGGCCCGCCGCCCGAATGAATAGAGTGGAGGGATGTCTCCCTCCCTCCCCAATCCGCTCGACCTGCCCGACACCGATCCCTTCGCCCTCGCGCGCGAAGCCGCTGCGCAGATCGCCGAGCTGACCGGTGTCGAACGCCACGACATCGCCCTCACCCTCGGCAGCGGCTGGGGCCGGGCCGCAGACCTCCTCGGCGAGACCGTGGCGAACGTTCCCGCCACCGACGTCGTGGGCTTCGGCATGCCCGCCGTGCCGGGGCACGTGGGCACGCTGCGCTCGATCCTGCTGCCGAACGGCAAGCACGCGCTCGTGATCGGAGCGCGCACCCACTACTACGAGGGTCACGGTGTGCGCCGCGTCGTTCACAGCGTGCGCACCGCCGCCGCCACGGGCGCGAAGACCATGGTGCTCACGAACGGCGCGGGCGGCATCAAGGAGAGCTGGACCCCCGGCACCCCCGTGCTCATCAGCGACCACATCAACCTGACCTTCGACTCCCCGCTCGAGGGCGCGACCTTCGTCGACCTCACCGACCTCTACTCCACCCGCCTGCGCGAGCTCGCCCGCACGGTGGATGCCAGCCTCGACGAGGGCGTGTACGTGCAGTTCCGTGGCCCGCAGTACGAGACCCCGGCGGAGGTGCAGATGGCGAAGGCCGTCGGCGGGCACATCGTCGGCATGTCGACGGCCCTCGAGGCCATCGCCGCACGCCAGGCCGGCATGGAGATCCTCGGCTTCTCGCTCATCACGAACCTCGCCGCCGGCATCCAGAAGACCCCGCTCAGCCACGCCGAGGTGATCGAGGCCGGCAAGAACGCCGAGGCGGCCATCGGCGACCTGCTCGCCCGGGTCGTCGCCACCCTGTGACCTCGGAGAGCACCATGAGCACCGAGAGCATGCCCGCCGCCGGCTCCGACGAGTCGCCCAACGACGTGGAGCTGCTGGTGGAGTCGGCGCTCGCCTGGATGGCGCAGGACCCCGACTCCGAGACCCGCGACGAGCTCGCCGCGCTCCTGCGCCGCGTGGGCTCGAGCCTGCCGGGCGCCGCCGAGGAGCTGCGCTCGCGCTTCGGCAGCCGCCTCGCCTTCGGCACGGCGGGCCTGCGCGGCGAGCTCGCGGCCGGCCCCAACCGCATGAACCGCGTGCTCGTGTCGCAGGCCGCGGCCGGCCTCGCCGCGTTCCTGCTCGAGCGGGCGCATCCGGGAACCCGCCCCTCAGTGGTGATCGGCTATGACGGCCGCAAGAACTCCCGCGTCTTCGCGGTCGACACAGCCGAGATCATGGCGGGCGCGGGCGTGCGTGCCGTGCTGCTGCCGCGTCTGCTGCCGACCCCGCTCGTGGCCTTCGCCGTGCGCGAGCTCGAGGTGAGCGCGGGCGTGATGGTGACGGCCTCGCATAACCCGCCGCGCGACAACGGTTACAAGGTCTACCTCGGCGACGCCGACCACGGCTCTCAGATCGTTCCGCCCGCCGACGGCGAGATCGCCGCCCAGATCCTGCGCGTCGCCGGCTCGACGACCGTTCCGGAGCTGCCGCGCTCGAGCGACTACGAGATCGCGCCGGAGAGCGTGATCGAGCGGTACGTCGAGGCGACCGCTGCGCTGTCCTCGCATCGCCCGTCGACGGATGCGCCCCCGCTCAGCGTGGTCTACACCGCCATGCACGGGGTGGGCTGGGAGACCTTCGCGCGCGTGCTCGAGCGGGCCGGCTTCCCGGCGCCCGAACTCGTGACCGAGCAGATCGAGCCCGACCCCGCCTTCCCCACCGTGGCGTTCCCCAACCCCGAGGAGCCCGGAGCGCTCGACCTCGCCTATGCGCGAGCACGCGCGACCGCGGCGCAGCTCATCATCGCCAACGACCCCGACGCCGACCGCCTGGCCATCGCCGTGCCCGACGACCGCGAGGCCGAGGGGTACCGCCGCCTGAGCGGCAACGAGGTGGGACAGCTCCTCGGCTGGCGCGCGGCCGAGGCCGCCGTCGCCGCCGGCGGCACGGGCTCGGACGGCCTGCCCGCCGCCCTCGCCTGCTCCATCGTCTCCTCCCCCGCCCTCGGCGCGGTGGCGCGCGACCACGGGCTCGGCTTCGCCGAGACCCTCACCGGCTTCAAGTGGGTCTCCCGCACCCCGGGCCTCGTGTTCGGCTACGAGGAGGCGCTCGGCTACCTTGTGAACCCCGAGACCGTGCGCGACAAGGACGGCATCTCGGCGGCGATCGCCTTCCTCGACCTCGCCGACACCCTCGCCGCCTCGGGCCGCACGATCGCCGACCGGCTCGACGAGTTCGCCGCGCGCTTCGGCCACTACGCCTCGCAGCAGATCTCGGTGCGCGTGACCGACCTCGCCGACATCGACCGCGTGATGGCCGCGTTGCGCGGCGACCCGCCCACCGAGATCGGCGGCCTGCCCGTGGAGCGCATCGACGACCTCTCCCACGGCGAGGGCGACGTGCCCCCGAGCGACGTGCTGCGCATCCTGCTGCCCGGCGCCCGCGTGATGGTGCGGCCGAGCGGCACCGAGCCGAAGCTGAAGGTCTACCTCGACGCGTGGAGCACCGAGGGAACGGTGGCCGAGCGGCGCGAGCACGCCGAGGCGACGCTCGCGGCGCTCGACGCCGGCATGCGCGCCCGCGTGGCCTGAGCCGCGGTTGCGCCGGCCGGGCATTCGACTCACCACTGGGCGCATCCGCTCGATCTTCCGACGATCAACGGATGCGCCCGGCGCCATCTCCCCGTAGCGTCGGAGCATGAGCACAATCGCCGACACCATGGTCGAGATCATCGCCGACGCCGGAGTGGAACGGATCTACGGCCTGCCCGGAGACTCCCTCAACGGCTTCACCGACGCCATCCGGCGCCATGGCAGCGTGACCTGGGCGCACGTGCGGCACGAGGAGGCCGCAGCCTTCGCCGCGGCGGCCGAGGCCGCGCTCACGGGCGGCCTGGCGGTCTGCGCCGGCAGCTGCGGGCCCGGCAACCTGCACCTCATCAACGGGCTCTTCGACGCCAACCGCAGCCGGGTTCCCGTGCTCGCGATCGCCGCGCAGATCCCGGCGAGCGAGATCGGGTCGAACTACTTCCAGGAGACGCACCCGCAGGAGCTCTTCCGCGAGTGCAGCGTCTACACCGAGCTCGTGAGCGTGCCCGAGCAGCTTCCCCGCGTGCTCGAGATCGCGATGCGCGCCGCCGTCGAACGGCGCGGGGTGGCCGTGGTGGTGGTGCCGGGCGAGATCTTCCTGCAGGCGAGCGCGGGCCGTCCGAAGTCGGCGCCCATTTTCGCGACGCAGAGCGTGGTGCGCCCCGGCGACGTGGAGCTCGAGCGCGCCGCCGGCATCCTGAACCAGGCGAAGAAGGTGACGATCCTGGGCGGGGCCGGCACCGAGGGCGCGCACGCGAAGGTGCTCGCTCTCGCCGAGGCTCTCAAGGCGCCGATCGTGCACGCGCTGCGGGGCAAGGAGTTCCTCGAGTACGACAACCCCTACGACGTGGGCATGACGGGCCTCCTGGGCTTCTCCTCCGGCTACCGCGCGATGGAGAGCTGCGAGGTGCTGCTCATGCTCGGCACCGACTTCCCCTACCCCCAGTTCTACCCCTCGAAGGCGACGGTCATCCAGGTCGACATCCGCGGCGAGCGGCTCGGGGCGCGCACCCCGATCGACCTGGGCCTGGTGGGTGACGTGGGCGACACGATCGACGCCCTGCTGCCGCTTCTCGAACCGAAGAGCAGCCGCCGCCACCTCGACTCCTCGCTCGCGCACTACGCGAAGACCCGCAAGGAGCTCGACGGTCTCGCCGACAACGACCACAATCGCACCCCCATCCACCCGCAGTACGTGGCCCGGCTCGTGAGCGAGCTCGCGAGCGAGGACGCCGTGTTCATCCCGGATGTCGGCTCCCCCGTCGTGTGGGCGGCCCGCTACCTGCGGATGAACGGGTCGCGCCGGCTGATCGGCTCCTTCAGTCACGGCACCATGGCGAACGCGGTGCCGCACGCCATCGGGGCGCAGTCGGCGTATCCGGGCCGTCAGGTGGTGGCGCTGTCGGGTGACGGCGGGCTCGCCATGCTCTTCGGCGAGCTGCTCACCATCCGGCAGAACAAGCTCCCGGTCAAGATCGTCGTGTTCAACAACTCCTCGCTCAACTTCGTCGAGCTGGAGATGAAGGCGGCCGGTTTCGTGAACTTCGGCACCGGGCTCGACAACCCCGACTTCGCCGCCGTCGCCACCGCCCTCGACATCTTCGGCCAGCGGGTCGAGAGGCCCGACGATCTCGAGGGAGCCCTGCGGGCGGCGTTCGCCCACGACGGCCCTGCGCTCGTCGACGTCGTGACGGCGCGACAGGAGCTGTCGGTGCCGCCCGCGATCAGCGCGCAGCAGGTCAAGGGATTCGGGCTCTACGCCATCCGCACCATCATGTCGGGCCGGGGCGACGAGCTCGTCGACCTCGCCGACACGAACGTGTTCCGGCGGCTGTTCGACTGAGCAGCGGCCGGCGCCACCGCCGGGTCAGCCGACGGCGAGCTCGAGCTTCGCCGTGATCTCGTCGAGGTCGAAGTAGTTCTCGATCACGACGACGTCGGCGTTGGTGCGGCCGATCGCCGACACGAGTTCGGACGAGGTCAGGATGACCTGCGCGTCGGCCGCCGAGGCGCCGACGCTCGCCGCATCCGTGGCCGTGACCTCGGCGTCGATGCCGAGCCGCTCGAGGGCGCGCACGGCATTCACCCGCAGGATCTCGGAGGTGCCGATTCCCGCACCGCAGATGGCGACGATCTTCATGTCTTCAGGATAGGTCACTCGGCGGAGGTGGCCCCGAGCAAGCTCCGCACCTCGTCCTTCGAGGTGGCCGCGGCGAGCGCCGGCACGAGGGTCTCGTCGTTGAACACGTTCGCCAGCGCGGCGACGGCGGCGACGTGCTGGTCGGCCTCGGTGGCGGCGAGCCCCAGCACCACCGAGACGGGGTCGTTGTGCGCGTGACCGAAGGCCACCGGCTCCGCGAGCGTGACGAGCACCATGCCGGCGCGGTGCACATCCGGCCCGGGGCGCGCGTGCGCCATGGCGAGGCCGGGGGCGATCACGATGTAGGGGCCGTACTCCTCGACCAGGGCGATCATGCGATCGCCGTACGACTCGTCGGCGAGGCCGGAAGCCTCGAAGGCGCCTGCCGCGACCCGGATGGCCGAACGCCAGTCCGCCGCGGTGGCCCGGAGCACGATGGCCGGGTCGGGGAGCTGCTCGAGCGAGGGGGGTGTCGACGTCATCGTTCCTGCAGTATCTCAGTCCGCGCCGGACGGAACCCGGGAGTCCGCTGCACCCGCCCCGAGCATCCGCTCTGCAGCCGCTCGCACGAAGGCGAGGAATTCCGGTGAGCCGCGCAGCTCGTAGTCGAGGTCGGCCGGGATCCACGCGATCGAGGCGAGCATGCTCTCGTAGCTGTCACCGTGCAGCGGCCAGCCGCTGGTGCGGGCGTCGATCGCCCGTGCGCCGTTCGCGTAAGGCCCCAGGCGGCGCTGCAACTCGGCCAGCGGGATGCTCAACCGCACCTCGGCGCTGTGCCGGCGGCCGAGCCCCGCCATCGCCTGTGCCACGAAGGCGGCGGCGTCCTTCGCCGGCAGCTCGCGGGGCTCGAAGTGCACGCGTGTGCCGAAGAACGCGCTCATGCGGTCGACACGGAAGGTGCGCCAGTCACCGCGCTGCAGGTCCCAGCAGAGGAAGAACCAGCTGCGGGCCGCGCTCACGAGCGTGTGCGGCTCCACCAGGCGCTCGGTCTCGGCGCCGTCGCCGGCCACGTAGTGGAAACGGATGCGCTCCCGGTCGCGACAGGCGAGGGCGAGCACTCCGAGCAGGTCGTGCGAGACCGGCGCACCGCGCCTCCCGGCCGTCAACGGCTGCACGGAGGCGCTCAGCGCGCTCACCCGCTGCCGCAGCTCGGCGGGCAGCACCTGCTCGAACTTCGCGAGGGCGCTCAGCGTGGTCTGCTCGCCGTCGACGAGCCCCGTGGCCGCGGCCACCCGCAGACCGATGGCCATGGTCACCGCTTCCTCGCCGGTGAGCAGCAGGGGCGGCATCTGCGTGCCCGCCTCGAGCCGGTAGCCGCCGGTGACCCCGCGCGTGGCCTCCACGCGGTAGCCGAGTTCGCGCAGGCGCTCGATGTCGCGCCGCAGAGTGCGGGCGGTCACACCGAGCCGCTGCGCGAGCTCGCCACCCGGCCACTGCCGGTGCGTCTGCAGCAGATTGAGCAGACTCAGGATGCGCGAGGTCGTTTCCGCCATTCCTCGATTCTGCCCGAGAAGCGGACAGAAACTGTCCTCATTGCTTCTTAGACTCAGGCCATGTCACCGCTCGCCCCGGCCGCCGCCGTCTCCGTCTCGTTCGCGATGCGGGCCCTGTTCGCCGGCCACGGGCATCCGCTTCACGAAAGGAAACCGGCCATGGACTGGAAGATCGAAGTCGTCTTCATCCCCGTCACCGACATCGACCGCTCCAAGCACTTCTACGCCGAGCAGGTGGGCTTCCACGCCGACCACGACTCCACCGTCAGCGACGAGATCCGCTTCGTGCAGCTCACGCCGCCCGGCTCGGCCTGCTCGATCGCGCTCGGGCGCGGCATCACCGACATGGAGCCCGGCTCGCAGCGGGGCGTGCAGGTGGTGGTTCCGGATGCCGACGAGGCCCGCGCACACCTGCTCGCGAACGGCGTCGAGTGCAGCGAGGTCGACGAGCAGGCCTGGGGCCGCTTCGTGACCTTCGCCGACCCCGACGGCAACACCTGGGCGCTGCAGCAGCTGCCCGACTACACGAAGCTCGCCGAGTACCAGGCCGCGAACGGGGTCGTGTCGAACTGACCCTCGTCCGGCCCGGTCCCGGCGGCGGAGCGCTGCCTAGGCCTCTTCGAAGCCCTCGGAGATGGCGTCGGCGAGGTCTTCGCGGTCTTCGATCGGCAGGAAGGTCGCGGCGGCGGCGTTGAGCTGGAACACCTCGATGTCGCTGAGGTCGTAGCCGAAGGCATCCGTCAGCAGGGCGAGCTCCCGGCTGATGGTGGTGTTGCTCATCAGGCGGTTGTCGGTGTTGACCGTCACCTGGAAGCCGAGCTGGTAGAGCAGGTCGAAGGGGTGGTCGACGAGGTCGTCGCCCCACTCCGCGATCGCACCGGTCTGCAGGTTCGACGAGGGCGAGAGCTCGAGGGCGATCTCGCGGTCTTTCACCCACTGGGCGAGCAGGCCCAGCGAGACATAGGTGTTGTCGTCGTCCTGCCGTTCGATCTCGATGTCCTCGGCGATGCGCACGCCGTGGCCGAGGCGCAGCGCGCGGCCGTCGAAGAGGGCGCCGCGGATGCTGTCGAGGCCGTCGGCCTCGCCGGCGTGCACCGTGACGGGGAAGAAGTTCTGCGCCAGGTAGTCGAAGGCGGCGAGCTGGTTCTTGGGCGGGAAGCCGAGTTCGGCGCCGGCGATGTCGAAGCCGACGACGCCGCGGTCGCGGTGGCGCACGGCGAGCTCGGCGATCTCGAGACCGCGGTTCGCGTGGCGCATGGCGGTGACCAGCTGCCCGACGCGGATGCTGCGGCCGGCCGCGCGGGCGTCATCCGTGCCCTGCTCGATGCCCTCCTGCACGGCCTCCACCACCTCGTCGAGGCTGAGGCCCCGCTGCAGGTGCTGCTCGGGCGCCCAGCGCACCTCGCCGTAGATCACCCCGTCGTCGACGAGGTCGTTCACGAACTCGCGGGCCACGCGCTGCAGCCCTTCGCGGGTCTGCATCACGCCGATGGTGACGTCGAAAGTGGCCAGGTAGCTCGGCAGCGAGCCGGAGTCGGCGCTGTCCTCGAACCAGTCAGCCAGCTCGATCTCGTCGGTCGAAGGCACGGCGAAGCCGATCGCATCCGCGAGCTCGATGATGGTGGCTGCGCGGAGCCCCCCGTCGAGGTGGTCGTGCAGGGAGACTTTCGGCAGCGAGTTGAAGCTGATCGCGGTGCCGGGGACGAGGTATTCCTCAGAGCTCGAGTTCATGGCTCCAGCCTAGGGTGCGCGATGGTCCCGTGGGGGCGCGGGAACGGGCGCCTGCCCGCCCCGCGCTTGACCGACAGGCGTGGCATTCCTGTCTAGGATGAGCGCACCGCGACAGCACGCGGATCGAGAGGACCCCCCGATGAGCACCGACCTACCCGACCCTGCCCGGCTGCCCGAATTCCCACCGCCCTCCCTCGGGGAGCCCGCGTACGGTGTGCGCACCGACGGCGCCGGCGCAGCGACCGACGGCATCGACGATGTCGAGGCAACGGCCGAGCCACGACGCCGCGCCCGGCGCCCGCTCCTCGTCGCCGGGGTGTCGCTCGCGGCCGCCGCGGTGCTCGCGGGCGCGTTCTGGGGCTGGAGCGTGTTCGCCCGGGCGCAGGCCGACGAGGCGCAGACACGCCTTTCCGCCGCGATCGCCGAGCGGAGCTCGGCCGAGAAGGCCTTCGACGCCCGCATGCGCAGCGTCGACGGCCAGCTCGGCCGCGTGCAGAGCGTCGTGGCGGCGCCCGAGTTCGCGGCGCAAGGCCCGGCTCAGGCGGAGCCGTTCCGGTCCGCCGTCGCCGCGTTCGAGTCGACCCGCGAGACGGTGGCGGCGCATCCGGATTCCGTCGCCGCGGCCGCGGCCTCCGAGGCCGGCGCTCCCCCGGCGACGGGTGCACCGGCGGAGTCTTCCACCTCCGACGCGGAGGGCTACACCCCGCCGTGGCAGCTGATGGCCGAGACCTCGGAGGCCGACGCCGGGGCCGCCCGCGCCCACTCCTCCGCCGAGGCTCTCGTCGCCGACACGAGCGCTGCCGCTGCTGCGGAGAAGGCTCTGGAGACCGCCGAGACCGCCTACTTCTCCTCCGTCGCCGCGCACGCGCGCGACACGATCTCGGCAAGCGCCCTCTCGACGAAGGCCTCGCAGGTGGCGCTCACCCGGATCATCGAGGTGGCCGACGATCCCGGGCTGCGGTTGTCCCACGACGCCGCCTTGCTCGCCTCGATCACCACCGCGGAGCGCGCGGTCGCCGACTCGGCGGCCACCGAGGCCGCGGAGGCCGCCGACCCCGCGCTGGCGGTGCGGAACGAGATCGAGGCCTACGCCCGGTCGATCAGCCGTGGCGTGACGCTCGATTTCGTGTGGGCGCCCGAGGTCTCGGGGCGCGGCGAGGGCTGGCTCTCGGGCACGGCGGAGATGTGGGACGGCGACGGCGGCTGGGCCACGATCAGCCTCAACTTCCCCGTGGAGCAGGACTGGAGCTACGACGACAACGCCCGCGCCCTCGTGACCCACGAGGTGGGGCACTCGCAGGTGGTTCGCCCCGAATGCCGCTCGCTGTTCGAGGGGCCGGCCTTCGCGCAGGACCACGAGATGTGGGCCACCGCGTGGGCGATCAGTCAGGGCTTCGACCTGCCCGGAGCCGGCATCGAGGCCTACGGGCGCCCGAGCGACGAGCAGATCGCGGTCGCCGCTCAGTGCGTCTGAGACCCCGGGCCTGAGCCGCTGCGCACGACGGCGGGTTCGCTCGCCGACGGATGCACGCCCGCCCGCCCGCGTGCGCTCGCGCTACAGGCCGAGCGCCTCGGTGATGCGTGCGGCGGCCGTGCCCGCGAGCTCGCGCACCCGGGCCGCCGGAACCGCGCTGAAGCTCGTGGCCACGTAGGGCACGGTGAGGGCGGCGAGCGCCGCCCGCTCGCGGTTGAGCACGGGGAACACGACGTCGGTGATGGAGGGCTGCAGCGGGTCGGGGCGCTCCAGGAAGCCGTCGTCGCGGATGGCGCGGCCCGGCGCATCCGACTCTCCCTCCGCCGCCTCCTGGGGCGCGGCGCGGGTCGCGTCGAACGCGGCGAGCACCGCCCCCGTCGCCGTGGTCTCGAGCGGGAAGAGCGCGCCCACGCGCACCCGATAGCCGAAGTCGCCCGGACTCTCGACCTGCGCCACCACGCGCACCCCGCCGCTCTCGAGCACGCTCAGGTTGCAGGACTGGCCCGTGGCGTTCGCGAGCTCGCGCATCGGGCCGAGGGCCGCATCCGTCAGCGAGCGCAGCGGTTCCTGGCGGTGGGACAGGTCGAACAGCCGCAGCGACAGCGAGTACGCGCCGCTCTGCGGGTCGCGGTGCAGGTAGCCTCGGCGCTCGAGCGTCGTGAGCACGCGGAAGATCTGGCTCGGCGAGCGGTCGACGGCCTGGGCGATCTCGAGCTGGCTGAGGGCGTGAGGGCGGTCGGCGAGGGTCTCGAGAATGTCGAGGGCCTTGTCGAGGGCGGGGACGGCGTAGTCGGGGGGCATGCGGGCGGTCCTCGCTCGTCTCTCGGGTCTCGGGCCTCGGGTCGCTGCTCGGCGCTCGCGCCTAGGCCGCGGCGTTCATGGCGGCGAGCATCCGCCGGGCGATGGTGCGGTCGATGTCGTCGGGCACCGGCTGCGCACCCGGGGTGAGGGATGCCGCCGCCGTGGCCACGCGCTCGAGCGAGAGGGTCTGCAGCAGGAAGCCGAGATCCATCGACTCGAGCGAGTTGCCCTTGGGCTCGCGCCCGGCGAGGTTGAACATGCGGCCGCCCGCGAGGAGCACCACGTGGCGGCCGTTCGGCAGCTCGATGCGCTCGATGGCCTCGTCGACCTCGCGGGTGGTCACGGCGGCGGCACGCAGCGACTCGACGTCGATCTCCCACGGGAAGTGGCCGCAGTTGGCCAGCACGGCGCCGTCGGTCATCCGCTCGACGGCCTCCATGGTGAGCACGTTCGCGTGCCCGGTGGCGGTGATGAACACCTCGCCCCAGGGTGCGAGGTCGACGGCGGTCGAGACCCGGAAGCCGTCGAGCGCGGCCTCGAAGGCCTTCAGCTCGTCGATCTCCACCACGGCGACCTTGCCACCGAGCGCCCGCAGGTAGTGGGCCACACCGCGGCCGCACCAGCCGTAGCCGAGCACCACGAAGCGACGCCCCGGAACCATGAGGTTGGTGATGCGCATGAAGCTCTCGACCACCGACTGGCCCACGGCGTGCTTGTTCTCGCCGATCGCCTTCAGCAGGGAGTCGTTGATGACGATCATCGGGAACGGCACGGCGCCCGAGAGCTCGCCGCGCAGACGGTCACCGCCCGAGGTGGTCTCCTCGGTGCCGCCCAGGATGCTGCCGGTCACCCCGCGCGCCACCACGCCGGCCGCGAGGTCGCCGCCGTTGTCGAGCAGCATGTCGGGGGCGGCGTCGAGCACGCCCGCCACGTTCTCGTGGTGCTGCTCGAGGGTGTCGTCGCGGGAACCGAAGATCGTCATGCCCTGCCCCTGCAGGAAGGCGACCACGTCGTCCTGCGTGGAGCCGTGGTTGCCGGTGCCCACCACCTCGGCGCCCCCGGCCGCGAGGGTCTCGAGCAGCACAGCGGTCTTCGGTTCGATGTGCAGCGACATGCCGATGCGGTGGCCCTCGAACGGGCGCGAGGATGCGAGCTCCGCGCGGGCCGCGGCGAGCAGGGGCATTCGGGAGCGGATCCACTCGATGCGGGCGGCTCCCCTGGCCGCGAGATCGGATTCGGCGGTGACCGGCGTGCGCTCTGCGTTCATGCAGCGAGTATTGCACAGGTGAATGTCGATTTCATATATGCTCAGGGCATGTCCACCCAGCCCTCGAAGATCATCCTCGACTGCGACCCGGGGCACGACGACGCCATCGCCCTGCTGCTGGCCCACGGCAACCCGGCGATCGAGCTCCTCGCCGTGACCACCGTCGTGGGCAATCAGACGCTCGACAAGGTCACGCGCAACGCCCTCTCGGTGGCGCGGGTGGCCGGCATCACGGGAATCCCCTTCGCCGCCGGCTGCGCGCGGCCGCTCGTGCGCACGATCGAGGTGGCGCCCGACATCCACGGCGAATCCGGGCTCGACGGCCCCGAGCTCCCCGAGCCCGTGCTCCGGCTCGACGAGCGCCACGCCGTCGACCTCATCATCGACACGATCATGGCGCACGAACCCGGCACGGTCACCCTGGTGCCCACCGGCGGCCTCACGAACATCGCCCTCGCCGCCCGCAAGGAGCCGCGCATCGTGCCGCGCGTGAAAGAGGTGGTGCTCATGGGTGGCGGGTACCACGGCGGAAACTGGAGCGCCACGAGCGAGTTCAACATCATCATCGATCCCGAGGCCGCCCACATCGTGTTCAACGAGTCGTGGCCGCTCACCATGGTGGGGCTGGACCTCACCCACCAGGCCCTCGCGACCCCGGATGTGGTGGAGCGCATCCGCTCGATCGGCACCTCTCCCGCGCAGTTCGTGGTGGAGCTGCTCGAGTTCTTCGGCACCACCTACCTCGCGGCCCAGGGCTTCGAGCACCCGCCCGTGCACGACCCCTGCGCGGTGGCGCGCGTGATCGACCCCACGGTGATGACCGTGCGGCGCACACCGCTCGACGTCGAGCTCTCCGGGGCCTTGACACTCGGGATGACGGTGGCCGACTTCCGCGCGCCCGCGCCGGAGTCGTGCACCACGCAGGTGGCGGTCGAGCTCGACCACGCGAAGTTCTGGGCCCTCATCGTCGACGCACTCGAGCGAATCGGCGAGCCCGCGGCGGCCGGCTGAGCCAGAGCCCCGTCCGCCGATCCTCCTATCCCCGCACGTCGTGCAGGTGATGGATCGGGTCGTGGATGAAGTACCGCACGAGCGTGTCGACCGTGAAGTACGAGCCGTCGCTGCGGAAGCCGGTGCGCTCCCAGGCGTCGTCGGGCACGGCCTCGATGGCGGCGGCGAACCCCTCGGCGGCCTCGGTCAGTTCGGCGGAGACGACGGCGGGATCCTGCTCGTTGTAGCGCTCCTCGACGGCGGTCGCATCCTGATCCCAGTTCGCGAACTCGGGGCCGTCGTTCTCGAGCATGAGTCCGAGTCGCACGCGGAAGATTCGGAAGACGTCGCGCACGTGCGCTGCGTACTCGAGGGCCGACCAGGTGGTGTCGTCAGGCCGGACGGCCACGTCGTCACGCCCCAGCACCGCGGGCCAGGCCGCCGCATTCGCGCGGAGCAGCGCCGGCACCTCCTGCGCTGCGGTGGCCGAGGAGTCGAAGCCGCACTCGGGGCACTCGCGCTCGAGAACCCAGGTCCAGTTCTTGGTGTCGGGAACAATCGCCATGCCGCCACCCTACGGCGCGCGCGTGGCCCCGCTCCACCGCCTTCCGGACACCCCGGCCCGACTTCCTGCCAACTCCCCGAACACTGCCGCCAGATCTCCCCGAGCGAGACGACGGAGGATCCGCCGCCACCGCAGAACCGACGGACTCTCAAGCCGTCAGGAGCCCAAACCTCCGTCGTTTCCGGGCGCTGGGGAGAAGGGTCAGGGGTCAGGAGATGCGCTCGGCGACGAGGGGGCCGCGTGCGACGAAGTCGGCGGCGGCGCCGATCTCGTAGGCGCCTTCGAGCGACTCGAGTGCGCGCGCGAAACGGGTCGGCTCGTCGGCCGAGAGGGTGAACAGCGGCTGGCCCGCCGTGACGGTGTCACCGGGCTTCGCGTGCAGGTCGATGCCCGCGGCGTGCTGCACCGCGTCCTGCGCACGCGCACGGCCGGCGCCGAGGCGCCACGCGGCGATGCCGAAGGGCAGCGCCTCCTGGCGCAGCAGCACACCGGACGAGGCCGCCACCACGGTGTGCGTCTCGCGCGCCACCGGCAGCGGCGCCGTGGGGTCGCCGCCCTGGGCCCGGATGACGCGGTTCCAGGTGTCCATCGCCCGCCCGTCGCGGAGAGCCTCGGCCACGTCGGCATCCGGCTGCCCGGCGAGCCGCAGCATCTCGGAGGCGAGTGCGAGCGTCAGTTCCACCACATCCGCGGGGCCGCCGCCGGCCAGCACCTCCACCGACTCACGCACCTCGTTGGCGTTGCCGATGGCGAGCCCGAGCGGGACGTTCATGTCGGTGAGCAGCGCCGTGGTGGCCACGCCGGCGTCGTTGCCGAGGTCGACCATCGTCTGGGCGAGCTCGCGCGAACGGGCGATGTCCTGCATGAAGGCGCCCGAGCCGAACTTCACGTCGAGCACGAGCGAGTCGGTGCCCTCGGCGATCTTCTTCGACATGATCGACGAAGCGATGAGCGGGATGGCCTCGACGGTGCCGGTGATGTCACGCAGGGCGTAGAGCTTCTTGTCGGCCGGCGCGAGGCCGGAGCCGGCCGCGCAGATGACGCCGCCCACGTCGCGCAGCTGCGCGAACATCTCCTCGTTGGTGATCGAGGCGCGCCACCCCGGGATGCTCTCGAGCTTGTCGAGGGTGCCCCCGGTGTGGCCGAGCCCGCGCCCGGAGAGCTGCGGAACCGCCACGCCGAACGAGGCCACGAGGGGCATCAGCGGCAGGGTGATCTTGTCGCCCACCCCGCCCGTGGAGTGCTTGTCGACGGTGACCTTGCCGAGCCCGGCAAAGCTCATCCGCTCCCCCGAGGCGATCATGGCGAGCGTGAGGTCGCGGATCTCCTGACGCGACATCCCGTTCAGCAGGATCGCCATGGCGAGAGCCGCCATCTGCTCGTCGCCCACGAAGCCGCGGGTGTACGCGTCGATCAGCCAGTCGATCGCGGGGGTGCTGAGCACCCCGTGGTCGCGCTTGGTGCGGATGAGGTCGACGACGTCGAACTGCTCGGTGGCCATGGTGGTGCTTCCTGACTGGTGAACGGTGGGGGGGTTATTCGGCGTTGGACGCGGCGCGGTACTCGACGAGGGTACGCGGCCCGAAGGCATCCGGGATCACCTCGTCGATCGTCTTGACGCCCGACACGGTCTGAAGCAGCATGCCCTCGGCCGAGTGCTCGAACAGCAGCTGACGGCAGCGACCGCAGGGCATCAGCGCGTTGCCGTGCCCGTCGACGCAGGTGAAGGCCACGAGCTTGCCGCCGCCGGTCATGGTGAGCGCCGAGACGAGCGTGCACTCGGCGCACAAGGTGAGCCCGTAGGAGGCGTTCTCCACGTTGCAGCCCGAGATCACCCGCCCGTCGTCGACGATCGCGGCCACGCCCACGGGGAACTTGGAGTAGGGCACGTAGGCCTTCTCCATCGCCTCGAGGGCCACCGCGCGCAGGGCGTCCCAATCGATGTCGGTCATGACACTCCTCCTACGACGACACGTACGGTCTACCGGCCGCGGCCGGTCCGCGAACCCGCCCCACCAGGCCGGCGACCGCGAAGATCGTCACCACGTAGGGCAGCATCAGCAGAAACTCCGACGGCACCGGCGAACCGATGGCCCCCAGCACGTACTGCAGGTTCGACGCGAAGCCGAACAGCAGCGCCGCGAGAGTGGCCCGGATGGGGTCCCACCGCCCGAAGATCACGGCGGCCAGCGCGATATAGCCGGCGCCCGCCGTCATCTCCTTGTTGAACGCACCCACGGAGCCGAGCGTGAAGTACGCCCCGCCCAGGCCGGTGATGGCGCCCGCGAGCATGACGTTCCAGAAGCGGGTGGGGTTCACCTTGATGCCCACGGTGTCGGCGGCCTGGGGATGCTCCCCCACGGCCCGCACGCGCAGGCCCCACTTGGTCTTGAACAGCCCCCAGAACACGAGCGCCACGGCGATGTACATGAAGTACACCACGATGGTCTGCCGGAAGAGGGTGGGGCCGATGATGGGGATCTCGGAGAGCAGCGGGATCGGCAGGCGGTCGAAGCGCGGCGGCGAGTTGAGCACCGTCGCGTTGTTCGTGAGCACCTGCGAGTAGAGGAACGAGGTGAGCCCGGTCACCAGGACGTTGAGCACGACACCCACGATCACCTGGTCGACCAGGTATTTGATCGAGAAGGCGGCGAGCACGAACGACACCAGGCCACCGGCCACGACGGCGCCGATGAGCCCCACGAAGGGGTTGCCGGTGACGGAGGCGACCACCGCCGACACGAAGGCGCCGGCCAGAAGCTGACCCTCGATCGCGACGTTCACCACACCGACACGCTCGGAGATGACGCCGCCGAGGGCACCGAAGATGAGCGGCACGCTGAGCGACACCGTTCCGATCAGCAGTCCGGGGATCGGGATCGACTGGCCCGCCGACGCCCAGGTGAGGAAGCCGATCAGGAACAGCACCGCGAACACGGCCATGAACCAGAGCGGGATCTTGCGGGCCGAGGCCACCATCCACGCGCTGACGGCGGCGAGCAGCACCAGAAGCACGGCGATGACGATGCCGGTCGCCCGGGTCGGCAGCACCACGGCGGGCAGCTGGATGAGGTCGCTGTCGGTCGAGAGCGGGAAGGTGCTGTCGCCGTCACGCCCGAACGCCACGAAGAGCAGGATGGCTCCGATGGCGAAGACGGCGAAGGCGATGGGGGCCTTCCAACTCTTCACGACCACGCGCGCCGGGGCGCCGAGCGGCGCATCCGGGTGGTTGTGCTCGGTGGGCGGCAGGCTGCCGGTGGGCGCCAGGTTGTTGGTGGTCACGTTGCTCGAAGGCACGGAGTCGCTCACTTGGCCGTCACCGCCTCACCGGTCGTGGTGGATGCCGGGGTCGCGGTGCGCGTCTTCGGCTTCTTGGGATTCGCAGGATCGGGCAGCCGGAACACCGTGCGCACGAGCGGCGGGGCCGCGATGAAGAGCACGATGAGCGACTGCACCACGAGCACGATGTCGATCGGGATGCCCTGCGAGGCCTGCATGGCGAAGCCGCCGGCCTTGAGCGCACCGAACAGGATGCCGGCGATGAAGATGCCCCACGGCTTGGAGCGGCCGAGCAGCGCCACCGTGATGGCGTCGAAGCCGATGCCCGCGTCGATGCCCGAGCTGAAGCCGGTCTGCACGGTGCCGAGCACCTGGGCCACGCCGGCGAGGCCGACGAGCGCTCCCGAGATGAGCATGGCGTAGACGTACATGTTCTTCACGTCGATGCCCGCCACCCGGGCGGCGTTGGGGTTGATGCCGACGGCCCGGAACTTGAAGCCGAGCGAGGAGCGGTTGAGCAGCCACCACACGAACACCGTGGCCGCGATCACGAAGATGAAGCCGAAGTGCAGATTGAACTGCGGCCCGAGAAGGTCGGGGAACACGGCGGTCGAGTCGATCGGCGGCGACTTCGGGTTGTTCGAGCCGGGTGCCTGCAGAATCGGGGTGCGCAGCAGGAACGAGACGAGGTAGAACGCCACGTAGTTGAGCATGATCGTCACGATCACCTCGTGCGCTCCCGTGCGGGCCTTCAGCAGGCCCGCGATGCCGCCCCAGATGCCACCGCCGATGAGGCCGGCGAGCACGGCCACGATCATGTGGATGCCCCAGGGCAGGTGCAGGGTGAAGCCCACCCAGCCGGCGCAGGCGGCGGCGATGAGCATCTGCCCGCGGCCGCCGATGTTGAACATTCCCACGCGGAACGCCAGGCCCACGCCGAGACCGGCGGCGATCAGCGGGGTGGCGAAGGTGAGCGTCTCGGTGATCGGCTTGATCTGGGCCACGAAGTCAGGCCGGGTCGGGTTGAAGACCGAGCCCTGGAACAGGGCCACGTAGGCGCCCGACACCGACTTCCAGATCTCCACGAAGGTGTCGCCGGGGCGGGCGAAGAAGTAGCCCGCCGCCTTCTGCACGTCCGGGTCTGTGACGGCGATCAGGATGCCGCCGGCCACCATCGCGAGCACGACGGCGAGCACCGAGATCATCACGCTTCCGCCGATGATCTCGTTGAAGGTCACCCGCCAGCGCGAGGGCGGCTCGACCTCGAGCGGCGGCGTCGCGGGTGCTGCGGCCGGGGCCGCGGATGCCGCGGCGGGAGCCACGGGCGTCTGGTTCTCGTCGCTCACGCGATGATCCCTTCGATGTCGGCGGGGGCGGTCGGGTCGATCGGCAGCTCGGCCGGCGGGTTCTCGCCCGCCATCATGAGGCCCAGGATGTCGCGCGGGGTGTTGCCCGGCACGATGCCCACGATCCCGCCGCGGTACATCACCGCGATGCGGTCGGCGAGCGCGACGACCTCGTCGAGCTCGGTGGAGACCACGATCACCGGGATCCCCTCGTCGCGCGTGGCGACGATGCGCTTGTGCACGAACTCGATCGAGCCCACGTCGATGCCGCGGGTGGGCTGCGCCGCCACGAACAGCCGCAGCTCGCGGCTGAGTTCCCGGGCGAGCACGACCTTCTGCTGGTTACCGCCGGAGAGCCGGCCGACCTCGGTCAGGATGCCCTGCGAGCGCACGTCGAACTCCTTCGACTTCTCCTCGGCGAAGGCGTTCAGGTAGGCGCGCTGCACCCCGCCGCCCTTCACGAAGGGCGCACCGTCGGCGCGGTCGAGCATGAGGTTCTCGGCGATCGTGAACTCGCCCACGAGGCCGTCCTCCTTGCGGTCTTCCGGAACGAAGCCCACGCCCGAGTTGAGCACCTTGCGCACGCTGAGGCCGACGAGCGACTTGCCGTCGAGCGACACCTCGCCGGTCACGCGGTCCTGGAGACCCAGCAGCGCCTCGGTGAGCTCCGTCTGACCATTGCCCTGCACGCCGGCGATGGCGAGGATCTCGCCCGCCTTCACGTCGAACGACACGTCGTTCACGATCACCTGGCCCCGCGCATCCAGCACCGTGAGGTTCTGCACCACGAGAGCGGGCGCTCCGGGCTTCGCGGGCTCCTTGTGCACGGTGAGCTCCACCGCACGGCCCACCATCAGCGAGGCGAGTTCGGCGTTGGTCGCGGTGGGGGATGCTTCGCCCACGACCTTGCCGAGCCGGATGACGGTGATGCGGTCGGCCACCTCGCGCACCTCGCGGAGCTTGTGGGTGATGAAGACGATGGAGGTTCCGGAGTCGCGGAGCTGGCGCATGATCGCCATCAGCTCGTCGGTCTCCTGCGGCGTGAGCACGGCGGTCGGCTCGTCGAACACGAGCACCCGGGCGTCACGGGAGAGCGCCTTGATGATCTCCACGCGCTGCTGCACGCCGACGGGCAGGTCGTCGACCAGTGCATCCGGGTCGACGTCGAAGCCGAAGCGGTTGCTGATCTCGCGCACCCGCTTGCGGGCGGCGTTCAGATCGAGGCTCCCGGCGAAGCCGGTCTGCTCGTGGCCGAGCATGACGTTCTCGGCGACGGTGAAGACGGGGATGAGCATGAAGTGCTGGTGCACCATGCCGATTCCGGCGGCCATGGCGTCGCCCGGGCCGGCGAAGTGCTGGACGACGTCGTCGAGCACGATCTCGCCCTCATCGGCCTGGTAGAGGCCGTAGAGCACGTTCATGAGAGTGGACTTGCCGGCGCCGTTCTCGCCCAGGAGGCAGTGGATCTCGCCCGGCTCGACCGTGAGGTCGATGTGGTCGTTCGCGGTGAGGGCACCGAATCGCTTCGTGATGCCCCGGAGTTCGAGCTTCATAGAGTCAATCTACCTATTCCCCGTAGTGGGTCCATTAAGTAAATAGGTCGGGGGAACCAGCAAGCTGGTCCCCCCGACCGGATCTGCGTCGACGACGCGAGAACCCTACTTCGGGGTCGAGGGCGACGTGACCGTGATGCTGCCGTCGATGATGCCGGCCTTGATCTTGTCGAGCTCACCCTGCAGGGTCGAAGCGACCTTGCTCTCGAAGTCGTGGAACGGGGCGATGCCCACGCCGTCGTTCTTGAGCGTCCCGATGAACGGGGTGGCGTCGAACTTGCCCGCAGCGGCCGAGTTGACCACGTCTTCCGTGCCCGCCTTGACGCCCTTCATGACCGAGGTCAGGAACAGCGACTTGATGTCGGGAGCGGTGAGGTAGTTGTCGGAGTCGACGCCGATCATGGCGATGTCCTTGCCGGAGTCCTTGATCGCCTCACCAGCGGAGAGGAAGATCGGTCCACCGACAGGCATGATGACGTCGGCGCCCTGGTCGATGAGCCCCTGAGCGGCGGTCTTGGCCTCGACACCGGCGGCGAAGCCACCCGTGAACGAACCGGTCTGAGCGGCGACGTCCCAGCCGATGGGCTTGACGGTCGTGCCCTTCTGCTGGTTGTAGTAGTTGACGCCGTCGACGAAGCCGTCCATGAAGATGGTGACCGACGGGATCTGCATGCCGCCGAAGGTTCCGACGATGCCCGACTTGCTGTAGCTGGCGGCGGTGTAGCCGGCGAGGAACGCGGCCTGAGCCGTGTCGAACACGATCGGCTTGACGTTCGGCAGGCTGATCGACGAGTCGTCGATGATCGAGAAGTTCACCGAGGGGTTCGCCGTGGCGGCGGCCTTGGTGGCGTCGGCGAGGAGGAAGCCGACGGAGATGATCAGGTTGCAGTTCTGCGAGACCAGCTGGTCGATGTTCGGGGTGAAGTCGGTGTCGGCGTTCGACTGGACGGTCACCGGGGTCACGCCGAGAGCGGCAGAGGCCTCGAGGATGCCCTCGTAGCCGGCCTGGTTGAACGACTTGTCGTCGAATCCGCCCGAGTCGGAGACCATGCAGGGGATGAAGTCGCTGGCGGCGGCGGTGGCCGAAGACGAGCTGCTCGTCGACGGTGCCGACGCACACCCGGCCAGAAGAGCCGCCACACCCAGGGTGGCGAAGCCGGCCAGGCTGGCGCGGCGCAGATTGATGCTCAAGATGTCCTCCAAGATGCTGCCCTGCAATGGTGCGCAGGGGCTGTGTGACTACACACGTTACCTAATGTGACGCCCCAGGACAGGGGTGGGGAGACTTCGCCGCGTAAGCGTTACAAAGCCGCGATCACGCCGTAATCTGCGCGAAATGTCCATCGCGATCAGCGAAAACGCCGAAGAGCTGCGCGAAGCCCCTCGGGCACGCCGCTAGGGGGTGCTGGGCGACTGCACCACGATCGTGCCGGCGGAGATGTCGGCCTTCAGCGCATCCAGCTCCGCGCTGAGGGCGGCCGGCACCGAACCCGCCCGGTCGTGGAACGGCGCGAGCGCGACGCCGCCGTTGGCCAGCGTGCCCACGAAGGGGTCTGCGCTGAACGAACCGCCGATGTCGTCGCCCACGATCTGCACCACCGCGTCGCCGGTGTTCTTCATGACGCTCGTGAGCAGGATGGGCCGGTACTGCGCGGGAAGGGTGTCGTAGCCGTCGTTGTCGACCCAGATGATCGACACCCCGTCGTGCTCCAGCGCGGCCGAGGCCGCCCCCTCCCCCACCTGGCCGGCCACCGGCAGGATGACGTCGGCACCCTGGTCGATGAAGCTCTGGGTGAGGGTCTTGCCCTTGTTGATGTCTTCGAAGTCGCCCGTGAACGAGCCGTCCTGGGCTGCCTTGTCCCAGCCGAGCACCACCACGCCCGTGCCGTGCACGGCGTTGTACTTGGCCACGCCGTCGACGAAGCCGTCCATGAACAGCGTGACCGGGGGCTGGTTGCCGCCGCCGAAGGTCGCCACCTTGCCGGTCTTCGAGGTGCCGGCGGCGAGGTAGCCGGCCAGGTAGGAGGCCTGGGCCGTGTCGAACAGGATGGGCTTCACGTTCGGCGCCGTGACGGTCTCGTCGACGATCGCGAAGTGCGTCGACGGGCTCGCGGTGGCCGAGGCGAGCGTGGCGTCGGCGAGCTCGTAGCCCACGGTGAGCACGAACGCGCATCCGCTGTCCACCGCCTGGGTGACGTTCGGTGCGAGGTCGGTCTCGCCGGTCGACACGAGCACCTGCGCGTCGATGCCGAACTGCTGCTGGGCCTTCTGCAGGCCCTCCCAGCTCGACTGGTTGAAGGAGCGGTCGTCGAGACCGCCCGAGTTCGTCACCATGCGCGCGCAGTAGCCGTTCGCGGCCGGGCTGGCGGATGCGCCGGTCGTCGAGCTGGGCGCCGGAGCGCAGGCGGTGAGGGCCAGGGCGACCGCCCCGGCGAGGATCCCGGTCTTCAGCAGCGCTCCGCGCATCCTGATCTCTCCTTCTGCAGCTCGACTTCTAGAGGACGTCGCCCGATCCGCCCGCGCGGAGGGCGTCGACGACCGACTTCACGCGCTGGGCGTGCTCGCTCGTGGTCACCAGGAGGGCGTCGGGGGTGTCGACCACGACGATGTCGTGCACTCCGATGAGGCTGATCACGCGCTTGGACTGCGACACGACGATGCCCGAGGAGGAGTCGGCGAGCACGCGGGCGTTCTTGCCGAGGATGGCGAGGTCGGTGCCGCGGCCGGAGGAGTGCAGCTTGGCGATCGAGGCGAAGTCGCCCACGTCGTCCCAGTCGAAGTCGCCCGGGATGACGGCGAGCGCGCCGGCCGCGGCCGCGGGCTCGGCCACCGAGTAGTCGATGGCGATCTTCTTGAGCGTGGGCCAGACCTTGTCGACCACCTCACCGCGGCGCGGGGTGTCCCACGCCTCGGCGAGCTCGAGCACGCCGGCGAGCAGCTCGGGCTCCGAGGCGCCGAGGTGCCCGAGCAGCTTGTCGGCGCGGGTGATGAACATGCCGGCGTTCCAGAGGTAGTTGCCGGCCTTGAGGTAGCGCTTCGCGGTGGCCAGGTCGGGCTTCTCGACGAAGTTGTCGACCCGCAGCGCGCGCGGGGCGCCCTCGATGGCGAGCTCCTCGCCGCAGCGGATGTAGCCGAAGCCGACCGCCGCATCCGTGGGGGTGATGCCGATGGTGGCGATGTAGCCCGCGTCGGCCGCGATGACGGCCTCGGCCACGGCGGCGCGGAAGCGCTCGGGGTTCGTGATGACGTGGTCGGCCGCGAAGGAGCCGATGATCACGCCCGGTTCACGGTGCTCCAGGATGGCGGCGGCGAGGGCGATCGCGGCGGTCGAGTCGCGCGGCTCGCTCTCGAGCACGACGTTCTCGTCGGCGAGATCGGGCAGCTGCTCCTCCACGGCGGCGCGGTGCGCACGGCCGGTGACCACCATGATCCGCTGCTCGCCGGCCAAGGGGGCCAGGCGGTCCCAGGTGTCGCGGAGCAGACTCTGGCCGGAGCCGCTGAGATCGTGCAGGAACTTCGGCGCGTCGGCACGCGAGAGCGGCCAGAGGCGGGATCCGATCCCGCCGGCCGGGATGACGTTGTACAGCCGTTCGAGGGCGGAGCGAGACGATTCCATAGGGCCACCCTACCGACCGCAGATGACCGATCGGTTACGAAGACGACACCCGTCGGACAGGGGCCCCGACGCCGGATCGTGGCCCGACGCTCACCGACCCGCCACCTCGGGGTCACCACCGGTCCACCTGGCCTTCGTAGCTTCGGAACGTGGCCGGATGAGGCCGCACGGCGACTGCGGAGGCACGTCATGCGCGTAGCGATCATCAGTGAGAGTTTCCTACCCACCGTCAACGGAGTCACCAACAGCGTCTGCAAGGTGCTCGACCACCTGGCCGACAACGGTCACGACGCCATCGTCATCGCCCCGGCCGCGGGTTCGCCCGCGAGCTACCGGGGCTTTCCCGTGCATCAGGTCCCTGCGGTCGCGTACCGCCAGTTCCCGGTGGGCATCCCGAGCCCGCTCGTGGCGCGGCTGATCGCCAAGTTCGACCCCGACGTGCTGCACGCCGCCTCGCCGTTCCTGCTGGGCGCCCAGGGCATCGCCTCGGCGAACCGGCTCGGCATCCCCTCGGTGGCGGTCTTCCAGACGGATGTGGCCGGGTACGCCAAGCGCAACCGCCTCGGCTCCGCGTCGAAGCTCGCCTGGCGCTTCGTGAAGTGGATCCACGACGGGGCCGACCTCACCCTCGTGCCCTCCCAGGCCTCCCGGCACGACCTCGAGAGCGCGGGCGTCGAGCGCATCGCCCTCTGGGGGCGCGGCGTCGACCTCACCCGCTACCACCCGAACAACCGGATGCGCCCCACGGCCCAGGCCCTGCACGCCGTGCTCGCCGGAGCCACCGGCAACCCCGCCGGGGACACCGTCGTGGGCTACGTCGGGCGCGTGGCGCCGGAGAAGGGGCTCGAGCGCCTCGCTGCCCTCCGCGGGATGCCGGGCCTCCACCTCGCCGTCGTGGGCGACGGGCCGAGCGACGGCCACATCCGCTCCCTGCTGCACGGCATGCCGGCCACCTTCCTGGGCCGGCTCTCCGGCGCCGACCTCGCCGACGCGTACGCGAGCTTCGACGTGTTCGCCCACACCGGCACCGAGGAGACCTTCGGGCAGACCCTCCAGGAGGCGCACGCCTCCGGCCTCCCGGTGATCGCGCCGCGCGCCGGCGGACCGATCGACCTCGTGCGGCACGGCGAGAACGGCTACCTCTTCGACCCGTCCGACGCCGCCGACTTCCGGATGCGCGTGGGCTCGCTGGTCGACGATCCGGCCCTGCGGATGCGCATGGGCGAGGCCGGCCGGCGGGCGGTGATCGGCAAGTCGTGGCAGGCTCTCTGCGACGAGCTGCTCGGCCACTACGCCTCGGTGGCGACGGTGTCGAAAGCCCGCAAACGGGTCGCGGTCGGCTCACACGCCTGAATACAACCGGGTATTCAGAGGCGTTTCTTCCCTGTGTTTGAGCGGGAGTCGCATCCGGTAACCCTTGTATACAAATAAGGCGTGCCTTACAAGCGAAGGCCTCCCGCTGAGCGTAGACTGATCCAGATCGTGGGCTGAGTGCGCATCGAACGCGGTGCGGCGGACACGAACTCAACCGAAGCCAAGGAGGGTTGTTCATGCCTGAGAATTCGGCAGGGACGATGACGCCGAGGCGGCCAGCCGGAACCCTCTATCGCGGCCGCGAAGGCATGTGGTCGTGGGTTCTGCACCGCATCACCGGAGTCGCGATTTTCTTCTTCCTGCTCGTCCACGTGCTCGACACGTCGATGGTCGCAGTCGCCCCGGAGGCGTACAACGCCGTGATCGGCACCTACAAGAACCCCATCATGGGGCTCGGCGAGCTGGCCCTGGTGGGCGCCATCGCGTTCCACGCGTTCAACGGAATCCGCATCATCCTGATCGACCTCTGGTCGAAGGGCGCGAAATACCAGCGGGTCATGTTCTACGTGGTCATCGGCCTGTGGGTCGTGCTGATGCTCGGCTTCGCGCCGCGCCAGATCATGGTGATCCTGAGTGAGGTGTCCGGCTGATGGCGACCACGATCGACTCCCCCCGCGCCCCCTACTCCGTTCCCCGCAAGCGCGGCGTGAACTGGGAGAAGTGGGGCTGGATCTACATGCGCGCCTCGGGCGTCGTGCTGATCGTGCTGATCTTCGGGCACCTGTTCGTCAACCTCGTCATGGGCGACGGCGTCAAGGGCATCGACTTCGCCTTCGTCGCCGGCAAGTGGGCGAGCCCGTTCTGGCAGGTGTGGGACCTGCTGATGCTGTGGCTCGCGTTCATCCACGGCGGCAACGGCATGCGCACCATCGTGAACGACTACGCCACCCGGCCGCTCACGCGCAAGATCCTGCTGGGCGCCATCCTCGTCTCGGTCGTCGCGGAGATCATCCTCGGCACCTGGGTGATCTTCGGCTTCGACCCCTGCCCCGCGGGTTCCCCCGCCGACGTGCTGCCCTCGTTCTGCCCGGTCGTCTAGCCGGCCCGATCTACCACGAAGTGAGTCCTTCCTTTGGCTGAATACGAAGACGGCGCCGTGATCGACGGCGTGCACTACCACCAGTTCGACATCGTGATCGTGGGCGCCGGCGGCGCCGGGATGCGCGCGGCGATCGAGGCCGGGCCGCAGGCCAAGACCGCGGTCATCTCGAAGCTGTACCCCACCCGCTCGCACACCGGAGCGGCGCAGGGCGGCATGGCCGCGGCGCTCGCGAACGTCGAGGAGGACAACTGGGAGTGGCACACCTTCGACACGGTGAAGGGCGGCGACTACCTGGTCGACCAGGATGCGGCCGAGATCCTCGCGAAGGAGGCCATCGACGCGGTCATCGACCTCGAGAACATGGGTCTGCCCTTCAACCGCACGCCGGAGGGCAAGATCGACCAGCGGCGCTTCGGCGGCCACACCCGCGACCACGGCAAGGCGCCCGTGCGCCGGGCCTGCTACGCGGCCGACCGCACGGGCCACATGATCCTGCAGACGCTGTTCCAGAACTGCGTGCGGCTCGGCATCAACTTCTTCAACGAGTACTACGTGCTCGACCTCGTGATGACCTCAGTCGACGGTGTCGACAAGCCCTCGGGGGTCGTGGCCTACGAGCTGTCGACCGGCGAGATCCACGTCTTCCAGGCCAAGGCGGTCATCTTCGCCACCGGCGGCTTCGGAAAGATCTACAAGACCACCTCGAACGCGCACACCCTCACGGGTGACGGCGTCGGCATCATCTGGCGCAAGGGGCTGCCGCTGGAGGACATGGAGTTCTTCCAGTTCCACCCCACCGGGCTGGCGGGTCTCGGCATCCTGCTCACCGAGGGGGCGCGAGGCGAGGGCGCCATCCTGCGCAACGCCTCCGGCGAGCGCTTCATGGAGCGCTACGCCCCCACCATCAAAGACCTCGCGCCGCGTGACATCGTCGCCCGGTGCATGGTGCAGGAGGTGGCCGAGGGCCGCGGCGCCGGCCCGCACAAGGATTACGTGCTGCTCGACTGCACGCACCTCGGTGCCGAGGTGCTCGAGACCAAGCTCCCCGACATCACCGAGTTCGCCCGCACCTACCTGGGCGTCGACCCGGTGGTCGAGCCGGTGCCCGTGATGCCCACGGCCCACTACGCGATGGGTGGCATCCCCACCAACATCAAGGCCGAGGTGCTGAGCGACAACGACACCGTCGTGCCGGGCCTCTACGCCGCCGGCGAGTGCGCCTGCGTGTCGGTGCACGGCTCGAACCGCCTGGGCACCAACTCGCTGCTCGACATCAACGTCTTCGGCAAGCGGAGCGGCAACAACGCCGCCGCCTACGTCAAGACGGTCGACTTCACGCCGCTGCCCGAGAACCCGGCCGGCGCGATCGTGTCGCTCGTCGCCTCCCTCCGCAACGGAACCGGCACCGAGCGCATCTCGTCGATCCGCAAGGAGCTGCAGGACGAGATGGACAAGAACGCCCAGGTGTTCCGCACCGACGAGTCGCTCGCGGCGGTGACCGCGACCATCCACCGTCTGCGCGACCGGTACCGCAACATCCAGGTGCAAGACAAGGGCAAGCGGTTCAACACCGATCTGCTCGAGGCCATCGAGCTGGGCTTCCTGCTCGACCTGGCCGAGGTGGTCGTCTACTCCGCCCGCAACCGTCAGGAGTCGCGCGGCGGCCACATGCGCGACGACTACCCGAAGCGCGACGACGAGACCTATATGAAGCACACGATGGCGTACCTCTCCGGAGACCCGCACTCGAGTGATGCCGCCGACCACATCCGGCTCGACTGGAAGCCCGTGGTGATCACGCGGTACCAGCCGATGGAGAGGAAGTACTGATGACACTCGTAGCCGACGCGCCCGCTTCGGGCCCTGCCCCCGAGGCGCCGATCGAGGCGTTCACCGTGACCCTGATCATCCGCCGCTTCGACCCCGACGTCGATGAGGAGCCGCGCTGGCAGGACTTCGACGTGCAGATGTTCGCGACCGATCGCATCCTCGACGCCCTGCACAAGATCAAGTGGGAGCAGGACGGCTCGCTGACCTTCCGCCGGTCCTGTGCGCACGGCATCTGCGGCTCGGACGCGATGCGCATCAACGGCCGCAACCGCCTGGCCTGCAAGACGCTCATCAAAGACCTCGACATCACGAAGCCGATCTACGTGGAGGCCATCAAGGGCCTGCCGCTCGAGAAAGACCTGATCGTCGACATGGACCCGTTCTTCGAGTCCTTCCGCGAGGTGCAGCCCTTCCTGCAGTCGAACACGGCGCCGCCGAAGGACAAGGAGCGCATCCAGTCGGTCGCCGACCGGGCCCGCTTCGACGACACCACCAAGTGCATCCTCTGCGCCGCGTGCACCTCGTCGTGCCCCGTGTTCTGGACCGACGGGCAGTACTTCGGCCCCGCCGCGATCGTGAACGCGCACCGCTTCATCTTCGACTCGCGTGACGAGGCGGCGCAGACCCGCCTCGACATCCTCAACGACAAGGAAGGCGTGTGGCGCTGCCGCACCACCTTCAACTGCACGGATGCCTGCCCCCGCGGCATCCAGGTCACGCAGGCCATCGCCGAGGTCAAGCAGGCCATCATGCGCGGCAAGCCGTAGGCTCCCGCCGCCCGCGCCGCTGCCGCGAAACGACGGAGGGTCGGCCCGATTGCGGGCCGACCCTCCGTCGTTTCCGGGTTGTGCGGCGCATCTCCGTCGTTACGGGTGTCCAGGCTGGGGCGCTGCCACTTCTCCACACCTGAGCCGGTGTGACGGGTCGTCCACAGAGTCGGGCGCGCTGACCTCGTTCTCCGCGGTGCAGGAGTGGGGAGCCTGGTGTCCCCCGGACGACGGGCGCCTGCACGTGGCGGTCGCCGCCCATGCCCGCGCCCTCCGCGACCCCGACTCGGGCCGCCCGTTCGTACCGCGAGACGACGTCGTCGTCCACTGGAGGAACGTCACGGTCTCCGCGACCGGCGAGCCCCGCGGAATCGTCGCCTTTCCCCGCGCCCTCCGGCACCTCCCCACCGAGCTCGATCCAGCGTTCGCGGTCGCGATTCTGGACTCCGCCGTCCGAAAGCAACTGTGCACAACGTGGGAGCTCAGTGCCGAGTTCGAGACCGCACCGCGCCTGGCCAGGGCCCTCCGCCACGTCGACGCGCGCGCGGAGTCGGGAACGGAGTCGGTGGCCCGGGAGCGTCTGCGGAGCGCGGGCATCGAGGCCGAGCTGCAGGTGCAGATCGGCAAGCACCGAGTGGACCTGCTGATCTCCGGACGCCTGGTCGTCGAGCTCGACAGCAAGGAGTTCCACGACACCGAATCTGCGTTCGAGAAGGACCGTCGTCGCGACGCCGAGCTGACCCGCCGAGGCTATCGCGTGCTCCGATTCAGCTACGCCCAGGCGCTCTACGACTGGCCCGCCTGCCTCGCCGCCATCCGCGCCGCCCTGTGCGCCCGATGACCGCCGCCGCACCTCCGGCCCGCGCACCCCGCGCCCGCGCACCCCGCGCCCACGTCTCCGGCCGCGCCCGCCGCACTGCGGTGCGAAACGACGGAGCACAGCGCCCGCGACGGGGTCAGACTCCGTCGTCTCGGCGCGACGTCGAAATACTCCGTCGTTTCGGGGCACGATGGGGTGCGGGCAGGGCGCGGCCGGAGACGTGGGC
>SCNI01000050.1 GCA_005502775.1 Microbacteriaceae bacterium 3FA27C10
GGGTCACAGGGGCGGGGGTCATGCGCTGGTCGTCTTTCTCGAGAGGGATGTCCCGCCGCCCGGCCAGGCGCGGAGGGCGAGGTCGAGCGCGTCGACCGCCCGCTCCCAGGAGAGGGCGGCGGAGTCGGTGCGGTGCCCGAACGAGCCGGAGCGCTCGAGCGCCAGGAAGCCGTTGATCGTCGCACCCACCAGGCGGGTGGCGTGCACGAGCTCGTCGTCAGGCAGGTCGTAGGCGCGCAGCACCGCCCAGATCAGGGTCACCACGCGGGCCGCCTCGCCGGAGCGCACGGTCTGCTCGCGGGCCGGCTGCTGCATGGCCGCCCAACGGCCCGGATGCTCGCGCGCGTAGCGCCGGTGCGCCCCGGCGAGGCCTGCCAGGGCATCCCGCCCCGATCGGCCTGCGGTCTCCTCGGCGATCAGGGCGGCCAGTTCGCCGAGGGCCAGCTCGTGCAGGCCGTCGAGCACGGCGGCGCGGTCGCGCACATGGGAGTAGAGACTGGCCGGCTTCACGTCGAAACGGCGCGCCAGGGCGGACACCGTCACGGCCTCGAAGCCCTGCTGGTCGGCGAGTTCGGCGGCCGCCAGGATCACGGCCTCTTGGCTGAGGTTCGCACGCATCATGACCCCATCCTACATACTGTAGGTATAAACCTAAACACCGTAGGCAACCGATTGGCGGGTTTCCGCACACCTTGCGCGGTGGCGGGACTGGCCCGTGCGGCATCGGATCCGCAGACTGGGAGCATGACGCGACCCGCCGCCACGGCGCTCGCCGTCGCCCTCCTGCTGCCCGCAGTGGTGCTCGGCGCGAGCGGCTGCGTCTCCGCGTTCGCCGCCGGCGAGTCGCTGCGCGCGACGGATGGCCCGTCCGGGGCCGCCCCGACGGATGGTGCGTCGGGCACGGGAGGTGCGTCGGGCACCGGAGGCGCGGGTCGGGCATCCGCGGCCCCGGCGATCCCCGCGCCGCCCCCCTCGGTCGCACCGGGCGACTCGACGGCCACCGACCCGGTCCTGAGCGGCCTGAGCGTGGAGGGATACTTGCTCGTCGAAGCCGACTCGGCGCGCTTCGTGGCCCCCAACGTCGGCCGCGTCACCATGATCGGCGTCGACGGGGCCACCATCACCGACGACGGCACCGCCCTCCTCCCGCAACCCGAGGGATCGGCCGCCCTCGTGGCGGCCGCCCACGCCGCCGGCATGTCGGCCGAACTGCTCCTGGCGAACTTCGATGCCGCGACGAAGGACTTCTCGGCGGGCATCGGGGCCGCTCTGCTGCGCGACCCCGCGAACCGCACGGCCGTGATCGGCCAGCTGGTCACCGCCGTGATGCGCGGCGGCTACGACAGCGTGCAGCTCGACCTGGAGTACCTCTCGGCGGCGGATGCGACGGGGCTCACGGCGTTCGCGCGGGAGCTGCGGGCCGCATTCGACCTGGTGCCGCGCGTGGGACGGGCGCGCATCCCGATCTCCATCGCGATCATGGCGAAGGACTCCCCCGCCGCCTACGCCGACGCGGGCTACGACTTCACCGGGCTGCTGGCGGACATCGACCGCGTCGTGCTGATGGGCTACGACCAGCACGGGCCGGCCTGGAGCCCGCCGGGGGCCGTCGGCGGGCTGGCCTGGGCGGAGGCCGCGCTCGACGCGATGATCGCCTCGGGCGTGCCGCCCGCGCGCATCGACCTCGGGGTCGGTCAGTACGGCTACTCCTGGCCGGGCGACGGCACGACCGGAATCGCGCTGCGGGTGGCGGATGCGCGTGACATCGCGGGCACCAGGGCGGTGTTCGACGCCGAGCAGGGCGAGTGGACGGCGACGCTCGGCGACGGCACGGTGCTCTGGTGGTCGGACGAGCGCTCGCTCGCGCTGCGCGCGCAGCTCGCGCGGGAGTGGGGGCTGCACGGCCTCGCCGTCTGGCAGCTGTCGTCGGCGGCTTTCTGAGTGGAGCGTGCCCGCACCCGCAGCGCCGCGGGGCGCCCCCGCGGCCCGCGGCGTAGACTCGGCCGCAGGCAGGCGGATGATGAACGACGACCCACGCGACGACCCCACCAAGGTGACGAACCAGCCCGCGCTCACCACCTCGAGCGGTCGCAGCTGGCTCGTGCTCGGCGGGCTGATGGGCGCGATCGCCGTGGTGATGCTCTGGTTCCTCCAGCAGGTGAACTCCACCGGCGTCGCGATGATCGGCATCGTGGCGATCGTGCTGCTCTTCGTGGCGATGGTGGAGGTGCGGCTGCTGGTCAGCCGGCTGCGCCCGCGGCTGGTACTGATGGCCGTGTGCTTCTGGCTGATCGCCGGGGTCGCCCTCGCCTGCGTTCTCGTGATCGCGAGCTCCCAGGTCGTCGCCTGAGGGCTCTGCACCGACGGCCCGCCCGTGCGGCGGGAGGCGGAGCGCGCAGCGCGGCTGTGGGAAACTGTGCGGCATGATGCCGTTCCTCGCCGTGATCGTGGCCGCGCTGTGTTTCGGCACGACGGGAACGGCGCAGGCCTTCGCGCCGGCCGACGCCTCGGCGTTCTCGCTCGGTGCTGCCCGCATCCTGATCGGGGGCGGCCTGCTCGCGATCGTCGCCGGTGTGATGGCACTTCGGCACCGGATGCGCGAGGCCCGCTCGCCGGGCACGGCCGGCGCACGGGCCCCCGGCCGGCCGAGCGGCGCCTCTGCGATCGGTGCGAGCACGGCATCCGGCCCCCACCGTCGCTCCTGGCCCTTCGTCGTGGTCGGCGCGCTCGGCGTGGTGGCCTACCAGCCCGCGTTCTTCGCCGGAACCCACCTCAACGGCGTGGCCATCGGCACGGTGGTGGCACTCGGCTCGGCGCCGGTCATCACGGGGCTGCTCGACGGCATCCTGAACCGGCGCTTCCCGGGCCGCCGCTGGCTGATCGCCACCGCGATCGCCCTCGTGGGCGTCACGCTCATCAGCGGCCTGGTGGGCACGGGCAGCGCAGCCGCAGGGGCCGCAGGGGCTGCCGCGGGCAGTGGCGGCGTCAGCGTCCCGGGTCTGCTCGCCTCTCTCGGTGCCGGCGCCTCCTACGCCGTCTACACCCTCGCGAGCAAGGCCCTGCTCGACCGCGGCTTCAGCCCCTCGGCCACCATGGGCGGCGTGTTCGGCGTGGCCGCCGCCTTCAGCCTGCCCATCCTGCTGCTCACCGACACCCGCTGGCTGGGCACTGGCCCGGGCCTGCTCGCCGCCCTCTGGCTCGGAGTCGTCACGACCGCCATCGCCTACACGCTCTTCGCCTGGGGCCTGGACCGACTGACCGCCGCGACCGTCTCCACGCTGACGCTCGCCGAGCCGCTGCTCGCAACCGTGCTCGGCACCTTCGTGCTCGGTCAGAGCCTCGCGCCGGTCGCGGTGGTGGGTCTCGTGGTGCTCGCCGTGGGCATCCTCGTTCTCACCCTGCCCGGGCGGGGCCGGCGCGAGGAGTTCAGCGAGCCGGCCGCCTCTTCGTGATGATGAGGTGGGCCACGAGCGCGGTCCAGCCCGTCTGGTGCGAGGCTCCGAGGCCCTGCCCGGTGTCGCCGTGGAAGTACTCGTAGAACGCGATGTTGTCGCGCCAGCGCGGGTCGGTCGAGAGCAGCGGGTAGCGCGCATCCGCCGGCCGCGGCCCGCCGTCGACGCTCACGAAGAGCGAGATGAGCCGCCCGGCGAGGTCGTCGGCCACCTGCCCGAGCGTGCGGATCTCGCCGCTGCCGGCCGGGTACTCGATCGTGTGCGTCTCGCCGAGGCTCGTGTCGTAGGAGCGCAACGACTCGATGATGAGCGTGTTGAGCGGGAACCAGACCGGTCCGCGCCAGTTCGAGTTGCCGCCGAACAGCCCGGAGGTCGACTCCCCCGGCTCGTAGTCGACCACGGCCTCGACCCCGTCGACCTCCACCCGGAACGGATGCTCGCGGTGCCAGGCGGAGATGCTGCGGATGCCGTAGGGCGAGAGCATCCGGTCGGAGTGCACGATGCGCGACAGGATTCGCTCGAGCCGCTCCGGCGCCACCAGTGCGAGCAGGCTCTTCGTGCCCTGCCCGGGGTCGCGGATGTGGACGGCCTCCCGATAGCCCGGGTTGCGCTCGAGGAAGGAGCGGCCGCGCGCCACGAACTCCTCGAGGTGCCCCATGCTGACGCGCTCGAACACGAGCGACGCCGTCACGGGCACGAGCCCCACGAGCGAGCGCACCTTCATCGGAACGTCGCGCCCGTCGGCGAGGTGCAGCACGTCGAAGTAGAAGGCCTCCTCCTCGTCCCACAGCCCGGCGTCGTTGGCCGAGGCGGCGATGGTGAGGAAGTGCTCGAAGAACTTCGTGGCCACGTCCTCGTAGGCGGGGTCGCGGCTCGTCAGCAGCAGCGCCATGTCGAGCAGGTGCAGCGCGTAGGTCGCCATCCACGCCGTCGAGTCGGCCTGCTCGAGGATGCCCACCTCCGGCGGCAGGGTGGAGCGGTCGAGCGGGGCGATGTTGTCGAGCCCCATGAAGCCGCCCTCGAAGAGGTTGTTGTCGCCGTGGTCCTTGTTGTTCGTCCACCAGGTGAAGTTCATCAGCAGCTTGTGGAACACCCGGCCGAGGAAGGTGAAGTCGCGCCCGCCGTCGATCTCGAACACCCGCAGCACCGCCCAGGCCTCGATCGGCGGGTTCACGTCGGCGAAGTTCCACTCGTAGGCCGGCAGCTGCCCGTTCGGATGCATGTACCACTCGCGCAGGATCAGGATCAGCTGGGTCTTGGCGAACTCCGGGTCGATGTGGGCCATCGTCACGCAGTGGAAGGCCAGGTCCCAGGCCGCGAACCACGGGTACTCCCAGGGGTCGGGCATCAGGATGACGTCATGGCTCGAGAGGTGCCGCCAGTCGCCGTTGCGCACGGTCTTGCGCTCCGGCGGGGGCGGCGGGGCGGTGGGGTCGCCGTCGAGCCAGCGGCGCACGTCGAAGTGGAAGAACTGCTTCGACCAGAGCAGCCCCGCGAAGGCCTGCCGGGCGATGCGGGACTCCTGCGAGGAGGCCGCTTCGGGGACGACCTCGGCGTAGAACTCGTCGGCCTCGGCCTGGCGGGCGGCGAGGACGGTGTCGGCGGCGGTGCCGACGGCGGTGCCGACTTCGGTGTCGGTGTCCGGATGCGCCGGGCCGCCGTCATCCGGAACCTGCGTCAGGCGCACGGTGAACTCCCGCGCCCCGCCGGGCTCGATCTCGGCGCGGTAGTGCAGGGCCGACTTCGTGCCGACGCCCTCGGGGTTGACCGTGGGGGCGCCGTCGACGACGTGGTCGTTGATGCCGTCCTTGGGGTAGGGAGTGGTGTTGGGCTCGTCGAAGAGCAGGGCGCGGTTGGTCTCGTTCTCGCAGAACAGGGCTTCGGGGAGCCGGCCGTCGGCATCCGGATGCGCGCGCAGCACGAGATCGGGACGGCCGGGGATCGAGGCGGTGATGGTGCTCGCGGTGCCGTTCTGCGCATCCGGTTCGCCCGCGCGCAGCTGCGGCTTCGGGCCGGGGTCGAGATCCCACGACCAGGTGTTGCGGAACCACAGGCTCGGCAGCACGTGGATCGTGGCCGTGTCGGGGCCGGCGTTCTCGACGCGCACGCGCATCACGAGGTCGTGCGGGCCGGCCTTGGCGTAGTCGACCGTGACCACCCAGTAGCGGCCGTCGTCGAAGACGCCGGTGTCGACGAGTTCGAACTCGGGCTCGAGCTTCGAGCGGGCGGCGTTGACCTCGATGAGCTGCTCGTAGGGGAAGGCCGCCTGCGGGTAGTGGTAGCGCCAGCGCTGCCAGGCATGCGTGGGGGTGCCGTCGAGGTACCACCAGTACTCCTTGACGTCCTCGCCGTGGTTGCCCTCGGGGCCGGCGAGGCCGAACATGCGCTCCTTGAGGATGGGGTCGGCGCCGTTCCAGAGGGCGAGGCCGAGGCACCAGCGCTGCTGCTCGTCGCTGAAGGCGGCCATGCCGTCCTCGTTCCAGCGGTAGGTGCGGCTGCGGGCGTGGTCGTGGGGGAAGAAGCGCCAGGCGTCGCCGTCGGCGCTGTAATCCTCGCGCACGGTTCCCCAGCCGCGCTCGGCCACGTAGGGGCCCCAGTCGCGCCAGGGGGTTCCGGTGGCGGCTTCGGTGAGGCGGCGGCGTTCGGCGGTGGGATGCGTGGGCTGGGCGGGGTGAGTCGGGTGGGCCGGATCAGGAGTGGCCGGGCCGGGAGTGGCCGGGCCGGGAGCGGTCGGGCCGGAGCCGGGCGGCAGTCCGGGCGTCGTCGCGCGAGCGGAGTCGGGCAGGGAGTCGGCCATGGTGCGATCCTAGAGCGCGCCGGTCACGGGTCGGGGCAGCCCGGCGGTTCGGCAGAGCGGTAGACCGGCGAGTCGTGCGCGGGTCCGGGCAGCCCAGCGGGTCGGTAGGGCGGTAGACCGGCGAGTCGTGCGCGGGTCCGGGCAGCCCAGCGGGTCGGTAGGGCGGTAGACCGGCGAGTCGGTAGGGCGGTAGACCGGCGAGTCGTGCGCGGGTCCGGGCAGCCCAGCGGGTGGCCCGGTCGGTAGCCCGGCGTCGGCGAGACACCGCCGTCCGGCGCGCTGGTGCGCGCCGACCCGATGTCGGTGGTGTCGTGTTGACTTATTCTCATGAAACAAGTCCTTCTCACACCCCGCCCGGGCGAGCGCAGCCCGGGCCAGGAAATCCCCGCCGACCACGGCGACGGTCGCCACGGCCACGGGCACGGGCACGGGCGTGGCGGGCTCGGCCTGCGAGCCGCTCTCCGCAGCCGTGCCGACTCGCCGCTCGACGAGCTCGTGTCCCTCGAGCAAGCCGCCGGCGAACTGCATGCCCTGCGCGCCGAGGTGCTCGCCGAGCTCTCCGCGTGGGCCGAGCTCTCGAGCGATGCCACAGCACCGGCCGGCCTCGGCGCAGGGCAGCGAGACCGGGCGCGACGCTCGCTCGTCGCCGAGGTGGCGTGCGCCCTGCACCTCTCCGAGAGCACGGCGAGTCGCCTGCTGGTCGACGGCGAGGTTCTCGCACGTGAGCTCCCCGCCACGCTCGCAGCCCTGCGATCGGGCGCCATCACCTATGCCCACGCCCAGGCGGTCGCCCGTCACGCCCATGCCCTGCCTGCATCGGTGCGCCCCGCCTACGACACCGCGGTGATGGCGACGGCTTCGGGCCAGACACCGTCACAACTCGACACGCGGGCCCGGCGCCTGCGCGAGCGCCTGCATCCGGAATCCCTGGCGGTGCGGCATTCGCGAGCGGCAGCCGACCGCTTCGTCGCCTTCCAGCCCGATCGCGACGGGATGGCCTGGCTCACCGCGTTCCTCCCCGCGGTCGAGGCCATCGCCGTCGACGACGCCCTCGACCAGATCGCCCGCGGCCTCCGCGCCGACGACGAGCCCCGCACCCACGCCCAACTCCGCGCCGACACCTTCACCGCCCTCGCGCTCGGCCCCTCCGGCGGCTTCGGCGTGCCCACCCACCCGCGCACAGACCCCAGCCCCATCGACGGTTTCGGCCGCCCCCTGGAGCCGAACGCGTCCGCCGGCCCCACCCGTGCCGACACCGGGACTGCGGACCGTCAGCTCCCTGCCGCGAGTCGGCACGGCGCATTCGCCGACGACGAGTCGACCCACGCGGGTCGCGCCGATGTCGCTCAGCAACTCGGCCGCATCCGGCCCACGGTCATCGTCACGGTGCCGGTGATGACGCTGCTCGGCCACTCGGACGCGCCGGGCGAGCTCCAGGGCTACGGCCCGATCGACGCCGCCACCGCCACCCGAATCGCGGCGCACGCGCCCTCGTTCATCCGGATGCTCACCCACCCCGACACGGGCCAGACCCTCAGCGTGGGCCGGGAACGCTACCAGCCACCGGCCGACCTGCGACTCGCGCTCCGGCTCGCCGACGAGCACTGCCGGTTCCCCGGCTGCTCCCGTCGGGCATCCCGCTGTGAGCTCGATCACTGCGAGGCCTGGCAGGCGGGGGGCCACACGGCGGCGTCCAACCTCTTCCACCTCTGCTCCCGCCACCACCATCTCAAACACGAATCGAACTGGACCCCCACCGCCGGTGCCGACCGCCACCTCACCTGGCGCTCCCCCGCCGGCCGCCGCTACGAGACCAGTCCGGCGCCGTCCACAGCCCCGCCGGTCCCCTCGGCTCGCCCCGTGACGTCGCCTCGCCCTGTGACGTCGCCTCACCTCACACAGGAGTCTCACCTCTCAGGCCAGCATCACCCGACGAGCCACCCTCACCCCTCAGGTCAGCCTCACCCCGCCATCCCCGAGGAGGACGCCCCACCGTTCTGAGGTCCCCGTGATCCGCATCGCGAGCGCGGCGCGTGCCCCCCTGGCGCCGACGCCTCGTCCACGCGTCCACGCGTCCACGCTCGGGCGTGACGAGGCCGCACGCCACCCGGATGCCCCCACGCGACGTCGCCGCTCGCCACCCGCGCCGACTCGCGGGATGCTGCCGCACGCCGCTCAGGCCACCGTCGCAAGCCCGCCGTCGAGCATCTACCTGGGCGGGCACGACGCCGCACGCCCCACGCACCCACGCCCACCCCGCGCAACCAGAAGCATCCCGCCCCGACACACCACAGCAGCTCAGGCGCGCGGCGCAGCACCCTCCGAGGCGAGCGCCGCCTCGAACGCGACCCACGGCAGCATCGCGCACTTGATGCGGGTGACGTATCGCGACACCCCGCCCAGCGCCACCGCGTCGCCGAGCAGCTCCTCGTCGCCGTCGAGCGCCCCCTTGGACTGCATGAGCTCCCGGAAGGCGTCGATGCGCACCGACACCTCACCGGCGGGCAGGTCGTGCACGATGTCGCTCAGCAGCGAGGCCGAAGCCGTGGAGATCGAGCATCCCTGCCCCTCCCAGCTGATCGACGAGACCGAACCATCGGCTCCCCGGTGCACGTTGAGGGTCACTTCGTCGCCACAGGTCGGGTTGACCTGGTGCGACGAGCCCGAGGCATCCGGTCGCAGGCCGAAGCCGTGCTTCTCCTTCGAGTGATCGAGGATGACCTGCTGGTACATCGTCTCGAGTTCGCGCGAGGCCATCACGCCACCCGGAAGAAGACGCGGCTGTCGGCCACGGCCTCGACGGCCGCATCCACTTCGGCCTCGGTGTTGTACAGGTAGGTGCTCACGCGCGTGGTGGCGGTCACCCCGAAACGCCGGTGCACGGGTTGCGCGCAGTGGTGGCCGACGCGCACCGCGATGCCGCGGTCGTCGAGGAACTGCCCCACGTCGTGGGCGTGCACCCCCTCCACGTCGAAGCTCGCGAGACCCACGCGCTCGGCCCCGTACCCGCCGGGCGCCGCGGATGCCGGAGCGGGCCCCAGGATGCGCACCCCCGGAATCGCGGCGAGCCCGGAGTACAGGCGCAGACCGAGCCGCGTCTCCCACTCGGCGATCCGCTCCATCCCGACCGCGTCGAGGTAGTCGATGGCCGTGGCGAGCGCGATGGCCTGCGACACCCGCTGGGTGCCGGCCTCGAAGCGCATCGGCGCCGGCAGGAACGAGGTCTCCTGCAGGCCGACCGTCGTGATCATCGAACCACCCGTCAGGAACGGGGGCAGCGCATCCAGCAGCTCCTTGCGCCCGTACAGCACGCCGATCCCCGTCGGCGCGAGCATCTTGTGACCCGAGAACACGGCGAAGTCCACGTCGAGGGCGGCGAGGTCGAGCGGCAGGTGCGGCGCCGACTGGCAGGCATCGAGCACCACGAGAGCGCCCACGCCATGCGCGAGCGCCACGAGCTGCTCCACGGGGTTCACCGTGCCGAGCACGTTCGACACATGCGCGAACGCCACCACGCGGGTGCGCGGTCCGATCACCGAGGCCGCCTCGTCTAGTCGCAGGCGCCCGTCGTCCTCCAGCCCGATCACCCGCAGGGTCGCCCCGGTGCGGAACGCCAGCTCCTGCCAGGGCACGAGGTTCGCGTGGTGCTCGGCCTCGGTCACGACGATCTCGTCGCCCGCCCCGAGCCGGAACCGCTCAGCGGCCGCTCCCCCACGCCCGAGCGAGGCGTTCGACATGCCGTAGGCCACGAGGTTGATGCCCTCGGTGGCGTTCGAGGTCCAGACGATCTCGTCGTCGGCGACGCCCACGAACGACGCCACCCGGGCACGCGCGGCCTCGAACAGCAGGGTGGCCTCGCCGGCGAGCGTGTGCGCCCCGCGGTGCACGGCGGCGTTGCTCTGCTCGTAGAAGCGGCGCTCGACGTCGATCACCGACTGCGGCTTCTGCGAGGTCGCCCCCGAGTCGAGATAGACCAGCGGATGCCCGTTCACCGACCGCGAGAGGATCGGGAAGTCGGCGCGCACCCGTTCGACCTCCGCGGCGTCCAGCGCCGTGTCATCCAGCACCGTGTCATCCAGCGCGGGGGTGGTCGTCACTCGGTCAAAGTCGATCGTCACAGGAGCCTCAGAACATCATTCGGGAACGTCCATTGCATCACTCTTCGCCATGCAACGCCTACTCGGTTACAAGCATCCGCGGCTCGCCCGCATTCCGGATGCGCGGCGCGACACCGCCGGATGCGGGGCTCAGGCCTCGCGATACGCCGCGTCGACCCAGGCGAGCAGCTCGTCGTCGAGCTGCGCCGGTTCATCGACCCGGGCGCGGTGGGTCACCATCGCGTTCCAGCTGCCGGCGGGTTCGAATCGGGAGCCCGGTTCGTCGTTCTTGAGCTTCACGCCGAGATCGAGCCGCTTGGCGGTCACCGCCACGATCGCGAACTTGCGGCTCCCACGCACGAGGCTCACATAGCTGTCGGTGGGAGCGAGCGTCACGTCGTCGCCGAGAGCGCGGGCCCGGGCGACGATGGCGTCGAACGAGGGCCGCCAGGCCGCCTTCGCTCCGGCGAACTGCTTCTCGATCCGCTCGTCGGCCGAACCCCGCGGGGTCGCGTCGTCTTTCAGGATCGAATAGATCGCCATCCCGTGCCCTCGGCCCAGTCCGAAGTCCTCCGCGAGCCAGGCGAGCACGTCTCCCGCCTTGACCCCGGGGCCGCTCAGGCCCTTCTCGGCGGCCAGCGCCCGGAAGTCGTCGGGGGTCTTGCCCGTCTTCTGCTGGATCGTGTCGATGTAGGCCTGGAAGGTCACCGTTCTGCTCCCGTCGTGCGCGTGCCCCTCAGAGTAGCGCGGGCCGGAGCAGCACGGGCCGGAGCAGCACGGGCCGGAGTCGCTCGGGCCGGGGTAGCGGCTGGGAGCAGGCCCACTCAGAACAACCCGACCCGGTCGGGCACCTGCAGCGGCAGCTCCCGCAACCAGCCGGCCGGCTCGGGCCAGGCACGGCCCGTGGGCAGCGAGCCGAGCATCCGCTGCACCGCCCCTGTGGTGGCCTCCACGGGAAGCACCCGGCTCGGCGCCACGGCGGCCAGCACCCCGAGCCACCATTGACTCTCGGCCGTCGTGATGGTCTCCGGCCCGAGCACGAGGTAGTAGTCGGGCAGCACGCTCTCGCCCGCGGCGAAGGAGGCGAGCGCCGACTCGGTCTCGATGCGCAGGGCGGGGAGGGTGGCGGGGTTCTCGAAGAATGCGGTCCAGGCCCGCGCCACCGCAGCGAGCGGATCGAGGTCGTGCACCAGGAACGGGCTGTGGGCCGAGGCGAGCACCTCGCGCACCGAGGGCGCCCCCACCGCCGGGCGGGCTGCGGCCTCTGCCGTCGCGCGGCTCTCCTCGTCGGTCAGCCGCAACGCCTGCACGTTGGGGAGGCGGCCTAGTTCGCGCACGATGGCATCCGTGACCCCGCCGACGACGACCACGACCGTGCTTCCCGGAGACCGCATGCCTTCAGCCTACGATCGCGGGCGCCGCCGGTGCCGGATGCGCTGCGTCCACCGGATGCGCTGCGTCCACCGGATGCGCTGCGTCCACCGGATGCGCTGCGTCCACCGGATGCGCTGCGTCCACCGGATGCGCTGCGTCCACCGGATGCTCAGGCGGCGAGTTCGCCCACGGCGTTCAGGATGAGCACGGCCGCGAGGGCGAGCAGCACCACCGCGAGCACGACGTCGCTGTGCCGCGCGAACCAGCCCACGAAGGCCTCGAGCGGCCGGGCGGCACGCTCGCCCACCGCGGCGATCGCCACGAGCGGCGCCGCCACCGCGAGACTGCCCACGACGGCGAAGGCCACGAGGGCCGCGATCTGCTCCCCCACCACCGCAGTGCTCTCGGCGGCCACCGCCACGGCCGAGAGCGTGATGGCGGCGCTCTTCGGATTCACCGAACCGAGCGCGAGCCCGGCGGCGAAGGCCTTCGGAGCGGTGATCGCCCGCATCGTCGCCATCCAGGACGGCTCTCCGGTCGCGGCACCGGCCCGGATGCGCGACACCAGCTTGCGGATGCCGAGAACGGCCACCACCACACCGAGCGCGAGCCGCACCCACGCCACCCATGCGCTCGAGTCGGTGGCGAAGATCGCCACGTCGGCGAGCAGCAGTCCGACCGCGCACATGAGCACCACACCCACGAGCCACCCCGCGGTGAAGCGCGAGAGCACCGCCCGGGTGTTGAGTGTGGCGAGGACGGCCGCCATGGCGACCACGGGAACGGAGGCGAGCAGCATGCCGACCGCGATCGGCAGCACTCCGGCGATGGCAGCGAGCATGTGCCCACCGTAGCGGAGCAGGACGGGCTCTCTCTCGCGCCGGCACCGGCACCGGCACCGGCACCGGCGATCGGAGCACCGGCGCCTGCCCGGCTCACGCCGGTGGGGCATCCGCAGATGACTTAGGTCCCGTGCTCCGGCGGCCCGGGCGCGGACCCTGGATGCATGATGCAGAGAACAGTGGTGGCCTGGGACGACTCGGTGGAGAGCCGCACCGCGACGGCCTGGATGATCGATCGCACCCGACACGCCACGGCCGGCCACGAAGTCGTGCTGGTGCGGGTGATCGAGGAGGTGGGCCTGGTCCCCGGCGCGACGACCGACCCCGGAGAATATGCCGCCGCGACGATCGCCGTGGCCGAAGAAGCGGTCCGCGTGGCCCGCGAACTCCCGTCCGCGCGCGTGACCAGTCAGGTCGTGATCGGCGACACCCTCACCGCCCTGCGCCGCTTCACCGACCCGGCCACGCTGCTCGTGCTGGGCACCCAGGCCCGCACCACCCCTCACCTCCGCTTCGCCTGGGCCATCGGCACCCGGCTCGCCGCGACCGCCCTCGGACCCGTCGCGATCGTCCCCCGCCACGTCGCCGGGGTGCGCTCGGGCATCGTCGCCGGCGTCGACGGATCGGAGACCTCCACCCGCGCCGCCCTGTTCGCCGCCGCGGAGGCCGTGCTCCGGAACGTGCCGCTCCACCTCCTCCACGTCTGGCTGGAACCCCCGGTCTGGCAGGCCGACTACGTCTACGACGACCTCACCCTCGAGCTGCTCACCGCGGAGCACGCCGCGATCGTGCACGACGCCGCCACCGCGGTGACACGCGCCTACCCGGGTCTGGCCCTCACCGCGAACGCCGTGCGCGGGCCCACCGTGCGTTCCCTGCTCGACACACCGCCCCTGCCGGAACTGGTCGTCGTGGGCTGCCGCAGCCGCGGCGCCGTGAACCGGTTCCTGCTCGGCTCCGCCAGCCACGAACTCATCCTCAACCTCGACGTCCCCGTGATCGTCATCAGCGACCGGGTGAACGAAAGCCACCTCGAAGGAGAGACCTCATGACACGCATTCCTGCTCCACCCGCCCCGTTCGACCGCATCCTCGTCGGATGGAACGAATCCGCGTCCGCCACCGCCGCCGCATCATGGGCGGCGTCCCGGCCGGGTTCTGCACCGATCACCCTCGTCGGCGTGCTGGGCGGGCACGAGACCGGCACCGACTACCTCAGCGCGAGGTCCCCGGAGGCCGAAGCCCGTGTACGGCTGATGGAAGCGGCTGACGAACTGCGGCGCGCGCATCCTGAGGCCTCGATCTCGACCCAGGAGTTGCGCGGAGCCGTGGTCGACGAGCTCCTCGCCCTGTCCACTCCGCGGTCGCTCGTCGTGGTGGGGGGAACGTCCGCCACGCAGAAGCCGAGCCCCTTCGGCTGGTCCGTGGGCTCGCGGCTGGCCGCGGCGCACACGCCGGGCGCCGTCGCCGTCGTCCCCGCCGACACGACGGCGACACCGCGGCGGAGGCTCGTGGTCGGCTACGACGGCACCACCGTCTCCGAGCACGTGCTCGATGTCGCCATCGCCGAGGCCCTGTCCTCCCAGCAGGAGCTGCTCGTGGTGCACGCCTGGACCGAGCCGCCGGCCTGGCAGGACGTCTACGTACCGGAGCTCGGCCTCGAGGACTCGCTCGAGGACGTCCATCAGGGGGTGCTCGACACCGCCATCCGGCGAGCCGGCCTCGTGACCGGGCTCGCCGCGCATGGTTCCCTCGTCGTCGGCACACCGGCGGACGCCCTGATCGATGCGGCTCGGACGGCGTCCGAGGTCGTGGTCGGCAACCACAGCGACCACGGGGCGCGCCGGTTCTTCCTCGGCTCGGTCAGCCACGCGGTGATCCGGGCGCTCGTGGCGCCCACGCTGATCGTCCGCTCATGACCGGCTGGTGAAGCGGGACGACCTCCGGATGATCTGATGCCTGACGCGGTCGCGCGGCGTGCGCGGACCGGCGGGCGTGCGCGCGAGGTGGGCGAAGAACAGCTTCTTGGCGAACTCCACGATCACGAGGTAGACCACGATCATCCCGACCAGGGCGAGGAAGAACGCCGTGGGGATGGGCGTGAACCCAAGGAACCCGGAGATCGGCGAGAACGGGAGCCACGCTCCCACGACGACCACGCCCACCGCCGCCCCGATCAACGCGAACGACGGCCGGCTGCGGAAGAACGGCACCCGGCGCGTGCGGATGGCGAAGACGATGAGCGTCTGGGTGGCGATCGACTCGATGAACCAGCCCGCCCGGAACTCGCCGATCCCGGCGTTCAGCACCAGGAGCATCAGCGCGAAGGTGGCGAAGTCGAAGATGCTGCTGATCGAGCCGAAGACGAGCATGAACCGGCGGATGAAGGAGATGTCCCACCGCGAGGGCCGCTCGAGCTGCTCGGGATCGACGCGGTCGGTCGGGATGGCCATCTGCCCGGTGTCGTAGAGCAGGTTGTTCAGCAGGATCTGCCCGGGCAGCATCGGCAGGAACGACAGCACCACTGAGGCGACCGAGGCGCTGAACATGTTGCCGAAGTTGCTCGACGTGCCCATCAGCAGGTACTTCATGGTGTTGGCGAAGATCCGGCGGCCCTCGAGCACGCCGTCGGAGAGCACGCCGAGATCCTTGTCGAGCAGGATGACGTCGGCCGCGTCCTTGGCCACGTCCGCCGCGGAGTCCACCGACACGCCGATGTCGGCCTGATGCAACGCGAGGGCGTCGTTCACCCCGTCGCCCAGGAAGGCGACCGAGTGGCCCTTCGCGCGGAGCAGACGGATGATGCGCGCCTTCTGCTCGGGGCCCACCCGAGCGAAGATGGTGGCGCCGCGCGCGGCCGCGGCGAGCGCGGTGTCGTCGAGGGCCTCCACCTCGGCCCCCGTGAGGGTGCCGCCGGAGGCGATGCCGAGGTCGGCGCACAGCTTCTCGGTCACGACGGCGCTGTCGCCGGTCGCGATCTTGACCTGCACGCCCAAGCGGGCGAGGCGCCCGATCGACTCGGCCGCGTCGGCCTTGACCGGATCGACGAACACCAGGAAGCCCGCCAGCCGCAGCTCGTGCTCGGCATCTCGCGTGAAAGCCGTGGCGCCGGGCGCCGTTCTGGTCGCGACCGCGAGCACCCGCTCGCCGTCGCGGTAGAGCGCCTCGAGCGTGGCCGTCGCCTCGTCCGGCAGAGCGACGCAGCGGGCCATCACGTCTTCGGGCGAGCCCTTCACGATCAGCATCGGCTCCTCCCCCGCTCGCCGAACGAGCGCGCTGGTCATCCTGCGCTCATGGTCGAACGGCAGCACGTCCAGGGGCGGCGACGTGCGCATCGCGCGGTAGACCTCGGCGCCGGCATGCTCCCACAGGGCCGCATCGAGCGAGTTGAGACCCGTGACGTCGAGCTCGGGGCTCGCGAAGTCGACCTCGCTCGCCGTCAGGCCGAAACCGGTCAGCGCCGCGGCATCCGTGCCCCCGTCCACCGGCAGCGCCCGGGCGAATCCGATCCGTCCTTGGGTGAGCGTTCCGGTCTTGTCGGTCACGAGGAGATCCAGGTCTCCGAGGTCCTCGATGCAGACGAGACGCTTCACCAGCACCTTCTTGCGGGCGAGGGCGCGGCTTCCCGAGGCCAGGCTCGTACTGACGACGGCGGGGAGCAGCTGCGGGGTGATCCCCACGGCGATGGCGAGCGAGAACAGCAGCGACTCGATCAGCGGCCGCTGCAGCAGCAGGTTGGCGACGAAGATCAGCGTGGTGAGCACCAGAGCGACCTCGAGCAGCAGCACAGAGAAGCGGCTGAGGCCTCGCTGGAACTCGGTGACCGGGGCCGTGGCGCCCAGACCCTCGGCGATACGGCCGAAAGCCGTGCGCGTGCCGGTCGCGGTGACCTCGCCGAGGCCACTGCCCGTGTGCACGATGGTGCCCATCTGCAGCATCGATGTCGCCGCCTCCTCGCCGTCGGCCGGCGCCGCCTTGCGGGAGGGCTCCGATTCTCCGGTGAGGATCGCCTCGTCGCAGCTGAGATCGCGCGCCTCCAGCACCGCCATGTCGGCGGGAACGACCGTGCCCACCGACAGACGCACGACGTCTCCCGGAACCAGCTCGGCCACATCGACCTCGTGCGCCGTGCCGCCCCGCACGACCGTGACGTGGTGACGCACGCTGTCGTGGAGCGCATCCGCGGCCCGCTCGGCCCGGAACTCGTTCGCGAAGCCCAAGGCCACGCTCGCGATCAGGATGACACCGATGACGACGGAGTTCGTGCTGTCGCCCACGAGGAACGACACGCCCGCGGTCACGATCAGCAGCAGCAGGATCGGGCTCCGGAACTGGCGGAGCAGCACGCGTACGGCGTTGGCCCGCCGCGGCTGGATGGCGTTCGGGCCGGTCTCGCGGAGTCGTCGCGCCGCGTCCTCCAGCGAAAGCCCCTCGCGGATCCTCGAGGGATCACGCACCGGTACCCCGCTCACCGTCGAGGACCGCGCGGATGGGCTGTGCTCGTGGTCATGGTGCCTCCGGTCGACGTGGCTGTCGTCTGCACCGTACGCCGAGGCGAGCGCGATCCATGGGACCAAGGACACTCGCTCTCCGCGCCGGATCCGGGAGGGTGGACGAGCAGGATCAGACGGAGGCACGACATGGCGGCACACGACCCGGACGCCGGGGACGACGGAGACGCCAGGAACGACGGAGACGCCGGGCACGACGGAGACGGCACACACGAGGGAGACCTCGCCAGGCTCCCCCTGGTCGTCGCCTACGACGGGGGGCCCAGCAGCGAAGCGGCCCTCACCTGGGCGGCGCGTCTCGCGGGCTCCGCCGGGCATCCCCTCACGCTCGTCTTCGTGCGCGAGGGGGCGGTCGCCCTCCCGGAGAAGCCGTCGACCGAGGGCGCCGTGGCGCCCGGCGAGCGGCTCGAGGAACGCGCCCGGCGCATCCGGATGTCCGTCCCGGCTCTGACGGTCGACACCCGGGTCGTGGTGGGTGAGGTCGTGGCCGAGCTCGTGCGGCTGACCGGCCCGGAAACGCTCGTGGTCGTCGGGGCGGGCAGCCACCGTCTGCTCCACGCACCGGCGCGCTGGTCGCTCTGCGTCCGGCTGGCGGCTCACGCCCACGGGCCGGTGGCCGTCGTCCCGTCAGAGACGGCCGACGCGGGAACGGGAATCGTCGTCGGCGTCGACGGTGGCGACGACAACCTCGAACTCGCCGAGTTCGCGGCACGCTGGGCACAGGAACAGAACACCGGCCTGCGCCTGGTGCACGCCTGGCTTCCGCCGGTGATGGTGCTGAACCCCTATCCCCTGGACGCGGCCACCCTGGCCCTGGTGGAGGCACCCCATCGGGAGTTCACCGCGCGTCTCGCCGCCGCCATCCAGCGCGACCATCCCTCGCTCCGGATCGAGAGCGCCACGGTGCGCAGCCGCGCGGCGACGGCGCTGGCCGCCGGGAGCAGACCCCCGCTCGCGGTGGTGGTGGGCCGCCGGGCGAGATCGGCGCTGGCGGCGTCGCTCCTCGGGTCGACCAGTCGCGACATGCTCCTGAACCTCGGATCCCCGGTCGTCGTCGTTCCCGCCCGGGCCGCCGCGGCGGCCGGCGCACGGCTCGAGACGGACGGACCCCGGTGAAGCGCCTGCGCTACCCGCTCGTGGCCGCGACCGTCGCGGTCGCCGCCGTCGCGGGCATCCTGATCGTGACCGGGGTGCCGGTGGCGGCGCGGTACCTCGTCGCGATCTACGCGCTGGGGATCGCCGGAGTGGAACTCGTGCGGATGATCGCGCGGCTCCGCCAGGGCGTCATCGGCGTCGACGTGCTCGCCGTGCTCGCGATCGTCTCGACCGTGCTGGTGGGCGAACTGCTCGCCTCGTTGATCATCGTGTTGATGCTGACCGGAGGCGAGGCCCTGGAGGACTTCGCTCAGGCCCGGGCCGAGCGCGAGCTGAAGGCGCTGATGGATCGCGCGCCACGGATCGCCCACCGGGTGTCGAACTCCCCCGGCGGGGCGACCATCGTCGACGTGGCGATCGACGACGTCGTCGTCGGGGACGTGCTGCTGGTGAGGCCCTCGGAGATCGTTCCGGTCGACGGCTCTCTGACCGAGGGGTCGGGCCCGGTCGAGTTCGACGAGTCGTCGCTGACCGGGGAGAGCCTTCCCGTCGAGCGTCACGGCGGTGATCTCGTGCTGAGCGGCTCGGTCAACGGGTCGACCGCGGTGCAGCTCACGGCCCGCCGCGACGCGGCGCACAGTCAGTACCAGAGCATCGTGCTGCTCGTCGCCGACGCCACCGCGCATCCGGCTCCGGTGGTGCGTCTCGCCGACCGCTTCGCCCTGCCCTTCACCGCCGTGGCCCTGCTCATCGGGGCGACCGCGTGGGTGCTGTCGGGCGATCCGGTGCGCTTCGCCGAAGTGCTCGTGCTGGCGACGCCGTGTCCGCTGATCATCGCGGCTCCGATCGCGTTCATGGCCGGGATGAGCCGCAGCGCGAAAGCGGGGGTCATCGTGAAGGGCGGCGCCGTGCTCGAACGGCTCGCGCGTGTGCGCACGGTGGTCTTCGACAAGACGGGAACCCTGACCGAAGGGCGGCCGACCGTCACCCGGATCCTTCCGGAGCCGGGGTTCACCGAGGCGAGGCTGCTGCAACTCGCCGCCTCCGCCGAGGAGTACTCGAGCCACGTGCTGGCGAGTTCGATCATCGCGCACGCTCGCGACGCGAGGATCGAGCTGCTGCACGCCGATCAGGCCGACGAGGTGGCCACCGCGGGGGTGCGTGCGCAGATCGCCGGCGACGAGGTGCGCGTGGGCAAGCTGGCCTTCGTGCGCGAGCGCGCCCCCTCCGCCGTCGCGCCGGCGCTCGAGCCCGGCGAGCTGGCGATCTCGATCTCGGTGGACGACCGCTTCGCCGGCTCGATCGTCGCCCACGACCGGCTTCGGGAGAACGCCCGCGAGGTCATCGGCGCGCTCCGCCGCCGCGGCGCCCGCCGGTTCGTGATGCTGACGGGTGACGCGCTCGCCACGGCGACATCCATCGCCGAGTCGGCCGGCATCACGGACGTGCGTGCGGGATGCCTGCCCTCCGACAAGGTGGCCGCCGTCGCCCGGATGACGGAGCGACCGGTCGTGATGGTGGGCGACGGGGTCAACGATGCACCGGTGCTCGCGGCCGCCGAGGTGGGCATCGCGATGGGAGCGCGCGGGGCGACGGCGGCGAGCGACTCGGCGGATGCCGTCATCCTCGTCGACGATCTCTCGAAGACGGTCGACGCGATCGCGATCGGTCAGGACAGCGTGCGGATCGCCCTGCAGAGCATCTGGATCGGTGTCGTGCTGAGCGTCGTGCTGATGGGGGTCGCCGCGTTCGGCGTGATTCCGGCGGCCGTCGGAGCGGGCATCCAGGAGCTCGTCGACCTCGTCTGCATCCTGAACGCGCTCAGGGCGCTTCGGGGGCCCGGTGGTGCGGGTCGGAGCGGTGCGGGTCGGTGATGAAGCGCACGCCGGTGAGGGTGCGGGGAGTGATGGCGAAGTAGTTCCACTTCGTGCTCCGGGTGACCGTGTGCAGCTCGTCGACACCGGAGGCCGCGATCTCCTCGTCGCGGTCGAGCCGGCGGGCCGTGCCGCGGAGCACGACGCTCCAGCGCTGCCGGTTCTCGGTGCCGTCGGTCTCGAAGGCCACTCCCGGGCGTTCGGTGAGGCTCACGATCTTCGTTCCCGGTGCGCTCCGGAAATAGACGAGGTGATCGTTCACGAGATGGTTGATCGGAAAGATGTCGGCGCCGTCGTCGTCGCTCACGGCGAGCCGCCCGAAGGTGGAGCCGGCCAGCAGACGCCAGCATTCGTCCTGATCGAGCGTCTCGACGTCGTCGGAGACGATCTCGTGGGGACGGGGGGTCCAGGTCATGTCGAACTCCAGAGGGTGCGATGGGGGTTGCGGATGCGGGG